>JACROD010000014.1 GCA_016214605.1 Candidatus Kaiserbacteria bacterium
TCGATACTTCGCGGGACAAACGATATGGTACAGCATCAGGCTCTTGTTGTGTTCTTTGGTGATGTGCTTGGACATTCACTGATTATACGGGAGTTCGTTGACCGCGCAGCAAGCTGCCGCGGTATTACTTTTGGAATAAATGCATGGCGCTGAGATATGGACTACCTCCGATCCCTGAAGAGGAATAAATGTGAAAGCGGCCGGTCCCTAGGGACCGGCCGCTTTTTGTTTCACTGTTTTTTATCTGAGATTATTCCTTATCAATCTCTACCTCAGCAGGCTCTTCCGAAGAATCCTTGTCGGTCTCTTCGTTGGCCTCCTCGGACACGACATCGCGATCTTGCGGCTGGGGATCGAGATTCTCCTCGCCTATCCCCTCTACCGCATCTGCGGCACCCATGTCTTTTTCGGTTTCATCGAAGGCGCTTTCTTTTGCAGAAACATCCTCGATGGTTTCGACGTCTTGCACCTTGGGAGCTTCTTTGCCGTCAGTCTCGGCGAGGTGTTCGCCGCCGACACTACGAATATCGATCTTCCAGCCGGTCAAGCGTGCCGCGAGGCGCACATTTTGACCACCACGACCGATCGCGAGCGACTGCTGATCCTCGGCGACCTGTACGATCGCGCGATTCTCGTCCTCAAAAAGCTCGAGTGAGAGTACCTGAGCGGGCTTGAGCGATTCTTTGACATATTCGGAAGCATCTTCAAACCATTCGACGACGTCGATCTTCTCGCCGCCGAGCTCGGAAGTGACCACCGCGACACGCACGCCGCGCTGGCCGACGAGTGCGCCTACCGGGTCGACGTGCTCATCGGTAGAATGCACCGCGATCTTGGCACGGGAGCCCGGCTCACGCACGATACCCTTGACCTCGACGACACCGGACGCCATCTCGGGTACTTCGGTCTCAAAAAGTTTGGTGAGGAAGCGCGGATGCGAGCGAGAAAGGCGGATGAAGGTACCGCGCACACCTTCATCGACACGCAAGAGGAGCGCGCGTACACGCTCGCCCTGGCGATAACGCTCACCGGGGATCTGTTCGTCGTAGGGGAGGATGGCGGTCGCGCGACCGAGGTCGATAAAAAGATTACCGCGCTCAAAGCGCTGGACGTGGCCCGTGACAATCTCGCCCTCGCGCATGCCGTATTCGGAGATGATCGATGCGCGCTCCGCTTCGCGGACCTTCTGCATGATGACCTGCTTGGCAGCCTGGGCGGCGATACGGCCGAAATCCTCCTGTGACTCGAGCGGGAAGGAAATCTCCTCGTCGAGCTGAGCGTCGCGCTTGATGCGGCGCGCGTCTTCGATCATGATGTGCTGATCGGGATTGAAGCGCGAGCGATGGTCGTTTTCGTCGGTCGCTTCCTCGTCTTCCTTCCGGACCAGGGTATTGTCGACGACGATCTTGGCCTGACGGAATTCGATATCGCCGTTTTCGGCATTAAAGGTCGCACGGACGATCTGGCCGCGCTTGCCGTATTCACGGCGATAAGCGGCGGCGAGGGCCGTCGCGATCGCTTCTACCACGCTGTCGCGGCTGATACCGCGCACCTCCTGAAGCTCATCGAGCGCTGAATTCAAGGTTTTTAGGTCAAATAGTGCCATAGGAATAGGGGGCTAGGGTTTAGCCATTAGCCAATAGGGTTAGATTTGGTAAGGTTTTTAAAAAAAGCGCCCGGCAAGAGCCGGAACGAATAGGGATAGTGTACTGGAATAGGGGAGATTGTCAAAATTGACAAGAACATACTGTGCATGTCATCATGACAATGGGATGTTCCAACCTGAGAGGAGGAGGGTCATGGTACCTGTCCATATCCCAAACTACGAAAAGAAAGTGATTTTGCCGGCGACCTTGAGTAGCATTGCGTTTTGCGTGACATTTCTGTTGCTCATATTTGCGGAAATCACGTGGATTAAATATATGGTTCGAATCGGTGAATTCACGCTCAAATGAGCCAGGCATGAAAAAGGCGGGGAGCATTGTGCTACCCCGCCTTTATTTTTTAGGTCATTTTGACCTTCTCGCGGAAGCGCTTCAGGAGCGCTTCCGCTTTTCTCGATTTTATTGGACTTGTTTATAATTCACGACCGTATGAGATAAACAAGTATTTTTATCTCTCGAATATCGACGCGTGCGTACCGATGTCGACGAGGAGCAGGATCAGCATATCATCTTGTTTCTTGTAGAGGAGCAGAAGATCACCACGTATGTGACACTCGCGAATACCCTTGTACGCGCCCTTGAGTTCATGGTCGAGATATCGTGGCTCCAGCGGCACATCCTGCGTGAGTTTGATCACCACGTCGTCAAGTTCTTCAGCGACAAAGCTTGGGTATTGAGAAACGCGTTTGAGAGACTTTTTGTATCGGCTTGTGGGCTTCACGACGTACATAAACCCCTATTATTTCTTGCCGATGATCTCCCGGTGCATAGCACGCACGTCGGTATATACTTTCCCATGCTTGAGCGCATGATCCGCTTCGCGCATAAGCTGTTTCATGAGGGAAGTCGGCGCATTGTCATAGGTGAAGATGCTCTGGGGCACTTCGCCTGTGCGCCCGATATGAGTGAGGAGCAGACGCACGCCGCTCGAAAGGTCGATACCAGAAGCCTTAAAGACTTTTTGCGCCCTACGCTTTGTCTTCTCGTCGATCCGCACTTGAAGTGTCGTGTTCATATGTCCTATGGTAGCAAGTGTAGTGCTGTTGTCAATACATGATTTTCATACGAAAAAGGCGGGGTAGCATAAGCTCCCCGCCTTTACTTATTTGTTCTACACAGGTTAAACCTATGTAGTCTTCTCGCGGAAGCGCTTTAGGAGCGCTTCCGCTTTTTGTTTTGCCTTTTCGATGCTCGCTTGTTTCACGTGCCCATACCCTCGAATCTCTTCGGGGATACTGAGCAGAGCAAGGGCATCGTCACGGTTTTTCGCGTTGAGACCGTATCCGATCTCAGCGACAAGCGCTTCGTACTGACGGATCAACTCGCGCTCTTCTTTGCGGTGCGCGCTGTATCCGAAAGGATCCAGCCACGTCCCGCGCAAGAACTTGAGCTTGGCCAAAACGACGCGCATCAATGTCCGCACCCACGGACCGAACTCTCGCTTTTTGATACCCATCATGGGGGGAGCGAGCAGGTGAGTCGCCGTACCGTATTCACTGAATTCGCGCTCAAGCTGTCGCTCGAATGCGCCATCAGTGTAAAGCCGCGCTACTTCGTACTCATCCTTATAGGCCTTGAGCTTGAAGAGGTTCCTCGAGACCGCCTCGGTAAAAGGCGATCCTTCGGTTGTACCTGCCCGCACATCGAGCATCTTGGCCTCATTGACGATCTCTAGATATTGATCGGCATATGTGCGGCTTTGATACGCGACGAGCTCCTCCGCGTAGAACCGTATACGCTCCTCTTGCGAGTCGGGCAAACGGTTTGCTTCAAACGCCTCTTTCCACCGCCATCCGACACCGTCGAACTCTTGCGGAAAAGCGGCAGCATACCGACCGCAGGCAAAAGCATCGAGATTCATCTCCACACCAGCCCCATTGAGATGGATTGCTTCAATGATTGCATCGCCCTTGATGGGGATGAGCCCAAGCTGATACGCAAAGCCGACAAGAAAGATGTTGGTCGGCATAGCATCGCCAAATAGCTCGGTCACATAGAATGTTGCCTCTATACCATGCACATGATTCGCACCCACCGCCTCTGTGAGTGCGGCGAGCATCTTTTCCTTGGGGAACACTTTTTGCGGATGATATATAAACTCCGCCGTCGGTGTCTCGTGCAGATTGATCACGACACGGCTCACCCCGCGCTTGAGCAAGGCGAGTGCTTGAGAGCCTACGGAGGTCACCAGATCACACCCGATCATTACATCTGCTTGACCCGGCGGTATGCACGTCGAAGAGATGTGCTTACTATTGATACGCACATCACTACTGACCAGCCCACCTTTTTGAGCCAAACCGTTCCCTGAATGCCCTGAGACTGGAAACCCGCAGATGTGCGCGGCCATGCAGAGTATCCATTCTGCGGTCTTGACACCGGTCCCTCCGATCCCCATGAGTGATATGTCGTACGACCGCTCGGTGAGAATCGGCAACACGGGCTCAGGTATCACCCTTTGAGCAAGCTCGCGTGCGAGACCGCGACGGTGCGCGAGCACCGCGCCCTTGACGACAACGAAGCTCGGGCAGAATCCTTCCGCACAACTTTTGTCTTTGTTGCAACTGTGCTGATCGATCTGGCGTTTTCGGCCAAATTGAGTCTCCACTTGCACCACAGAAAGACACTCCGCCTTTGCACAATCATTGCATCCTTCGCACACACGCTCATTGATTATCACACGATCAGGCTCCGGCAAGCGACCGCGATTGCGGGCGCGCCGTTTCTCTGCGGCACATCCTTCATCGTAGATGATGACCGAGACGCCGGGCACTTCCCACAGTGATTCCTCGATTGTCTGCATGTTCTTGCGTGGATGGATATGCACACCCGGCGCACAATCCTTCACGGAAATGGCTTCGGGAAATTCGGCAACGATTTCGATGCGCCGCATTCCCTCGGCATACAGTATCCACGTGAGCTCCGGCGTCGTATGCCCGCCTTCGGACTTTTGGCCTCCGGTCATGGCAATAGCGCCATTATTGAGGAGTTTGACTGTAATCCCTTTACCTGACCCAAGTCTTTTGAATCCCGCTTCCAGCTGCCGTAGAGCAAGCGAACCGGAATGGGCAAACGTGCCGTCGCCCATGTTCCCGGACATGTGTTTTTTATCCGAGAAGGGCATCCACCCGAGTATAGGGACCATTTCGCCCCCCATTTGGGTAACGCCTACGGTCTGACTGTCTTGTGGCAAGGCCTTCATGTAGTGGCATCCGATGCCCGCGTACGCTTTTTTCCCTTCGGCGACATGTGTCGACTTAGGGTGAGGACAACCGGGACAGAAGTGTGGAGTCCTTTGCACTTCTATGAACTGCTGTGCGTGTGCGACCGCATCCTGCGAGATGATTTCCTTCAGCCGACGATCGAGATCTTCATCGCGACTGCCACACTGTGCACAGGCTTTCACGATCGCATCCGCGATCTGCGCGACCGAGAGCACTCCAATCGAAGGCAATGCGCCACCGCCCGGGATATTCTTCCCGAAGATACGTGGTGATGTTGGCCTCGCATCGTAGAACATCTTTTTGAGTTGCCCTTCGACGATATCGGCTTTTTCTTCGACCACAAGCACACATGACGCATTCAGCAGACGCCTCATTGTAGGGGAGTCGAATGATAGGGGGTACGGCATGTCGATGCAGACAACGGCGATACCCAGTTTTTGTCGTGCGTGCTCATCGATGCCAAGTAGGCGTAAGGCCTCCATGACTTCGGTGTACATCCTACCTACGCCCATGATTACCAGACGCAGATGATCTGTGTCATGGGTAAGCATGTTCAAGTGGTTTGTATGTGCGAATGCTTCTATACGCTTGAGACGGTGCACCATTTTGGCTTCCAACTCAAGCGGCTTGTCTTTGAGGCTCAGGTGGAGATCGTATAGATCAACGATCTTCGGTACAACGATTTTGAAGCATGGATCGACGAAGATCCGCGCCGATGCATCGCATATATTGGAGACCAGATTGATTCCGACCCATGAGCCGCTGTGACGGGACATTGCCCACCCCAGCATCATGAAGTCGAACATTTGCTGCGGCGTGCTCGGCTCGAGGTAGGGCATGCCGACCTGCATGAGTGCATACCCGGACTGATGCGGAATCGTAGATGACTCATTTCCAGGGTCGTTGCCGATCAGCGCGAGCGCTCCTCCATGAGGAGAAACTCCTGCGGCACAGGCGTGCATGAATGCGTCCATCGATTGATAGAAGCCAGGGCCTTTGCCATACCACGCGCTAAAGATGCCATGATAGGGTGTGCCTCCGAATTCCTTCGATTGCTGAGATCCCCATGCGATATTCGCAGCCAAATTTTCGTTGACGGCCATGAAGGATTGGACATGCGGGGCCCCGACTCTTGCGGCCTCTGCAAGCGAGACATTGAGTCCGCCCAAGGGCGAACCCGTATAACCCCAAGCACCCCCGGCAGTGTTCAGGCCTGCCCGCTCGTCTCGCTTGCGCTGGACGAGCAGAGGAAGCGCCAAAGACTGCATGCCGGTGAGATACATGTACGTCGCCGTCTCAGGTACCGACGGCCAGTTGAGCAGTGGTAATTTTTCGCTCATCGTCTGTTCCTCTCTTGATACGAGTGAATGTACTGAGCTGGCGGTATTCAACCATGGAAATCCGTATAAATAAAGATATTTCAATATGACAGAATTGTGCTCAATTCTGCACCTCGGTGCCGTAGCTCCTTGAGAAAAGAACCCCCGCCTTTCGGGCAGGGGATGAATAGGAACACTACTTTTTACGTTTCTCATGATCTTCTTGCAGGCGCCTGTCGCGACGGACTTGGGCTTCTTCGAAACGGCGTTTCTCATCGGGGGTTTCGGGGATAATGCGCGGCAGTTTTTTTCGGACACCGCACTCGTCGACACTGACGGTGACGAGTGTGAAATAGGCGCTCACAATATGTCGCAGGCTAGCTATTTCCGTCTTTTGCGCATACACCTTCACTCCTACTTCCATAGAGGTGCCCCACGCGCGGTTGATGGCGACATTGAATATCAAGACTTCGCCTAGTATTGCGGGACCGAGAAATCTGAACGAATCTGCGGACAACGTGACACAATCCATTTGACTGTGCCGCATAGCTACGATGCCCGCAAGCTTATCAGCAATCTCCATGATACGCCCACCAAAGACTGTGTTGCGGGCATTCATGTCGTTTCCGAAGATCAAGTGACAGTAACCGTCGACGACTGATTGTGCGACCGTCTTGGGAGGAATATCATGCGTAGTCATAGGTGACTCCTTTTCTGCTCTGATCGGAGACTAGCAATTTCGCCCCACCGACGCAACAAAAAAGGAGCCGCTATCGCGGCTCCTTTGCATCTGCTCTTTTTCCTTCAAAGATCGTAGCCCTTGTCCACTCTATACGGGCGGCAGATTCCAAAGACTTTCGACCGGCACTTCGGACACCTTGAGGGCGTCGTGGGCCGCCTGCGCAAACCATGATAAGTAGCTGCGCATGTCGGTGAGCCGTACCACTTCATCGACAATACCGTGCTGCGCCGCGTAGCGCGGACTTGAGGTCTCGCGATACTGCGCCATCAGCGCGTTCATCTCATTGATGACCACTTGCTGAGCTTCTCTCGAAGCCGCTTTCAGCAGTTTGTTGCCATAGAGAGCCATCGCCGCACTTTGCGGATGCATGACCATGATCTCCGTGAGCGCCGTACCGAGCGTCATCGCGTTGGCGGTGGCCATCGGACCGCACTGCACATAATGACTCGCCGCATGCGCCTTGCGGAGCTCGACGGTCGCCATAGGGATCTTCGCTTTTACAATGGCAGCAATGAGCGCCTGGCCGAGCCCGAGGAGTCCCGCGAGCTCGGCTTCGTCGCCCACATCTATCCCCGTCGTATCTTGCAACCACACCATTGGTATTTTGTTCGCGCCACACCACGCGACGAACCCTTGCATCTTGATGAGTCCTTGCCGGTACAGCTTGCCCCCGATACCGTCATAGGTGGCGTAATCGGGGTATCCGCGCGGTAGAAAGCCTTGTCGATTGGCGACGATACCGACCGCACACCCGTCGATGTCTGCATATGCGCAATACACCTCGGGACCATACGCGGGCATGTATTCGCGCGCCATACTCCGGTCGACGATCCGCGCAAGCACTTCTTTGATATCGTAGGATCGTGCGCGGTCGTGGGGAAGCAAGGTATACAGTTCGCGCACGTCGTAGTCCGGCCAATCAGGCCAGTCTCGCTGGGCTCGTGGCACAGGACATGTCAGACAACCGCGCATCGCATCAATGACCTCTTCTTCCGTGTCGAACACGTGATCGAAGAGTCCTGTCTCGGTATGCACCACAGCACTGCCGGGAGGCGGGATGGTATTTGCTTTCTTGATCTCCGCGATCAGCATATCGACGTCTTCAATACTGAAGCCGTTTCTCGATGCACTCATACCGCTGAGGATCGCCGTGCCGGCGATCGACATACTCGCATCCTTGTGGGCGAAACGCTTCGTCGCGGATATCGCACCGTAGCCTCCACCTGCGGTATTGGTGCCGAAGATTCCCGCGATAATGGGGGTGCCGATCTCGTTGGCAAGCTCCGCGTTGTTGTAGAAGATGCGCCCACCGCTTCTGCGGCCAGAATAGACACGATGCTGGCGTCCGAGATGGAGTCCGCTACATTGCAGTAGCGTAAAGATCGGCACATGCAACATCATCGCGACTTCTTGAATGCGCAAGATCTTCTCGGGCTGGCCGGGAAGCCATGCGCCCTTGCATACTTCGGGATTGGATGCGATCACACAGACACAGTGTCCATGCACCTTTGCCAGTCCGGTGATAGCACCCGTCCCACCTTCAGGATTATGCTCGGGATCAAAGAGACTCCCGAGCGGGAGAAACGTGTCCGGATCGACGAGAAGCTTTATACGCCGCTGTGCGACGGTCTCCTTCGCTGCCGTTTGAAGCCCTTGTTCTATCGATTGGATCTGATCTGCGTTGGCGCTCGCGCGCTCTTCGCAGGGTGAACCGAGCATGTGTAGGGGGCCGAACATGTCTGTATTCATGTACGTTCCTTTCTTTTGTTTCAAAGAACCGTTCCTCGCGAACGAGAAAAGAGATTGACTCCATATTTCCACGATCACCCTATCTTTTTGCACCCCTGTCGTCAATAAAAAGGGGAGCCGCGTCTTTGCGGCTCCCTTGTACTCACTCGCCAAATTCCTTGGCGAGGTATTTGGAGATGATGTCCAGTTGGACTCTGTTGTGTCCCTCATAGATGCCGGTCAGCAAGATTTCTATCAGGCGTTGCATGTATGGGTGCGTAGTGAGCACAATCTGGCCCCCAAACATTTCCGTGATGGCGAGAGCGGCTTCCTTTGCTGTCTCGGTCGCGACGTATTTCACGTAGGAAGCCTCAGCCTTGAAGTCTTTGTGCGCATCGCACTTGCGTGCCGCCGCGACGACTCCTTGCCACGCAACCCACAACTTGGCACGGGCTTTGGCGAAGTCATGCTGGGTGGTCTGCTTGTCCCAGAGCGTACCTCCAAACATCTTCCGATCGCGACAATACTTCATCGCCTCGTAGAAGATGCGTTCGCTCATACCGATCGACTGTGCCCCGATCCCGATGCGTCCGAAAGCAAGCGAGTGCATAAACGAGCGGAATCCTTCCCCAGACTTACCAAGTCGAGCAGACTCATGCACGGACACGTTGTTCAAGCCGAGGCGACAGAAGCTCGCACACTTGAAGCCATACTTCTCTCCCTCCGAGCTCACCGTGAATCCAGTCGGTACGGAGCCCGTTTTCATATCGATGACAAAGGCCGATATATCCTTGCGCACGAAACCGACATGATGCGCCGTCACGACAATAATTGAAGCCTGTTCGAGATTCGTGGTGAAACACTTATCACCCGTCAAGCTGTAACATTTTGATCGCAGATCAAATTCCGCCTCGACATTCGTCGTGAGGGCGTCGGACCCTCCTGCAGGACTGGTGAGGCCAAAAGCACCAATCTCGCCGGCTGCCATGCGCGGGAGATAAAGCCTCTTTTGTTCATCCGTACCCGCTTGAATGATGACCTCAACGGCGAGATTGTGCGCCGTCCAGATCAGATGCAATCCCGGCCACCAGTATGCCAATTCGCGTGCGACGTATGCCGCCGCTTCAGCGCCCATACCTGAGCCGCCATACTCAACCGGAATGATGAGTCCGAAGACTCCCATCTCGGCGAGCCACTTTACGGCCTTATTCGGAAACTGCCCATTCTTTTCGAACGTCTCGTACTGTGAAAGAAGCTCTTTCTTGCCGTATTTGCGGATCTGTTTAAGAAGCGCACACAGCACGTCATCTTGGGGCATTGGCCATGTTTCAGACATTTTTTCCTCCGTTTTCGTAGGGCTTTTCCTCTGCCGTCGTTATACGCTAAGGTCGCGAAAAGTCAAAAGAATGGGCCGGGCTCGCTAGCGAGCCCGGCCCCACACCTCTTGTAATAAATCACCTTACTGATCGTCGGTCGGCTCAAGGATCAGCTTACTGAGCGCGTCTGCCGCAGGTTTATAGAGGCCGGGCATATACACTTCATCAAGCCACTGCTTGACCGCGTCATCGCCGATAATGATCTTATCCTCCCAGCTTCCTTCTTCCTGAAGGATAATATAAAGAGGACGCGGATCATGATCGCTATAAAATTCCCTGAAGATGTTTTCTTCGACGACAGAAAGGGGTCGACTCAGGTCACCCTTCATAAGCAGCCCAACCTCTCCTTCGACATATCGCGACACATCGATCGTCGGAGCGACTTGATCGCTTGTACGATAACGTGGGGGACACGTGACTCCTTCGTTTTTGAGTACACCCAACCGATAGTATGTCACATGAGCGTATTCAGACTCTCCGATAAATACGTGTTTCACAAGACGCCTTCCCGGAAATGTCACGAGCACAAACTCGCCTTTCTTTCCCTTGAGGGCCTCGTCGATCGCGCGATATTTGGCCGTCAGGACATCATCGTCCTTTTGGTGAAAACGAATAACGAGGTCGCGCATGGCGTCGCCGGTCGTCTCTCCCTCTTCAATCGCCTTAGCGAGCATCTGCATACGTTCGGCCAAGGCCTTTTCGTATGCAGATATCTGAGCCCTGAGGCTCGCGAGAGAATCCTTGATCCCTTGGACCCCCAAAATGAGCTGTTCCATGTCTACTCCGTCCTCCATGATTCTCTCCCTTCATCACTATATTCGTCTGCGGCGAGTGTATAGCACATCTGGATAACGTGCAATTTGACGCGCGGAGATACTATATAATAGACACATGTATATCAGTGATTCGCAGCTCAAATCCTTCCTCGCCGACGCCGGACTCATATCACAAAAAGACTTCGACACTGCCCAAAAGGAAGCTGCAGAAGGAGGGCGCACGGTAGGGGAAGTACTCACCGCACGCAATGCGATCAGCGAGGATGAACTCCGCCGCACCTACGCCTACATCCTCGGCATTCCGTTCGTCTCGCTCGTCGGTATCAACATCGACTACGATACGCTCTCGCTCATCCCCGAACCGGTCGCGCGCCGCAACAACATCATCGGATATATCAAACACGGCGATGAGCTTGAGGTGGCGATGCTCGATACCGACGATCTCGCCGCGATCGATTTCATCAAGAAAAAGACGCGCCTCAAGGTCTTACCGCGCCTGACCGACGCCGCATCGATCAAAGCAGCACTCAAACAATACCAACAATCACTCAAGGACAACCTCGGTGAAGTGATCCAACACGAGACGGATACCTTGGAAAAGGATTCGGACGCCGATATCAAACAGGTCGCCGAAGGCGCATCCGCCGTACGCATCGTCGACACGCTCTTGCGTCATGCCAACGTACAGGGCGCTTCCGATATCCATATCGAACCGCTTGAGGATTCGCTTTTGATCCGCTACCGCATCGACGGCATTCTCCACGATGCCATGACTCTGCCCAAGCACGCTGCCGCAGCGATCACCGCGCGCATCAAGGTCTTGTCGAGTATGAAGCTCGACGAAAAACGCCTTCCTCAAGACGGGCGTTTTGCCGCCGAGAACGCCGGCGAAAAGGTCGCGTTTCGCGTCTCGATATTACCCACGTACTACGGCGAAAAGATCGTCATGCGCCTCTTGCGCGATTCGATCTCGGGATTCACGCTCGAGTCGATCGGCTTCCACGGCGCGGCGCTCGAACACATGCATGATGCCATGAAGAAGACGACCGGCATGATCCTCACCACAGGTCCGACCGGCGCCGGTAAATCGACGACGCTCTACACGCTGCTCGATATCGTCAACACGCCCAACGTCAATATCTCGACGGTCGAGGACCCAATCGAATATCAAATGCCGCGTGTGAATCAAACGCAGGTCCGCCCTGATATCGGATTTACTTTTGCCAATGGCCTGCGCACACTCGTGCGCCAAGATCCCGACATCATCATGGTCGGCGAGATCCGCGACAAAGAGACTGCATCCTTGGCGATCAACGCCGCACTCACCGGCCACCTTGTACTCTCGACCTTGCACACCAATTCCGCCGCGGGTGCAGTGGCCCGCTTGCTCGACATGGGTATCGAGCCATTCCTCCTGATCTCGACCCTACGCGTCATTATTGGTCAACGTCTCGTGCGCAAGTTCACCAACAAAAAAGAGAAGTACGAATTGGGACGCGATGCGCAAGAACAGCTCGAACACCTCATTGATCCCGGTGTCGTACTCAAAGCGCTTAAAAAAGAACGCGCCGTCGCACCCGACACACTCTGGAAAGATATTCCGTTCTATCACCCGACGGACAATGAGGGCAAGTCTGGCTACTCGGGCCGTGTCGGCATCTACGAAGTCCTCCCGGTGACCGCGACCATCAAAGAGCTCATCATGCAAAATGCGACCGGCGACGCGATAGGAGAGCAAGCACGCAAAGAAGGCATGCTTTCCATGGTAGAAGACGGCATCTTCAAGGCCGCCCAAGGCCTCACTTCGATCGAAGAAGTAATGCGCGTGATCACGGAATAATATTCTTACACACATTTGCCGCGCGCTCGTCCGACTAGAGCGCGTTATACTTATCGCATGGCTCATTTCTCATACAATGCCACCAAGAGCAACGGCGAAGCCTATACCGGCACCGCCGAAGCAACCGACCGCTTTGAGATCTATCAGACGATCCGACGTGAAGGCGGCCATCTCCTCACCATCAAAGAAGAGCGGCAAAATCAGTATCTGTCCTTAACCTACTGGAATCTCAAGGTCGCACATGTCGGTGAATACGAGCGGATACTCTTCGCGCGCAATCTCGGCGCGATGCTCTCCGCGGGCCTCGCGCTCACCCGCGCGCTTTCCGTTATCGAGCGCCAGTCCAAAAACGCCAAGCTGACCTACGTGGTGTCGCAGGTCGGCACCGATGTGCGACACGGCGACAACCTCAACACTGCACTCTCCAAATTCCCCGACGTCTTCTCAAATGTCTTCATCGCGATGGTAAAGGCGGGGGAAGAGGGAGGTGATCTCACCGGATCGCTCTCGACGGTCGCCGACCAAATGGAGCGTATGTACGATCTCAAGAAAAAGATTCGTGGCGCGCTCATCTATCCGAGCGTCATTCTCGTCGCCATGGTGGGTATCGCTTTTCTTATGATGACGGAGGTCGTGCCGACTCTCGCCAGCACTTTTACCGAGATGAAGGCCACCCTGCCGACCTCGACCCGTTTTGTGATCGCGATCAGCACCATACTCAAGGACTACACAATCTTTGCGCTCGCAGGGATGGCTGCGGCGGCGGGTGCTATCTACGGGCTCCTCCGTACCAAGCAGGGCAAACGCGCTTTTGAATTCTTCATTTTGCATATTCCGGTGATCGGCGGCCTCGTACGCGAGGTCAATGCCGCGCGCACCGCACGCACACTCGCGTCACTCCTCTCGTCCGGCGTCGACGTCATGACGTCGCTCACCATCGCGGCCGAGATCGTCCAAAACACCTATTTCCGCGAAGTCATCAGTGCCGCGCGTGATGCAGTGGGCCAGGGAGAGGCGCTCTCGGTGGTATTCATAAAGAACGAGACCCTCTATCCTCCTTTTGTCGGAGAGATGATGGCGGTCGGCGAGGAGACAGGCACGACTGCCGACATGCTCAAACGCCTCGCGGTATATTACGAAATGGAAGTCGATCGCAAGACCAAAGACATGTCGACGATCATCGAGCCCTTCCTTATGCTTCTCATCGGCGGCGGTGTCGGCTTCTTCGCGGTATCAATGATCACACCGATCTACCAGATGTCTTCAAATATCAACTAGTTCGCCGCAAAACCCCGAGTTGGAATCTCCTCTATTTAATAGAGTACGTGCCGGGTATATAAGCCCATGATCCGCCCGGACCCGAGCTAAACAGCGCACTTCCTAGGCCGGTCTCGTAGACAATCTCCGCCGAGTTCTTGACCTCGATCCGATACCCTGTGACTTCTTTGAGGTTGATGTTGTTCTCAAGGGCGATTCGTCCGTGTCCTGCATAGATAAGCATGTCTCCGCTCGCGCTGTTGCTCACTTCAATCGCGGTCTCATTGCCCCCATTCTGGGCGCTATTATTTTGTGACAAAAACATGACGTATGACCCTGTCTGCCCCGTACCCTCCACCGTCATCGAATTGTCCATTGAGAGTTTGCTCGACGTGGTGCGATTTGATTCATTGTCAACGACGATCGCCACACTCTGACTTCCGAGAGAAGGATCAATGGTGATCGTCGGGGAGTTCTTGATGGTGAGGTTACCACTCACCCAGAGAGGTCCGGCGAGAGTCACGGTGCCGCCACTGATCGTGACGTCACAATTGATCTTTTTGGGACCGATGGTGACCGAAGAGGATATCGTGTACGGACACGGCGTCGTATGCACACCTCCGGCCGCAGCCGCCGTCTTCCATTCTTCTACTTGTGTGTCCGGGATCGGGAGCGACGACGTGGCCACATCCGCACTGCCAAGATACGACGTGCCACCTATCGACGTACCGGAGATCGACTGATAGTACGCATCTTTATCGATATCAGAATCAGTGATCGTGTGGGCGCGCGCCGTATTGGTAGCATAGATACCGTCAATGAGACCAGATGGTCCTGCCGAGATCACATCGCCGCGTACGATATTACTGTTCGCTCCCGTGATTGGACCGTTGGAAAAGAGGTTGCCGCGCACCGAAGCGGAGTTTTGTAGATCAACACCGCCGTTGTCCGACTGCACACCGAACTGAAAGGCGATGACATCGGCATTGATCGTAACATCTGCCTTGATGGTCCTCATCGCACGAGGACTGGTGCTGTTGGGCACATACCCCACGACCGTGACGTGTTTTGTATTGGAATTGACAGCTGTGACCGTCGTCGTGAAGGTCCCCGCGCCGAGCGCGGTATTGACCTCGCCCGTATAGCCTGCATTTTGATTGAGTTCGTAGATCGCCTTGTCGATACCAGCCTCAGCCAGCGCGATTGCTTGTTTGTCGGCTATTGCGATATGTTGGCTGCGTGCATAGAGCGTCATGTGATTGATGAATCCGGCAAACACCATCACAAATATCGCCATGAAAACGAGCGCCATAACGAGCACATATCCCTGCCTGCCGGCCCGCTTCGACGACAATTTGGTGAGACGAGTATGGGTAGGATATTTCATATATTACGTAAGCGCGCAGATTCATGCAGGTGCGCTTGGATCAACTGTCCTTGTACGGTCTTTTGCGTCTGTATGTCGATCTCGGTGCTCGTGGCGGACGACAAGGTCACGTTGTTGTAGGTAAACACAAGCGTATTTAGTGTATCACTGAGTCGTCGCGTCCCACTTCCGCGTGCACTTCCGGCTCCCGCTTCGGTCACTTTGTACACGCTCGTACTCGTCGCAAAAAAAGCGATGTAGTCATACCTCCCGGCAATAGCGGCACCGGTGCCGTCTATCGCGGGAAGCCTGAAGACCACTTCGTCGCTTCCCGAAGTGTAGTTTTCACCGGAAAAAGCATGTGAAGTGACCACTTGACTCGCCTGTAGAGCAGTGTGCTTGAATTCGTCGACAACCTCTCGCGCGGAGCCGTTCACCTCCACGCGCGCCTGCTGTATCACAAACACCGCGTCATATCCCGTGTATATATTGTAGAGAACGAGCATAATGAGAATCACCACCGCGGTCGATATCAATATTTCTACAAGCGTAAATCCTTTTTTGAGTGAATATTTCATGGCAATCCTCCTGTTTCGGTAATATAAGTAGAGAGTGAGACAGAGCGTGAGCCGCGCGAGCCTTCTTGCCACGAGACAGTGACGACAACCTGCTTGGTCTTGGCATTGAGGGCACTAATGGTCATTGCTCCGGATCCGCTCGGCAGCTGCGTGACCTGTGAATTCGCGAATGATCCACTCGCGGGCAACGCCGGATAGCCGCTCATTCTCAGAGATTCCAACTGTTGACTTGCCGCATGAAGCGCGATGTCCTGATGCGCGGCCTCGCGCGTGAGCGATGTGGTCATCACACCCACACCATAAAGCGCGACAAGCACTCCGACGACAAAGACCGTAATGAGCACCTCTATGAGGGTAAACCCCGCGGCCATACGCGCTCCTCTTGTCTGCATAGCTTGAGCGTACATCATTTAAAATGATAGCACGGCATAAACGAGTCCCGCTGTCTTGTACAGAAGAAACTTTGCGCATGTTACAATCATTTTTATGAAAACCCTCGTGATCGCGAATTGGAAAATGAACCCGCAAACTCTTGCGGAGGCAAAAAAGCTTTTGGAAGGTACTAAAAAAGCCGCCGACAAAGCAAAGGGAGTGACGGTCGTCATAGCGCCCCCGGCGATATTTTTACACGAACTGCGCGCGAGCTACCGCGGCAAGAAAATCTCTTTCGGCATACAAAACGCGCACGCAGAATCCGCCGGGTCCTACACCGGCGAAACATCGCTCACCCAGGCGCATGCCGCAGGCGCCTCATGGGCCATTATTGGCCATGCGGAACGCCGCGCGATGGGGGAGACCGATCTCGATGTCCGGAAAAAGGTCGCTGTCGCACTCGCCCTCAAAATGACTCCGGTCCTCTGTATCGGCGAGAAGACCAGGGGACCCTCGGGTGAACACCTTGCCCTCGTCAAAGAACAGCTCAAAGCCGGATTGGCCGATGTCCCCGCCGCCAAATTGTCCAAAATAGTGATCGCTTACGAGCCGGTCTGGGCTATCGGCGCCACCGAAGCGATGAAACCGCACGATATGCACGAAATGGCGATCTTCATCCGCAAGACGCTTTTTGACATCTACGGTAAACCGGGCATGGCGGCCAAGATCCTCTACGGCGGATCAATCGACGAAACCAACGCCCCCTCCATGCTGCGCGAAGGAGATGTCCAGGGACTACTCGTCGGACGCGCATCCGCAGACGCCGCCCGATTTACCCGACTCCTCTCCGCCGTCGAAAAAGCATGAATCCCGTTAGAAATCACGCTAAGAACAATACACATGAACATTACAGATAAATTTCTAACGGGATGAAATACATCACCGACGTCCCGGCCGAAGAACTCGACGGCAAATACGTGCTTCTGCGGGCCGGACTTGACGTGCCGCTCGATAAACACGGCGACGTCGCGGATCTATTCCGCGTGGAACGCGCTGCGCAAACGATCCTCCATCTGCGCGAACGTGGCGCGAAAGTGATCGTGATTTCGCATATCGGCCGCGACCCCGAGACGACCAACGAATCGGTTGCGCGCGCGCTCAAGGCGCATGTTCCCATTTTCTACGTCCCCGATATCTTGGGGATGCAGGCGCAGTATGCTCGCAGTAATATGAAAAACGGGGACGTGCTTCTGCTCGAAAACCTGCGCACTGATCCGCGCGAAATCGCGAACGATCCCGAATTCGCCCAGGAGCTCGCCGCGTTTGGGAATCTCTATGTCGACGACGCGTTCTCCGTCGTGCATCGGGCGCACGCCTCGATCGTCGGCATTCCCCAATACATTCCTGGTTATGCGGGAATCCTCGTACGCGAAGAGGTCGAACGCCTGAAGGAAGCGCGCGCACCTATCTCGCCCAACGTTGCGATTCTCGCCGGTGCAAAATTCGAGACCAAGGAACCGCTGATCAAGCTACTGCTTGAGACGTACGATCACGTCTTCGTCGGCGGCGCCCTGGCCAACGACATTTTCAAGGCCCGCGGCCTTCCTGTGGGCATCTCCCTTATTTCCGAGGGCATACCGGGGCCCGAAGTGCTCGAGCACCCAAAACTGCTCATACCGAGCGATGTTACCGTAGAGCGTCCGGACAAACAGGCGTATGTGAAAAAGATAGGCGATGTCTCTGCAGACGAACGCATCGTCGATATGGGACCCGACTCGCTCGCACTACTTGCACCACTCGTCGCATCCGCGAAATTCATTCTCTGGAACGGGCCGACTGGCATGTATGATCATGGGTACGGCGCGTGGACGGATCGCGTCGCGGAAATGATCGCTCGCTCCGATGCACAAGCGGTGCTCGGCGGAGGAGACACTGTCGCCGCGATCCAGCAAGCCCATATTCAACTGAACGAACACATCTTCCTTTCGACTGGCGGCGGAGCGATGCTGGAGTATCTACTGAAGGGGACCCTGCCGGGGATTGAAGCCCTCAACAAAAAAATAATATAGATGGATAAAAAACGCTCCTGTAATTTTCGCAATTGCAGAAATTACAGGAGCGTTTTTTATGTTCTATATTAGGACACTACGGATTTTTTCCTGCACATTTTCCGCCTCACCTTCTTTGTACGCACCGTGCGGCCAGAGCTTGAGGCCGTCGCCCTTGAAGCGGGGGATGAGGTGCATGTGTGGATGCTCCACGACCTGTCCCGCGTGCTCGCGATTATTCATCATGAGATTGACGCCGTCGGCTTCGAGCGCGCGTTCAATCGCGACCGCGACCTTGCGCGTGGTCTCTGATACAGCGGTCCAACTCTCCGATGAAATATCAAAAATATTCGTCGCATGCACCTTGGGCACCACAAGCGTGTGCCCGGATGCGACCGGATGGATGTCGAGAAAAGCGAGTGTATCGTCGTCTTCATACACCTTGAAGCTCGGGATCTCACCGCGCACTATTTTGCAAAAAATACAATCCTTGTCGTTCATAGAAATGAGTATAATGCATGCACGCAGAGAATACTATGAACGCTCCAATCTCCGAACTTGTGCGCACGCTTCTTGTGAGGCGCGGGGTCGTTGAGGACGCGGACATCGTCGCCTTTCTCTCGCCGGATTACGAGGCGCATACGCATGCGCCCGAGTTCTTGAATGACATATCAATCGCGACCGACCGCATCCTGAAAGCGATGGAGCGGGGCGAGCGCATCGCGATCTATGCCGACTTCGATTGCGACGGCATTCCCGGCGCTTCGATCCTCTCCGATTTTTTTGCAAAAATAAAATATGAAAATGTGGAGGTGTATTTGCCACATCGTGATCGTGAAGGATATGGATTCCACACCAATGCGATCAGCGCACTGAGTCAGCGGGGAGTGAAAGTGATCATCACCGTCGACGTCGGTACAGTCGCGATCGAAGGTTGCGCACATGCGCACGGACTCGGCATCGATGTGATCGTCACCGACCACCACGAGATCATCGGCGCGCGTCCCGCATGCCTCGCACTCGTGAATCCCAAGATCGCGCCGTATCCCTTTGGCGGACTCTGCGGCGCAGGCGTCGCGTTCAAGCTCGTACAGGCGACTCTGCGCGAAGGAAAAAAACGCGAGCTCGAAAATTTTACCGCCGTCGCCCTCGGTTGGGAGAAATGGCTCCTTGATTTGGTCGCGATCGCGACAGTGGCCGACATGGTCCCGCTCATCGGGGAAAACCGCGTGCTCGCGCACTGGGGTCTCAAGGTCTTGCGTCGCAGCGCACGCCCTGGCATCGACGCACTCTGTGCGGCTACGCGCATACGCAAGAGCGAACTCACTGAAGACGACATCGGATTCTCGATCGCGCCGCGCGTGAACGCCGCTTCACGCATGGATGAGCCTGACCTTGCGCTCAAACTCCTCACCACAAAAGATCGCGATGAGGCGGAACGCCTCGCCGCTCAACTCGAACACTTGAACGCAAGCCGTAAAGGGGTCGTCGCCGGCATCGTGAAGAACGCGCGCAAGCATGTCGCCGCGAGATACAACGCGAAAAATAGGGTGGTCGTACTCGGCGATCCCGATTGGAAGCCTGCACTTCTCGGGCTCGCCGCAAATTCAATCATGAACGATCGCGGCGGCGTCGTGTGCCTGTGGGGTCGCGATGCCAACGGTAAATTAAAAGGTTCGTGCCGCTCGGATGGAGACATCAGTCTCGCGGATCTTTTTACCCATGCGCGCGAAGCGTTTGAGGAGTGCGGCGGACACGCCGCATCGGGCGGATTCTCCGTTTCACAAGAGCAAGTTCACGCACTTCCGGAGACACTCGCCCGGGCTGTTTCACAATTACAGACCGACACTGTCCCCGCGATAAAAGAAGTCGCGGCTCATGACGCACTCATCACCCTACGCGAAATCTCGTGGCCGCTGCACCGAGACATCTCTCTTCTCTCTCCCTTTGGGATGGGCAATACCAAGCCGGTGTTTCGCATTTCGACGGTACAGGTCGTATCGGTACGCACCTTCGGCAAAGAGGGCAATCATGTCGAAATACAATTGACCAGTGATGGGGTCGGGGCACCGGTGCGTGCATTTCAATTTTTCAAGACGGCAGAAGATTTTACACATCAGCCCAAGGCGGGCGACATCGTGCACGTGCTCGCCACCCTCGAACGCGACACCTTCCGCGGACCCGTGAAACTGGTACTTCGAGTCATCGACATTTTCGCCGCCTAAGTTTCATATTAAAATTTCCGGCGCATGCAAGCATGCGCCGGAATAAGGACCAAGGTTTCCAAGGGCCCAATGCGAAGAACGAAAGATCAAGCCCTTGAGGATCCAAAATCCTTGATGGGACGGACGGACAGGAAACGGCAGAAGCAAAACCAATCAACGTCCCACCAACGGAGACTGAGGTGGCGCGACAAAACCCGCCCGCGGAGAGACGGTACGCCGCGGTAACCAAACACCTGTGCAGGCGCGCCGAGGCCAATGATTGGATATCTGCATTGCTCATCGGGGTATTTCGCTCCAAACGCAAGCAAGTGTTCGATCTTGGCAGGCTGCCAGCCATCCCTTTCGATCGCCCTGACCGCCTGTTCCGAAGAAACCTTGCGATCAAAGTGATCCAGCTTCCATTCCAATTGGACGGTACCCTGACCGGTAACCAGAAATCGCTCCGCCGTAATATCGTCATTCTTCCAATCGTAATGACCGGCGGCGATCATGTCAGTAAGAGGCTGATCGTAGTCGGCAGTGATAGTATCGACAGGACTCATGTCGCGCGGCAATGCCTTGAGCACAAGCACTGGCAGTTCGGCAAGCTGACCGATCGATAGGAGCGTTCCACTCATAGTGACTGTTCCTTATATCGCTAGTGGGCTCCCTTTGATAAGAGTTCGCCATAGCAGGGAAAGACTTTAATGTGCAGAGCCAATAGCGGTATAACCCATCGCACAAGAATATCCCGTGAAGTTTTCACTATCAGCTACTCGCCGTGCTCGCAGCACAATCCACATACTTCATTTCCCTAAACCAATCCCTGTGCTAGCGTTATACGTATGAATACATTTTCAGTGGGTACTGCATTGCGGTTTGGGTGGGAGACTTTTAAAAAACGTCCGTGGTTTTTGGTCGGTGCGACACTATTGGTCTTCGTCCTCTCATGGATCATTAGTGCAATTCAAAATGCACAGAGCGGTGTGGCAGTACTGGGATTCGTGATCTTTCTCGTAGCACTTGCGATGTCGACCCTGATCGACATGGGTTTTACCGCTTTGTATCTGCACGCACACGATGATATCTCCACGGTTTCACTCAGTGACCTCTGGCATCCAAAATCTTTTTGGCAATATCTGGTTGCGACAATTCTTGTCAGTTTTCTTGTGATCGCAGGCCTCATCTTGCTTATCGTCCCCGGATTGATCCTCGTGACACTCTTCGCCTTCGTAAAGCTCCTCGTCATCGATCGCAATCTCGGACCAATCGAAGCCATGAAAGAGAGCGTCCAGATCACACGCGGACATCGCCTCGATTTGTTTTTGCTCATTCTCTCTCTCATCGCCATCAACATCCTCGGTGCGATCGCTCTACTCATCGGACTCTTACTGACAGTGCCGGTGTCTGTACTCGCACTCGTCCATGCGTATCGCACACTCGCACATACCACAGCGACAAGTGGACACCCGCACACTACACAACTCCCGCGCACACCTCACACCTCTTCGATCTAGTCATGGTGCAGGTGATCATTTATACCGACGGGGGAGCCCGCAATAATCCGGGGCCCGCGGCCGCAGGAGCCGTCATTATCCAAGGCGGAAAAACGATCGCCGAGATCAAACAATACCTTGGAGCGCAAACGAACAACTGGGCAGAGTATGAAGCGGTCGCGCTCGTGCTTACAGAAGCAAAGCGCCTCGGGCTCGGCGGGCAAGGTATCGAAGTACGTCTCGACAGCAAGCTCGTCGCCGAACAACTCATGGGTAATTGGAAAATAAAAGAACCGACACTCAAGCCGCAATGGGCAAAAGTGCGCGCCATGATGGCAGCCGACTTTCCCGGCATCATTTTTACCCACATCCCGCGCGAAAAAAATAAACAGGCGGATCGATTGGTGAATGAGGCTCTCGACGAAGCAGGTCATTAAAGATGGCCGAGGAGCAAGCTTGTTGTTGACAAACAAAACCCCCTGACCTATTCTGTGACCAGTCGGTGAATCACATAGGTGGAGAATGGTGATGGGGAAAGAAAAAATCAAAGATCTCGCTGTGACTCTGTTAGAGCGGGTCCTTTTTATGTACCCTACCTTCTATGTCGTACCGGGGCTGTTCGTCATGGCTCTTGCAGTGACCCTAGATCACTATGCGATCCTGGCAACATCCACAACAATCTTAATCGGCCTTGCGGGATGGTGGTATATTGGCCAGGGGTTTTGGAGATACGAGGCATGGCGCGCAAGTGGCCCGCGAGGGACTTACTACAATCCGAGCGGATACCCGTCCGAAGGTGCCAAAACATATCTCGTATGGTGGACTTTTGGGGTGTTCCTCAGCATGTACCGCGTGCTCTACCACGTGTACTGTCGGTATTAGCAGAATAAGGGACGGGAAAAGGATCAAGAAGAAAATTGATTGTCGGGGCTCGCTGTTCTCAAGCGAGCCTCTTTTGCTATAATCCCGCCACATGGGATCACGGATACTCTGGTCGGCGACCATCGGATTTCTCGCGGGCGTGCTCGTGCGCTCTTTTGTCCCGCTCGGTCCGAACTACGCGCTTTTTCTCGCCGCCATTACTGGCGTGTTTTTACTTGTGCTCTATCTATATGATCATGTGCATTTTCACACTGGCGTCGTGATCGCGATCGCATGCCTGGCCTTTGCTGGCGGGATCATGCGCATGAATGCCGCGATACTTCCCACCGACCCGATTACACATATGTACGTCGGTGAGCGCGTCACCGTGACCGGCTATATCTTTGCCGAACCCGACGCACGCGAGACCAACACGCGCCTCTCGATCCGCGCACATACGCTCACTACTGCGGCAGGGAGTAGCACCATACACACGGGCATACTTGCCGTGTTGCCGCCGCATACACATGCCACATACGGCGATGAGATCGTCGTGTCGGGAATACTGCGCGAGCCGGAATCTTTTGATACTACCCTCGGTCGCGTCTTTAATTACCCGGCATATCTCGCGGTGAGCGGCATATCATATCAGCTCACTTCGGCGCACATTGATTCTATCGGGGAGAACTCCGGCAACGCCGGCTACGCGCTCGTGATCCGCATCAAGGAAGTATACCTACGCGGCCTTCATCGCGCGCTGGCCGAACCGTACGCCGGGCTTGCCGGAGGGATCACCGTCGGCGACAAACGCTCGATCGGAGAGGATCTATCGGCGGATTTTCAGCGCGCAAGCCTCATCCACATGCTCGTACTCTCCGGCTACAACATCACCGTCGTCATCAATGCGGCTGCCTATATCTTCTCGCGTTTTCCGCGCATCATACAATTCGGCACGAGCGGATCGATCGTGGTCTTTTTCATAGCACTCTCCGGAGGCGCGTCGAGCGCCGTGCGCGCAGGCCTCATGGCCTTGATCGCCGTCTATGCCCGCCAACATGGCCGCGTATTTTTGCCGCTACGCGCCGTCGGCACCGTCGCAGTCGGCATGGCATTATGGAATCCATACATCGTCGCTTTTGATCCAGGCTTTCAGCTCTCGGCACTCGCGACCATCGGCCTCGTCGCATTCACCCCGATATTTGCCGCGCGCATGCAATGGCTCACGGAATCGTTCGCTCTGCGCGAGGTCACCGCTTCGACCATCGCGACACAACTCACGGTCCTCCCGCTCCTTTTGTATCAAAATGGCCAACTAAGTCTTGTCGCGCTCCCGGCCAACATTCTCGCACTCGCGCCGGTGCCTTTTGCGATGTTTGCCTCTTTTGTCGCGGCGATCGGCGGTATCTTTTCTGACACACTTGCCGCCATCATCGGGCTGCCGGCCTACTTACTCCTCTCGTATATCATCACGATCACGCGATTCTTCGGGTCATTGCCTTTTGCCTCGGTCTCTATTCAAGCCTTCGGTTTTGGCTGGCTTGTGGGAGCATATGCGGCTCTCTTTCTAATCTGGAAACATACTTATAAAGAGAAGAGCGACCCTTCGGCCGCTCTTTCCTAAAAATCTCGTTTCCAATCCGATTACATCATCGGAGACGATGCCTTCATTTTGTTCTGGAGATACCATCCGACGAGAACTGCGGGGATCACCCAGTAGGCGAGGACGACGAGCGTCGACCAGTTCCAAAGGAAGGGGACGAAGCGAGGCAAAACACTCACCGCCTGCGCGATCGATCCTGTCTGCAAGATCACGCCCGCAACACCGGAGACGAAGGTGGTCGCGACAGAGACCGCGAAACCAACGGCGCCAAAGATCGCACCCCACTTCATGAGCATGGCGCGAGGGGCATCACCGAGGTACCACCATGCAAAAAGTCCGCTCGCAACGATTGCAAACACGACAAACATGATGTACTGCACGGTGAGCAATCCACCCGTCTCTGAAGCAGGGAAGAGAGCAGCGATCGCCGCGACGACATTATTGATAAGGTAGTTTCCAAAAAATGGAATCAGAATGAGTCTTTCGATCTTCATAAAATCTATTAACGTTTATATCTACTAATGGTAATACCTCAATGATAGCCTACCTCTGGACGAGCGCAAATCGGTTCTCCACAACACCCCAATTGAGGTTTTTGAAAAAGGCTTCAACATGATGGGCCTTTTCGGCAGGCATATAGTCAACCATATAGGCATGTTCCCACATATCCATGGCCAAAAGCACCTGTACATCGGTCAAAGTACCCAGCTCGTGGTCTACCGTCCACACCACATGTGGCTGTTTGGCCTTGCCGTCCCATACGAGACTGGTCCAACCGGAACCGCGGCTCATGCCCACCGCCTTGAAATGTGCCAAAAATCCTTCCCAGGCACCGTACTTTTCGGAGAGCACCGCATCGAGCGTCGAACCGCGCGGTTCGGGCGTAGCACCCCCCTCCCACTGTGGGAAATAAAATTCGTGCATGCGCATGCCGTTGAATTCAAATCCCATGCGGCGGCGTGTGGATTCGATGGCAAAAGCGTATTTTTGGGGGTCCGCCTTGGTGAGGTCGGCGATCTGCTCGCGCAGGAGGTTGATGTGCTTCACATAGCCTTGATAGAGGCCCAGATGCACGTCGATCTGCTTCTGGGAAATGCCGTCGAGTGCGGGAATGTTAAAGGTTTGTGCTTCGTAAGAGTGCATAGGCGTAAGGTAGGGATTAGCCACTAGGGTATAGGGTTTAGTAATACCAAAAGTATAGCATTTGGAGCCCTGAATATCTGGTGAGATACTGCCGACCATGCGTCGAAGCGTCCGGATCACCGGGATTTTGATAGTCGCTCTTTTTGCCGTCTCGGTGGTCGTTTGGGGTGCAGTACTGCGCGAAGCCCGGCACGGCGTACTGACAGTATCTTTTCTCGATATAGGGCAGGGCGACTCGATCTATATCGAGTCGCCCTCAGGCCTCACCGCACTCATCGACGGCGGCCCCACTGCCGGAGTATTGCGCGAGATCGGCAAAATGAGCCCGTGGTACGACCGATCTATCGACGTGATCATCCCTACACATCCCGATGCCGACCATATCACCGGACTGATCGACGTGCTCGAACGCTACCAAGTAGCGTATGTCGTGCGATCGAGTGTCGAAGGTGATACCGCCACCTGGCGCACACTCGAAGAAATGATCGAGGCTCGTGCACAAAAGGGGACGAGCGTGATCACCGCAGACCGCGGACAGATCATTGATATCGGCGGCGGTGCGTATCTCGAGGTGCTTTCCCCTGATCGTTTCGTGCCAAATCTCGAGACCAATACCGGGTGCGTCGTGACGAGACTCGTCTACGGCAACACCTCATTTATGCTTTCGTGCGACGCTCCACAGGCGATAGAAAAATACCTCGTCTCGCTGGACGGCACCAATCTCCATTCAAATGTCTTAAAAGCGGGACATCATGGCTCAAAGACGTCATCTTCGCCGCTTTTTGTCGGATACGTCGACCCACAATACGCCGTGTATTCGCGCGGATGCGACAATATATACGGCATGCCGCACAAAGAGACCATCGCAACATTCGAAGCATTCAATATACCCACACTCGACACCTGCACCATGGGCACCATAGTATTTCACTCCGACGGCACTAAAGTGTGGCAAGAATAAACCCACGTAGTCTGACTACGTGGGTTTATTGATTGATTAGCCACCAACACGACGCAAATACTCTTCATATCGTTGAGGAGCGTCAGTTTTGAACCGTTCCAACAGGTCTCCGCGCGTGGTTAAGTTCTCATTGACCTCAAGAGGGCCTGGCGGTTTTGAGGACGGGTTGATATTTGACCTACCAATCCTGTCCACCCTCTTGCCGGTTGTCTCAGCGACCTCAAGAGCGGCCATGGCGGCACTAACCGATTCCGGATGTGCCCCTGGGGGCTTCTCGAATTCCACTATTTTTGATGTGCCGTCGCTGAAATAGGCGACAAAAGTGAGTTTCATGTTACCCTCATTTTAGGATTACAGAGGTATTCTAGAGTAGAATGTATCATAAAGCATGTTTTTGTCAAGATGCACACGGAAATATGCTATAGTTTCCCGATGCATACCGAAGAATCACGTTATTTACAGGGCTTAAATCCTCAACAAAAAGAGGCTGTGCTGTGCACTGAGGGGCCCGTTTTGATCGTCGCTGGTGCGGGTGCCGGCAAGACCAAGACCATCACACACCGTATCGCACATATGATCGAGCAGGGGATACCGGCCCGATCGATTCTCGCGGTCACCTTTACCAATAAAGCCGCGGGCGAGATGCGTGATCGCGTGCGCCATTTGATACCCGAAGGCCGCGGCACGCCGCTGGTCGCCACCTTTCACTCTCTGGGCGTACGACTCTTGCGTGAATTCCACACCGAAGCAGGGCTTGAGCGCGGATTCAGCATCTGGGATCGCGACGACAGCATGCGCGTGGTCAAAAAGGCACTCGAGAAGCTCGACATCGAAAACATTCCCCCACGACAAATCCTCTCGATCATCTCGCGCGAAAAAGGTGACGGCATGACCGTGGCACGATATGAAGAAAAGAAAGCGAGTTCGTTTAAGGAGCAGACCGTCGCGCAAGTGTGGCGCATCTACGACAAGGCGTTGCACGAAGAAGGCGCGCTCGACTTTGACGACCTCCTCGGTCGAACATTGCAGCTCCTGCAAAACTCGCCACGCGTGCTTGAGCTTTTGCGCGGCCGCTGGAAGTACATCACGATAGATGAATATCAGGATACGAACGCCGCGCAATACGAGATCGCACGACTACTCGCAGGCGAGCGGTGCAATCTCTGCGTCGTCGGCGACACCGACCAAAATATCTACTCGTGGCGTGGCGCTGATATTGAGCACTTGATGAACTTTGAAAAGACCTTTCCCGGCACCAAGGTGATCCTCCTCGAACAAAATTACCGCTCGACACGTACCATCCTCACCGCTGCCAATTCTGTCATCGCCAAGAATAAACGCCGCAAGGAGAAAAATCTTTTCACCGACAACGACACCGGCGAACCGCTCATGGCATACGGCGCGCGCAATGAGATCGACGAATCATGGTTCGTCGCACAGACCGCAGTCACACTGATGGAAGAGGGGATCAATCCTGCCGAGATAGCCATCCTCTACCGCGAAAACTT
This sequence comes from Candidatus Kaiserbacteria bacterium, assembly GCA_016214605.1. Taxonomy (GTDB): domain Bacteria; phylum Patescibacteriota; class Minisyncoccia; order Phycocordibacterales; family UBA2100; genus UBA10103. The sequence goes on from JACROD010000014.1 coordinate 28,064, forward strand.
CCAGTCGCGCGCACTCGAAGAAGCACTACTCGCATTTTCGGTGCCGTATCGCGTACTCGGCACCAAATTCTTCGAGCGCAAAGAGGTCAAAGACACGCTCTCGTATCTGCGTGCCGCGCTCAATCCGCGCAGCAAGGTCGACCTCGCACGCATCGTCGGTGTGCCTGCGCGCGGCATCGGCAAGGTCACGCTCGACAAACTATTCGATACTTCAGATATGCCGGTCGATGCGGAACCTGGCATATGGAGTCATCTCGCCCTACACTCGCTCACCGGATCGGCACGCATCAAAGTACAGACATTTCTCGATACGATCCAAAAGATCCGCCACGCGATCGACACCCTGCCCACCTCCGAAGCAGTGCGCTACTGCGTCGAGGCCTCGGGCATGGAGCAGATGTACAAGGACGACAAAGAAGAGGGGTATGAACGTCTCGAAAACATCCGCGAACTCGTCAACCTCTCGGTGCGCTACGACGACGTCTCGCCGCCCGAAGGCATTGAGCGCCTACTCGAAGAAGCGGCTCTGCAGAGCGACCAGGATGAGCTCACCGAGGTCCAGCAGGCAGTGTCTCTCATGACCATTCACGCATCAAAAGGGCTTGAATTCGACGCGGTATTCATCACCGGCCTCGAGCAAGGACTCTTTCCCTCGCTGCGCGAGGACACCCGCGACCCCGAAGAAGAACGTCGCCTCTTTTATGTGGCGGTGACCCGCGCACGCAAGCGACTCTTCCTCAGCTACGCCGGCGAGCGCATGAAATACGGTTCGCGCGAGCGAGCGCTTGCGTCCGAATTCATCCACGACATCGACAAGCGCCTCATCGTCCACTCCTCGCGCGACGGAGACTTGGGCGCGGGATTTGAGCGCGTGATCGATTGATATGGTCATGCAAGAAGGACTTGCATTGTGCGTCATTTGACGTACAATGGTGGCATGGGTAAAACAACGGCAAAAACACAGATTGTGCAGGCGCGGGTGACGCCCCAGCTTAAGCGGGATGCCGAACACGTTCTAGATAAAATCGGCATCTCGACGACCGATGCATTTCGTATGTTCCTCCGACAAGTCGTCCTGCAGAAAGGACTGCCGTTTGAGGCGAAAGTGCCGAATAAAGCAACTATCGCGGCGTTTCGAGAAGATGTGAACAAACTCAAAAGCTATACTTCGACCGAGGAAATGTTCAAAGACATTCTAGGCAAAAACTGGCGAACGCGCGAAAAGAAGAAGTATGCGTAGGCGCTTGCCGACACGCGCTTTTGAGAAAGACGTAAAACGACTTGATGATCGTGGCGTTCGACTCGACCCACTCTTTCGTATTATTGAAATACTACAGAACGATGGCCGATTACCCATCTCATTTCGCCCTCATAAACTGCACGGCGAGTGGGCAAGATATTGGGAATGTCATGTCGGCAACGATTGGTTGCTTGTATACGCCGTCACAGATAGGGAAGTGGTCCTCTATCGCACCGGATCACATACCGATATTTTTGAATAATATGGGTTTATCAGTGAGCGCATAAAATACGGCTCCCGCGAGCGAGCCCTTTCATCAGAATTCCTCAACAACATTGACTCCCGCCTCATGGTCAGCACCTCGCGGGATGGCGACACGAGTGGAGGATTTGAACGTATCATTTCATAAAAAGAGGTCCCGCATGATTATGCGGGGCCTGAAGTGTGTCGAGACCGGAGCAAAGAACATGTTACGCGACCTGTCTGGTTTTCCCCGCAACAGGATACCGTGCAGTGTTGAGCGCCACGAACGGATCGAGGACGAACCCATCGTACGTAACACGAACGATCCCAAGCTCCGCAGGAGTTTCCTTGATGATTAAAAGGTGATCACCGAGAATTCGTCCAGCTTCTTGGCTATGGTTTCTTGCCAAAGATTCTTCCAAAAGGGGCGTACACTTCACAAACATCAATAGATATCACTGATGATTTTGTGCGCATTGTCATGTTTAAGGAATTACAGGCTACTATCATTGAGAATCCTCAGGTCGCAAAGACATTGCGAGAGGTGTTTGAGATGATTTATGTAAAATATTAATAGGAAACTACTCGTTGCACATTACCAAACCATCGTGTATACTTTGGTTATGACTAAGACCGTTTTAAATGTAAAGATCGACCGCGATATCAAGATAAAGGCGCAGGGACTCGCCAAGCGCATGGGGATCCCCCTCTCGCTCGTCATCGGAGCCCATTTACGTACGTTCGTACGCGAACAACGACTTGAGATCCGTGAACCACTTCGTCCACGCGCCGCTGTGGGACATGCACTATTCAAGGCCCGTAGTGATTTTGATAGTGGTAAAAACACTTCGCCTGTATTCGATTCGGGTACGGATATGGATGAATATTTGGGGATATGAGGATCGTCCTACATAAGACACTCGAGAAAAAGCTCAGGAAATTGCCACGTACCGTTCAGGATGCCTACAAAAAACGTCGCGATATTTTTCTTACCAATCCGTTTGAAAAAATCCTCAACAATCATCCGCTTCAAGGTGAATATGTAGGTTTTTGGAGTATTAATATCACCGGCGACTATCGTGTGATCTATGATCTGGTCGATGACGACCTTGCGCATTTCATTATGATCGGCACACATACGGAGCTGTACGAATAGATATGAAAAAACATGGAGCTCGACTCGGACAACATTTCCTCACGGCGCACTGGGCGGCGGTCGCCTTGGCGACCGCCGCCCACATCACCGACGATCTGGTCATCGAAGTCGGCCCGGGCAAGGGAGCCCTCACGGGAGAGCTCCTCAAACTCTCGCGCCGCGTGATCGCGATCGAGAAAGATTCGGCATTGATCGAAAAGCTGCACGAGAAGTTTCCTATGGAGATCGCGGACGGCGCGCTCAAGATCATTGACGGCGACATTCGCAACTTCTCACCAAAAGCCCGGGAAGGTCAGACCTCCTTAGGAGGTCTGACCTTCCCGGGCCCGTATGTGGTCGCGGCAAACATCCCATACTACATCACCGGCGAGATCATCCGCCAATTCCTTTCGAGCACCGCTCAGCCGCGCACCATGGCGATCCTCATCCAAAAAGAAGTCGCGCAGCGAATCGTGGCGACAAATAAAAAAGAAAGCATTCTCTCGCTCTCGGTCAAAGCATACGGAGTACCGCGGATCGTCGCCAAGGTAGGGAAGGGGAACTTCTCGCCGCCGCCGTCGGTCGACTCGGCGATCCTTGCCATCGATGATATATCGAAAAAATTCTTCTCGGATATACACGAGGAGGATTTTTTCAAGGTCGTGCATGCGGGATTCGCATCCAAAAGAAAATACCTCGCCAATAATCTCACGGTCGTCTTTGAAAAAGAAAAAGTACAAGCAGCGTTTACACAACTCAACATCAGCGAAAAGGTTCGCGCAGAGGATGTGCCCCTAGAGAAATGGGGAGCACTCACACGTCACTTATTGTGACGATCCGTGCATTATTATCGTGTCGGCGGCGCGCACATCAATCGGCACAATAGTATAAAGACAAATATATGGCGCTCCTGCGAGACCGAGGAGCCACTGACCCGCGTGCGACGGAGGGCCGAACGCATATGAGTGCGTCGAGGATGTCCACACAAAGATACCTCCGCGCGGCGGACCCAACACCACATAGATTGTGCGGTTGTAGCAGCGATGCACTTCGGATGCTGATCCGCCAAACGGATATGCATAGGAAAAGAGGGGGAAGGCGAAGACGGTGAATAAAAAGAGGCCCCCGATCACCTGCAGGATATTGCTTTCAAAAAAGGTCACTACTCTCATCATATCTTTATCGTATCACCAGTAAGACACCTCGCACTAAGATATCCCCCGTGGGGGGATAAGACCTCTTTTATAACTGGTATAGTTATTCGCATGGATCAGACAAAACACCCCTACCTCCTTGCTTTGCTCGGTCTCGGATCACTTCTCATTATCGCCGCGGTGGTGGAAACACATCTCCCCGTACCCGTCATGAACAACATGAACGAATGGGGTACACCAATCGCTTTTTCTTCCTATAGTCCCTACACGTCTCAGACGGCACCCTCGTCCGCACCCTCTGTACCCACCACACAAGCAACTCCCACAAACATTCCGAGCACACAGGACCTCTCTTCTTGGAGTTATGACACCGCCCCTGCTCCGGTGACTTCTCCCGGAAATACCGCCGCAACGATCATCAAGAGCGACACGAAGTTCGATTTTAACGCATTTATGCAGCAGCTCGCCGGATCGACAGTTCCCCAACGGCCGTCTGTCACCACAGCACCCCTCTCAAACACACAAGAAACTTACTCGACCGTCCCATCTCAGCTTATCAGCACACAAAAAGACACTGTTTCCGCACGTAACGACATCCAACAGGCCTTGTACGTGTATGGCAACACGGTCGGCTCTTTTATCCAAGCTTACGACCGTCTTCACCCCAACGATTCAAAGGAAGTGCAGAACTTTTTCGACACGCACGGGAACGCGGCGAGTACGATCGCCCTCAAGCAACTGGGTACAGATCTAAAAAATATCGGCATTAACATGAAGACGATCGCTTCAGTACCACCATCCCTCCTTTCTATCCATACCGCACTTGCTGATAGCTACATCGATATGGGAGAGAAACTTTCGGCTCAAACTTCGACACAAAACGATGACGAGGTTGTGCAAATGATCAACACTTACGACGATGCGGTCGAAACATACACAAAAAACTATGTTGCTCTCGTCTTCAAGTTCTCCGAAAACGGCGTTGTGTTCGGTCCTGACGAACCAGGCAGTTTGTTCATGTTTACCCAGTAGGGGAGATGTTCGCTGCCGCGCGCATATCAATAATACGCTGCATATCTATACACATCGGAACACCGATTTTTTTCTTTTGCGAGGTATACTTATCCTGTGGAAACGGAACTCTCTCACACGGATTCGGTCATTTCGACCACGCCATCAGAGACATCTTTAGCGCCGCCCCGTGACTCTTGGCGACTCGTTGTCAGTGCGATTCTTTCCGTGATCGTGGTGGCGACCGTAGCGGGTTGGAGATTCCATCAGATATCGACCCAGAAGGACGTCGATCTATTTGCTGTAGCAAGATCTGCCACCACTCATACGACAGGAGACTCGCCTGCGCGAAGTCTTGCTGAAGCCTTGGGGATGAATATGTCGCCGAACGCCACGTCCTCAACTCCCGAAGAGATCTCTCAGATCGGCCCCAATACAATGAGTCGACTTATGACCTATTATTCATTCTTGGAACAGAGCGGTTCGTATACGCCGGAGCTTGGCGCTCAGATCGCTGCAAGTATCGCGCCGACCGTCCAGGCACATGTGCCATACACCATGTATGACGAAGCCTCTGTCCAAACCGATCCCGACACCTCCTACCGGCGCATGCGGGCATATCGCACTGACCTACAGAAATCTTTTGCACCATTCAGTAAGAATACGGCTTACGAACTGGACCTTTATAATGATTACATGCAGACGCATGACGAAAAGTACCTTTCTCAACTAAAGACCGCGGCACAAAATTACCGCGATGCGGCGACACTCACTGCCAAGGTCGTTGTCCCCACAGACGCAGTATCGATCCACGTCGGAGTACTCAACGCTCTGCAGGAATTTTCCTCAACACTTACCTTGATCGCAGATAACATCCACGACCCCATCACATCGCTCGCACTCCTCAGTTCATACAACAAAGCCGAAGACAGTATGACCACATCCTTTGCCGCACTCGACACATACTACGCAAGTAAAAAACCATGACCACCGCCCGAACCAACATATTCTTCGCACCTATACTCGGACTTGCGCTGCTCATGTCCTCTGTATCGCTCGTATCTGCACAAGCCGCCACCGTGACGCGCATTACCGACTGCTCTCAAAACGGCCAACAGCCGGTCGCCGTCGGCACTCGGGTCGCAAGCGGCACCTATGTCCCGGTAGCGGACCAGGCGGTGATTCTCAACACCAGCGATATCATCCACAACACTGGTATTTTAGTCTACAAAGAGTGCGTCTTGCGCCCAATCATCGACGCTCAGCGCGTAGCGGAAACCTCGACAACTGTAAACAACGGTACAAGAGCATTCAATACCGGAAAGAATGGTGGGCCGCTCATCGTACAAACACGTGACAAAGAACGCCTCTACTTGGCGAGTGATCCAGAATTCCTTCACATCCTAAATAATGGGACCTACGATACGGTCGATCCCTTGTTTCGCGACACAACCAAGAATGCCATTGGGCAAGGATACTTCAGAGCGACTCGCCGTTCCAACGACTTCGTGTGTCCTTATACCGGTCTGCAAGCGGCGCTCAGCGGCTCGCCCCAAGGATCCGTACAGGACGCCCTTGATGCACTTCGAGATCCTCGGTGCAACCCCTATATGGCGACAGAATACACCTACGAAGACGCCCGAGCTCGCGTACAAGCAAATGTGGAAACTTATGATGCCTATCTCAACTGGGGACAAGGCGTGTACCCCAAGATCCAGCTCGACCCCAACGGCAACTATGTCGTTACGGACGAAACCGTGATCACTGCACCTGGATCGATCGTCCGGACCCTGCAAGAGCAATTGCTCACCTCCGGCTTTAGGCAACAAGAATCCGCCAACAACGTGAACGAGATGGTCAATCAACTGTTCGCCAATGTAGGGACTCAGGTATTATCAAGCACTCAAGGGGTGAGCGGCTTGACGCAACCAACCACCGGCGGAACAGGCGCCTCCTTCCTCGACCAGGTCACGTCGCAATCAGGCGGCCAGCTCACGCAAGTAACCGGAAACGCAGCTCTCCAACTTCTCTCTGCCGCGCTCGCGGTCGAGCGTGCCTACAACCAAGCGGTCTCCGCGATTGCGGCCAACCTCACACAGACTATCGCGCAGCTGCGCGCGGTCGAAAGACAATGCTGGACATCAACGATCCAAAATGTATGCGCTGCCGGGACGATTTCTGCCGATAGTTCATCGTGCACCGGCACTTCAGGTGCCAATCTTACCCACATAGCGACCTCGACGGCGTTTTCACAGGCGGTGATCACCAATAACATCTCTCCGCTCGCGTCCAGCACAGTCACAAATCTGAATAAATCTGATGCAGCAATCACACAACTCACGCAGTTCATCACAACCGTCAGCAACAACCCCGGCGCGCAAGCCACCGTACTTGCACAATACTCACAACTCTCAAGCCAAGGCGCTTTTCACACACAAACAGACGTCACCTCCGCACAGTCCCAACAGCAGACCGTGATCGCCGCCACCGGCAATCTCGTCACCAACACGATCAATGTATGGGCCGGCACTGACAGTCAAGGGGGATCGACCATACCGTGGGACAGCAGCATCTATCCCGGCGCCGGGTGGTGCAACTACCAAAATCAACAAACCCTGTCCCTCTGGGACCAGCGCTGGCGCTAATTACCGTATGTTAAAAGACACACTTGATCGTCGCACTGCCAAATACATCCTTTGTTTTAGTTTCGTGCTCGTGCTCGTACTTACACCTTTTATGTTTTCACCTCTATCGGGTGACCTGACACCGAGCGTCGCGCAAGCTGCGACCGGAAGCACAGCAGACCCTTGTGTAAGTGTTCTTACCACTCCCTCCGCCTGCTACAAAGAGTTTATGGCGTGGAATAACAACACGAACGTCTTCGGCTCTTTGCTCCGCCCGGTGTTTGCATCTCTCGCTGCTCTTATCATCCAGTTGGCCATTGTTGCCATGCAGGTGGCGAGCGGCTTGTTCGATACATTGGTCACGCGCACGATCATCCACTTTGGAGATACGAATGGGTTACTCAACACGGGAGTGATCCAAGCGATCAATGTGGCATGGAGCGCTTTTCGCGATCTTGCCAACATACTGATCATCGGATTCTTTACTTTTATCGCTATCAACATCATTCTTGGCTCTCCGACATTCGGACAAAAGAAACTCATCGCAAACGTCCTCATTGTAGCCATTTTGATCAACTTCAGCCTGCTTTTCACCAAAATCATCATCGATTTCTCGAACTACACCGCGGCGCAGTTTTATACCGCGAGCATCGGCGGCAGCCTCGTCGCCGGAGCCGGCGGCGGCGCAAACACGCCAGAGGGAATAGGCGACCGTTTTCTCCGCGTCACCAAAGCAACCTCCTTCAGCGACTCCGCCAAAAGCATCGACCAGGTCGGACAGGTATCGGGAAACTGGTTCATGCTCTTGTACGCACTGGTGATGTTCATCCTTATCTCGGCGGTCGCTGCGGTGCTTTTTTATGGATCGTTCCTTCTGATATCCCGTGCCATTCTTCTCATCTTTCTTATGGTGACCGCCGCGCTCGCTTTTGCTACATATCTTGTACCGAGTAATTCTCCCTTGAATCATTGGGAGGCGTGGTGGCGTTCCCTTATTCAAAGTGCAGTGCTTGCCCCTGTCATCATTCTCTTTTTGTGGGCCACGCTGCGCGTCTCCCAAAGCCTGCAAACTCAGGGGACATTGGGGGATCTTGCAAACCATCCCCATGACGCATCGAATTTGGGTGCATTGTTCTCATACCTACTCATCGTCGGTCTGCTTTTTGCCACCTTCAAGATTGCAAGTAGCTTCTCGATGAGTGTTGGCGGACTCAATTGGGCATCCATACCGGGCGCGATGACGGTCGCCGGAGGGACACGGCTAGCTGGCTTCCTCGGCCAGCAAGCTGGTTTGCGCGCGAGCAGGCGCCTGTCTGCCGCTGGTGATAGAGTCAAGTCTGACAGTAAAATGGCACTCCTCGGTAAAGGTGCACTCTATGGGGGGGCTGCCGGAGCGGCTGCGCTCGCCCTCGGCAGCCGCGGCGGCGGAGGTGCCCCCGGAGCCGTCATTGGACGCCAAATATCCGGCACCGGGTTGGGCCGCAAAGAAATCTTCCCGTCTCGCAGTGCTCTACCTGGGGCCGCTGCCGCACAACAAGTCGCTAGTCAAAGCGCTGCCAAAGCAATCAAAGCAGCTTTGGCCGGCTCCAAGGATAAACAGACCGCTCCGAAGACTCAAAATACAGGCAATGCGACACCTCCTAAGCCGCCTGCCGGACCAACCACAACACTTCCTCCACGCGGTGGGTCGGTACCGCTTCCTCCGTCCGGCTCGTCGTCTAAGCCTGCCCCGGCACCCAAACCTGTTCCTACGCCTCCAGGTGCCGGTGCCTTACATGCACCAACATCCGGCGATAGTGGTATTGCTGACACTATAAATAAAGAACGGGCAGCTACAGTTGAAGCCGCAAAAGAAGCTGCAACGGCGACTCAAGAAGACCACAAAGCAGTAGCTGCGGAGATCAAAGAAGCGGTCGGTGCCGCAGGCGCCGCAGCCGGAACCAGTAAAGACAGGGAGCTTGTTACTGCACTGAAAGAAGAGATGGGTGCGCAACGCACGGCTATGAAGGAAGCAGTGGACACACAGACTGAAAAACTTGGCGGAAAATTGGAACATGTGGGCTCACAAATAGAAACGGCGGCGGGAGGCAACAGAGAGACGCTTATTGGCCTAGAGAAGACTGTTAGAGATGTCGGTAAAGAAACCGCCGAAATCGGATCGCAACAAATCGAAGCGACCAAGAGTGAAAATGAGGAAGTAAAGAGAGGAGCCGTAGCCTCACACACTGAATCAGAGGTTCGATTAAGAACTTCGGCACAGGGGCAAAGGATCGCGGGAGCACAAGAAGTCGCCCAACGGGATACGGAACGCTTTGCAACTCTAACGGCTCAACAAAAAATGAAAGATTTCGGCTTCTCCTCACCAAATACCTCCACGACATTACAATCTACTCAAATGACTCCAGCGAACCTAGGAGGATCGGCTAGATTTGCCGCCCAACCCTACTCGCAAGTAAACGTCGCACAGTCGACACCGGGGATCCCGCTTCATCAAGAGCCCCTGAATACCGACGCACTATTAAAAGAAATTCGAGAGAACCGAGACCGAACGGTGAAACAAATTCTCCAGGGAGGAAAAAACACCCCACCAATCCAACAATAGATCTATGGACCAAAAAGTAAATTTTGAAGCAGTGATGGCGGAACGTTTTGCAAAGCTTCCGCTGTCGGTACAAAATGCGATCACGTCCACTGATGTAGAAAAACACTTGCGCGACCTTGCCCAACACCAACAACTCCATCTCGACCAGTGGGATCTGCTCGAGAACGAGGTCATGCTGACCCTGCTCGGCCTCGCCAAGACCTCGGAACTCAAACAAAACATCATTAAAGAGGTGGGGGTCTCCGATGAGGTCGCTGCCGCGCTCGCCAACGATATCGCACAATACATCTTCCAGCCGATTCGCGAAGAGCTTGAGCGCCAACTCGATCACCCTGAGGCACAGGCGATCGAAACAAAAAACATCGACGCGATCCGGGAGCAGGCACTCACGGAATCCACGACCTCGACACCCGCTCCAAATACAACAGAAACACCAACAACCGCGGCCCTGGCACCAGCTCCGACTCAGGAAAAAGCAGTTCGAGCGGATGTTTCCACCAGCTACAAATCTCAGGTGCCCAGCCACGAGAGAAAGACGATCGAGGGAGATCCGTATCGCGAACAAGTGAGTTAGAGTGGGAATATCCGATATGGCTCCGCGACGCGATGCTATACTGGATGCATGCAGTTTCAAGTGCCTCAATTCATCGAGGTCGAGGATAAGATCTTTGGCCCTCTCACATTCAAACAATTCATCTATCTTGTGGGCGGAGCGGGCGCAAGCTATCTCTTTTGGAGGGTGCTTCCTGTATTTATTGCTATTCCGCTGATCATTGCTGTCGTGGCTCTTACCGTATCGCTCGCATTCGTACATATGAACGGGCGACCTTTTATATTGTCCCTGGAGAGTGGTTTTTACTACATCATTCACTCAAAACTGTACCTCTGGAACAATACTCAAAAGCCGTTGGTCACCCGAGAAAAAGCACAAGCCGCAGCAGCGACTAAAAATGGATTATACGTCCCTAAACTTTCCGACAGTAAACTGCATGAACTCGCATGGAGTCTCGACATTAAAGAGCGTATCGCAAGCGGCACCACGACGGATTCCGAACGCCCGCACCCGACGACAGACGCGCTTGCTCCCGTTCGCACGGCCCGCGATGCCGTAGCACAACATTGATCTTGCCCATATGGAATCCTCTTCGACACGCACATCAGCTCGCTCGACCCAGGAGTTCGTCCCGGTGTCTGAGGTGCGCGACGGCATCATTGTCCTTAAAAGCGGTGAACTACGTGCTATCCTGCTCGCCTCATCAATCAATTTTGCCCTCAAATCCGAAGACGAGCAGACCGCATTTATCGTTCAGTTTCAAAACTTCCTCAATTCTCTCGACTTTTCCTGTCAAATATTCGTCCAGTCCCGCATGCTCGATATCCGTCCCTACATCGCGACCCTGGAAGCACAGTACAAGCAACAGCTCGACGACCTTATGCGCATTCAGATCCGCGAATACATCGAGTTTATCAAAAGCTTCACTGAAGCCGCCAACATCATGACTAAAAACTTCTTCGTTGTGGTGCCGTATTCGCCGACACTCATAAAAAAATCCACAGGACCCACTTCCTATCTCCCATCCTTTGGCGGCAAAAAGGGTGGTGGCACCGTAGAAACATCTTTCGAAGAGCATGTATCGCAGCTCGAACAACGTATTTCGATCGTACAGCAGGGACTCGTGCGCACCGGGGTACGTACCGTACAATTAGGGACCGAGGAAGCGATCGAGCTTTTGTATAAAATGTTCAATCCTGGCGAAGAGGGTAAGCCGATGCCGATACCTACCGAACAATAACTATGGCGCTACTAGATTTTCTAAAAACAAAAAAAGGGCTCGAGAGTCCAAGTATCATACCGGTCTTGCCGGCGGAGATCTATCAGTCAGGCGTCCTCGACATGCAGGATGTGATCGCGCCGCATGCGCTGCAGATCAATTCGCGCGAACTCGACCTTGGCGAGAAGATCGCCCGCACATTTTTCGTCATATCATACCCACGCTTCCTCACTACGGGATGGTTCGCACCGATCATCAACATGGACAAAGTCATCGACATCTCGATCTTCATCCACCCGATGGACACCAACGAAATGCTCCGAAAGTTTCAAAAAAAGGTCGCTGAGGTCCAAAGCCAGATCTCTACCCGCGAAGAGAAGGGGATGGTGCGCGATCCGATGCTCGACACCGCCTATGCCGACCTCGAGCAGTTGCGTGATAGCCTCCAACAGGCACAGGAGCGCATATTCGACGTCGGCCTCTATCTCACGATCTACGGCAATACCCGTGAAGAGATCGACAAGGCGGAGACGGAGGTTCGTTCGATTCTCGAGTCGCGCCTTGTCTACATCCGGCCCGCCCTCTTCCAACAAGAGCAGGGTTTCCGGTCGGTCCTTCCGCTCGGGACCGATCTACTCGATGTCCATACCAAGCTCAACTCGGCCCCGCTTTCTTCGATATTCCCGTTCATCTCTTTCGACCTCACGTCGGATCGCGGCATCCTCTATGGGATCAACCGCCACAACTCCTCCCTTATCCTCTTCGACCGTTTTTCCCTTGAAAACTACAACTCGGTCACCTTCGCAAAATCCGGCGCTGGTAAGTCCTATACGACCAAGCTCGAGATCCTGCGTAGCCTCATGTTCGACACTGAAGTGATCGTGATCGACCCGGAACGCGAATACGAATACCTCGCCGAGACGGTCGGTGGACGCTATTTCAACATCTCACTCTCTTCCGAACACCACATCAATCCTTTTGATATTCCAATCCCGCGTGAAGACGAGAACCCCGCAGACGTCTTGCGCAACAACACCATCGCGCTCGTGGGACTCTTTCGTATCATGCTCGGCGGCCTCACACCTGAAGAGGACGCGATCATCGACAAAGCGATCACCGAGACCTATGCACTCAAAGACATCAGCGCCGACGCCAATTTTGCCGCTGTCGAACCGCCACTTCTCTCCGACTTTGAGCTCGTACTCTCCGGCATGGAAGGATCCGAGTCTCTCGTACAACGTCTCACCAAATACACCAAGGGCACTTGGTCGGGATTCATGAATCGTCCGACCAATGTCGACATGAACAAAAAACTCGTCGTCTTCTCGGTCCGAGACATGGAAGACGACCTTAAGCCTGCCGCCATGTACATCATCACCCACCACATCTGGAACACAGTGCGCAAAGAACTCCGTAAGCGCCTTCTCGTGATCGACGAAGCGTGGTGGATGATGCGTTCCGAAGACACCGCGTCGTTCCTCTTCTCGATCGCCAAGCGCGGGCGCAAATACTACCTCGGTATCTCGACCATCACCCAGGACGTCTCCGACTTCTTGAACTCTCCCTACGGCATCCCGATGATCACTAACTCGTCGATCCAGCTCTTGTTGCGCCAATCGCCGACATCGGTCGATCTCGTGCAAAGCACATTCAAACTTTCTGACGAAGAGAAATATCTCTTACTCGAATCGGACGTAGGGGAAGGGATCTTCTTCGCAGGGCTCAAGCATGTGGCACTCAAGGTGATCGCCTCATATACCGAGGACCAAATCATCACCTCAGATCCTTCTCAGATCCTTGCCATCAAAAAAGCAAAGCAGCAGCTTGCCGCCGTGAACGAGGGTGGCCCAGAAGCCGAAGTGGCCGCTGCTAATGTGGTCGCAGAGCACGCCACTCCGGGCGCTGACACCGCAGGGGTCGGCGCAAGCACGATCAACAGTGGTGCCTTGAGAGAGGTATGACGAAAAGACGGATCAGTACATTGAGCGGTTTTCTGCTCTTTGCGTCCGCTCTCATTGTGGATGGGGTTCAGGCATTGGTCGACCTCCTCGTCCTCATTCCCGGGATAGGTATCGTACTGGCTTTTGCTCTCGGCGTGGTCGTCGACGTATCTGCCTGTTTTCTCTTTGGCTTCTGGTTCTCTCATTTGGGACTGCCCTTGCTGACGCGTTACCCACTTGGATTTCTCGGAACACTCGTCATTGAAAATATCCCCGGATTGAATTCACTCCCCACATGGACTCTTTTTGTGGCCAAGATCATTGCACAAGAGCGTATACGAGAGGGGACGTCTTCAGACGAGGTATAATACTGTGTATGGCAATAGTGCAAAAACATTTTCTTTTCACATTGTTTTTGTTGGCACTTCTACTCACCGCGCCCATGGCGTATGCGCAGTCCGGAGCCATCTTCGTTAGTCCCAACCCTGAGGCAGTGGCGACCATTATCATGATTCCAAAAAATCCATCGCCCGGAGACACCGTGCACCTTACCGTGACCGGCGGATCACTACTCGACCTCCAAAACAGCACTATTACTTGGTTTCAAAATGGCAAGCTTATTTCTAAAGGAGTCGGGTATGCGAGTCTCGACATTACCACTGGCACTCTTGGATCAGAGGATGACGTGAATGTACAAGTTGACTCTCCGGACGGCGCGACGGCCGCGAGCTCGATCTCGATCATCCCGACACACGTCGACCTGCTCCTCGATTCCGATTCGTATATTCCGCCCTTCTACCGGGGCAGAGCACTGCCCTCCGCCGGTACTCACATGCAAGCGCAAGCGTTGGTATATTTCAAACGGAGCGACGGATCATTCATACCACCAAATTCGATCATATATACGTGGAAGGTGAATGGGCAGGTCATCGGAAATGTCTCAGGGAAAGGGAGGCAAACGGCAGTTCTTCCTGCACCGGTATTATTCGGGACCAGCAACGTCTCTATCGAGGCCGTATCGACCGATAATCTTTTTACTGGATCGGCATCTACCAATATCTCGTCTGTCGAACCTATTCTCATGCTTTACGAAGACCATCCACTTTTCGGCATACTCTTTCATCGTGCCATGGGGCAAACGACCACTATTCCAGATTCTGAAATGACGTTTGCCGCAGTGCCTTATTTTACTCAAGTGAAAAATCCCAACGACCCACAACTGCGCTATCATTGGATGGTAAACGGAAACCTTATCGTTGCCGACACTAACCATCCGAGTGAGATCGTTATCAACGCCGACAAATCCAATGGGGAAGCCGCTATCACGCTTGCACTCAACCATGCGAGTAATTTTTTAATGAACGCAAAAGGAAGTTGGGACGTTATATTCAAGGTATTTGATCAAACAAACGCTTTTTTCTCTAATTTTTAATCTCTTATGCATGCCACACGACTTTTCCTACTCTATCTACTCGCTGTCGTTATCGTCATAATCCTTGGCGGATTCGTTGGGTGGTACTTCTTTTTGCATATACCACAAACGAAAGAGGCTGTAGTCGACGCGGCACGAGGACTTAATTCTTCGATAAACCCTTTCACGGGCGGAAGTACGCAGGACAATATTCGCGTAGAGGTCGCCGGCAACTCCACCAGCACGGCCGAAGTGCCGACATCTGCGCTATGGCAAGTAGATAAGACGCCCGTCGCTGGCATGAATTTTGTTAAACATGCGACTTCCACTTCTCTAGATTATATACAGCGCGCAAACGGATACGTCTTTCGGGCCGATCCGAAAACAAAGACGGTCGTTCGCCTAACGGAAACCCTGACACCAAAGATTTATGAGGCCTTCGTGAGTTCCGACGGTGCCGTGATCGCCCGCTCTCTCGATGATTCCGGGTCGATCACCACATTTATGGCGACCGTGGGAGCCACCACATCAAAAACAAGTACTTCTACCGAACAAAACACATTGAGAGGCTCTTATGTCGCCAAAAATATCTCTTCTGTGGTCCCAAGCCCTACGACACACTCCATCTTTTATACCATTCCCAATGACATTGGAGGGGTCGATGGATACACCGCCCTCTGGGACGGATCGAAACCAAAAAAGATCTTCATTTCGATCATTTCTCACTGGACACCTCTATGGCTTTCGGACGGACGCCTTATTATCACAGAAAACCCTGCCGATGATATGCCGGGCTATGCCTATAGTGTGAGTAACGATGGCACTATGACACTATTGGTCGGCAACGTCCCAGGACTCACATTCCTGCCACTCTCATCCTCAAAAGCGGTCATTTACGGAGCATCTGCAAACGGCGTACTTTCACTTTTTGCCCAAGGGGCTGCCAGCACTACCCCAAACACCCTCAATATTCAAACGGTCGCCGATAAATGCGTGTGGCTGGGAGGTAAAAGTCTCATCGCTTACTGCGCTGTTCCGACGACTCCTCCTACAGGAAAATTCCTTGATCAGTGGTACCGCGGAGTTATTCACACTTCTGATTCATGGTGGAAAGTAGACGTCCAAAACAGTGTTGCCCTAGAAATATATTCACCGAAGACGACGAATAACGTCGACCTCGACGTCGAACGCCCCACCATTGATCCGAGTGGAAATTATATTGCCTTTATCAACGCGTCCGACAAATCGCTTTGGATGCTTAATATACCCCAATAATCTATGCGTTCAGTAATAAAAATAAAGTACTGTCTTCGTATTGGATTGTTCTTACTCAGTATTTTTGGGTTGTTTATTTTGACCGCCACACTGACCTTCGCACAACAAACAACGGCCGGCACGTCAAACTTCGTACCCCTTGTCGATCTTCCATCGCAGTCGTCAAAGTTTGCTGGCTTTTATTCTGCGCAGAACCTCAGCGCATTTCTCAACCGACTGTTCTTTTTTGCAATCTCGCTCGGTGGCATACTTGCGGTCGGACGACTGGTCTATGCAGGATGGCTTTACACGATGGGCGACATGGGGGGAAACATCAAAAAAGCGAAGGAGATCATCGGTAATGTTGTGATCGGCCTCCTTCTTCTTCTTTCAATCTGGCTGATCTTGAACCAAATAAATCCAGAGATCCTAAATCTGAGTATTTTACGTAATCTCGGCGGATGAGCTGGTACCGCCACCGGCGGCGGCGCATCAGGCAGCTTTTAGTAGATATTTGGAGCAGGCTGGGCCAGCATCCGGACCATAAGATTGATCGTTGTAATATTGTCTTATGCGGCGTATTTGATCACAACCCGTCTATTGCGCCCCTCACCTTGTGACTCGGTCTTTATGTTCGAGGCTTCGGCGAGTGTTGTGTGTACGATAAGGCGCTCATAGGCGCTCATAGGGGACAACTCGACATCATACTGGAACGAACGGGCCCGCTCGGCCATTATCAAAGCCTTCGACTGAAGGTCTTTGATCTGTTTGGTCCGGTGGTCATTGACATCAACCAGGAATAGGGGCTCGTTGCGCGTGGCGCCCTCCTGTGAACCAGCTTGTTTTTCGGCAATCTTTTTTACCAAAGAGTCGATCGCGTGGATCGTCTCGCTGTGAAATCCTATGAGAGATGCGCCGGAATCTTTCGTCACAATCGAATAGATCGTCTGTCCAGCAAGTTCGGTTTCAGTGACATCACGGTAATCAATACCGGCGGCATTAAGCAGATTCTTGACGATATCAACGACATTGAGACTCATTGAGCCTTTTTATCATAAAAACGTCTCCCAGCCAAGTATTCTTGCGCGATCATAAAAAGATTACTCGTCACATAGTAGAGCGGAGCGGCGGCGGCGACCACATAGACCACAAAACCAATAACAAGAGGGAGCATGTAGCGCACCTGGAGGTCGAAGCTTTTAGCCATATCGTTTGAAAGAGACTCTTCTACAGCTGTTTTACCTGCCCGCGGCCCCATAGAGAGGCGAGAATATATCATTTGGGTCGCTACCGTGAGTATGGCAAGCACTATATTGTGTTTTGCGCCCACATCTATGACGCCCAAGAACATCATATTGACTGTTTCCGGACGCGGCACAAAACTATACAAAACGGCCTCATTGAGGTGCGGGAGCCCACCCATGGCAAATATCCAGTAGAGGGCGATCAAAATGGGTAACTGGACCAACATAAGCCCAAGGCCGGCAAAAGGGTGTATATCGTGCTCTTTATAGAAGGCAAAAACAGCTTGGGTCTGTTCTGGGGAATTCTTTTTATATTTTTTCTTCAGCTCTTCCACTGCAGGAACGGCTTTTTTCATTGCGATCTGGGATTGGATAGCGCGTTTTGAAAGAGGGTAAACGACCAATCGTACCAAAATCGTCAATAAGACGATCGCGATACCTACATCATGGCTGGGGATATGGTCGACCAAAAAAATAAGCCCGTTGTAGAGAGGGTTATAGACCACTGCATGGAAGGTGCTCGATATCATAAGGGAATTGTAGCCTGGAAAGGTGTTTATCAAAAGTTATTTTAAAATACCATTTACCTTGAGTACCTGGGCCACATCTTCTGATAATTGCTCAAAAGTGGCTTTAGTACTCGATGAATTGGTATAAAAAGCCAGCGCCAGTGGTTGTTTGACCTGCGGCATGAGACCCTGCAAGACCGCTCGAAAACGACGCTTGATGAGATTGCGATCCACAGCCTTACGAGAGACTTTTTTGGAGACGATGCAGGCGGCTTTCGGGGGAGTGTCCACCGGAAGAGGAAAGATCGAAAGAGTAAAAAACACTCCGCGTACACGGCGTGTTTTTTGGCTTGAAAACAGCTTAAAATCGGCACGTGTGAGCCGAAATTTGGTAGGCATTGGATGGCCGTTAGACAGTAAGTGCAGCGCGCCCCTTGCGGCGACGGCGAATAAGGACACGGGCGCCGGTCTTGGTAGCACTACGGACGAGAAATCCGTGTGTTTTGGCTCTTTTGCGCTTTTTTGGCTGGTATGTTCGCTTCATCGCGCCACTATAACCTTTCCACACCAAAACTCAAGGGCCACCAAATGAATTCGTTATTTTTTGTTCGAGGACCGAACCCGCAGGCTCGCGGAGCGGCCGTGAGGGCGCTCCGCGTTCCGCAGAACAAAAAATAACGAATTCATTTGGTGGCCTAACCACTATCCACACCTTATCCACACCTTGTGAACATGTGGAGAAGAATACGTCTATCTTCTACTGTGTGAATACGAGCGTATAATGAAGCCGTTAGTCGCGTGCACCTATGATGGCAAACAGAGAACTCTGGCAGAACGCACTCGTACAGATCGAGCTTGGCACCTCTGAGACGAGTTTCCGCACTTGGTTCCGCAACACCGACATCGCAAACAGGGAGGGGGGTGTCGTGCATGTGGCCGTCCCTTCCAAGATCGTCAAAGAGTGGTTGATGGACAAACACAACAAACTCATCCTCAAAGCGCTTCGCGGCCTTGATCCGACCATTCGGACGGTTGAATACACCATCCACAAATCCATCGCCCCCGTTGCCGACCGAAAGGCTCCCCGTCCACAAGTCTCCGACAACGCCTCTCTGGACCTCAACAGCCTCTACATCGATAAACGAGACAATCTCAACCCACGGTACACCTTTGAGACCTTCGTTGTGGGACCCTTTAATCAACTCGCTCACGCAGCAGCCAAAGCTGTCCTTGACCGGCCCGGCCTTAGCTATAATCCGCTTTTTATTTACGGATCGACCGGCCACGGAAAGACCCATTTGATCCAAGCGGTGGGTAATTATTTCAAAAAAGCCCACGCCAACAAAAAAGTCCTTTATGTGACTTCTGAGCGCTTTGCTATCGACTACATAAATGCGGTGCGTTCCGGCCACGCGAACAATTTTAAAGACCAATATCGGCAATACGATGTATTGATTATGGATGACGTCCAATTCATTGCGAACACAGAAAAGACCCAAGAGGAACTTTTTCACCTTTTTAATGCGCTTCGCGACAACAATAAACAGATCGTCTTCTCGTCAGATAGGCACCCCTCCTTACTTAACGGTTTTGAAGATCGTCTCAAGGGGCGTTTTGCCGGCGGTATGATCGCCGAGATCCCTGAACCGGACATAGAATCCCGTACTGCGATCATTCGAGCAAAGATAGAACAGCATGGATTTTCGATCCCTGAGGATATTATTACCTACATAGCGGAAAATGTTCGCGGCAACATCAGAGAGTTGGAAGGTGTTCTTAATATGATCGTTTGTCGATCCCAACTGAAAGGAAAAGTGATCTCTCACGCGGATGTGCGCGCCCTCATTAAACACAACACGAAACCATCGAAGGGTGTTTCTGTGGAGGAAGTTGTTCGGCGTATCGCGCACTATTATGATATTGCCGAGAAAAGCATCTATGAAAAGACACGAAAAAAGGAGGTGGTGCGGCCCCGACAGGTGATTATGTATATTTTGCGTGAAGAATTTAACATCTCATACCCTTCGATAGGGGAGAAACTCGGGGGACGGGATCATACAACCGTGATTCATTCGTGTGAGAAGATAAAAGAAGAGATGAAGACTAATAACTCCCTTGAGGCCGAAGTGGAGCATGTTCGATCCCTTATTCAGGTATAAATTGTGGATAATCATGTGTATATGTGTATGAATAGTACGTTGAAAAGAGGTGCGGAGAGTAGAGGATATAGACAAGTGCTTACCCATACACTTCTTATACCCACATTAAATCACCATTACGCACAAAGTTTTCAACAATCGGACATATGGAATAAATCCTTTCTTTTCAACAAAAAATTCAGTTTTCCCCATTATCCACACCACTAATAGAGTTAGTAAGTTTTTAAAAATTTTTCTATGAAGATCAGTACAAGAAAAGAATCGATTGTGCAGGCAGTACTTCTCTCTGAGAGAGTCACGGGGAAGAAGGAGTCTCTCCCTATTCTCTCCTGTATTCTGATCGATGCTCAAGAGAATGTGGTGGTGCGTGCGACCAATCTGGAGAGTGGTGTGGATGTGCGTGTACCGGCGGAGATCGAGGAGAAGGGCAGGGTGGCTGTCATGGCCTCAGTGCTCTCACAAACACTACGTTCTATAAATAGTGATACCGTTACTCTTAAGACCAATGACGACGGTAATCTTGTTATTGAATCTCGCGGCACCAAGACGGTTATAAAAGCGATCCCTCATGATGAATTTCCGACACTTTCTCGCGATACTGGTGAAAAGAAAGGTGTAACGGTACTTCGTGACCGTTTTTTACGCGGTCTTCAGGCTGTTATCTATGCGGCCTCACCTTCCATGATCCGTCCGGAATTGGGGAGTGTGTATGTGTCTATAAAACAAGGAGTTATTGTGTGCGCAGCCACAGATTCATTTCGTTTGGCGGAAAAAACCATCCCTGGTGGGTCTAGGGAGGAGGTAGGGGACATACTAATACCACTCAAGCATGCACTCGAGCTCGTGCATATACTTGAGCGCCTCAATACAGAAAATATCGAGGTGCTCGTCGAAGAGACGGACCTCGATGTCCGGTCTGATAGTACACGATTTATTTCTCGTGTGGTTGATGGGACATTTCCCAACTACAAAGAGATTATTCCCAAAAAATTCACCACAGAAGCAACACTCCTCAAGAGTGACCTGTCGGAAATGCTCCGAAAGGCGCGTATATTTTCAGGCAACGACCAACATGTGGGACTCCATGTATATCCGGGGCGTAAGATATTTTCCGCCACAGCGCGCAGTAATGATGTGGGGGAAATGTCCGATTCTATAGATGCCGCTATCCAGGGAGAAGATATAGATATTAATTTTCACATCGGGTATCTCGGAGAGTGTCTCTCTTCAATCGAGTCGGACAGTATCACGCTTGGGTTTGGTGGTATCGGTAGGCCGATGGTGGTGCGCGGCGTGTCGGATGCCACATTCACGTATTTGGTAATGCCGCTTAATCGCTAATCTCTCCTGGTCTAGAACTGTGGAATGATTGTGTGTGATGAATCGGTATTTCCCGGAAGGGTGTTTATAGGGAATGTGGCAGTGGATGTGGCGTCTGTGGTGGAGGTACTTATAGTACCTCTGACCCAGAGTTGTACTGCATAATCCCAATAAGGAAACTGAGAATCACTGTAAGGATTTCCGGTTTGTGTATTGTGTGGGTTGTCTTTTTGTACCCAATATAAAATATCATGTACTCCTCGCGAGGGGTCGGTGTTCCAATTACCGCGCAAAACAGGCGGTAGGGAATCTTCGTCTGGATCGGGGGCCGGTGGGGTAAAACGATCACTCGGATACTTTTCGGCAGCATACACCATCACATCATGCCATGGTGGCGCTACGATGAATGCCGCTATCTTTTTTACCATAGGACTATTATCGTTGTTGCCGGCCCATGCGCCGATCGCAATAGACGGTGTGTAGCCGATGACCCAAGCGTCGCGAGAGTCGTTGGTTGTTCCCGTCTTATCGGCTACGTCCATACGATGGAAATTCAACGGACTATCAACGCCGAATTCGGGGGTGCGCGCCACATTATCGGAAAGGACATCATTGATCTGTCGTGCGACCTGTGGATCAAGAACACGTGTCGAGTTGGCTGTGTATTTTTCGAGCACATGTCCGCGATTGTCCCGTACCTCAAGGATGCCTGTAGGTGGATTCTTCACCCCATCGTTGGCGAATACACCATATGCACTCGTCATATCAAGCAAGGTCACTTCGCCGCCGCCGAGCACCAAAGTGAGTCCGTATTGATTTGGGTCGCCAAGAGTCGTGATGCCGAGAGCTTCGGCGGTATCGATCGCGTTTTGTATCCCGACAAGATAAAGGGTTTTGATCGCGGGGATGTTTTGCGATTGGGCGAGTGCGTTACGTAGACTCATGGGCCCCTTGAAATTTCCATCGTAGTTTTGTGGCGAATAACAAGGTGGTTCACCGTTAGTCACATCTTCAACTTTACACGCGGTCGAGAATTGTGTTTGCAGGTCGAATACGACAGTGTTTGGGGTGTATCCTTTTGCGAAGGCTGCCGCGTACACAAATGGTTTAAACGATGACCCTGGTTGGCGATGGGCAACAGTAATATTTACTTGGCCGTCGATGTTGTCATTGAAGTACTCTTTGGAGCCGACCATAGTGAGGATCTGTCCGGTCTTCGGATCGATCGCCACAAGGCCCATATTTGAGGCGTTGAAGTTGTTTTGCATGGCAGGTGCATATGATCGTATGACCGATTCGGCCTTTTGTTGCAAATCATAATCAAGAGTGGTGATCACACGGAGTCCGTCGTTGTTTACCGCATCGACACCGTATTTTTTCTCAAGATACTCTCTCACAAAGAATACAAAATGCGGCGCTTTGATTCCGGCTTCTTTTTCACTCGTGAATTCGACCTTTTCACCTTTGGCGGCCCGGTATTCTTCTTCGGTTATATAGCCTAAAACCTTCATTCTTTGGAGTACAAGATTTTTACGTATGTCGAGTGCGGCGCGGTTGTTGCCGTATGGTGAATAATAAGTGGGTGCCTGCGGGATCGCGGCTATATATGCTGCCTGTGCAAGATCGACATCTTTTGCGTCGAGACCGAAGAAGTATTGGGTCGCCTCCTGTACTCCATAGATTGTGCCGCCGTACGGGGATTCGTTGAGGTAGGCGCTGAGGATCTGTTCTTTTGAGTATGTGCGCGTGAGGCGTAGTGCAAGAATGATCTCTTGAAGTTTGCGAAGAATGGTTTTATTTTGGGACAAAAGGGCATTCTTGACGACCTGTTGAGTGATCGTCGAGCCGCCCTGCTCGTATGATCCACTGAACAAGTCCACCAGCATGGCGCGCGCAAACGAGAGGGGACGAAATCCGGCGTTGGTGTAAAAAGAGGAATCTTCGATCGACACAGTCGCTTTTTGAATATAAGGAGAAATATCTTCTATAGGGACCGAGGTGCGGCGAACCGACCCGTGTACATCGTAGAGCACGATATTACCGGTACGATCGTATATTTTTGTCGATTCGGAGACCTGTCGCGCCTCGAAGTTGTCTATAGAGGGGATCGGCATGATAGCAGCCCACACAAGCATGACGCCGAAGAAAAAGAGAAATAACGCGAAACTTCCTATGATCGCGAGCTTGAGCCACTGAAAAGCGTTATTTTGGGCCATTTTTTTAGCTGGTACAAATCGTCGTAATCTGTGCATAACGTGTGGATATTGTACCGCTGATTTGGTGTTTTGGGCAATGGGGCTTGTGAGTATGATCGGAAGTCTGCGGAGAATTTTGTTGCTGCGGAACTCGCTCTGGTGAGCTCAAACAGGTCGGTCACTCCTGTGCCCGACACGGTAGTGAATGATTTGTATCTAATGTAGCATTACTTAACTCTAGTAAGAGTTGGACAAATTTGACTTGTCTTTATCACCAGTCCTCGCTGCCAAAATTCTCCGCGGACTTCCGATCTACGTTGTTCGTGAGTGAGCTAAATGAGTCACTCCGACGGCGATCGCATCGTATTCATCATCATGTTTGATTTCTTTGTCTATTTTGAGCAATATTTTAAGCATTCGTGCCACTGTCGTTTTGTCGGCGCCCCCATATCCTGTTGATGCGTTCTTGATCTGTCCAGGGGTGTATTCAAAGACGGGGATATTGGCGAGTGCTGCAGTATTGAGTAGGGCACCGCGCACCTCAGCGACCTTCATGGCGGTCTTTTGGTTGTTTGTGAAGTAGAGTCGCTCCATCGCCACGTGGTCAGGGGTGTGCTCGCGCATGAGTCGCGCGCATCCGTCGGCGACTGCCGCGAGTCGGTCGGTAAACTCATCTTTGGGGGAGGTCTCGATACAGTCGGAATAGAGATATATCTCGCGACCATCCACCTTTTCCACAATAGCCACCCCGCAGCGGCCGTAGCCAGGATCAATTCCAAGGACTTTCATAGGGGAATTGTAGCAGGGTATGGAATGTTAGGTCTCGCGGACGCAAACACCTTGTGATAATGTCAATTAATGTTTGATCCAGTAAAATTACTCCAATTTGTTCTAGGTCTTCCAAAAGAGACTGAATATCTCGAATTTAAAGAGAATAATCTGAGTGAAAAGACATTGGGTGAACTGATTTCTGCGATATCGAACGCGGCGTGTTTGTGTGATGTTGAATATGGATATGTTGTGTACGGAATAGAAGATTCCACTCATACAGTAGTTGGTACAAAACTCAAACCAAGATCAATAAAGATAGGGGGTGAGGATATGGAGCTTTGGCTACAAAAAATGCTCGACCCGTCCATTAACTTTGAAATATTTGAACTTGATTTCAATGGGATGCCTGTGGTTATTTTTAAAATACCAGCGGCAACAGAGCGGCCGTTACGATTTCAGAGCCAATCCTATATTCGAATAGGTAGTAATATGCGTAACCTAAAAGAATTTCCTGAAAAAGAAGCAATTATTTGGAATAAAGCAAGAAATCGTTTTTTTGAAAAACTTGAAGCCATCCCAAATCTCTCGGAGGATGAGGTTTTAAAATTACTCGATTACCCAAGTTATTTCAGACTTACAGACCAGTCATTACCAGGAAACCCAAGTGGGATATTAGATTTTCTAATTAAAGAAGGTTTTGTTAAGCAAGAAGACGGAACTGGATATGCGGTTACAAATCTGGGGGCAATTTTATTTGCAAATGACCTGAGTCAATTTCCATCACTAAAAAGAAAGGCCGCTAGAGTTGTTGTTTATGAGGGGATGGATAGGACGAAAACAGTAAAAGATCGTGAAGGTAAGCGTGGGTACGCGGTAGGGTTTGAAAATCTTATTGAGTTTATTAATGACCAACTTCCTTCTAATGAGGAGATTGAAAAAGCACTGCGTGTCCAAAGAAAGATGTATCCAGAAATAGCAATTCGCGAGCTCGTCGCGAACGCACTTATTCATCAGGATCTTACTGAGCGTGGTACAGGACCATCCTTCGAAATATTTAGTGATCGAATTGAAATTAGTAATCCCGGTAGGCCGCTCATTGAGGTGGATAGGTTCCTTGACCATAAGCCACAATCTCGTAATGAACAACTTGCAGCCTTTCTGCGGCGGATAGGTGTTTGCGAAGAGCGTGGGAGTGGGATTGATAAGGTCTTTAAATCTATCGAAGTGTTTCAGTTACCCGCACCTAAATTTGATGTCAATGATAAATACCTAAATGTGATACTTTTCGCTCCTCAAGATGTTAGAGAAATGAGCAAGGAAGATAGAATTCGAGCATGTTTTCAGCATGCATGTCTTCGCCATGTCTCAAATGAAACCATGACAAATGCTTCATTAAGAGAAAGATTCAAACTCTCGGATAGTAAAACTGATAGTGTCTTTGCATCCAATATTATATCTGAAGCGATTAAAGCTGGAAAAATTAAGTTATTAGGGGATGATCCAAACGCTAGAAAATCTGCAAAATATGGCCCACCCTGGGCTTAATTTAAGTAATCTCTAAGGTAGAGTACTGGGCATTTTCCTTATTTATAGCCATATTTTATTTAATCTTAAAGTAGAGTGGTATATCGGCGACAATGTTCACTATGATCGAATACACCCATAAAATAAGCACTCGTGCGCGGGGGATGCGGATCTCTGTGGGGGTGGATGGGGGAGTAGTGGTCACTACGCCGCGGTTTGTGACCGTCGGCATGATCGATCGTTTTGTGACCAAACACACCGACTGGATATCGCGGCATGTGGCGCGGGCGCGGTTGCGCACGGTGATGCGGATACCACACAAGGATGTGGTAGTGATCAAGAAGCAGGCGCTCGAGCTCGCAGAAAGCCGCTGTGCGCATTTTGCAAGGCATTACGGCCTGGCATACAAAAGGATATCGATTCGTGCGCAGAAGTCACGGTGGGGGAGTTGTTCGGCGGCGGGGAACCTCAGCTTCAACTACAAGATCGCGATCATCCCGCGACATTTGGCCGACTATGTCGTGGTGCATGAGATCTGCCACCTCGCGCACATGAACCATTCAAAAAAATTCTGGGATCTGGTCGCACAGACGATGCCGGATCACCGCGAACTCCGCAAAGAGCTGCGCCGGATGCATGTGGTGGTCGACTGATTGTTACTCCGCATTGGTGTACACTTCCTCGACATCATCATGATTGTCGAGCTCGTCCATTATTTTCATGAGCGCTTCGTTGTCGGTCTCAGAGAGGGGGACGGTGGTCTGTGCGTCATAAGTGCCGTCGGGTAGGCGCGCGAATGCCCACGCGGCAGATCCCAGGCCAGCGAGTGCGAGGCCATTTTTTGTCAGAATATGCTTTACATCCTGTGCAGTGCGATTTCTATTATCAGTGAGTGCGCTGATGATGATCGCGGCACCTCCCGGACCATAGGATTCGTAGACGACGGATTCCAAGGTGCCTGAGTCGGTCGATACGCCCTTGGCGACGGCGGCCATGATCTTGTCCTTAGGCATGTTGATCTGACGCGCCTTCTCGATGACACTGCGGAGACCTACCGCATTTACGTCACCCTTGGCGGCCTTGGATTCGACGATGATGCGGCGCGCGAGCTTGCCAAAAGCATTACTCTTGGCGGCATCCGCCGCACCCTTCTGCCTTTTTATCTGCGACCATTTGTTGTGCCCGGACATAGGGATAGTAGTTAGCCACTAGGGTATAGGGATTAGTTGAGAAATGCAACTGTAAAAATTACACCACGTCTCAAAAATCCAAAACAATGCTTTTGATTTTAGATTAACGTTTTTTGCGAGCGTGGTGGCTCCACTCCGATATGCTCATAGCCCTTAGGGGTGACGATGCGGCCGCGCGGCGTTCTTTCTAAAAGTCCGGCTTGGATGAGGTAGGGTTCGTTGACCTCTTCGATCGTGGCCTCCTCCTCGGAGAGCGCGGCCGCTATGGTCTTGAGCCCGACCGGACCGCCGTTAAACTTCTCGGCGATCGTACTGAGGATATCGCGGTCGGTTTGATTGAGTCCGATCTCGTCGATCTCAAGGAGCGCGAGCGCCTTTTTGATCGTCTTGATGTTGAGTGGCTCGCCCGAGACCTCGGCAAAATCGCGTGCGCGCTTGAGGAGATAATTCGCCGTGCGCGGCGTCGCACGGCTGCGGCGCGCGATTTCCATTGAAGATTCTTCATCCACGGCGATATCAAGGATCTTTGCACTGCGGCGCAGTATCTCGGCGATCTCTTTGTCGCTGTAGTAGGCGAGGCGAAATGTCCCGCCGGAGAATCGACTGCGCAGTGGTGCGGAGAGGAGTGAGATGCGCGTGGTCGCTGCAATGAGGGTAAATGGTGGCAGCTCAAGCTGTACAGTGCGTGCGGCCGGCCCCTTACCGATCACAATGTCGAGTACCCCGGCCTCCATGGCGGGATAGAGGACCTCCTCGATCATGCGATTGAGGCGGTGGATCTCATCGATAAAGAGTACGTCGCCGGGTGAAAGATTGGTGAGGATCGATGCGAGGTCGCCGACACGCTCGATCGCGGGACCTGATGTGGAGCGGAGGGACGCACCGACTTCTTTGGATATGAGGTGGGCGAGCGTGGTCTTGCCGAGGCCCGGCGGACCATAGAGGAGGATATGCTCAGACTGTTGGGAGCGGCCTTTGGCGGCTTGCAGGAGGATGCGGAGGTTCTCTTTGATGGTGGTTTGGCCGACGTACTCACCCCAGATCGAGGGCCGTAATGCTTGATCTAATGACCGTGGACTCTTGGAGGGTGGGGTATGGGGGGAGGGAACCATAAGAGAGAAAAAGGAGAAAAGCTATTGACTTTTCTATTTGGTATGATAAACTACTGCCTAGCTCACTAAAAACACAAAAAACGAAAAAACAGGTGTGCGATTCTCTCAACGATCGTGTCATCACCCAGGACGGCGGCAGTATGCCGCCCCGCGGAATTTTACTTCCCCTATCCTGAGGTCATGGCGCAGCTTTTCATGCAAAAGTGTCGTTGAGAGAATCGCGCACCTGTTTTAAAAAACAACTATCCACAAGATATCACCCAAGTGTGTGCGCTCAAAGTGATATTTATGGTGTGATGGAGGAAGGGATGTTCTATATCTCGCTAGGGACAGCATTGTTGGGTGCCTATCTCGCAGGGATTTCTTACAGACAGAAAAAAGTGAATCCTTGGGTAGTGGGCATTGGACCCGTTTTGGTGTTTATCGGTAGTTTTGGAGCTAGTTTTTTTCGATACTCCTTCTAAATTGCAAGAGGACCCGTGTGGGTCCTCTTTTTTATTTCGCTTCTACCCAAAGCGTATCATCACTGAGATCCACCATCCTATCTCAAACAAGTTTGCTGTTGATAGTGAGAGACGGGTCGGCTGCGCACATGATACACTAGGACGACCTATCAATAGGAATCATATATATGCATACATATCTACGTGCCGGATTTTTTTTATCGATCCACACCCGGTTACTGCAAATAACCCTTTTACTTCTCATATTTGCGGGCATGATACCGCAGCTCGCCTCGGCCGCTACGTTGCAGCCCGGTGTGGATTGTGCGACTGGCGCCGCTGCGCCCCAAGCGGAATACTCGCTCAATGTGTCAGCCTTGCCTCTCGGTGCGTATGCGGCAAATACGCTCTCGCCCGACTTCACCAATGCCGCCGGGTCGGTGCTCGCAAACTCCTTTTGGACAGCCTCATCGACCAAATATGCCGTGTCCGCCAATACGGCGCA
Organism: Candidatus Kaiserbacteria bacterium; assembly: GCA_016214605.1. Classification (GTDB taxonomy): domain Bacteria; phylum Patescibacteriota; class Minisyncoccia; order Phycocordibacterales; family UBA2100; genus UBA10103. The sequence goes on from JACROD010000014.1 coordinate 57,422, forward strand.
GTCCATTCTCGCCTCGAAGTATTGCTCGCGCGATATGGAGGTCGAGACGTGGATGCGCAAGGGATATGTGTTCCTGCGATTAACTCCCGAAGGAAAGGCAATCTACTTTAATATCGACTATGATAATAGTTATTTGGCGGTCGGTATTGCGACGAGTACCAACGAAACTGCATACTACCCTGGTGCTACGCGCACGCTCTATTTAAACAGCAATCTCGTCGGCACGATTCCGGGTTTTAGTAAGACCGGCACCGACAACCAACGCCTCACTTTCGGTGTCGAAGGGTTCGAAATCTATGCCAAGTTCAATGGGGTGGAATTCATGCGCATCAAGGATTTCCATCATATGGCAGCGGGACGCGTAGCCCTCAAGGCGCCAGCCAACTACGGGCTCCGCTCGACGACCGTGCGCAACTTTGCCGATAAGGCGATCTTGAGCGATCTTACGGCTGGCGTGTACGATCCGCGCGACTTCGGCTTCCGCTCCATTCAAACGACCGGTTCTATCAGTGCAGGCAGCAATACGCTCACACTCGCAGGCCCGACATCTTTTGCCGTCGGCGATTTTGTGATCGTCGAGATTGGCAAGGAGCCGGGTGCGGGCATGCGCGGCACCAAAGGAGTAGGCGGCACCTGGCCGGCAAAATCGTACCCCAACCTCACCGCCATGCAGGCAGATACATCGCAGATCGACGGCCTGTATGCTTGGCGTGAAGATACCGGAGACGTCTATCGTTTTGCATCCGCAAACTCCTCGTGGGGAAGTGCGTATACGTGGTATACGGCGGGGACACCCGCATGGGGGCAAGACTATTATTCAAAAAAGTACTATCCCGCCAAAGCGGTACCGCGTGCACTACAGGCGCGTATCACGGCGGTGAGCAACAGCGGCGCTACACTCACTCTCGACAAGCCGGCTGTCGTGTCCGTCACGAGCGCGAGCGCATATCTTGATGTCGCCCCAATTCTTAATTTCCTGGTCGGTAGGGATATTTGGTACAAGTTTGGGGGAGTGGCCGGCGACTTGCGGTCCTTTACACCCCTCAATATGAAAGTGCCTATTCCCGCAGGATCCTATGCGGTTGGCGGAAGTATTCTCACGGGTAACGAACGTACGAACAACGTGCTTTATGGCCAAGGATCAACCACCTCCACGTTATTCAGCCCCAAGGGCGTGTCCTCCGCATCAATCTGGTTCAATGGTTCAAACAATATGCTGCGCGACCTACGTCTCGTCGGCAACTTCGGTGACAATGGTTTTGGTCTTAATTGGGCGACAAGCATCATTCCATTTGGCTACGGCCCGTCCGGGCTCGAGGTGACGTATACAAGCACCGGTGCTGTCACAGAAACGGTGATCACGCAGGGCTTTGGCTTTCCTATTGGCATCATGATGTCCGGGGGTAATCTCACAGTGCAGGATATCAAGGTAGACAATGTGTGGTGGGCGGCGGTAGGCGCCAACTACTGCAATACCTGCTGGGCGTATCGTGTCGACAGTACGGTAAAAGACCCGTTCCAGACCTACATTCAATGGCAATTCGAGTGGGGTGATTCGACTGGTGGTGGATGCGTCGATTGTACGGTCACGAGCCCTCAATGGATCATCCCCGGCTTTGCGATGGCAAAAAGCACTAATGTGCAGTTCATCAGGCCAAAAGGCATCAACGCTGTCTTTGACGCGAACTCTGTGGGCAACTTCCTCTTTCAAGATCCTGAGACGACCATCAAATCCATGAGTCAATTTTCCACCAGTTCTTTCTCGGCTATGGGGTGGATCATGAACATCAACACGAATCTCGATAACGCGCTTCCGGTACAAGATCGCGACAAGCGTAGCGGTCCGGGCGGCAAGATCATCAATCCACGCTTCATTGTGCAGGGTCCGATCAATAGCAGCAACAACGGTCTCGGCGCGATCGTGATTAATAACTGGAATCCTAATGTAACAATTGAGGGTGGCTACATCGAAGGCCCAAACTGGCAGTCGCCGAGCACTATCAATACGCCGGTGGGGGTCAATTCGCAAGGCACCAGCACGGTGATCAATGGTCTTCGTGTGGTAGGTACAGTGAACCCGGCGCTCGGTCCAAAAGGAAATGTGGCTTTGGGTAAGAACGGTATCATCCGAAACTGCATCGTCGACCTCATCTTCCTGAGTGGTACTGCCAGGAAAGAAAATTGCAAAACGAATGCCGAATACGGTGCGCTCGGTATTTCCACCGGCGCTGCGCTCTGGCCGCCGCGCACGAGCATTATCCTCCAGGGATCAATCACAAGTTCGGGCAGTACGTCGACCGTGCGAGGATTCGCGTATGGTACAACCACAAAATACATGGCGACGACCACAGAATCGGGACTGTTCGGACCGGGATCGTTTAGCGTCACTGTGCCGAATATCGTATGTGCAACCACCTATCACGCTGCGGCCTATGCGCAAAACGCAGTCGGCATGAATTATGGCAATGACATTACGTTCGCGAGTGATCCATGCACTCCTTCGGCAGCCGCCACGTCAAGCGGCCAGGTCCTCGGTGTCTCGATAACAGACACATCACTGGTCGATACTTCTTGCAAGATTGATCGAATGCTTTCCCGGGGAACTCACGGACCGGCAGTGACATGCCTCCAAAAGACGCTTGTCGCGCAAAAACTCCTCCTTGAGGATTCGGTGACGGGTTATTTTGGTCCCGGTACCGAGGAAGCGGTACGTCAGTTCCAAGCGTCGCGAGGAGTTGTCTCAAACGGTACATCGGAAACCACCGGCTATGGGCGTGTGGGGCAACGTACACGCGCGCTTCTGGTGAGTCTGGGACAGATGCAGGTCCAATAGTGAAGTATCTTACCGACGCAAACTGGCGCCTCTACAGGGCGCCAGTTTTTGCGCATTATATAAACAGCGTGTCGTCATTGAGATCGACCATACGCCCGAGCTCGTCGAGCGAAGTAATCCCTTGCAATACTTTTACGATGCCGTCTTGCGCCATGCGGCGGATTTGTTGATGCTTGGCGGCGGCCCAGATGTCGCGATCAGAAGCGCCAGAGCGCACGGTCTCCTCGATCTGTTTGTCCATCAAGATCACCTCGACGACCGAGATGCGGCCCTTGTAGCCCAAGCCGCCACATTTTTCACAGCCTTTCGGGATCCACATATGTGTTTTGTTTTCAGGAAGTTCGTCCGCATGGGGGATATTGCTCAAAATCTTGTCGACGAGCTCTTTATTGGCACCCTCGATCGGCACTTCCTCATGACAATATTTGCACAGGCGGCGCACGAGGCGCTGTGCCATCGCCACGGTGAGTGCGGCGCCGAGGATGTCGGGCGATACCCCCATGTCCATGAGGCGGGGGAAGGTGCCCGCAGCGTCGTTGGTGTGGAGTGTGGAGAAGACAAGGTGGCCGGTGAGTGAGGCATTGACTGCGGTCGACGCCACTTCGGCGTCACGGATCTCGCCGACCATGATGATGTCGGGGTCTTGGCGGAGGGTCGAGCGCAGACCCTGTGCAAAACTATAATCCTTGGACACTTGCGTCTGCACGATGCCGTTGAGGTGGTATTCGATCGGGTCTTCAATCGTGACGATCTTGATGCCAGCCTCATTAACCTTACTCAAAAATGCGTAGAGCGTCGTCGTCTTACCAGAGCCGGTTGGTCCGGTGTTGAGGATCATACCGTTGGGCTTCGCGATCTCATGATCGAAGATAGCCATGAGGTATTTGTCGAAGCCCAGCGCCTCAAGCGGCAGACCGATCGTCGTCGGGTCCAAGATACGCATGACGATGGTCTCGGCATAGGCGCCGGGCAGTACCGAGAGGCGGATCTCGATCTCTTTTTCGTTGACCACGATCGAGAAGCGGCCGTCTTGCGCGGCATTTTTGATGTTGAGCTTGAGTCCCGAGAGGAGCTTGAGGCGGCTCGACACTAGTGCGTAGGTCGCGAAGTCGAACCGAGCCACGTCCATCAAGACGCCGTCGAGTCGGTAGCGCATGCGCACGTCGTCTTCTTGTGGCTCAAGGTGTACGTCGGACCCGCCGAGTGAGAGTGCGCCGGACATAATGATCTCGAGGATGCGCGAGATGCGATGTGTGTCTTTGCTGTCGGAGCTCGTCTTGATCTCTACGCGCACGTCCTCCATTGTCTTGAGTTTTTGGAGCATTTGCTGGATGGTCTCGGTGGAGAGGGTAAGGACGCCGGCCTCGGTCTCGGTCGCGTAGGAGATGTCGTGATAGCGATCCCATGCGTGCTCAAGCGACGCACGCGAAGCGATCAGACGCCGCACCGTGTAGCCGAGGCGCTCGACCTCGGCTATTTGCTGCAGCGAGTCGGTGCGCTCCGGGGCGCGCATGGCGACGAAGATGTTTTTGTTGTTCTTTTGGAACGCCGCTATTTCGAGCTCCCGTGCGCGCGCTTCGGGGATGAGACGCAGAGCATCGGCGTTGATCGATTTGTTGGTGAGGTCGACATACTCGATGCCGTACTTGCCCGCGAGTATTTCGGCGAGCTGTTCTTCTTCGCGGCGGCGAAGCTCATCAAGGCGCTCCTCCTGTTTTTTTTCGTTAAACTCGGTGACCATGGGTCCTATTGTAACCCATTTCATTCCCCAGTGTGCTATTCTGGATAGGTAATCGGATATTTTTATAATTTGTAAACATCATTACCTATGGAGGGCCCACATTTTTTTGGCAAAGGGAAGGGAAGGGTCGCTGACAATATTGCCAAAATAGTGGCGGCGGGAATAACGTTTGGCGCTGGTGGGGCGGAGGCAAAAAACATACAGCAGTATGCGAGCACCCCATCAACTTTTGAAGAAAACCTTATACGATCTACACAGGAGGAGATGAAACAAAATGAAGCCGCCGAAATAGAAGCGGTCAAGCTTCTCACTCGGATCTCTCAGAGGGAGGCCTTTGAAAGGGATTCAAATGGGGTTCCGTTACGACAAGGCGAACATAATAAACAAGTATATGCTCGGATCAATGGCCAGATCAGAGTATACATTGAAAAATACCCGGCTTACTTGAACCCAACCCCCGCACAAAAACTATTGAATACTATCTCTAATATAGATGGGTGGGTGGATGACGATGTACACGCTCACACGATCAATTTTATCAAGTTTATGGTCGTGGCGCATCCTTCTGTGGTCAAATGAAAACAAAGATCGCGGGTACGGATGCGATGGAGACCTTTGCGCGCGAATTCATCTCGCAGCTTTCTCCTGTTGCCGGCGGAGCGACGATCATCGCGCTCTCAGGCGACCTCGGTGCGGGCAAGACTACGCTCGCGCAGGGGATCGCGCGGGCGCTGGGGGTGGAGGAGGCGGTTACGAGTCCTACCTTTGTGCTGGAAAAGGTGTATGAGCTAGGTAATCCTAGTGCGGAGGCGGGAGCACTTTTTTCCGCTTCCGCCTATCGTTCGGGTCGGGAAAAAGTGCTCCCGCCTCCGCGCCCCTGGACACACCTCATCCACATCGATGCATACCGACTCGTAAGCGAACACGAGCTCGAAGTGCTCGGCTGGCACGAAATGGCGCAGAATCCCGGCAATCTGATCGTGATCGAATGGCCAGAGATGGTCGCGGAACTTATTCCTGTGGATGCAATACGCATTACTTTCTCTGGTTCTGGAGAGGTGCGAGACATTTCCATCAATTGACCTCTGTGTATGGTGTAGTTTCGTGATGAAAGACAAAAGCGGGAGATAGACCATGTCCAGCACTATAACGTTTCCCGGAAAAAATCCCTTGGAGCATGCGGGCGATGTAGACGTTCAGCCATATCCGGGGAAGTTTAGCGCATCAAATACATTTGCAATCGGTTCGATCATCGGGGGGATTCCGGTGGGTAATGTGAGTAGTGAATTTATGGCGCTGTTTTGTACTATTCCATTTGGAAAGCCGACGAAAAAACCGCTAGATTTTCCGGCGGCATCCATACCATATTGGAATCTCACGCGCGCGACGCACGATTCCGACATCTTCCATATATGGATGGGTGGGAAAAATAGAGTGCATCACCTGGTGCGCGTCTTCCAAATCATGAGTCTGGGTAAAAAAGGTCCCTCGCTCATGAATGGACTTGCTAATATTGCGTTTGCCCCTCCGGTTTTCAGCGTAGAGCCGCGCACGATCTATTGGAGTGTATCCATGGGCACATGGCATTTAGAAGCAATCCCTGGATCAGCCAGTAATCTGAGAACTACCAGACTACGATGTCGTCTACCGACCGGAGTACGTATATTTGGCGGTATTTGTGAAGAGACAGAACACGAACCATTAGCCTTCTGATCCCCATGCGGGACCAGAAGGCTTTTTGTTTATTGTAGGAGTATACTGCACACATGACCAAGAAGGATAAAAAAGAGGGGGGAGAGCCGCGGCACCGTCTCGTACTCCTCGACACGCACGCGATCATTCATCGGGCGTATCATGCGATACCTGATCTCACGACCTCCAAGGGCGAGCCGTCGGGCGCGCTTTATGGGCTCGTCTCGATGCTTTTGCGGACAGTCAATGATCTCAAGCCGGATTACATCGTCGCGACGCGCGATCTGCCGGGCCCGACTCATCGGCACGAAAAGTTTGAAGCCTACAAAGGTACTCGCGCCAAGACCGAAGACGCACTGATCGCGCAGCTCGAGCGTGCGCCGATCGTGTTTGAGGCTTTTGGTATCCCTATGTATTCCGCCCCAGGTTATGAGGCAGATGATTGTATCGGCACTATAGTAGAGGACCTCAAGGCACATAATCATGTCGACACGATCATTGCATCGGGTGATATGGATACACTCCAGCTCGTCTCGCCGACGGTCGGCGTGTATACGATGCGCAAAGGGATCACTGATATCAAATTCTACGACAAAGATGAGGTGAAGGAGCGATATGGATTTGGGCCCGAGCATGTGGTGGATTACAAAGCATTGCGTGGCGACCCATCAGACAATATCCCCGGCGTCCCCGGTATCGGCGAGAAGACAGCGACCGATCTCATCAAGGCATTCGGCTCGCTCGAAGATATCTACAAAGCGATCGACAAGGACCCTGATCTACTCATCAAAAAGGGTATCAAGCCGCGCATCGTACAGATGCTGATCGACGGCAAGGAAAGTGCGTACTTCTCCAAGGACCTGTCGACGATCCATACCGATGCACCAATCTCGTTCACACTGCCCGAGAAAAAGTGGGAGCTTGCGGATCATCTCGCGGGGATCGAGCGATTATGCGATGAACTCGAGTTTCGTTCGCTCAAGGATCGTGTTCGTAAATTACTCAATGCCGACCACGCAGCTGAGGCGGGTGAAGCGGAGGCCGCAGCTCTACCGGATGTCGACAAGACCGCGCTTGCCGAAGTATCGGTCGCGCTCTGGGTCTTGAATTCCGACATCGCGAACCCTTCGCTTGCAGACATTTTTGAATTCACGGGCGTGAATGATTTTGATGCGGCGCGCGAAAAAATATTTGCACTGCTCAAGGAGACTCCGGTGCTCGAAAAGGTATACAGCGAGATCGAAAAGCCGCTCATACCGATCGTGGAGCGGATGCATGTTGACGGGGTGATGATAGATGTGAAGTATCTCAAATCGCTCGCAAAGGAATACACGACCGGCCTCAAGGAGATCGAGAAGCGTATCTATGCGCACGCGGGACACGAATTCAATATCAATTCACCCAAGCAACTCGGCGCCGTGCTCTATGACGAGCTCAATATTGGTGAAGGAGGCAAACAAAAGAAGACCGCAGGAGGTGCGCGCACGACGCGCGAAGACGAGCTGGTGAAGCTCTCCGACCAGCATCCGATCATCGCTGATATCTTGGCACACCGCGAGCTCCAAAAACTCCTCTCTACCTATATAGACAAGATCCCCGACCTCGTCGAAAAGGATGGCCGTTTGCATGCCGAATTCTTGCAGGCGGGATCGGCGACCGGTCGTATGGCGAGCCAAAACCCCAATGTGCAAAATATCCCCATCAAGACCGAATACGGCCGCCGTATTCGCAGTGCCTTTGTCGCCGCGCCGGGATATGTACTCGCGGCGATCGACTACTCGCAGATCGAATTGCGCATCGCGGCAGGGCTCTCGGGCGACGAAAAGCTTCTCAGGGTATTTAAAGAGGGGGGAGATATCCACACTGAGGTCGCGTCTTTTGTGTTTGGGGTGGAGAAAGATAAGGTAGATCGCGAAATGCGCCGCCGTGCCAAAGTGATCAACTTTGGCATTCTCTATGGTATGGGGGTCAATGCCTTGCGTGCGAACCTGGGGCCTTCTGTGACGCGCGCAGAGGCGGCCGAGTACCTCGAAGATTATTTTAAGACCTTTTCCGGCGTCACCGCCTGGATCGAAAAGACCAAGGCATTCGTCCACAAACACGGCTATGTCGAGACGCTCTACGGGCGCCGCCGCTATTTTCCCGGCATCAAATCAACCCTGCCCGGCATCGTCGCACAGGCCGAGCGTGCGGCGGTCAATGCACCGATGCAGGGGTCGCAAGCGGACATCATCAAGCTCGCTATGATTGAAGCCGACGCTATGATAGAGCGCGAGGGCTTGCGTGACCGCGTGAAGTTATTGCTCCAGGTACACGACGAACTCATGTACGAAGTGGCCGAGAAAGATGTCGAGACCCTCGTCCCGCGCCTGCGCCAGGTAATGGAATCGATCGTAGAGGGCGACATGCTTGCAGGTGTGCCGATCACCGCCGAGGCATCGATAGGGAAGAATTGGGGTGACATGCGAAAACTTGGAGCATCGCAAGGCCGGAACGCGGCGGCGTGAGTGGGCGTAGGTTTTTTTATAAGCAAAGCGAATTAGAAAACCAAGTGCAAAGCTTCGCGCAATTTTTCAGCAGAAAAATATGCGTGACAGATGAGGAAGGTGGGGAGGTAGCGGCACGCCGCCGTGATACTATATTTTCTAATGATTGAGATTATTGCGATAGTGATTGCGTATCCATCAGCCTTGTACACACTTCGATATGTACGGCGGTTTTATACGAATGGCCTAGGGGCTTTTCTCGGAGGCGCAGCTATTTTCTTAATCATCGAGACATCGTTCACTTTTGTTCTTGGTTTTTTGTTGCCATTGATATTCAGTTCTCTGTTATCCGGACAGGAAAGTGATGTAATCGGTATCCTTACGGAAGTTTTTCTGCGAATATTTGGGACTGCCATAATGACAGTGCCTACCATTCTTGCATTAGCGGTTGGTTATAAACATATGCAGGGTTGGGCAATATCGACCGTTGATGTTTCATCCGTACGGACACCACTAGACTCAACTCACCGTGTTAGCAATACAATATCGTTACCGATAATAAGTGGAATTATCTTGGTGTTTCTCACCATCTTACCGTGGTGGACGACTATAACCTTCACCACTGCTCCGTTATTGGCCTCGAGATTTCATCAGCCGCAATGGTGCCTATGGATGCCGGAAGTCGCTTTTGATTCGGGGCGGTGGCAAAATCTCGCACCCGGGGTAGCCTGTCTCAAGAGGGCTCAAACAGATGAAGAATACTACGCACGTTGCGATTTGATGCCGGAAGCTGTTCGCGAACCCATCGCCAATATCGATGATGCAAACAGTCCCTACCAAGATTGCATAATGCACAATGTCCAAGTAACCACACGAAACGCGACATCTTCGATGTTGGGAGCCGTGTCGAGTGCCGCTGATACATGCGGCCAAATCAAAGACTTGGAACGTAGAGCCACTTGCCTCCTTCCGTACACAAATACTTCCGCCCAGGGCGTCATGTGTGCTGCTGTTTTTAATTCACTCGATCAAGGTTTTTTTGATGGTATTGACGCGGTAATAATCGGCCGATGTCTCGACAAACAAACAGTGAACGAGAAAATGTTTGAAGGTCGTCCGATATGGTTCAACTTCCACGTGGCTTCGGGATACAAACTTGGTAATCACGTTTCCGTCAAGCGAGATGATATATTGCAATGGCTAAAGTCAATCAATGTAAATCCCAATGCACGAACAGCAACATCGGCGCGCGGTTCGGCAGACAAGAGTGTGGCAGGGCAAACATTTCTTCTGTATTTGCTTGATGCGGGTTTACAGAGTCAGATATGGCTTTTCGTAACTGCGGATGACATCAAAGCACTTATTTCTTTTGGTGTTGATCCTCGTATCAAAGATATATCCGGTTGGTCCGCGATGGATTATGCGATCAAGTGGGGCAATATTGATGCGGTAGAGGTACTCTTGCCGTACTTCAAGGGATATGCCCCAAGACAAGAAGCAGCAGATTTTTTTCTCAAAGAGATTTGTGATTATCAAGCTGACACCGGAAAATGTTTTTCGATTTGGGATACTGAACAAGCGGCTGCCGAACGTGCTCGTGTTGGTTTTCAAAAACTAGGATTTATCCAATTCAAATAATGGATTGATCCTAGTCAGGGGTCTATAATGTCCGCACATGAAGACTTTTGCTTTTATTGATGCGTCCAATCTCTTTTATGGCGGCAGAAAATCGCTCGGGTGGAGTATTGATTATGAAAAATTACTCGCATACCTGAAGAAAAAATATGAGGTAGAAACTATCTATTTTTTCGGCGGCGTAGAGATACATCGGTTTCCATTCGATTACCTTGCGCACGAGACGGTACCTGTACGACAGCTCGAGGAGTATTTGGCAGGGTTGATCAAGGAAAAAGGCGATTACATGAGCGATGCGCAGATTATACTTCTGGAGCGGCATTTGCGGCGTGTTCGCTTTTACCGCAAACTCGAACAATTCGGCTACATGCTCGTATTGAAACCGGTCAAAACCTACGATGAGGAGGGTAATCCGCGCCGCAAGGCCAACTGCGATGTGGACATGGCATACTGCCTTATGAGGGAACTGAACAATTTCAATCGCGCGTTGGTGCTTTCCGGCGACGGCGATTTCTTGCCGGTGTTGAAATTTTTGCGAGCGAACGAGAAAGAGGTGCTGGTGATGGCGCGCGGGCACCGGACGGCAAAGGAAATCAAAAGATTTGCCGGGGATAGATTCATGGACTTCACACGCTTGCAACATAAACTGCAGCGCGATGAAGAAGAGGAACTATATTAAATTACAGCGGGCGGCACCTGCGAAAGATGCCGCCCAAGTCTGGTACGGTCATAGTAGACGATTAACAAAAAAAGTCAAGCACCATTATACACATGCTCTATCTCTACACAGGTACCGACAGGATGAAGGCGCGTGCGGCGCTGGGTGCTGGGCGCGCCAAGCTCGCCCCTGGCGTGCCGGTTATCCACATCACCGATATTCACACCACAGAGGACCTGGATGCCGCGCTTGCCGGGGGAGGGATGTTTGCAGGTGTGCGTGCAGTGGTGCTCGACGAGCTCTTTGATCGCGAAGAAATGCGCGAGCGGATAGTAGGGCAGCTCGAGCGTATCGCATCGGCGAGTGATCACTTTTTTATATATGTGGAAAAGCTCGATGCGGCTACGCGCCGACAGATCGAAAAGCATACGACCAAGTCAGAGCAGTTCGATCTGCCAAAAAAGGCCGATAGATCAAGCTCAATATTTAACCTCGGTAATGCATTGCGCGCCCGCAACAAAAAAGATCTCTGGGTGAGCTATCAGCGCGAGCTCGCGAATGACGCGGCTCCTGAGGCGATCCATGGCGTGCTCTTTTGGGCGGCAAAGCAGATGCTCATGTCGGCACGATCTGAAGCGGAGGCAGTGCGCGGCAAGAAACTCATCGCTACACTCGCGGCACTGCCGCACGAGGCGCGACGGCAGGGAGTGGACCTGGAATATGCACTGGAGCGATTTGTGCTCTCCGGTGACGTGGTATCATGAGAGGCATGAGACAAACGCAAGATAGCGTTTTCGCGTCCGCATCAACTGTCGGTATTTTTGTGCTCGTTTTTATTTTTGGGTTTCTTTTGTTGTCTAACCAAGCCTATGCGGCAAACAAGGAAGGTAATCAGCAATGTATGGGGGAGTGGGATGAGATGTGTATGTGTGGCACAAAAATGGATCCCATGACTGGTTCGTGTGTGCCTAGTGGCAACAAAAAAATGTGCCCCTGCAAAGACACAACGAGCGGACAAACGACGAGTGGCGTATGTGTGCAACAAGGAAAATGCGAAGCCAAATCATCCGGCGGTCAGGGCGTCGACAGTATGCTCAGTCAGCTCGGGCAGATGCTCGGCAAGGCAATGGAAGCCCTCAAGGGAGGTGGTGGAGGGGGAGGAGGTGGCGGACAGCCGCCGCAAATGCCGCAGAGCGGAAGTGGTGGTGGCACGGGGACCGGTTCTCAGGCGTGTACTTCGTACTACCAAGTATCTACCCCCTCAAGCGACCCGTGTGCTTATTATGTCCCCAACATCGCCAACGACCTAAACAACACGGCCAGCGATCTTTCAGGCGCACTCAATGGCAACGGCACACTCCCACCCCCCGCTACTACCAATGGTGGTAATACAAACAACACTACAGGCGGGAGTACCTCAGGAGGAGGCACTACAAACAACACATCCACCGAGGACGCCGCTTCGCAAGCTGTCGTTGCACAGAAGGCGAACTCTATCCTTGGTTTCATACTGAATCCGGCAAGTGTGTTTTTGGGCAGTACGACGCAACAGCAGACTGTAGTGAATGCGGATGGAACCGTGTCTACCAACACATCGTATTCGTTCTTCGGTCAGGGTGTTTCGCCGTCGGCCATCCCTGGATTAGGAGATTTTGCCTCTTTTGCGAACATTGCCAATATTATTTCCGGCGAAAACCAAGGAGGTCTGCAACTCGGCAATAACGGCGTGACCATCACGTCATCGAGTCGAGATGCGAATTCCAATACTGCCGTATCAGGTTTCTATGGTGCCGATACGATAGGTGGAGTAGGTGTGCAGGGTCTCGCCGCGTGGCTGTGCCGTACTCGGCCATGGGCAAGCAGTATTTTCTCAAAGATTGTATCGGTGTCCTATTTCGATAATCTTTGTACAAAAAATGGCTATCAAGTAGGTGGTGCGGCTCCGGTGCGGACGACTGCGCCGGTACTAACACAGACTGTTGTCCCTGCGAAAAAAAATACACCCGCGACAACGACTCAGAGTAATCCATCTACGAATCCGGCGGCGACTACTGTGCCACCGCATGTGCAGGTCTGGGCCGTTCCTGCGATCGTTTCGATCGGTTCGCGCACCTCGGTCTTTTGGAGTGCGCGTGGGGTGGAGAGCTGCATTGTGACAAGTCCTGACGGCAGCTTCCACCAATCATCGCTTTCGGGAGGGGCGTCGACGGTGCCGCTCACCTCTGCGACGACCTACTCTATATCATGTCTCACCGCAGGCGGAACACCGGCCACCGACTACTTCACAGTCAAGATGGCGATATAGTGGGTAAACTGGTTGCTCTTGTGGTCAGGGATAATTCGATCGCCGTCGCGATCGAATTTCCCCGACCCGGCCTCGCGGCTCGGCCTACTGGCCTCGCATCGCTCCGGCTCGCACTCGTAGACAAAAACAGCCCGCAAGTAGGTGTTTCCTTGTGGTCACAGATAATTCGTTTGCCGTCGCAAACGAATTTCCGCGAAGCTTTGCACTTGGTTTTCTAATTCGCTTCGCTCATAACAAAACCTACGCCCGCCTCGCGGTCTCGCCTACTGGCTCGACAACGCTCTGTCTCGCACATGTACACAAAAACAGTGCGCAGGCACTGTTTTTGGTCATGTGCGCCCAGTTGGATTCGAACCAACGACCCACTCCTTAAAAGGGAGATGCTCTACCAACTGAGCTATGGGCGCAATAGAGGACTGATACCCAACTATCTAGTTGGATTACACAGAATATAACAGTACAATACGAAAATGTCACTCGATGATATGGAATGGCGCAAAAAGAATGAAGGGTTGAGTGGTTTCGAGCCGATCAATAGAATAGTGGCCGATGAAAAGAGGCGTCGCCTTTTTGAGCGTTTTTTAAACCTCAACAGCAAAGACGATGGAATCGTCCAAAGCATCTACGGGCGGTATCAAGATAAAATACCGTTCACCGAAATACAAAATGCGTTCCTCAAAGATAAATATCCGGAGTTCCAGGAGCGCATGGACCTGATGAGAGAGGCAGAAAGGGAGCTGACCGAAGAAAATGTGAGAGATATGGGGGATATGATGCAGCATAATCTCTTCGGGGCGACACCAGAGCAGTTACAGGATTATCTAGAACATATGGCGATCGTGCGTCCTGATGCGCTACGTAAAGTGCTTGAGATCAAGCAGCAGATCAAAGAAGAAAACAAAGGGATCGTGCCGGTCGTAGGTGAGATCGCGATGGGTCTTGTGGCAGACCAGGCCAGTCTTTGGAAGGGTAGCGGGTGGGCGCACCTCAGAGCGTAAAAAGCCGAAGGAGAAAAAAGAACCGTCCAGTTTTGATCTTGGCGGCCGGCACACCGAGTATACCGACGTCGAGGCGGAACGATACAAAGACCCAAGAGATTTTTACGATGAGGTCGAACGCCAACTTGAGAAATATAACGATAAAACGGAAGCATGGAGACTGATTGAAAATTTCCTTCCGCTGCATATCGAGCGTCAACGAGACCGTGGACCAGCGCGTGCGCGGCTCCACGATCTCATCATCAAACAAGAAAACAAGGAAGAGGCGCTCAAGTTTTTGAAAGAAAAACTTGGTCTATCGGATTCCACCGAAGAGGCGGACGCAGAGACAGGACAAAAAGAGAATGAAGATGAGGCCGCAGAGTAAAACAAAGGAGATCTTAGAGCGGCAGATCGAAAGCGAAGGTACCTGCACCGGAGATAATGAGTGATATGCAGATGACGAAGAGGAGTGTATAGGTGCCGCGCGAGAGGGGAATGATGGCAGTATAGCGATGGATTCCGACGTAATGCTTCACAGCAAGCAGGGCACCGAAGATCGCGGCGACTTGGGTATAGAGCCCGACCGCAAGCAGGGCACCGATGAGTCCGGTAGCGAAGACGGAGATCCATACGAGCCACAGGGGCATGCGACCGATCATGGGAACATCACGTAATTCAGCGATCTTATGTCGATCGCGGGCGATAGAGTTGGCCATGTAGAGGAATGCGTAGCCAGCCGCTACACGTATGAGCGCGGTTGCAAACGGCGAGAGATATAAAAGGCCGGGGAATACGGAAAATACTTGGAACATGATGGTTAGTATAGCACCTTTTATGGTAGTGTTTGTCCATGCAGACGGCGCTTTTGCTCCACAATATCCGCAGTGCCCACAATGTGGGTTCGATATTTCGTACAGCCGATGCGGCGGGAGTATCGAGGATATATCTCAGCGGTTACACGCCGACGCCGGTAGACCGCTTCGGGCGCGCACAAAAAGAGATCGTAAAGACTGCGCTCGGTGCCGAGAAGGATGTCTCGTGGGAATATGCGGCGACCCCCGCGCCTTTTATAAGGCGTATGAAGAAGGAGGGGTGGCGGATCGTGGGGGTGGAGCAAGATGCGCGGGCGACCGATTATCGCGCACTCACGCTCGATCGTCCGACACTCTTCATTCTCGGCAACGAGGTGCGCGGCATCTCGCCCTCACTGCGCGGCCAGTGCGATGTTCTCACTGAAATACCGATGCATGGAAAAAAAGAATCTCTCAACGTCGCCGTAGCGGCGGGCATCGTGCTGTTTGCATCGGCGGGTTTTTAGTATGTCACCGCATCCACGGTGCGGCCTTTGGCGTCGAGAAGTCGGATGATGTCGTGTCGATCATCCCAGATGCTACGCTGAGCATTGATAAAGAGACGCCACGAATTATGCAGAAAAGATGATTCGTTTTGATGGAGATGCACGCAGCCGTTGTAGGAGAACGTATTGGTCACATACGAGCGGCATGCGGGGGAAAGAGAGGTGGGCAGATCTTGAGGAAACTCGCATGAAGAAAGGTTGCGCACATAGTCGAGACAACTTGATCCGTAGGTGCGAAGGTTTTCTGGGGTCTCGGGAAACACTTTTGATGGGTCCGGACACACGGAAAAATCTAGGCTCGGATAAAATGCCTGCAGCTTGCCGAGGTAGCCGCTGCATATATTTTCATGGAATGACACGCCGACTGGCGAGACGCCGGAAGTGATAATAGCAGTCGCTCCTGGTTCGAGGGTGACCGACCCAGTGCTATTGACCGCTCCTCCGATAAAGGCCGAAGCGGCTGGTGGCAGGTAGTAGCGTTCTCCTGAGACGGCGCTCTGCACTGACCATCCGGTGATGTCCACTGCACCTTCGTTGTCGCGAGATGCGGTGACGGCCACGTATTCTTTCGAAGGGTTGTTTTCTGTGGCACGACCTTCTTGAAGCGTTACTTGTGAGCGGTACGGCGACGGCATGCCGAAGTTTCGTGCTTGGTCGATCTGCTCTTGCGAGTATCCGGTGCCTCCCACCCCGCCGGAATTGTCGCTCGTGTATTGTGAAATATCTGCAGCTCCAGGAATGGAGACAGAGTCTTGCCATGGCAGCTTGATGCTGAAGAGTTTGGGTATGAGCGAGCCGTTGAGAAGGGAGGAGATGATGTCCGGTTGAGATTTTGCTGCACTGATAACCTTGGCCGGCCCGCCGCTGATCACCCAAAAGATGATCATGAGGAAGATGGCGGTGGCTACGAGGGCCGCGATGATCTTTCCAATCATGAATCGTATTATACCTTGTCGGTGGAAGATGGCGACCTTTTTGCAAGGATCTTTTGTAGTTCTTCGCGCGCTACCGCCGCGTCGCTCCAGGGAATCTTAGAACCTTGCGGGCCGCAGATGCATGGGTCGGTTCCTTTGCCGGAAATAAGCACCGCGTCCCCTGTGCGGGCGAGTCGCAGCGCTGCTGCGATCGCCTCGCGTCGGTCCATAATAATCTCTGGCGTGCGTTTCATGCCGCGCGCGAGCTCATCGACGATCGATCGCGGATCCTCATCATACGGGTCTTCGTTGGTGAGGATCACTTGGTCGCATCGCTCGTCGGCGATTCTTCCCATGACAGGGCGTTTCCATAGGTCGCGG
Organism: Candidatus Kaiserbacteria bacterium; assembly: GCA_016214605.1. Classification (GTDB taxonomy): domain Bacteria; phylum Patescibacteriota; class Minisyncoccia; order Phycocordibacterales; family UBA2100; genus UBA10103. The sequence goes on from JACROD010000014.1 coordinate 74,404, forward strand.
CCGCCGCCCGTCGACCCCAAGACGCAGATTTTTCGGTCAGGACCATATGCATCATAGAGGGCGGTGAGCGAATCCGGTGTGTGAGCATAGTCGACGACAACTATAAAATCTTGCCCTTCGTCGATTCGTTCGGCACGGCCGGGGATGGTGTGTAGGTTGTCGAGGGCGCGTGCGATCACAAGTGGTTTGACGCCCATTGCCTGTGCGAGTGTTGCAGCGGCGAGCGCATTTTTCAGAGAAAAGTCGCCGGGCAAGTGTATGTGGATGCCCACATCAAAGAATCGGAACGATCCGCCGTTCTCGTCCGATGAGTGTACAGGGGTGGCAGAGAGCGAGAAGGGGAGGCGTGTCTCGACGGAGAGCATGAGGTAGCGAGACCCCTGTGCATCGTCGCTGTTGGCGACGACGATGCGCGGACGCTTGCTTGAGCGTGCGAGTTGGCGGCCGATCTCGAATTTTGCATCTGCGTACGCATCGAATGATCCATGCGATTCGATGTGCTCGGGAGCGAGGTTGGTGAAAATGAGACCGTCGATTTCGATCGCGCGATGGCGGTATTGCCGCGCGCCTTCGGATGTCATTTCGATAATAGCAGCGGTGCATCCGCGCTGGACCGCATGCGCGAGAAACCGTTGGATGAAGAATCTTCCCGGCATGGACATGCGCATGAGGTTGGGCTTCGACGTGTCCGCGATCTTGATGCGTATCGAATTGAGTACGGCGGTCGTGTACCCGGCTTCTTCCAGGATGGCGTTGAGCATTTCGGTCGTACTCGACTTGCCTTTGGTGCCGGTCACGGCGAATACGAGCAGTTTGCGCGAAGGATATCCGTATATAAAAGCGCCGATAGAGGGGGTCACAAAATGATACACGCGCTGCAATGGATCGAGTATGGAGGGCGGAATGATATTCACGATGGCGTGTTTAAGACGGTACATATGGTATTTATCGAGTACCCAAAAGTTTGAGCGCTTCGCGCAGGCGTTCGTTGCTGTTGGCGATATCGGCGGGGACTTTGCGCAGCGCTTCGCGCGCCTCTTGTGCGGAATATCCGAGCGCGCGCAGGGCATCCAATGTATCGATGTCTCCCGAAAGTGCCTCCCCTGATCCGTCGATTCCGAGCCCGACCTTGTCGCGCAGTTCGAGCACGATCTTCTCGGCGGTCTTTTTGCCGATACCGGAGACCGAGGTGAGGTACCCGGCGTTGCCGCCTGAGATCGCGCTACGCAGCGTTTCGACTGATGCGATGTCGAGAATACTCAGGGCAGACCGAGGGCCGATACCCGATACGGAGAGAAGGAGATTGAAAAAACGAAGCTCCTCTTCAAGGATGAAACCATACAGATCGAGGATATCTTCGCGCACCGCAAGGTGGGTCCAAAATGCGATCGAAGTGTCTGTCTTGAGGCTGGCGAGGGCTTCCTTGGTGGCAAAAACCTTATATCCGACCCCGCCCGCAAGAAGGATGCAGTAAGTGGGGCGTATGGCCCGAACGGTGCCCTCAATGTAGCCAATCATGAATACATCATACATCAATACGAGTGATTTTCTCGCCAGCACGTCATACATGCATCCTATGCTATAGCATCGGATGCATGTATATGTACTTCCTTTTGGTTTGTTTTGTGTCACTTGCAAAATACTTCGAAAGCCTGTACTATCCCACCCAATGGCATACACAAAGAACGCCAAGAAAGCAAATCGCGTCAACAAGCGCCGACACGTCTTCAACACGCGCCACAAAAAGGCCGTAAAGGATGCGGTCAAGGAGACCGCTAAGCTCATGGTGGGCAAGAAGCCTGCTGATGCGGCGAAGTCGCTCCCAGGCCTCTACAAGGCGATTGATAAGGCGGCCAAACACGGCACCATCAAGAAAAATACGGCTGCGCGCATGAAGTCGCGTATCACCAAGCGACTTGTGGCAGCGACGAAATAACCTTTTATCTAACAAAGAAAAGCCTCCCTTTCGGGAGTTTTTTTCTTTGTAATCAGTAGGCGTATTTCCATGGGGTCGCGCGTACTCGCGCGACATCGCTCCGGCCGGTATATGTCTTTCATGTGGTCACGGATAAATGAGTCGTCGTCACGACTCATTTTCCGCGACCCCGGCTCGCGGCTCGGCCTGCCGGCCTCGCAGCGCTGCGCCCGGCACATGCACCGAAAAACAGCACGCAGGTGCTGTTTTTCTGTCATGTGCCCCCGGCAGGAATCGAACCTGCATTACGAGCTCCGCAAGCTCGCGTTCTATCCATTAAACTACGGGAGCAATACCCGACCATCCTTTAGAGGAAGGGATAGGGGACAATGTAGCACAGAATGATCGCTTTTCCACACTTTGTTCTAAAATAGCATTGCGCTGTGTGCGTGCAGGGCACATCATAAAGGGCATGTCCTACCTCTTTGGGTCCGGTTCACGTCGCGGTCTTTCTACACAGACGGGATCGACCATTCTCGCAGCACTTCTCTTGGTCGCTGTCGCAGGTATCTTTTCTATGGTGCTCCACTACGGCAGTTCTCTCAATGATCGTTTAGCATACCAAACCCAAGGACTGACCGCGGCAGCGGACTACTCTTCGCCGATTGCCCCTGCTCCCGCGCCGCTCAACCTCAGTTCATCCCAAGCCTCCGATCAGCCTACCAAGACGGAGACGACCCCGCCAAAAAAATGCAAAGATAACAAAGTAGATAGTGGCCAAATTAAAGGAGGATCAACCGGCGCCAATAGGGGGGCGATCCAATTTACCGCAGAGTGTCTCCCCGGATGTAAATATAAAGTTTCTGTCAGTGGCGACTCATCTTCCGCTGAGGGCGAGTACCAAGCCACAAATCCAGAAGACGTTTCGGACTCGTCCAAACCTTGTACAGTGTGCGACTCAAACGGGTGTTACAGCCAAAAGATCGGCGCCGACGGCAAACCAGTCCCCGGAAGCACCATGCAGTGCGATTCAAGCGGCAATAACTGCAAACCGGTCGATCAGTCGACAGTGGGCAAATCGACAGCGACGGATCCTGCCGCTGCGCAACAGGCTTTGCAGGCTGCCGCGAAAGAGGTCGCAGCTCAAGCAAGTCTCGGTACGACAGCAGGTACTGCACAGGCGCAGGCAACAGCAGACGATTTCCTCACTAAGAATCCGGGGTTGGCAAAGGATTTTGGTGCCGCACTGGAACAACAGAAAGCAAATATCCCAATCAACAGCGAAGAATCTGCATATCCCACGATCGATAACATACAACAAAAGATCGCGAGCCTTGCCGGGCCAGATGCGGGCGGAAGTACGCCAGCACCGAGCGGAGATTTTAAGGGTCAGCTCGTACCCATTGGCGCTGCTGCGGATGTTTGCCAAGGCGATACGAACTGCCTTTCAATGTTTACGCCCCAAGCAGCTCCTGGTGGTACACCGGCTCCGGCTCCGGGTACAACTCCTGCTCCAGGAGGTAATCAGCCACCCTGTCCATATGGCTACTGGATAGCGAGTACTGACCCCATCGACGTTAGGTGTAATACACAACCGAACACGAGTTTTGGCGACGGGCCCGGCGGTGGTGGTATGACCAGTGGCGTTATGTCATTCTTGGGCGGTATGATGCGTGGTATGGGCTACGGAGGGATGGGTGGATACGGAGGTTATGGTGGCTATGGTGGAATGGGTGGGTATGGTGCCGGAGGATACGGCGTCCCGCCGGGCAATACGATCCCGCAGGGAGCCGGGGCATGCAATACCCAATACATGTGCCAAGGTCAAACGCTCTTGTATCGCAACAATCAATGCGTCGATCAACCGATGCAGCAGTGCCCCTACGGATGCAATGGTAATCAATGCGCCCAACAAAACGGCCAACAACAGCAGCAGGGACAGTACGGGTATGGCACCAACAACCAGCCGTGTATGCAGCCGCCGATGCGGCCGGATGCATCTACCTGCACTACTGGCACATGGAAAGCCACCTCTGCCACCAACAACGGCTGTACTACGGGCTGGCAGTGTGTAGCAGACGGTGGTAGTACCAACACTGCCTCGCCGATTGCATCACTCTCATGCCAATCACAGGTTGCTGATGTGGGCTCTACCTTTGCGATCTCATACAGTTGCCAGCGTGCGGTCACTTCGCTCGGCGGAGGTTTCGATACGCAAGGACAGCTCACTGGTGGTGCTACGGTCACTATCGGGGATCCTCCGGCCGGTACCAATACCGCCACCTATACGCTCGGTTGTCGCAATAGCGCGGGGCTCACCGTCGGCGCGCAATGCAGTGTGCAGATCAATAAGCCCTTGATCGCTCTTACAGTTAATCCTTCTTCGGTAGCGGTTGGCGCCACATCAACCGTTGGTTGGGTCACGAGTGGCATGCAGTCATGTGTTGTCTCGAGTCCCGATAACGCCATCTTCACTGCCCAAAATGCAAGCAGCACCAACGTCAACGGTGTGGCGGTGACCCCACACTTGACCGCAACGACCCATATTCAGCTCAATTGTAGGACCTTTGGAGGCGGAATTCGTGCGACATCGACGACGATCTCGGTGCAATAAATAATAGTTGTTAGCCAATAGGGATTAGCCACTAGAGCAACACCTGTTTTCCCTAATGGCTACACCCTAGTCGCTACTAGCTATTTTCAGAATCCGATGAATTCGAGGATGCGGTGTGACCACGGCTCAAGCATATGTTTTTCGGTCGTACGTTCTTGTAGATATGCACGCACAAGCGCGGGATCGATGTGCTCGATCGGGATGATGAGATTAGGTGCAAACCACTTTGTCGTATCGACGAGCAGTATTGGTCGTCCGCTTGTCTCATCTTCCACCCAGAAGGAGAGTATCTCGTTGTATCGATGGAATATGTGTCCGGTGCGAATGCCGCGATCCGATATCTCAAAAGAGACACTTTGCGGAGGAATGCGGGAGAGGAGCAGTGTCGTGAGTGTCGCCAAGATCATGATGATAGCGAAAAGTATATTATGCAAAAGCACGCTGATCACCACGACCGAGAGGGTGACGATGCCGAGCGCCCAATACCAATCGGCGGCGCGCTCGATGTGTTCGTGTTCGTATGCGGTCCAGCGAAGTACGACAGATGTGTCGGTCATAAGTACATATATTGTAACATCGTAATTGCGAGTCTACGCAATAAACCGTGTGGTATAGTGGATGAATGGGTGAGCGATATAAAAGAACGCCAAACACAAGCTGTCTCGTGTGTCAGGCGCCGATTTATCGGCGCCCCATTGAGCTTCGCAGAAAACAGAGAGTATTTTGCGGTTCGCGCTGCTACGGACTTGCCTCAAGGAAGGAGACGCCGTGTGTTGTTTGTGGTGTTTTGATCCTCGCTCATAAGCGCGCCAAGACTTGCAGTAGAGTCTGCGCCAATACTCATAGGGCAGGTATTAAATATAAACTAAGTTTACCGAGAAAAGATAAAGTAAAAGACCAGAGAGCCTTGAAATTACGACTCATGGATCAGCGCGGGACAAAATGTGAGCGATGTGGTTACTCAAAGAAAGAGATCCTGCACGTGCATCATCGAGACCGAAACAGAAACAACAATGACCTGAGCAATCTTGCACTTATCTGCCCAAACTGCCATTATGAAGAGCATTATTTAGAAAATAGCTGGCTTAGTGGTAAGGTGGGGTTCTAGAAGGAGGGGTCGGATAGTGGTTCATTCCAGCGCACTTGAAATGCGCCATACCGCAAGGTATCGTGGGTTCGAATCCCACCCCCTCCGCAGAAAGGATTAGGAAGGTCTATTTTACTCGCGTGAGCCAAGTCCCGCAGATCAAAAGCAGTGTGGTGCAGAGGGCCGACAGTGCGCAGTACAGACAGATCGCGCCGATCAAGAATGCTTGGATCGACATAAACATGACCGACATGAGAAAGCCGACCAGTGTGAGCGCAAAGAGTGCGAGGATTTGTGTGCGCGAGACCGCGGCTTCAGTGTAGAGGTAGAGTGCGAAGAACATCACGACGAGATAATACAGGACGCCAAAAAAAGCGAGCGGTATCGGCCCCACCATCGCATAGGGAGACGTGAGCACTGCTTCACAGCCATGGGTGATCGAGCAGGGGAGCGGGAGCTTGAAGTAGTGATCGGCGAGAAGGTACGCAGAATCGACGAAGCCGACGAAGCTCACGCCGGTGATCGCCGTGAGCAGCCTCAGGAGCGTTTTATTGCGCGCTGGTGCTTGAGGCGAGAGCGGCGTCGATGAGGGATTTGAATTCGTCATATCCTTTGGGGTTTTGGATCTGTGTGAGGTTGATAAAGAATGTCGGCGTGTGATCGACCTGTGCGGCGTTGGCCCCGGTCACGTCTTTTTGGATCTTGGCCTTTACAGTGTCCGACTTGAGGTCCGCATCGAATTTCTTTACATCCAAGCCGAGCGATGCTGCGTATTTGTCGAAGTACTCGGCGACCACCGAGCCGGTGGATACCTCGCTCCATTCGGCTTGTTTCTGGTACAAGAGATCGTGCATCTCCCAATACTTGCTCTGCATCCCGGCAGCTTCTGCGGCCATAGATGCGGTCTCGGCATTTTTGTGTACTTGATAGAGGGGAAAGTTGCGGAAAACGAACTGTACCCTACCGGCGTATTCGCTTTCGAGTCTCTCGACGATTGGCTCATACGCGCCGCATGCGGGGCACTGGAAGTCGCCGTACTCGATCACTGAGACGGTGGCTCCGAGGGGGCCTTTGGTATGATCGTCGGCGGTGATCGCAGAGGTCTGCGTGCCGGTAAATGGCCTGGCTTGCTGGGCGCTTTTGCCCGATGAGGCGACGCCTGCAAAGATCATAAGGGCGACAATAATAACCACAAAACCCGCACCGATAAATAATTCCTTGCGTCGAGAAGTGTCCATGGGGACCATCATACTGCCGACAGTAGGGATTTGACAAATATTTTGCTTGTGATATTACTTCGATAGTCACGCGGTTTGACAGAAACAGATCTCGATATATTATGGTGTTATGAATACGGTCACCCTACCGAAATATGAATATGAGACGCTTGCGTTTCAGGCAAAGGCATATCGCGCCATCGCGAGTGTCATAGCGGGGGCACAGGCGGAGCGGCCTATTGCGGAAGTGGTGGCGCGCTTCGCCAAGACAAAGAAATACTCAAAAGCCTTCTTGGCTGATCTGGAGGATGGGCTCGCTGATTTGCGAAAATCAAAAGCATGGAAATCAAAATAGTCACGCCGAAAGTGTCGGCTTATATCCGCACTCACGAACTCGGAGACAAATGGGAAAAAGCGCGCGTCCTCTTTGAGGGGGATATCCGTCATCCGTCTTTGCATACGGAGCTCATGGAGCCGAAAGACGAGATGATCTATTCATTTCGTGTAGACAAAAAGTACCGGGCGCTTTTTGTGATAAAAGATACCATTGCGCTTGTTTTCAGGATCACCAATCATTACCGGTAAATGTATCTCTGAGTTAGGGTATGTCAGATTTATCGGAAAAAACAGATGAAGAGATCGCTTTGCGCGTGCAGGCGGGGGAAGAGGACGTTTATGGCGACCTCATCAGCCGCTATGAGGCCAAGCTCATGCGCTATGCGCGCAAATTCCTTTCCGACAAGGAGGATGCGACCGATATTGTACAGGATATTTTCATTAAGGCGTACGAAAATATCCAAAGCTTCGATGCGACGCGGCGGTTTTCCCCGTGGATCTATCGCATCGCACACAACGAATTCGTGAACGCCCTGAAAAAGAAAGCGACGCGCCGCATCGTCTTTACGATCGACATGGACACGCTCTTTCCGCACCTTGCCTCGACCGAGACGGCCGACAGTGCGGCCCTGGAGCGGGACATGCGCGAGACTCTGGAAAAACACCTCAAACAGGTCTCAGTGAAATATAGGGAGCCGCTGGTCTTGTATTACCTAGAGAGCTTGGATTATAAGGAAATATCCGAGATCCTCCAGATCCCTGTCTCGACCGTCGGCGTGCGTCTGGCTCGCGGGCGGGCAAGTCTGCAAAAGATCGCGGCAGCACAGCCGGACAAACCACTCTATGAATAATACCCACACGCCACACACCCCAGATCCGGTACGCGATCGTGTCATGAGTACGATCAAAATGGGCGAAGCCCGAATGAGGCCGCGCTGGCATTTTGTCCTGATATCGTCGATTTTTGCCGTTGTGGCATTTATACTCGTTCTCCTTCTTGTATTTGCCATAAGTCTGTCGATATTTCTTCTGCGCGAAAGCGGGGTATGGTTTGCGACGAGTTTTGGCGTGCGTGGATGGTTTGCTCTGGTGAGCTCGATCCCTATATTCTATATCGTATTTGTCCTCTTTTTCATAGTGCTCCTCGAACTCGTGATACGCAGATACCCCCTGGTATATCGTTGGCCGCTCGCGGGATCGTTTCTTTTCGTTGCGGGTTTCATCGTACTCGGCGGCGCACTGCTCGCGCAAACCCCCTTACATCAGAGTCTTGCTTCGTATGCGCGGACGCATACATTGCCAGCTCCGCTTGATCTTCCGTATGGCCCGTCGGCACGCATCGCACTTCCTGCCTCTCTGTACGAGGGAGTCGTCGTCTCGAATAAAGATGGTGTGCTGGTGATAGAACGCCAAGATGATGGCTTGACTAACAGCAGTGCGGCCGATCGTGCGACAGGCACCGCGATGGTCGCGACCTCGACACGGAAGTCTGCGGCGGATAATTATGTAGATAAAGGTACGTCAGATACTGGTACGACGGTTCGCGCGGCACTTGACACCGTGATCCCTCAAAAGAAAGAAAGTGACACCGATCAAATGGATAAGAAGCAGGGCGAAGATAAGCGGGAAGACGCACACGGAGAAGATCAGGGTCGCGGCAAGAAGCAGACGAGGGTCGTGGTTGATCCGCGAACGCGTTTGCCACAAGGAAAAAGCTTTAAAATCGGAACGAGGATTTTGGTCGAGGGGGATCGGGTTGGCACGGATACTGTAAAAGCTTTCGGTGTGCGCGACATCGATGACTGATCCGGAATGCCTGCGTACAGGTGCAAGTGAAATATATCCGAGCGAGAAGTGTATAATAGTATGACAAACTCGCTTCCGACCCCGAAGCGAGTTTGTCATTTTTAGTTTATACTTTCTCTCATGAAGTATCTCGGGATTGATTATGGCGCGCGCAATATCGGTATTGCCATTTCCGACGCGGAGGGAATGCTCGCATTTCCGCACCGCATCGTCCCCAACGATAAGAAGGCGCTCGCATACATCGTCGACCTCATAACAAAAGAGCAGATCGGGCGGATCATTATGGGTAACACGCGCGCCGACAATGGCGCCACTAATACGGTAACACCCGAGGCGGAACGGTTTGCGGATACGCTCTCGCGCAAGACCGACCTGCCGGTCGATCTTGCATCGGAAAGCTGGAGCTCGTACGAAGCAGCGCGTTATGCGCCGGGGGATACTCATGATGACTCTGTAGCAGCAGCGGTCATTCTGCAGCGGTTTATCGATATGAATGCGCAAGATACCGAAATATCTCTGGATGAGTTAGAATAACGGCCATGGAAGACATTACCTCGTCACAAGAACATAATCATGCGACTAACGCGATGATCTCATACGAAGATTTTGCGAAACTCGATATCAGGATCGGTACGATCAAGGCTGTCGAGCGCGTGCCCGACACCGACAAACTGCTCAAGTGCACGATCGATTTTGGCGAGCTGGGGGAGCGGACGATCGTCTCGGGTATTGCAGAGTGGAAGACGCCTGAAGATATGGTCGGAAAACAGTGTCCGTATATCGTGAATCTCGCCCCGCGCATACTGCGCGGAGTAGAGAGTAGCGGCATGCTGCTCGCTCTTTCCGATGACGCGGGAATCGCTTTCTTGCATCCAGAGCGAGAGGTTTCTCCGGGGACACCGTTGAGCTGATATATACACATAAAGGGGCCCGTCCGCATCTTCTTACGGGGTATACTGATAGAGTATGAAGCTCTCCGATACGGCGGTGCCGCCAAAAAAGAAACATCCATTCGCTTCGATGATCGAGCGCGCCTTTCCACCGCCGGCCTCGCTTGACATGCAAGCGGTCGGGGTCGATATCTCGGACGCATCTATACGTTGGGTTGTCCTTGAAGGAGAGCGTAGACATGCACGCGTAAGGCATTTTGGCGAACTTCCTCTCGATCCCGGGATCGTCGAGCAGGGGATGGTGCGCGATGTGCCTGCTTTGGCAAAGATCTTGCGAGAAATAAAAGGCCGACTCGGAGGTGTCGCGGCCGCGCATGCGGCACTTCCCGAGGAGAATGCCTATGTCTTTAGTATGCATGTGCCCGAAAAGCAGTCACGCGAAGAGGTGTTGCGGATGATCGAGTTTGAGTTTGCCGATCGTGTGCCAATCCTGCCCGCGTCCGCCGTTTATGATTTTGATGTGGTTACGGAACATGATGGTGACGAAGGGAGCGAGATTGCGATCTCGGTCTTTCCAAAAGAGGCTGCTGAAAAGTACGTTGCGGCCTTTTCCCAAGCGGGATTCGTGCTGCTTTCTCTTGAAGTCGAGGCGTGTTCGATCGCACGAGTGATCACGACGGATACTAAAGACGATTTCGTGACGTTGCTCGTGGACTTTGGGCGTACACGTACGGGTTTTGCGGTATTAAAACATGGGGTTCCCATATTTACGTCTACGGTAGAGATCGGAGGAGAAGGGGCGACTCAGGCGCTTGCAAAAGAACTCGGACTTTCTGCACAAGAGTTGGAGAAGTTTAAAGACGAAGAGGGTTTGCGCGCTAAGCCCGGTAGTCTCGGTCTTCAGGCCCTCTCGGGGACAGCCTCTGCTTTTGCCGATGAGGTCGCAAGACACTATCATTATTGGGATACTCGCCGCGACAAACAGACCGACCGCGCTACTCACGTGAGCCGTGTCGTCTTGGTGGGTGGCGGCGCCAATCTAAAAGGTCTCACTGACTACATTGCACGTCGTGTCCATGCGCGGACCGACCGCGGTGAGATATGGGGTAATGTGTGTCAATTCGAAGAATACATCCCGCCGATCGACTATCGCACCGCCCTGCAGTATGCGACTGCCGTCGGGCTTGCTCTTCGCGCCATTTGATTATTATGTCTAATCTTCTTCCAATACCAGCAATGCGAGAAATCGCACGCGCGCGCCGAGCGCATTTTCTGCTCGCGGCGTCGTTGTTCCTTTTAGGGGCGGGTATCGTGGCCGGGGTCATGCTCTTGCCGAGTTATTTGATCGTAGATAGATATCAATCTTCTCTTGAGGAAAGGATTGCGATATTGAGTGCGCCTGCAGCCGACAGTGCCGACAAAGAACTCATCAAACATATTCAGGAGCGGGTCGATCAGCTCAGGCCATTGATCGCTGCCACCTCCTCTCCGAGCGAGGCGATTGCGGCGGCACTCGCGTTGCGCCCCGCGGGGATCTCCATCGATCATATTAATTACACCATTGGCAAGACTGGCACTCTGCTGCTTTCGGGTTCTTCAGGTGCGGGAGATCAGGTAAGTCTGTATCAGCACGCCCTTGCCTCAAGCGACGACTTCGCGGGTGTATCGGTACCGGTGGGAGCACTCGCAGGAGTGGGTGACGGGCGTTTCAATATCACGATCGTCACAAAATAATATGAGCAAATCTACTTCGACATATGTTGCTTATGGAGCGTTTGTGGCGACGGTGTGCGTGTGGGCCGGAGTAGGATTCTTTGTGAATCATATCCAAGACAAGCGCATCGCCTATACTGCTCGAATGGCGGAAGCCGCACAGCAAGCCAATGTCGCGGCCGACGCGGCAAAGCTACGCATCCTTGCGAATAATAATAGCGAGCGCGCCGCGAAGCTCGATACGATCATGTCGTCCGACGTCCCGATGATCGTCGAAATGATCAAGTCAGTCGGTACGGTGGCTGGAGTGCCGGTGAAGATCAGTGGTGCCTTGCCGACCTCGGTACCCAAAAATCAAAAAGGCGTACAAGCGGTCGCTTTCATACTTGAAAGCACTGGCAGCTTCAGTGCGATGATGCGCGTGCTCGCTCTCTTTGAATCGCTCCCCCTCCCGTCGTCGATAGAGATCGTTGATTTGTCGCGGGAGGGTCAGGGGGCTGGGGTATCCTCGCACGTGTCTCAGTCGTGGCATTTAAACCTCAAGCTACGTGTCATCACGACCGCGACCGTGTCATCATAATACCTACTATGAACATCTTTCATCACATCAAACATCTACGCACCTATTCTTCCGAGCCGGAATATGCCCGCACGCTTTTTGTCTGGTACTGGCAGGTGCTCGTAGTGAGCATGTTTGGCTTAGTGGTGTGTGTGTTTGTTTATGGGGGATGGCAGCTTTTTACCGTTATGAACGATGCCTCATCCGAACAGTCGAATACAACGATCGGCACAAAAAGCACTCCCATAAACTCTCTGCAGGTAGACATGGTCCTTCAGGGATTTGCAGAGCGACAGGCTCAGTTTGAAACCTACAAAGCGACCACGACCCGCATCATCGACCCGAGTCTATAAGGTAAGGTCGCGTTGACCGCAGCCCTCGGTGCGCATACGATAGGCAGACGCCCTTGTAGTTCAATGGATAGAACACCGGACTTCTAAGCCGGCTATGGAGGTTCGATTCCTCCCGAGGGCACTACTTCGCTCCGAAGCTTCGCAACGGAGCTTCGAAGTGCACGGCACTACAAATACCCATATTACGTTGTTACCCTACAAGCGAAGTAGCCCTTCGTAGCTCAGTAGAGCGAAGGAGGGCATATTTGTGGCACGTACAACCGTGTTTGACAAATAGGTATCAAGTATGCTACACTATCCAGTAGTTAGAACCTTGAAACAGAGCCAAGAAAAAGGCCGAACTACATAGGTGTAACCTATGTAGTGAATGTGCCACAGCAGAAAGCGACTCTCAAGGAGCTACGGCTCCGAGGTGCCGAATTCAGCAGAATTCGGCCAAAACATGGGTACTTTTCTGCTGTGGCAAGCCTTGGATGGTCCAAGGAACCGGCAGTACAACAAAAGGAGCTGACCATGTCACAGGACATGCTCGGTGGCTCAGGTGAAGACCTCGGCCTCATTATCGACTTCACGCAGAAGTTGCGTCATGGGGGGAGTGATTTTCGCGAAGCGGCGAAAAAGTTTCTCCGCAAGACACTTGTTACTTTGACGCTCGGCGACGGGCAAACAAAGACGCAGTTGCTTGCCGCCTACAACTGGGTCAGTGATGTCGCCCGCGCGTTTGTCATGTCGGAGCAGTTCCGCATGGCCTTTGTGCGCGAAGACGCCGACCTCGAGTTCGTCGAAGGCAGTGATTTCGATCACGATCCGTCCTCGGAAGAAGTACTCACCGAGCTCAAAAGGCGCGGCCTCGAAGAGCCGACCGAGGAAGATGCTCTGCGTTACGGTGCCACTTGCCCCGAAGGCAAGGACAAGCGCGCAGTGGTCTTCTTGCACAAGGCGAATCTATGGCGTGACCCGGGCGGCCACCTGGGCGTGTTGGTCTTCGACTGGGGTGGTTCGAAGCGCTACCTGGGCTGCTACCGGTTCGACGACCCGTGGTATCGGCAGCGCTCTCGGTTCGCCGGGCGCCGTCCCCGCAAGTAGCGCTTGGCCCTCGCACCTGTGCACTTGCACTCGGGCTTTTGCTCTTTGTCCTCGCGTCAGAAATGATGCGAGGGCTTTTGTTTGGTATAGTGAGAACGGTAGTAGGCGAATCTGCCGCAGATCACGGTTTGTGGCGGCTGAATCCAGTATCCTTCAGTCCGGAGCCGCAGAGATTACGGTCGATGCGGGAGCGACTGTCGATATTCAAAAAACGAAGATACTTGGCGTGCGATGTCAGGGCATTACGATGCCGAATACGATACAGCCCGGAGAGTATTCGATGGGTGGTGGTATCCGAGAATATCGGATGACAGGCATGGACGCCATTGCACGCAAATGGCGTGACCCGAACGGCAACCTGAACGTGTTGGTCTTCGACTGGGATGGTTCGAAGCGCAACCTGAACTACAACCGGTTCGACAACCCGTGGAATCGGCAGAACTATCGGTTCGCCGGGCGCCGTCCCCGCAACTCTCTTCATTTCCCGACATATTCTCAAACTCAAGAATGTGTCGGGTTTTGTTTTGTCAGTTGCCCCTGCCAGCCTCCGAGCATTTTGCCGATTTCGTCGCATTGCAGAGAAAGCGCGGCATATTTTTTGTTGTCGAGAGACTTGCTTTCCCAGAGGATGAGGAGCAGGAGCTTTATGGTATCGAATTTGCGTATTGCGGTGCGCAGGTACGGCAATTTCTCTTGTTTGGCCAAGAATGCGGCAGCCGAAACCATCTCCATCACTTCGACGAACAGCATATCTACTTTTGATCCGACAGTGTACTGATGCAGTTTGGGCAAGGTAGAATGATACTCATGCCACAACAAATAAGCCTGTTTGATCCGCTCCAGAAGGGGCAAGAGTCGTGCGGGGGGGGGGGTACGCCTCTAGGATTGTTTTCACTCATACCTACGAGGATATCATCTCTGTAGAAAATCTCCTTGCCGCGTGGCAAGAGTTCGTCCGCGGCAAGCGCCAGAAGCGAGATGTGCAGGATTTCCAACATCGCCTGATGGACAACATCCTCGCGCTCCATCGCGATTTGAAAAACAAAACGTACCGTCATGGCGCATACGAAGCCTTCAAGATCAATGACCCGAAGCCGCGCGACATACACAAGGCGACCGTGCGCGATCGGCTCCTGCACCATGCGCTCTATCGCCAGCTCTACCCCTTTTTCGACCGCACCTTTATCGCGGATTCGTATTCATGCAGAAAAGGTAAGGGGACGCACAAGGCGATGGATCGGTTTCGGTCATTTGCATACCAAGCGAGCAAGAATCATACGCGTACTGTCTGGGTGCTCAAATGCGACATCAGGAAGTTCTTCGCATCAATAGATCAAGCAATACTACTCAACATCGTCGAGAAATACATTCCCGACAAAGACATCAACTGGCTCATCAGTGAGATCGTCGTGAGTTTCCAGACCCACACAACTATGCCTATAGGACGATCTGTGTGTATGGGGAGAAAAGGCCTGCCTGACCAGCAGGCAGGTTTGCCGCTCGGCAATCTCACCTCGCAACTGCTCGTGAACATCTATATGAACGAATTCGACCAGTTCGTGAAGCACAAGCTCAAAGTGAAACATTACGTGCGCTATGCCGATGATTTTGTGGTCCTTTCGCATGATCGCGCAGAGCTCGATCGGCTCCTTTCCAAGATCGAATCTTTTTTGCAAGATAAACTCAAATTACAATTACATCCCGACAAGGTTTCGATCTCAACATTCGCCTCAGGAGTGGACTTCCTTGGATGGGTGCATTTTCCCGATCATCGCGTATTGCGGACGAGTACGAAACGACGGATGATGCGAGGTATTGTCGGACTGGAAAAAGATGATATGCGCGTACGGTCGTACCTCGGACTGCTTTTGCACGGAAATGCAGGAAGGCTTGCAGTATGTGTTGATTCTCTATGCACACCGCTTGCATAGAGTGCGGGGAAACAATGCTATGCTTTCGTTATGAAATTCATGCAATCCGGTATTTTGCCACTCATCGGCGCGATGATCGTTTTTGGCGTATCGCTCTGGGATTCCGCAATGACACTCGAAGCCGCGCTCGGTGTCCTGATCTTCCTATCGCTTTATCTGTTCCTTTTCAACAAGACCGGATAGAGTTTTTTACTATTCCCCAAAACGGTGGGATCTGTGTGCATCCGGAAGAGGTCGCGCAACCAAAAAGCCTCTGGCGATACGCAAAACCAATTGTCCACAAATTCTTGCGATTTTCATCTTAGAAGTGTATTATGATCGTGTGTCCGTGGGCGCAAGCCTATTTCGGATAAGGAATTCCAAAGCCGAGGCGGACACATCAGGTACCCTCTACATCTGTTGTTGTAGGGGGTTTTTGATTTTCGCCCAATTTCATCACGCTCCAAAACTGGATTTGACCCTTGCCTACGCGTCGCAGGACAATGCGCAGTTTGGTGTTTTGTTTCCCGACAACGGCAACCAGAGTCCAATATTCAATCTCTGCGAATACCTTTTTCCTGCTACCTCCTATGGGGGAATAACGGCGTTCATAATTGTCTACCTTTTTAGCGTTGTAGATCACGGGGCGTATCAAGGGCACAAGGCCAAGTTTATACATCGCCTCTTTTGGATTTCTTGGGGTATTGTCTACCTTGAAACGTAGGTGGTTAAATCCTGCCATTGTGAAAATCACATATTCCCTCAGTGCGGGGCAATACATGGGAGTAAAGGTCTTAAACATGGCCTTACGTTCAAGAAGAAGTATTACGAATGGACTTGCCGACATTCACCGATGTTATCACATGCCAAGTGCTGTTCATAAATCATGAGCGGTACGATTACTATTGCTATACTGATACTTGTTATTTTACTCGCCAACGATCTTACTATGAATCATTTCCGTATTGTGCGCTCCGCGGGGGCTTTTGTGACTGCTATTACTTTTATCTTCGCGCCAATTTCTCCCGCCCTCGCGCTTGGTGAACTGCCGACCGATGTCACGCCACCGATTATCTCTCTGGGTACGGTCACTTCGATCGCCACGTCGTCTGCGACTATCACCTGGACGACGAACACGAATGCGGATACGCAAGTCCATTATGGGACGACATCGAGCTACGGTTCGAGCTCGTCGCTCGATTCGACCCTCGGCCTGACGCACTCGGTGACGCTTGCAAGCCTCTTGCCCAACATGACCTATCACTATCAGATAGCATCGCGCGACGCATCTGGAAATCTGACTACTTCTTCCGATGCGACATTCACTACGAACTCATTGCCGGTCGTGGTCATTTCCGACACCACGCCGCCGTTGGTTTCAAATATCGTTGCTGCGACCGTTTCCTCCGTCGCCGAATCAATCGTGTGGACGACCAACGAATTCGCCACCTCGACTATCCGTTGGAGTACTGACACAAGCTACTCTTCGACGTTTCTCGTATCCGAAACGGCAGGCCCCACTCATGCCGGTGCCTTGGTCGGACTTTCGCCTTCGACCACATACCATTACTGCATCGACGCGACCGACCTCGCGGGCAATACCACAAGCTCGTGCGGGCATACGTTTACTACCGCCGAGGCACCTCTCATTCCCGACACGATCGCGCCGGCCATTGTGGATGTCGCTTCTATGTCGCTTGAGCCGCATACTGCTACCGTGACGTGGACGACGGATGAGCTTGCGGTCTCGACGCTCGAATATGGCACGACGATGAGTTACGGCACTTTGGCTACGCTTTCGGCAAGCGCGCTCCTTTCGCACGCGGCCGAGCTCACCGGCCTTACAGCAAACACCACGTATCACTATTGTCTCCACGCGACGGATCTCGCGGGGAATATCACGAATTCTTGCGGCCACTCGTTTACCACGGCCGTTGTGGAGGTGATGCTCGACACGAACCCGCCGACCGTCTCGTCAGTTACTGTCGCGCCTATCACCACGACTTCGGCAACAATAGGGTGGACGACGGACGAGATCTCGGGTGGCTATGTGGAGTACGGCACGACCATCGGCTATGGCTCGGAGACCGTATTCGATACCAACCTCGCACTTACGCATGAAGCGACTCTTGCAGGACTAACACCCGACACCATCTATCACTACCGTGTCCACTCGCGCGACGAGGCGGGCAATACCGTGATAACTCCCGATGAGACATTTACGACCCCGCAAAGCGCCTCCGTTACCGCGGGGCAGGCCGCTTCGATACCGATTATCTCGACGCCTTCCGATACGACCCCGCCTTCGATACGCGAAGTGACTACGAGCTCCATCGGTTCGACCATTACGACGATAAACTGGACGACCAACGAGCTTGCCGTCTCGACCTTTGACTATGGCACGACACAAAGCCTCGGCTCCCACGCCGAGCTGTCCGGCAGTGGCTTGCTCACGCACGATGCGACCCTCGTGGGGCTTTCTCCGAGTACGACATACTACTATTGCATCCACGCGACCGATCTTGCGGGCAACGTCGCTGATTCCTGTGGCCATTCATTTGTCACCGGCGCACCTCCGCTCGTCCCCGACACGACCGCTCCGTCGGCTACCTCCGTCGTCGTTTCGTCGATTATCGCTGACTCCGCGTCGATTCATTGGACGAGCAGCGAGACGGCGGATTCGCAAGTGCAATACGGCACGACGATCAATTATGGAATGGAGACCCCCATAGAAGCGGAATCAAATTTTTCCGGTACTGCCTCACTGGCTAACCTTGCACTCAATACGACGTATCATTTCCGCATCCGCTCATATGATTCGTCGGGGAATGTCGGGCTTTCGAGCGATTATACATTCACGACCGCCGCATCGTCGGGTTCATCTGGCACGTCCGCAAATGCGGCCCCCATTATCTCAGGGGTTGGCGCGGGTACGATCGGGGAAACGAGCGCGACGATCAATTGGACGACCGATGTGCCAGCCGATTCGCTGCTCGAATATGGCAATAGCGAAAACCTCGGTTCCGGTGCGTCGTCCGCCACACTGACGACTTCGCATGCCATAACGCTCACGGGACTTTCGTCCGACACCAACTATCAATTCCGCGTCATTTCAAAACCGGCCGGCGGCGCTGCATTCCAGACGACCTCGCCAATGCATGAATTCACAACGCTTGCCGTACCCATCATCGTCGATCCGGCAGCCAATATCACGTCTGTCTTGGCTCGAGTGGTCGGAAGCGACGCATCCGTATCATTCACTACTGATGAAATGACGACGGGACAAATCGAATACGGACTGGATACTTCGTATGGTTCTGCCGTTGCTTGGAGCGAAGGGCGGGAAGCGGGCACGCTCTCGATCCCAGGATTGCAACCGGGGACGTACCACTTCCGCGTGAAAGCGATCGATGTGGGCGACAACATTACGTATTCGGAAGACCACACGTTCATGATTGCCGGAAGCTCTTTCGCGACTTCCACACAAGCGCAAACTCAAACTTCAGATGGCAGTTCTTCAAGTGTTGCGGCGCCCGCCTCCGCTGTGTCAAGTGCGGCTCTGGCGGGCAATGGCGGAGGCGGCAGTTTCGCACTCGCCGTCTCGACGCCGGTACCCAACGTCGTCACGGCGGAAGGTGTCGACTCGCAGATCGTGTTCGCGTGGAGGAATCCGGAGACTTCTAATTTTGCCGGTACGGTCGTGCTTCGCAAAGCAGGCGGCTACCCAAGCGGTCCACATGACGGGACTGTGATCTACAATGGCTCGGCACAAACATTCACTGATACGTCTCTTACGAACGGGACGACCTACTATTACTCCCTGTATTCATACAATTCAACGAATCAGTATTCCAATCCGATACACGTATCGACTGCGCCGAAAGCGGGAGTGACTGAAGTGAAGATTGATAGAAACGTCGTCCTGGAAAACGCGCTTCCGGCGGAACACTTCATGGAGAATTTGAAACTCGGCGACCAGAATCTCGAAGTGGAACACTTGCAGCAAGTCTTGAACACTGTGAGTCTGCACCAGAGTCGCCTCACAACCGGTTATTTCGGTCCGCTCACACAGGCGGCACTCAAGAAATTCCAAGCCACGTATAATCTGCCCCAGACGGGAGTGACGGATCCGGCCACGCGTACAGTATTGGATTCGATCTCTCAAGGATGGATGGTTGAAGGCGCACCCACCGACATAGCGCTCTTGCAAAAAGATCTCAAGCGGGGCGATAGCGGCGATGATGTCGGCAATCTGCAGGAATTTCTGGCCTTCGAAGGAAGTTATGACGAGGCGATCATCTCAAGTTATTTTGGCCTGCTTACTCATGGTGGCGTCAAAGACTTCCAGACAAGGTATGGCGTGACCCCCGTTTCCGGTATCGTCGGACCCAAGACGCGACACACGATACAGACAGTACTGGGACTCTAAGGCTTTGATTCGCACCAACCTAACGAAATAAATGGTGGATCGTTGGGAGAATGTGCGCGGTGAGGGATTTGAACCCCCGACCATCGACGTGTAAAGTCGCCGCTCTACCGGCCTGAGCTAACCGCGCGTCACTGCACTTTACCGCAGATCAAGGGAGATAACAAACAGCACCTGTGAATAATATCTCTTGCACATACCAGTCATGGGTTCTAAAATAGTTCAATGCGCAAGCTTGAAAAGATTGAGGCGAGGAGACTAAGAAAACAAGGAAAATCAATAAAAGAGATCGAACGACTTATTGGGGTCAGACGATCGAGTGTCAGTGTGTGGGTGAGGGACATCTCTCTCACTGCAGCACAAAAAAAGAGACTCGCGGGGCGCGGACACTCACTTGAGGTCTCTGAAAAGAGACGGCAAAGTCGTTTGTCGAATGAAACTAAAGTGCGGATGGAGTTTTTGCATGAGGGGCTCCGAGATATTGAAGTAATGCGAGAGATCGACCTTTTCGCGCTTGGTATGGGGCTCTATTGGGGCGAAGGATCAAAAACGAATCGAGGGGCCATCGAACTATCAAACACTGACCCACGAATCATTCAGATATATGTGATGTTTCTCACCAAAGTGTGCGGATTTTCAATGGAAAAGCTCCATGCGCATATTGGACTGCACTCGCATCTCTCAATTACGAAAGCTGAACACTATTGGTCACGAATATCCGGTATCCCCCTCAGTCAATTTCAAAAGACCTCAATCCAACACAGTATCAGTGGCAGGGGCGAAAGAGACCATCTTCCATTCGGGACATTTTCTGTCGGAGTTTACGATACGGCGGCAAGGCTTCGACTGGAGGGGTGGACGCAAGGTATCTATAAAAAACTTTTTCCAAGCCAGAGCGCCCTCCATGACCTAACCAAATTGCGCGTATAAGGATATTTGTCTTTTGAAAGGCTTAATGCTATAGTGTCCGTCACTGTATGGAAAACGTGATCAAGGTATCAGGAGTCGACATGGAGGCGCGCAAGGCGCTTGGTATTCGCGCAGGCGATACCGTCCGTGTATGGCAAAAGATCGAGGAAAAGGGCAAAATCCGCCTCCAGGCTTTTGAGGGCCTTGTCCTTGCGGTCAAGCATGGTTCTGAGGCTGGCGGCACCTTTACGGTGCGTCGCGTGGCTTCCGGCGTCGGCGTCGAGAAGATCTTCCCGCTTTATTCTCCTATGATCGACAAGATCCAGATCATCAAGCGTGCGACCGTCCGTAGCTCCAAGCTCTACTACATCCGTGAAAAGGTTTCGCGCGAAGCCCGCCGTCTCTTGCGTCGTACGCGCATGATGGGACAGACCACATCCGACCTTGAAAAAGGGGAGGAGGTCCCTGTTGATGAATCCACCACCGAAGTCGAAGCAGGGTCGGTGGCCGAAGTCGCTGCTGAGTAAGCAGAATAAAAATGGTTTAGGTTTTAGGTTTGTCAAGATCGTTAAGATCAAAACCAAGCGTGGGGAAAATAAGATTTCTTAGATGGATTCCTCCGACAAGAAACACTGTATCTAGATCAGCGCCAGCTTTAAACGCCCCTCTCTTTAATTCCTCCATTACCTCGGGGCAATGTGTAGGTATTTCCGCTACGGTATCCAAGACGGCTTTCTCGGCATCGTAAGGATTTGCAACGCCCTTTTTTCGAACAACTTCAAGTAACGTTTCCTTTTTGCTTTCAACAATCTCTTTAATGCCGCTGATATCAAGAATAGTCCTGCCACGATCATTTAGTTGGCGCGGAGAGTGTGAGGGAGCAAACTTGTCCTTCCACAGAGTCTCTACGCGGTCTTCGACAACCATAAACCGTTCTCGAACATCTTTCAGGTCGGGGCTGATATTTTCGGTCAGCACCCTACTCACATTTTTTAAAGAATTTCTCAGTGTGCCCCAGGCGATGCCTGCACCGATTAGAATGACGGCAAGACCAAATAGGGCTTGCACGGTATCAATCTGGATTGTTGGCGGAATACCTTGTTGGGGCGTAGGAGCTAGTTGTACGGCGGAGGTTGTTTGTAAGATTTCCTGAGAATTTGTGAGTGAAGTAGCCATACGAGTATGTTTACATTTTATAACGGGATGGTCGTGAAGTATATGCGAAGATACTTACAACCGCAATCTGTAAAAGATTGAAAATAGAGGAATCCTTGCGTATACTAGGCGAACGTCTTTAGTATAGGTTTTTAGGACTATTGACAATAAACTGCCCGGGTGCTGAAATTGGTATACAGGCATGCTTGAGGTGCATGTGTCGCAAGACGTGGAGGTTCAAGTCCTCTCCCGGGCACAAAACAAAAATCGTCGGATGCATCGCGTCCGGCGGTTTTTGTCTTTGTAGCCAATAGTGCGCTGGTGGGTAAGTGCCCTTGAAGAGAAAAATTATTGGTATTCTGGAATGAATACCCTATGGATTTTATACCCACCGCATGGCTGGAGCGTCTGTCTGTTCGGGGCAAGCTCTCGATCATTATTGGCCTCATCGTGTTCTTGTTGTTGTTCGGTTTTGCCGAGTTCACTTTCGGCATGAAGGTCATGTCCGGTATTCGCGCCTATGTAGGCGGCGAAGGGTTGTGGTCAAAGGCACAAAAAGCGGCGGTCAACGATCTCACCCGATACTCCGAATCGTTCGATGAG
Source organism: Candidatus Kaiserbacteria bacterium (assembly GCA_016214605.1). Lineage (GTDB taxonomy): Bacteria > Patescibacteriota > Minisyncoccia > Phycocordibacterales > UBA2100 > UBA10103. The sequence goes on from JACROD010000014.1 coordinate 96,983, forward strand.
GCGGATTACCAGTCCTTCCTGGTGCTGTTGCACGTGCCCTTGGGAGATAAGCAAGCGCGTCTCGAATTGGATAAAGATCGCTGCGATATTAATGTCGTGCACGAAGGGTTTTTGGCGGGCGGCAACAACAAGGAGGATCTGGATGATATGGTCTTTTTGTACCGACGATTTCGTTTCGTGAGCTATATGGACAGTGCGATCCGTACGTGGACAGAGGGGGATGCGGAGATCGAGAGACTCCTCACGGTCGCGGCTCGAATGCATGCCGTCGTCTCGGCCTCCCATGGCCCCTTAGACCAGATCGCGCTCCAGCCGCAGATCGTGCCGCTCATGGAGCAAATACATACGATTGACCAAAAACTGACGGTCCTCGAAAATCGTTTTTCGGCGACTTTGGGAGAAGGGTCGCGGTTCATACGGGATCTTTTGTTTTGGGTCACACTAGTGGGCACTTTGGTGTTCGGTACGCTTGCTCTCCTCATCGTGCTCTTCATCAGAAAGATGATCATCCAAGTGGATGCCGCAAAAAGCGAGTTTGTGTCACTGGCGTCGCATCAACTTCGGACTCCGGCTACCAACATGAAATGGTTTTTGGAGATGATCATCGGAGGAGATGCCGGACCACTCAATGCGAAGCAAAAAGAATATTTTGAGGAAGTTTCAGAAAACAACCAAAGGATGATCAGTCTGGTGAATATGCTCCTCAATATCGCGCGTATTGAGCTCGGTACCTTTAAACAATCGACGGAACAGATCCAGATCACCGAACTGATCAAGGAAGCGCTCAAAGAATATCGTACGTTGATAGGGTTCAAGAGTCTCACTATACATGAAGTGTATGCTCCGGATCTCCCCGTGTCGCAGATCGATCCGAGACTCTGGTCGGTCGTCTTGCAAAATGTCATTTCAAACGCCGTCAAATATACCCCGTCGGGCGGTACGGTCACGATCGGTGTTTCGTTCAAAGAGAAGAACGAGACCTTTGGCGGGCGGATCATGCGCGACGATAGCATCATCGTCGTCATAACCGACACGGGCTACGGCATTCCGAAGGACCAACAGGACAAAGTCTTCACTCGGTTGTTTCGTGGAGACAACGTGAAGGAGAAGGACACGGACGGTACCGGGCTCGGGCTTTATCTCGTCAAACTGATCTTGGACCATCTGCGGGGCGATGTGTGGTTTGAATCGGAGGAAAATCACGGGTCGACATTTTACCTTGTGGTTCCTGTCAGTGGATCGATACGAAAAAAGAAATGATAGTTGGCTCCCGGGTTTAGTGCGTGGTACGGATATAGACGATTTTATTTTTAGTGCTACATTTGAACGTATGGAAAACACCAAAAAGCCAAAGATTCTTATCATTGAGGTTATTGAGGATGAGACATCACAGCGCAAGGCGCTTGCGGAAAAATTCACTCGCGAGGGATACCATGTACTGGAAGCCAAAGATGGAGAGGAGGGGCTGAAGATCGCCCTTGCCGAACATCCGGACATCATCCTCCTCGATCTCATGATGACGCAGATGGATGGTATGACGATGCTTAAAAAATTACGGCAGCAAAACTCTTGGGGCGAGTCCGTGCCGGTCATTTTACTCACCAACTTGAGTGCCGACAACGACAAACTGATCCAAGGTGTAGCCGACACTTCGCCGGCCTATTACCTCATGAAGGCCGACTGGACGATCAACGATGTAGTGGAGAAGGTGCGAGAGCGTTTGTCTCGGGAGGTACCGACCGCGTAGTACGGGGTAGGCTAGATGCAGGGCGCCGTATGGTGATTTGCTACACTATAAAAACATATGTCTTTTTTCACCGGCAAAGGAGATGGGGGGACGACGAAGCTTTTTGACTCGCCACAAGGGGTGAGAGTCTCCAAATCCTCACCGATCTTCGAGTGTTTGGGTCAGCTCGACGAGCTCAATAGTATTACCGGGTGGTGTAAGGTCGCTTGTCCCGACGATCTCTCGATCGACGGACGCTTGGGCAAAGATATTCTTCGCGAAGTACAGAACCATCTTTTTACCATTCAGGCTGAGGTCGCTGGTGCGCCCAAGAGCGTGCCGCCCGAGAGTGTCGAAGAGGTGAGTGCACTCATCAAAAGCATCGAATCACAATTACCCGAGGTGAAGAGTTTTCTCGTGCCGGGTGGGACGGAATTCTCCGCGCGCCTCGATATCGCCCGGGCGATATCGAGGCGCGCGGAGCGCCGACTCGTAATGCTTCACGAGTCGGGGGAGCGCGCCGTATCCGAGTCGAGCCGCGCGTATGCCAACAGACTCTCGTCACTTTTTTATGCGTTCACACGATTTACAAATCATCATTTCAGCGTGATAGAATATCCGCCGGAGTATAAGTGACGAGCAAGAAGCAGAGATAGTAGTACAATGGATACAAGGCACTTTTGCCGCGTTCTATGGCATCGCGTTATTTTCCAAAAAGTATGCAAGAGCTCATGCTGTGGTATGAGCGGTATGTCTCGCCGGTCGCGCTCGTAACCGGCTTTTTGGCCGACAACTACATTTTACTCAAACGAGTCGACCTCTTGCAGACAAACCTCCTCCTTATTTTCTATCTTGTCGTGGCTGCACTCGGCATCATCGTGATCCATTTCGTCGAATCAGGTCGCATGCGCGATCGTCGTGTCGTCAAGGCGCTCCCGCTCGTCCTTATCGCGATGCAGTTTGCGTTCGGCGGTCTCTTCAGCGGATACCTCTCGCTCTATGGACGCAGCGCGGCACTCCCCTTGAACTGGATATTCGTATTCATTCTCGCTGCGCTCGTGCTCGGTAATGAGCGTTTCATGCGGCTGTACTCCCGGTTTCTTTTCCAGATCGGCCTCTACTTCACGGTCTTATTCTCGTTCCTTATTTTCTTTTTACCCATTGTGACGCATCGTATCGGGCCGTTGATGTTCATGCTCAGTGGAGCCTTGAGCCTGTTCATGATCTCACTCTTTTTATGGATCCTCCGCCGTTTCGTGCCGGAAGTCGTGGATACAAACCTCCGTCGCACGACCGCGATCATTGTGGTGATTTATAGTCTGTTCAACATCCTATATTTCTTGAATCTGATCCCACCCTTGCCGCTTGCACTCAAAGACGCCGGCGTGTATCACGGCGTGGTGCGAACGCAGGCCGGCCAATACGAGTTGTCCGGGGAGCCGGTGCGATGGTATGAGCCATTCTTGCGCTACAATACGATCTACCATGCCGCTTCTGGAGAAGGGGTTTACGTGTTCAGTTCGATCTTTGCTCCCGCAGGGCTTTCGACGGTCATTCTGCATGAATGGCAAAAGTATGATGACATATCGCAGCAGTGGATCTCGGCAGGTACGGTGCGTTTTCCTATCGTTGGTGGACGCGATGGCGGGTATCGCGGATATTCATTCAAGTCGTCGCTGCTCCCCGGTAAATGGCGAGTGAATGTGATTACCGAATATGGCCAGTTGATTGGCAGGATCGCCTTTGAAATTGTGCCTACGACGGACCCGGTCTCACTGGTCTCTGTGGCAAAGTGATTATCGGCGGATCTCATAAACACTCGCATTAAAGCCGTTTATTTGCTATAAAGACGAGTGACCTCATAAGTAAGTAGGTGATCCGGGGCCCTGTAGGGCTGCCGCAGAGGTATGAGAATGGTGGTCGTAGCTCAATCGGTAGAGCTCCGGTTTGTGGTACCGGCGGTTGTGGGTTCGAGTCCCATCGACCACCCCGATGTGTTTTTGATCGAGATAGTGAGACGAGCAGTGTGGTGTCACTTGCGATGCTTTGAACTAGGTACGAATGTCCGTGTTTTTGTAGTTAACCGGTTTGCCCTTATAGGTGGCGGAGAGAAAATTGACCATATAACGCCATGCGGTCCACACGATACCTTCCTCGCGTAGTCGGCGTCCACTTGTGTACATGGGGAGTCCAAATGTCCATTTTACGATGCCAACTTTGCTCATGCGGCGCGCGGTATCGGTGTCTTCGCCGAAGAATGCGATCGAGGTATCGAATCCACCGATCCGCTCAAGGGCCTCGCTGCGCAACACGAAATTGCCGCCTTGAAGCATTGCGCCCGTGTGTAATATGTATTGGTTGAGAAGATGCAAGAGATAACCCGAAACATAAAATATATGCACGAGTGCGCGTATGAAGATCGGCAAGTCTCGGTAGATATACGGACCGCTTACCGCGACGATCCGTTCGTCGCTTGCGAATAATGCAAATACGGTATCAATCCAGCCGGGCGGGAGAGAAGTATCCGCATCAATGTTGGCGATAAAGTCGCCGTTTGATGACACAAATCCTGCTTGCCGCGCAAAGGTCAGACCTTTGCGCGGCTCGTCGACCACGCGCACGCCGGGGTATCTCAGTGCGATGTCGCGCGTGCGATCAGTCGACGCATTGTTGACCACGATCACCTCGGCATCCTTTTCGGATCGTTTGATCTCCCTCAGTACAGATGCAAGGCATGCGCCGAGAAGTGCTTCTTCATTGTATGCCGGTATGACAAAACTGATCTTCACTTGGTCAGTATACGGCCAAAAGGTTCTGCTACAATGATGACATGCATATATTTGCCTATATCGCGGCATTGCTATGGGTAGGTTTCTGTTTTGCCAAGGTCGAGATCGCGATCGAGGGTGGGCACGGGTGGGCGGAAAATCTTCCGACTTGGCGGTTGCCGGCCAAGAATTGGGCGTCGCTGCTTTTCTTCAGCGGCAGGCCGATGACGGGATATCACGTATGGATGGAAGTGTTTATTCTTTCGATCATGCACCTGACCTACCTCTTTGAGGTGCCGACATGGGGCATCGAGCTCCAAATACTCGCATTCTTTTGTTTTTTCTCGGTGCTCGAAGACTTCTTGTGGTTTGTGCTCAATCCGGCATTCGGATTGAGCAATTTTAGACCGGAAAAGATCTGGTGGCATCGCGAGCATTGGTGGGGAATCATGCCGCGGGATTACTACATCTTGACGACGATCGGTCTGATACTCTTCGCCTTGTCATATCACCCGCTCGCATTATAAAAAAGCACACGGCTATCGCACCGGGGTCCAGTCGTCGGCGAGGGGTTTGCGCAGGAAGGCGAGAGCGATGACGTTGGTCGCCCAAATCCACCAGAGCTTGCGCCAGCCTATCGCGTGGGCGCGTCGTGCGCTGTGGTAGATCATGAGGTGCGGATCAAAATGCGTCTTGCCGATTCGCGAGAGACGAAGGAAAAAATCACCGTCCTCGCGCGTGATGAGGTCCTCACGCAAGCCGTTGACCCGATCAAAGGCGCTTCGACGGACGATCATGATCTTGCCGCTCGCTTCGCCTTTATGCAGGAGGTTGTTTCGGATACGGAGAATGAAATTGAGTATTCCGAAGGAAGTACGGTCGCCCCAGGTCTCTATGGTCGGGTCGGCGCGCTGTGGTCCGGTGAGCGCCACAAGACGCGGTTCGTGTGCGAACCGCGCAAGTGCGTGTTCGAAAAAAGCGTTGGGGTGGGGGATAGCGACGGTTGCGTCGATAAAGACGAGAATGTCTCCCTGGGAGACGCGCGCGCCCGCATTGCGGGCGCGCGCCGGTGACTGCCTCGCATCGTTATCCGCAGTAATAGTGATATTGGCACACGTACGCGCTACCTCGACCGTTCGGTCGAGACTACGGTCGTCCGACACGATCACTTCGTGCGGTAAGCGCAGGCCGCGAAATTGACATACGGTCGCCTCGATCGCGTGTTCTTCTTCGCGTGTGGGAATGATGATCGTGATCATAGAATCACCAGTCGGATTCAGCGAGTCGTTGTGTCAGTAAGCGGAGTCCGAAGATGGACAGGATAAGTATGGCGATCACTGATGCCAGCTGCAGTTTGGGCGGGATGAGCTCGAGGACATTGCCGAAATAGAACCCGATCCCGCACAAAAGGAACACCCACACGATACCACCGAAAAAGTTGATCGCCGCATATCGCGCGACCGGCACCCGCAGCATGCCGGCCGTCATGAGCGTGCCGACCGCGAGTCCAAGCCCCATGGTGAGTTTGGATATCACGAGTATCCAGGTGTGGTAGGTATGGAAACGTCGTTCGATCTTGGGCAATATCTCGGGTGAGACGCCTACGAGCCAGCCCCAACGTACCATCATCGGTCGTGCGCCGAAGTAGCCGATGTAATACCATGTCATATCGGCAAAAAAGTCGGCGGAGAGAAGGACGAAGTATGTGGGCCAAAAGTCGAGCTGATGCAGCTGGACGAGTACGCCGCCGGTCAGCATGACGATCGTCCCCTCGAAGTAACACCCCAACCAAAGCAGAACGTATTTGGAAGCGTCGATGAACGCGAGCACCTGCATCGCGATTTGAGAAACGGTATCCATCCTTCATAGTATACTGATAGATACCGATTACGCACCATGAAGGCATACGACCAAACCATAGTTTCTTTGTCGTTTCCGCGGTGGCATACGATCATACGCCGCTATCGTACGTCTTTGGATCAAAAGGGATGTGCCAAGTCAATGATGGGTTCGATCGCTGCGTTTATCGCAAGTGTCGCGATAATGGAAGTGGCGGTCGATTTTGCTACCGACCACGCGAGCAACGGAGTGTCTGATATCATCCTGTCCAACACCCCCATATTCGATGTCGGATACATCTACGTCTATGGATTCTGCTTCTTCCTGGCGTGTATTGCATTCATTTGTTTGACAAACCCGAAGCGCTTACCGTTCCTCCTATACTCAAGCGCACTTTTTATGGCTGTACGGGGAGTGTTTGTAATGATGACGCATCTCGGTCCTTTTACGCCGTATTTACCGATCGATTTTGGGACGACCATCACGAGTATCTTTTATGGCAACGACTATTTCTTCTCAGGCCATACCGGAGCACCATTCTTGATAGCACTTATTTACTGGAAGGAGAAGGCGGCGCGTTGGATCTTTCTTGCCTGGTCGGTGTTCTTCGGGGTGGTCGTACTGCTCGGACATTTACACTATACGATTGACGTGGCCTCGGCCTACTTCATCGCTTATGGTGTCTACCATATCGCATTGCACTGGTTTCCTCGCGAAAAAGCCTTTTTCGATATGTCGCACGCAGATGTACTATGAATAGAATGATCAAACAAGAGATCAAAAAGACCGACGCACTTATCGAGCGAGACCTACATCTCGCGTTCATGATCGGTATTTTACTCAAGGGTCTCAATGCGGCCGTAGAGGTCTTACTCGGTCTTTTGCTTCTCTACACACATGTCGTGACCAATGTCATTCTCTCGCTCATGGATAAGGCGCTGGTAGAAGACCCGGACAATTTCTTCGCTACACATCTCTACCAATACGCCGATCCGTCGCCGCAGGCGCAGTTCTATGGCGGCCTCTACCTCTTGAGTCACGGAGTCGTCAAAGTCTTGCTTGTCGGCGGCCTCTTGCGAAAGAAAATATGGGCGTATCCCGCGTCGATTGCAGTGCTCGCACTGTTCATGGTGTATCAATTGATTCGTTTCATCGAGACACATTCGATCGCGATGCTTCTCCTCACACTGTTCGATGGTGCGCTCGTGTACCTTATTTGGCATGAGTATCGACGTGTCCGCGATAAGCACATCCGCACCAAGGCCTGAGCGCGTACCATGATATAATTCATCATATGGAGGACCAAGGATTCAATCGCCGGATGGACGAAATGGAGAAGAAGCTTGACGCGGTCTACGAATCTTCCGAAAAAATGCGCAAGTTTTTCCTCTGGACGGTGATCGCGGGAGTCGTGGCTTTCGTCTTGCCGCTCATCGGAATCTTCTTTGCGATCCCGTCGTTCATTTCCACTTACAGCAACATCTCAAATATCGGTATGTAGGACACACAGTTGCTTATCATTTTATAAACCATAATTTTCTATCATATGGACACAGAAAAAAAGGAAATACACATCATGCCGCCGGAGCTGATCGTGAAGGCCGTCGCACTCGCGCTCGGCATGCTCGCGTTGTTCCTTCTCGTAGTTACAGTGAGCGAATTACGCAGCTTCAAGTACATTGGTGCGGGTATTAGCCCGACCAACACCATTGTCGTTTCCGGACAAGGCGAGGTCTTTGCGGTTCCGGATACCGGCGAATTCAGTGTGACGATTCAGGAGGAGGCCAAGGATGTCGCGACGGCGCAAGATGCAATGGCCAAGAAGGCCAATGCAATCATCGTATATCTCAAAGATGCGGGCGTGGCAGAAAAAGACATCAAGACCACCGACTATAGCGTGTCACCTCAGTATGAATGGTCGCAGGGGATATGCACCAACGGCTATTGTCCGCCCGGCAAACAGAATCTCACCGGCTTCCAGGCGGCCGAGACGCTCGATGTAAAAGTGCGCGATACAAAAAAGGCGGGTGATCTCCTCTCGGGGGTCGGCGGAAAGGGTGCCTATCAAGTGAGCGGGCTCTCATTCACCGTCGACGACGAAGATACGCTCAAGGCGCAAGCGCGCGACAAAGCGATCGAACAAGCAAAAACCAAAGCAGATGCGCTCGCCAAGTCGCTCGGAGTGTCGATCGTACGTGTCGTCGGGTTCAATGAAAACGAAGGGGGCGTCCCGGTACCGATGTATGCGCGCGCCGATATGGCAGCGGGTGTGAGTATGGAAAAGTCTGTCGCTCCGGATATTGCCGTGGGTCAGAACAAGATCACATCAAACGTCTCCGTGACATACGAGATACGTTGATCATATGGCAAAAAAAGCGGCTGTCAGGCGCCCGAAGGACGCCTCGAATATCGCGACCTTCAAGATTCTTGCGGACCAAAATCGCCATCAATGCATCATGGTGTTGCTGCGATCAAAGCGCGGCGAATCCGTGAGTGCGATCGCCAAGACTCTCGGTATGAGTCATTCATCGGTGAGCCATATGCTTGCGGTCTTGCATGACGCCGATATGGTCACCTATACGAAGAAGGGCAGGGAAGTCTTGTATACAATCGCCAAGACCCCTCAAACCAAACGCGTCGCGCTCCTGATGATGGTGTAGTTTGTAAAGTTATCTCATTAGGGAACCGACAAGATAGTTCCCAAAAATACCGATACCGATAATCGCGGCGGTGATGGAGGCGATGAGTACGGCGCCCGCGGCGACATCCTTGGTGTCGCGGGCATAGGGGTGATACTGCGGAGAAGTGAGATCGATATCGATCTCTATCGCAGTATTGAAGGCTTCTGCCGTGAGCACCAACCCTGCCGCAAAGATGAGGAGCATCCAGTCGATGTAGGTGATGCGGAAATAGATTCCAGCGAACACTGCTGCAAGCAGGATCGTGAGGTGGACCCAGACATTGTGTGTGGTCTTGAAAAATACCAAGAGGCCCCGCCCTGCATGAGTGAAGCTCTTGGCTCGCTTGACGAGCGAAAAGGATTCGGTGGCGCGTTGAGATTCTTCCATAAGAAAAGTATAGCATTTCCTGTATAGCATTTCCTTGACTTCTGTCGCAGATGCGCTATTATTCTAAATAAGCCCCGCGAGGGGTTTTAAAAATGCCTAGTTTGGCGCTAGAATCTATCAATATGGCAAATCGCATCACTCAGTACGTCAAAGACACACGCGGCGAGCTTCACCACGTCGCCTGGCCTACGCGGGAGCAGACGATCATCTATACGATCATTATCGCCGGGATCTCCGTATTCATTGCTCTCTACCTCGGTCTTTTTGACTTCATTTTCACCACAAGCTTGGCCAAGGGGTTGAACTTTCTTCCGCGCACCAGTCCCATATCGGTGACACAACAGCCGGTCGAAACTGCTCCTGTACAGCAGACAGAGCCAAAGTTTGATACCAGTTTGGGCGGTACACCCGCAAAAAACTAACGCATTACAAATAAAAACTATTCTGTATGGCACGACAAACACATGGTAGCGAAAGAAAGTGGTATGCGGTCCACACGTATTCAGGTTATGAGGATGCGGTGGCGCGCAATCTCAAGCAGCGTATCGATTCTTTTGGTATGAAAGAACAGATCTTCCAGGTCGTGGTCCCGATCGAGAAAAAGATCAAGATCAAGAATGGCCGCAAGACCGAAATCAAAGAAAAGATCTTCCCGGGCTACGTGCTCGTAGACATGATCGCGACCGACGACGCCTGGAGTGTCGTGCGCAACACGCCGCAGGTCACCGGATTCGTCGGTACCGCCAATCAGGCGGTACCACTTGAGCAGACCGAAGTCGACAAGATCCTCAAGCGCGCCGGCGGCGATACGGTCCGTCACTCGATCGATCTCGCGGCAGGCGAGGCGGTCATCATCATCGACGGTCCGTTTAAGGACCTCGAAGGCAAGGTAGGGGAGGTCGACGAAGAGCGCGGCAAGGTCAAGGTGATGGTCCCGATGTTTGGCCGCGAGACTCCCGTAGAGCTCGAAGCTGATCAGGTCCAGCGGGTTTGACAAATAAAATATATAGTGTATTATTGCAATAGGTTTGCGAAATTTGGCCGTTTGGCCAGCTAGGAGGAACCGCGATGTATAAGCGCCAAACCTTGAGGAGAACTCCGAAGCCGACCGCCATACAAGTAGCTTCGGCGGAGTATGCAAAGTTTTCGACCAAGGATAAGCTCGATGCCCTGCTACGCAGTTTGCAAAATTCAATTGCGAATGCGGAATCGGCGGTGCGAGGACTTAAAGAGAATCCCACAGGATTTTTGGCGGAATCTAATCTTGAAAGTGCCGCAAGCGCTATCCGTAGCGCGCAAGGCTCTCTCAAGGGGATGAGAGAACTTCAGACGCCAATTGGTCGACAGCCCAACTTTCCATGAGTTTTTGTGCCCCGCCCCTCATGGCAGCTATGCCGCAGAGGGTCGGGGATTTTCTTTTTGCCGAAGATTGACAACTTTTTAAGTGTTGCTACAATGACAACGTCAAGTCCGGGTTCTATATGAGTCCTGAAAATCCGACGCATTCCGCGTTGGATTTTCGCTTTTTAAGACAAATACTCTATACTGCGGCCCGTGGAGCCATCTCAAGGAGCTACGGCACCGAGGTGCAGAATTGAGCACAATTCTGCGGGGGCCACCTCATGGTGAGGAATCCGGACTTGACACTCGGATAGAGGGGCTCGATACCCCTTGGCTCCACGTCAAAAAGCATCTCACGTACGAGATGCTTTTTGTTTGTAAGGAATGCTTGAAATCTCCAGCCGTTCCTGTATAGTACCCCGACATGGCAAAAGAAGTCACCAAGATCATAAAGCTCCAGCTCCCTGCGGGTGCTGCTACGCCGGCTCCTCCGGTGGGTACCGCTCTGGGCCCTGCGGGCGTCAATATCGGCGAATTCGTCAACCAATTCAACACCCAGACCCGACCACTCGCCGGTTCGATCCTCCCGGTCTTGATGCATGTCTACAAGGACCGCACCTTCTCCTTCATCGTCAAGAAGCCGCCGGCGTCCAAGCTCGTGCTCAAGGCCGCAGGTGTCGAGAAGGGCTCGGCGAAGCCACATGCCCAAAAGATCGGCAAGATCACCAAGGCTCAGCTCGAAGAGATTGCCAAGGACAAAATGGAAGACATGAATGTCAACGACCTCGACCACGCCAAGTCCGTCATCGCCGGTACTGCCCGCAGTATGGGAGTAGAGGTAGTCTAATCTTCAAATATCAAGAAACAGCGCGGATACTTCCGCGCTGTTTTCGTATATGATCCGCGGTATGATATGAATTACAATACTCGTATGAACACAGCTCAAGATATCAAACAGGCTATTGCTCGGGCGTTAGAGAACGTTGGTATTCCGACTGCGTCAGAGTCGATAATGTTGGAACATCCCGCAGAGCTTTCACGCGGGGATTATGCGACTAATGTCGCTATGCAAGCTTTCGGTCGTATCGCCAAATCGCAAAATCAGTATCATAAAGATGATACTACGGTTCCAAAAATAAAGACTGGAAATTTCGTTTTGGACGGGTTTAAGAATCCAGAACAACTTGCTGAGAAGCTAGTTGCTACTATGGGAAATATCGAAGGAGTTTCAAGTATCGTTGCAGTTAAACCGGGCTTCATCAATTTCACCCTTGCATCGCAAACGATCGCCGCATCGCTCGACTCTGCGCGCACGCAGGATATGTGGGGGAATAATGAGATGCGTGCTGGGCAGAAGATAATGGTCGAGTATACACAGCCAAACCCTTTCAAAGAATTTCACATCGGACATCTCATGGGCAATGTCAACGGTGAATCGATCGCGCGACTCATGCAATACGTTGGCGCCGAGGTCCTTCGAGTGAATTACCAAGGCGATGTGGGTGTGCATGTGGCATGTGCCATTTGGGGTATCAAGAAGCTCGATATTGATCCATCGACAGCAGATGAATTTGGCCAGGCATACAGCACAGGAGCAATGGCATATAAGGCGGATCCACAAGCAAAAAATGAAATCGATGAAATCAATAAAAAAGTTTACGATCGAAGCGATCCGGAAATTAATACTCTCTACGATGCCGGGCGAAAAAAATCACTTGAAGCGTTTGAAAGAATCTATGTGATTCTCGGGACGACATTCGATCATTATTTCTTTGAAAGTGAGACAGGTCCTATTGGCAAGGAGATCGTGCTCGCGCACCCCGACATCTTTCCCGAATCCGATGGTGCCCGTATCTTCCGCGGTGAAGAGTATGGACTACATACGCGCGTGTTTATCAATGCCACGGGCCTGCCCACCTACGAAGCAAAAGAAATCGGTCTCCAGCGGCTCAAAAAGGATCTCTATCCGGATACAACCCTGCTTATTATCGAAACTGCCAATGAGATTGACGAGTATTTTAAGGTGATACACAAAGTTCTTGAGCTTATATATCCTGATATTGCAGCCCAGATGAAGCATGTGAGTCATGGATTAATGAAACTCTCGACCGGTAAAATGAGTTCGCGCACGGGCAATGTCATCACGGGCGAATCACTTTTGAATGAGCTTGCGGAGGCCGCCAAGGCGCGCGCCGCAGAAAGTCGCGCGGATGATACGGAGAAGTTGGCCGAGCAGATCGCCGTCGCCGCCATCAAATACCAGATCCTCAAACAAGGTTCGGGCAAAGACATCGTCTTTGATCGCGAGCGAGCGCTTTCGCTCGAAGGGGATTCGGGTCCGTATTTGCAATACGCCTACGCACGCACGAATGCGATTATCGCAAAAGCACACGAGCAGGGGATCGTGCCGATGATCGATCAGAGTGCTATGCCGAGCGAAGTCACACGACTGATCCATCGTTTTCCCGAGATCGTGGAGCACGCTTCGCATGAGCTTGAGTCGCACATCGTGACGCAGTACCTCACACATCTCGCGAGTTCATTCAACAGCTGGTACGCGCAGGAGCAGATACTCGACGGTACGCCTGCTGCAGCGCACAAGGTCGCCATCGTCGAAGCCGTCAATCGCACACTCAAAAATGGCCTCTGGATCCTCGGCATCACTGCGCCGGAGAAGATGTAGAAAAATGTCCGGAGGTACAAACAAGTGCTTGGATCGGTAAAGATCTTGTGGCATTATCATACATAGTGCAACCTATAGGAGGAGACTATGCTCAGTACACTTGTTTTGTATATGCCGCCCCCCGGCAGTCCTGTAGCAGGGACCTTGTCGATCCTGATCGCGATCACGATCGCGTTTTGGGGACCTATTCTCCTGCTTGTTCGGCGGGTCAGACATCGGCCGATCCTGATCGAGGAGGACTGGAGAAATCTTTTCCTCAAAAGACAGGAAGAATCGGGCGGGGCGATCACGTTGGATCATGTCCTGTTGGAGCGGGCACGAGGTCATCCGGATGTGATCCGGGCCATGAAAGCGCGGGATCGCGGCGGCCAAGTCTGGTTTCGCGACCGAAAGGGAAGGGTGGCCAGATTGCCTCTCGACGATCTTCGAAAGGCTGCTTGAAAACAAATAGGCATCCGGTGCGCCGGATGCCTATTTTCTAATGGAGGACAAGCATATGTCCTATGACCTCGAATTCGCGCGGCTGGATCAAGTGTGTATGGGCGACCCGCACCTGATAGAGCGGTCCGTCGAGTGTCCGATACCAAAAGCCGAGAAATTTTCGCAGTTCCGGGAATTCCGGCGCGAAGTCGTATTCTTGCCAGATGTATGTCTGCAAGATATCTCGGTAGTCGGGTAGGCGATACACTATCTCCGCTGTCGTAAGACCATAGCCGGCGAGTATTCTTGCGAATTCCGGATCTGTCGCAGGATTCTTTTTCATCACATCCTCCTGATTTCCCCCCGTCTTCCCATTTCAGATTATACGTTTGTGTACAATCGTCAATCAGTTGGCGGAGTACGCATCTTTCACAAACTGTACGAGCTTCGCTACATCGCGCTGCACGTCTTGCGAGCCGAGTACGATCACGACGATCTGACGTTCATGGCCGTCGACCGGTATTGAGAAGATCCCCGCGTATGTCTCGCCCGCCTCGTTGGTCTGACCTACTTTGCCGCCGACGAAGGTCTCAGGCGCTTTTTTGATGATATTGAAGTTGCTGAGCCCGGTAAAGGTCGGCGTACCGTATGCACTGTCGGCAAGGTCGCCTTTGGTGATGTCCAAGATAAAGCTTCGGTTTGCGTAGATATAACGCAGAAGCTTATAGAGGTCTTCCGGCGTCGACATGTCTTCCTTGGCGCCGGAAGGGTCGCTGAAGGTGGATTGTGTGAGGCCGATCGATTGCGCCTTGCGATCCATGGCCGCGATAAACGCGTTGCGTCCGCGTTCGGCGGCGAGCGTCTCGGCCGCTTCGTTGGAGGATTCTTGAAGCAAGAGGAAGAGGAGATCGTATGCCCGAATGTGTTCTCCGGGGTGCAGGCGTGGCACGGTCGTATACACGATCGCATCGCGCGGCACGGTGAGCTTCTTATCCAGATCGATGTACTCCGTCGCCACGAGCGCCGTTATGAGCTTGGTGATCGAGGCGATCGGTGCGGTGGTCGACGCATGGGAGCTTGCGAGCACGGTGCCGTTGTTCAGGTCGGCGAGGAGATATCCTTTTGCGGAGATCCGGGCAGGTTTTTTCTCCGGATAACTGAAACTGTCTTCTTGATAAGAGGTATTGAACACTACGACCGGCATGCCTACCTGCGCGAGCTTGTATACCTTTTCCGCGTCTTCCGTGGAAAGCCGGATACAGCCGCCCGAGTATGAGGTGGCGACTGGTGTACCGTCGTCGTAGTAGGGCCAACCGTGAATGAAGAAGTTGCCTTGGAATGCCAAGCTCCACGGCTGGTGGACGTGTCCGATGGACGAAAAGTGGTCTTCCTCGCGCCATTCGACTCGGTAGATACCGACGGGCGTTTCCCACCAGGAGCCGATCTTGCCTTTGGCGAGGATAGGCACGGTGAGCGCGAGCTGTCCGTCGGTATAGACGCTCATTTCCATCGCAGAGAGGTCCGCGCTGATGAACGATATTTTTTCGTCGATAAGGCGCAACTTGACGGACGTATAATAATGGGGATCAGAAAGCGCGGGCAGTGCGCCGTACGAGAGCGCGGGAGAGGTCGAAGCCATGCCTGCTTCCGGGATCGAAATGGAATACACGACAGGCGGTCGCATGTAGAGAAAGGTGAAGGATGCGAAGAAAGACAGCAGAAAAAGCCCGCCCATTACGGTGATGGGGGATGGTTTTTTACGCGGTGAACGTTTCGGGTCGGCGTGTTGCGGTGGCACGGGGGGAGAGGGGATCTTCATACCGCGCGACGCGAATATCGGATCAATCGTCTCGCGATCCCATCCTTCGAGCAGGAGGACTTGATAGGCCTCAGTGTCCGGCACACCGCTTGCATGCAAGCGGTGGATAAAAGGATGTGGATCATTGCGCCTCATACGGATAAGTATAACTGATACTACAGCCCTGTTACTACAAGGAGCCCTCGCGGTCGGGCTTTTCCTTTGCTACATTTAGAGCCATGGACGATAAAAAAAGGGAGGTCAGCGAGGTCGCCAAACGCGAGGAGGATATTCTCGCGTTTTGGAATAAGAATGAGATCTTCCGGAAGACCGTCGATCGAGAGCCTGCCAAAGGCGACTTCGTCTTTTATGACGGTCCTCCGTTTGCGACCGGACTCCCACACTACGGGCATCTCTTGCAGAGCTTCGTCAAAGATGCGATTCCTCGCTACAAGACCATGCAGGGTTACCGCGTGGAGCGCCGGTGGGGATGGGATTGTCACGGCCTCCCGATTGAGAATATCGTCGAGAAAGAGCTCGGCACCAAATCCAAGAAAGACATCGTGCAGATGGGGGTGAAGAAGTTCAATGACCTTTGTCGCGAGCGTATCTTCACCTTTATTGGCGAGTGGGAGCGGATCATCCCGCGCATCGGACGATTTGTCGACATGAAGCATGCATATCGTACAATGGACTTTTCCTACATGGAGAGCGAGTGGTGGGCCTTCAAGACGCTCTACGAGAAGGGTCTCATTTACGAGGACTATCGTTCCATGCACATCTGTCCGCGCTGCGAGACGACACTCTCCCAAGGCGAGGTTGCGGAAGGATACAAAGATGTCAAAGACATTTCAGTGACGGTCAAGTTCGAGCTCGTGAATGAGCCGGGCACGTATTTGCTTGCATGGACGACGACTCCATGGACGCTTCCCGGCAATGTCGCGATCGCTGTCGGCGCAGATATCACGTATATCAAAATCGAAGACACATGGAATGAAGATATTGGCGACAGTTCATACATGAAGACCGGCGTATACATTCTTTCCAAGCAGTCATACGAGCACTACAAGCAAGAATTTAAAAACCCAAAGATCGTGGGAGAAATGAAGGGGTCGGACCTGGTCGGCACGACATACAAGCCGCCATTTAGCTATTATATCGACGATGAGCATCTCAAGAATCGCGAGAATGGCTGGAAGGTCTACGCTGCGGATTTTGTCACGGAGGGGAGCGGCACCGGCATCGCGCATGAAGCGCCGACCTTTGGCGCCGATGACTGGGCGCTCTTAAAGAAGTACGATCTTCCGTTCGTCCAACATGTAGGGATGGACGGCCGTATGAAGCCCGAGGTCATTGATCTTGCCGGCATGGAAGTGAAGCCGCGATCCGACGACGACAAGACGCGTCTCGGTACCGATATTGTCGTTCTCAAATATCTGCAGGATCACCACCTCTTTTTCTCCAAAGAGAACATCACCCATGCGTACCCGCACTGCTGGCGCTGTGATACGCCGCTTCTCAACTACGCGATGTCTTCCTGGTTTGTCGCCGTGGAAAAAATGAAACCGACGCTACTCGAGACGGCACAGAGTATCAACTGGTCACCAGAACACATCAAGGAGGGGAGGTTTGGCAAGTGGCTTGAGGGTGCGCGCGACTGGTCTATCAGTCGCCAGCGCTTCTGGGCCAACACAATCCCCGTATGGCGCTGCGAAGCTTGTAAGAAAGATCAGGTCTTCGGTAGCGCAGCAGAGCTTGCGCAGGTAAGTAACGTAACCGTGACCGACCTTCACAAAGATGTAGTGGACAAAGTGAAGGTGTCATGCGCGTGCGGCGGTACGGCTGCTCGCGTGCCCGATGTGCTTGATACGTGGTTTGATTCCGGTTCGGTGCCGTTTTCCTCCGAGCATTATCCGTTTGAGAATGAGCAGCGGTATGAAGCGCGCGAGACCGCCGACTTCATCGGCGAGGCGCAGGATCAGACGCGCGCGTGGTTTTACTACTTGCACGTGCTTTCGGGCGGCCTTTTTGGCAAGGCTGCGTTCAAGAACTGCATCGTGACGGGGCTCGTCATGGCACAAGACGGCAAGAAGATGTCCAAGAAGCTTCAGAATTATCCCGATCCGATGGAGATCGTGGACAAATATGGTGCCGACGCGCTGCGACTCTACATCCTCTCGGCACCGATCGTACAAGCGGAAAATCTCAACTTCTCCGAGCGCGGCGTCGACGAAGTGCAGAAGAAAAACATCAATCGTTTGCACAACGTCCTTGCGTTTTACCAGCTCTATGCGGATGGCACACCGCGCGATTTCAAGAGCGAAAATATTCTGGATCGTTGGATCGTGGCGCGCCTCGCGGCGTTGATCGCCGAATCGACGGACGGATTCGAAGCGTATGAGCTGGATGTCGCGCTGCGGCCGTTCGCGCTCTTCATCGACGATCTGTCGGTATGGTACCTGCGGCGTTCGCGCGAACGCTTCAAGGAAGACGACGATGATAAAAAAGCGGCGCTTGCGACATTGCGGTATGTCCTCCATACTCTTGCGCGCGTGTTGGCGCCGACGATGCCTTTTTATGCGGAGTATCTTTTCCAGGCAGTGCGCGAAGAGGAGGACGAAGAAAGCGTGCACCTGAGCGCGTGGCCCGCGATCCCGCCGCTTTCGTTTGACCCGACCGAAGTGCTCGCGACGATGCTCTTCGCGAGAAGCTTCGTTACTATGGCTCTGATGCAGCGGTCTGAGGCCGGTATCAAGGTCCGGCAGCCGCTCGCCAAACTCACCATCAAGCATCGTGGTCCCGAGGTCCCCTTTTGGAAGGAGGTAGTGCCGATCATCGCCGATGAGGTCAATGTCAAAGAGGTCGTGTTGGATGCCGATGCCGGCCAAGATACTCCCGGCATTTCACTCGATACGCATCTTACGCTGGAGCTGATAGAGGAGGGCCTGATGCGCGAAATGATGCGTTTTGTACAGGGACAGCGCAAAGATATGAAGCTGGTGCCGTCCGACAAGATCCGCCTGACCGTCCTTGAAAGCGAAGCAGTGCGCCGCCACGAAGCAGAGATCGGCAAGACCCTCAACGCATCCGAGATCGTCTATGCACTCGAGTGGCAGGGGGTGCCGCTCAAGCTTACTGAAGGCGATATCGTCGTCGGGATCGAAAAGATCTGATCAATCCATGTACCAAAAATATCAGACGGAGGCGCTCGTGTTGCAGAGCCGCCCCATGGGGGAGGCAGACAGGATGTATGTGCTCTATACGCGTGATTTCGGACTCATACGGGCGCGCGCCTCGGGCGCGCGCAAAGAGACTTCCAAGATGCGCTATGCGCTGCAGCACTATAGCCGTGCAACGGTCGGTCTTATACGTGGGGTGCGCGGATGGCGGCTTGCGGGTGCAATCGCGCTGGAGACATCGGCGCGCAAAGACACGGACTCCGTCCGTGTCTTTGCGCGCCTGAGCGACTTGGTCGCCAAACTCGTCATCGGCGAAGAAGAAAATCCTTACCTATATGAAGCTCTTTCACAGACATATGAAGCCCTTATAGGGGGATGGGAAGGTCAGACCTTCCCGTCCCCGGCGGCCACGATCGAGATCGTAGCGGTGGCCCGCATTCTCTATGCGCTCGGATATATATCATCGGAAGCGCTCAAGACCGCACTCTTTACCCATACGGCGTATGCGCTCGAGCACCTGATTGAAGCCGAGTCGATCCGCGAGGATCTCTTACTATCTATCAATCGCGCACTGTCCGAAACACACCTCTAGACATTCGCGTGGTATTATTTTCCGTATGGATCCTTCCGAGACACCGGAGCCGATGGAGACCAATCATGAGAAAGGCAAGGTCGAGCGTCTACGGCGTGCGATGTATTCGCGCGTGCTCGCCGACAAGCTCAAGGACAAAGAGCGTCGTGGGCTCGAGGAACATCCCGAATTGGTCGGGGAAGACTGGATGCATCCTGATGAGGGAGTATCGGGGACCATCATCGCGCCACGCGGCCTCACCGTCATGCGCTCCATTTTGCAGTGGTTGCTTGTAGCAGCCGCAGTTTTCTTCGTCGGTTCGATACTTTTCTTCGCGTACTACTTTACGTTCGGTTCGGGCAGCTTGTCAGCATCGGCCAACAACATAGATCTGATCGTGTCCGGACCTCCACAAGTCGCCGGCGGCGAGCCGACCGAGATCCAAGTTTCCATCACTAATCGTAATCGCGTACCGCTCGAACTCTCACAGCTGGTCGTGACTTATCCCGACGGCACGCGCTCGGTCAACGATCTCCTCACTCCATTGCCGTCTATACGTCAGGATTTGCAGACCATTCAGCCGGGAGAGACCAAACAAGGAGTGCTCAATGCTATCTTCTCCGGACAGGCAGGCGAACATAAAGACGTGAAAGTCGAACTTGAATACAGACTGAGCGGATCAAACGCCATCTTCGTGGCTTCAAGGGATTATAGTCTTTTGTTTGGAACCTCACCCCTGACAATCGCCGTCGACGGCAATACGTCGGCGATTTCTGGCCAACCGGTATCCATGACCGTCTCCGTTTCGTCCAACTCGAACACAACTGTGCGAGATGTGATCTTGCACGCCGACTTTCCGTTCGGGTTTTCTTTTACCGACGCGTCTCCGCATGCGTCCGATGCAGGTGTGTGGAATTTGGGCGACATCGGTCCGGGCCAGAAGAAAGAGGTCGTGATCGACGGTACGCTTCTCGGTGAGATGGGGGATGACAAAGTGTTTGACTTTACCGCCGGTGGTCGCACGAATGCGTCGAGCACCTCTATCAGTACTCAATTCGCTGAAAACCCTTTCAGTATCAACGTCGCAGAGCCATTTCTCGGATTGTCCATGAGTGTCAACCGATCGACAGGTTCTAATGTTGTCTTGGCGCCGGGAGATCTCGTGCAGGTCATTTTGAACTATGTGAACAATCTTCCGACACAGATCACCGACGCGGTCATCGTTGCGCGTCTCTCCGGAGTTGCGGTTGACGGTGCGACGGTTCAGTCATCCGACGGATTCTACCGATCGACGGACAATATCATGCTTTGGGACAAGATCACGACCGAAGGAAGGTTGGGTGTAATATCGGCAGGTCAAAAAGGGAGTGTCACGTTCTCTTTCAAGGTTCCCGACGCAGCGACGATAAACAACATCTCAAGTCCATATATAGATATCAGCGTGAATGCGAAAGGGAATCGCATCTCGGAGGTTGGGGCGCCGCAAAATCTGCAGTCGGCAACGGTCGAACATATCGCGCTTGCGAGCGATCTTCAGCTTTCGGCTCAAGGTCTCTACTTCCAAAATCCGTTCGGTTCCACCGGATCCTTGCCTCCACAGGCCGGCAAGGAGACCAACTATGCGATCGTTTTCACAATCAAAAATACGACCAACAAGATCATCGGAGCTAAGGTGACAGCCGTCATTCCTCCGTATGTGCGCTGGCTCGGGAGCCACGCCCCGGCGTCTGAGAATCTTACCTTCAACCAAAATTCGAGCACCTTCACATGGGATGTGGGGGACATCGAGCCGGGGGTCGGGATGGGTGATACGCCGCCGCGGCAACTTGCGGTCTCGATCGGATTCGACCCCTCGACGAGCCAGGTCGGCCAGCAGCCGGTTTTGATCCAAGGCATTACACTTATCGGTACTGATGATTCGACCAAAGCGAAGATTACGCGTACGACTCGTCCTGACGTGACCACGGACCTTATCCATGTATCGAAGTCTTCAGGTGATGTCGTAGTGGGCACCGATAAGGGGTTTAATCCTGATCAGGCGACGGTGGTGCGATAGAGCTGCTTTCGCCGGCAAAAACGGCCCCGGGGCCGTTTTTGCCGGCGAGCATTTTCGAGGTACACTCTACACCATGACAGAAGTAACCATGGAAAAGATCATCTCCCTCTGCAAGCGCCGCGGGTTTATATTCCAGGGGTCCGAGATCTACGGCGGCCTTGCCGGCATCTACGACTTCGGGCCGCGTGGCGTCGAGTTGCTCAACAACCTGAAGCGCGAGTGGTGGAAAGCCAACGTATACGACCAAGAAAACGCATACGGCTTGGATACCGGGATGTTCAAACACCCACGTACATGGGAAGCAAGCGGACACATAGGTGGATTTTCGGACCCGCTCGCTGAATGCCGCAATTGCAATACGCGCATTCGTGTCGACAAAGCTCTGGCGGAGATTGGTGTTAATGCCGACGAGAAAATGTTTGAAGAAGATATAAATACATTGTTCGATCAGAATCGCGACAAAATAAAATGTCCTACTTGCGGCAAAAAGGATTTTTCACCTGTCCGTAAATTCAATTTGCTCGTCAAGTCGAATCTCGGTGATTTTACCGGGGAAAACATCGAGCCAGTGTACCTGCCGGGCGAAGCGTGTCAGGGCATCTACCTTGATTACAAGAACATCGTCGATTCGATGAATCCGAAAATCCCATTCAGTGTTGTGCAGATAGGGAAGGCATTCCGCAATGAAATCTCGCCGCGCAACTTTCTTTTCCGAACGCGAGAGCTCGAACAGGCAGATACACAGACATTCGTTCGTCCGCATGAAAACAAGGAGATGTATGAGGCGATTAAGCAAAATCGGTGGAATTGGTATCTTTCCCTCGGTATTCGCGAAAAAAATCTCCGTTGGAAACAGCACGAACGCCTTGTATTTTATGCTGCTGATGCGTGGGATATCGAGTACAATTTTCCAGCCCTTGGTTTTGATGAAATGGAGGGTGTTCACGATCGCACCGATTATGATCTGACGCAACATCAAAAGTTTTCGGGTGTCGATCTGCGCTATATCGATCAGGAAACGGGAGAGAAATACATTCCGTGGATATTAGAAACATCAGTCGGTATGGGCCGCATGTTTATGGCTTTTATGTCAGATGCATATCGTGAGGATAATTTGGGTGGTGAGATGCGTGTTTATTTGGCACTGCATCCGGCACTTGCCCCCGTCAAGGCAGCCGTCTTTCCGCTCCTCAAGAACAAGCCCGAGCTGGTGGAGAAGGCGCGCGAAGTATATCTGATGCTCAAAAAGACCACGCCGCAGATCATGTGGGACGACAACGGCAATATAGGCAAGCGCTATCGCCGTCAAGACGAGATCGGCACCCCGGTCTGCATCACGATCGACTTCGACACCTTGGGCGAGAATCCCGACCTCAAAGATACCGTCACCGTCCGCGACCGCGATACAGGCGAGCAGAAGCGCGTGACGATCAGTGAACTTCCAATGATGTTGGGGTAGGGTTTTGGTCTCAAAAGCGTTGGTGTGCTACGATTCGGCTATATGAAGGCCGACCAGCATACCACCATTTCCATCACCACCGGCACCGTCTTGAAGACGCTCCTTTTGATCATTCTCGTGGCACTTCTTTTTTTCTTGCGCGATATCGTGCTCGATGTGCTCGTGGCTATCGTCATATCCTCAGCGATCGAACCGCCAGTCAAGACCCTCCGCAGGGCGGGGATTCCGCGCGTGTTGAGCATCGCCCTGATGTACGTGGCTCTGCTCGTCGGGTTTTTTGCGATCTTCTATTTCTTCTTACCACTCCTTTTCGAGGATATAGCGGCGTTCGTATCCGCCATTCCGAGCTATCTTGAGGCGATCAACAGCAGCGGCGTACTCGATCACTACACCGAGATATTCGGCATATCCACGGTGCCCATTACATCGACGGCAGGAGTGTTTGAGAGCTTCCAATCTTTCATGAGCACTACATTTCTTGGCCAGTCTTTCAGCAGTGTCGGGGGCATATTCAGCGGCGTGTTCTCGTTTGTGATCATCTTTGTGTTTTCATTCTATTTTGCGGTGATCGAGACAGGGGTCGACGATTTCCTCGAGATCATTATGCCCAAGGCGTACAAGCGTTACGCGCTCGGTCTCTGGAAGCGCGTACAGCACAAGATCGGCCTTTGGATGCAGGGCCAGATTTTGCTCGCACTCATCATGGGTGTGCTCGTCTTCCTCGGCCTCACTATCCTCGGCGTTCCCAATGCGTTTCTGCTCGCCGTCCTGGCCGCTGTCTTTGAGATCATTCCGGTCTTTGGGCCGGCGCTGGCGGCCTTGCCTGCGATTGCGATCGCATTCACCGCCGGCGGCCTCACACTCGGGCTCCTCACGATCGCGCTCTATGTAATCGCCCAACAATTCGAGAATCACCTGATCTATCCGCTCGTGGTGACGCGGGTGGTGGGTGTGCCGCCCTTGCTGGTGATCCTGGCGCTGATCATCGGCGCACAGCTCGCCGGCTTCCTCGGCATAATCCTTTCGGTGCCGATCGCGGCGTCGATCCAGGAGTTTATCCGCGACCTCAAGGCGAATCGCATACGCGCCGAATACATGGCGGATGCATAAGAAGCACATATGGACAAAAAAGCTTTTTATCTGACGACGACCTTGCCGTATGTAAATGATAAGCCACACATCGGCTTCGCACTTGAGATCGTGCAAGCCGATATATTGGCCCGCTATTGGCGCTCGCTGGGCAAAGATGTTTTTTTTACGACCGGCACCGACGAGCATGGTCAAAAGATCTTCCAAAAAGCCAAAGAGACCGGCACGGACGTGCAGGAGTATGTCGATCGGTATGCCGCCGAATTCGGCAAGCTCCGTGATGCGCTCGACCTCTCGTATGACGCATTCATCCGCACGACCGATGAAAAACATGTACGAGCTGCTCAGGAGCTTTGGAAACGCTGCGAGGCAGCGGGGGACATCTACAAGAAAAGCTACAAAGGCCTCTATTGTGTCGGTGATGAGGCGTATGTAAAAGAAGGGGACCTGGTCAATGGTCGCTGTCCCAATCATCCCAACCAAGACCCGATCGAGATCGAGGAAGAGAATTATTTTTTTCGTCTGAGCCACTATCAAGATCGATTGCTTGAATATCTCTCGAGTGCTGATGTCATCGTGCCTGCGTGGCGCCGCGAAGAGGCGATCAGTTTCGTGCAGCAAGGACTCGAAGATTTTAGTATTTCGCGCGAGACGGCGCGCATGAGCTGGGGGATCCCGGTGCCAGGCGATGAGGCACAGGTCATGTACGTGTGGTTTGATGCGCTCACCAACTATATCTCCACGCTCGATTGGCCCTCCTCCGCTAAAGCTACGGAGGGCAAGCCCGACTTGTTCGAGAAATATTGGGTGAATGGGGTCACGTACCAAATGGCAGGTAAGGATCAGGTGCGCTTCCAGTCGATCATGTGGCAGGCGATGCTGATGTCGGCCGGTATCCCGACCACACAGCATGTGCTCTATCACGGCTTCATCACAAGTGGCGGCCAAAAGATGTCCAAGTCAATCGGCAATGTCATCGAGCCGTATGCGCTCGTCGAAGAATACGGCACCGATGCGGTCCGCTACTTCCTCGCGCGACACATCCACCCATTCGAGGATTCGGACTTCACCATGGAGCGATTCAAGGATCTGTACAATGCCGACCTCGCCAATGGTCTCGGTAATCAAGCCGCGCGTATCATGAAGCTCGCGCAGGACAATCTCGACGGTCCGGTCGAGCTATCGGCAGAATCACTGCAACTACAGAAGCCTTTTTGCGACCTGCTTGATCAGTATGATTTTGCCGCCGCGACCGGCCTTATCTGGGAACACATCACCAAGGCCGACGGATACATCCAAGAGAAAAAGCCGTTTTCACTGGTCAAATCCGACGAGACCCGCGAAGAGGGCAAGCAGATCATCGCGCGATTGGTCAATCACCTCGCCATGATCGCCACACATCTCGCCCCCATCATGCCCGAGACCGCCACGAAGATTATGATTGTCGTGCGCGAAAACAAAAAACCAGAGAATCTTTTTGCGAGAAAAGAATAATGTGGTATGATAAACATTATGAAAAAGGAACGAGAATATACGGCGGTTATAAAGAAAGAGGGTTCATGGTATGTCGCATGGCTTGAGGAGGTGCCGGGCGTCAACACGCAGGGACGTACACTCAAAGAAGTGCGCGAAAATTTAAGGGAAGCGGCGGCACTCGTCTTTGAGGTTAATCGGGAACTCTCTATGACGCACGGTCGTGGTTTCAGACATGAGCCGTTTCGTTTCTCTCCGGTGACGGCATGAAGCGGGCAAAATTGGTCGCTTATCTCGAAGAACACGGGTGTCTGCTTTATCGCGAGGGTGCGAGGCACTCGGTGTTTGTAAACATGATTTTGCGACGCACCTCGGCAGTGCCGCGACATCGCGAGATCAAAGATATGCTTGCGTACGAGATTTGCAAAGACCTCGGGATCCCGAAAATTAAACGAGGTAAGTAACTATGACAACGGAACCTTATACGACATTTGGTCCGCCGTATGCGGTGGTCAATCTCTCCAAGCTTGGGCTTCGTTATTTTAGATTTATACTCAAAGTCCGTCCCGAAGTGCGTGATGTCCTGGTAGCGCAGCTTAAAACGCATCCCGGAGTAGGGTGGATACTGTCATCGGAGGGCTGGTTCAATCTTGGTGTGGGCGTGTGGGCGACGAGTAATGCGGAGATTGTCGACGTAAGCGCTGCCATCCGTAGCTTGCTTGGTGCGGGGGATACGATCGTCTATCAATCCGAGCTCACGAGTTTGTATGGCTTCGCCAAGCGACCGTACGAGCAAGACACCGTTGCACTACCCATTCTTGATGCGATGCATGCGTCTATAGAGCTTTCACCGCTCGAACTCGATTATATAAAAATCGTCACGATGGATAATTCACACAGCTCAGATGAGCTTGCGGAACTTCTCGGAATTACCTCAACAGAAGTGGGGGTTTTACATATGGGGCTCGTTAGCAAAGGCGTCATTGTGGGGATGCAACAGCGAGTTAATCACATAGGTGTCTATCACAAGGTCTTTGTGGATACCTTGAGCGCTATCCGCGCTGGCGCGGCTGACGATCTACTCAAGCGGTTGTGGGAGGATCAAGCTTGTATTTATATTGAGAGGGCGGTCGCGAAATACGACATGGAGTTTGAAATGATCTTGCCGCCCGAAACGGATATTCGCGAATATCTCAAAGACTTCAAAGAATACCAGACTGCGGTCCTGACGGAAAATTTGTACACAAATCTCTACCCGCTGAGCAAGGTCGCAAACTTTACCGAGATCAAAAATGCATATAGTAGTCAGGTGGGGAATATCGTTGATCTGCGCACGTCCAAACTCTGGTATCTCAATTACCGCGGTACCGATGCGTACCTCCATATATACGATCAAAAAGAATACGGTGAAGTGATGGAGCAGGGTGAGATGACGTTGTTTCCGGACGTAGCCAAATATCTCAATGAGAAGCAGTCGGGAGTATCGTATAACCTTATAGATATCGGCAGTGGCAACGGAGTGAAGGGGCGTACGTTTATCGAGTGTCTGGGTGAGCAATCGGTCAAGGCGTATTATCCGGTTGATATTCAATCTATCGAGCTTGCCGCCGCGCTTCGTGTGCATCATGACGGCGCGTATGCCAAGCACCCGACACTCCTCAGTTTCGAGAGTCTGGGGACCCGTTTCCCGTTGCGCCTGCTACCATCCGAAAGACAAGTGTATGTTTTCTTCGGTGGGACGTACGGTAATTTTCCGTCTTCCGTTATCAACAAATATCTGTTGGCCACGCTTGCGTCCACGAGCGTGCTTCTGGTCGCGGTGCCGATCGTGGCGCAATCACAGAGCGATGAAGAAATAATCGCCTCGTATAGTAATGAACAGGTTGAAAATATGGCATTTGGTCCGCTGGCCCAGGTCGGATTTACCAAGGATATGTTTGAAGATAGTCCGCGCGTGGGCGGACTCAAGGTCCATGTAGCGATAGAAGACGAGCGTCTCGTTACGTCGTTTGTCTTAAGTCGTACTGTCATGATCACCGGTCGATCGTTTGACGCAGGGACAGTCTTCAAGGTGACCACTTCATGGAAGCCGACACTTGAGCAATTTCGCGCGGCACTGGAAGCTGATTTTACCGTTGAACGCATGTTTACCAATCAAAGTATGGCGATTGCCGTATTGGCACGAAAAGATTAAATAGATATGGATCTCGAACAAGAAATTAAAAAGATACAGGATCGGAATCAGCGCGTTGAGGCTGACAAGAAATGGGAGGTGAGTCTCGTCCGGCGCGGGAGTATTACTGTACTGACATACTTTTTTGCCGTTTTGTGGCTGGTCTCGATCGGGAATGCGTATCCGTTTCTCAACGCGGTCATTCCTGCGGCCGGATACTTCCTCTCGACACTCACGTTAACCATTATTAAGACGTGGTGGCAAAAATAAAAACAATATGCATGAAATGATCGATCGGGTTGAGATGGCAGTGCGACGTGCGATGGAGGCGCAGGACAAAGCACATGACTGGCATCACATCGAACGCGTGCGCACGATGGCCTTGCGTATAGCCGAGAAAGAAGGTGGTGACAAAGAGCTTATCGAACTAGGGGCACTGATACATGATGTGGGCGACCGCAAGGCTCATGAGAGCGAAGAGGCAGGACATGCGGCGACGTTTGCTTTGCTTGCGGAGTGCGCGGTGCCTCAGGATCTGGCGGACAAGGTCGCCGATATCGCCCACCGAGTATCTTTTAAGGGTGCGGGAGTGGTCGACGACATGCCGACTCTCGAAGGGCAGATCGTGCAGGATGCAGACCGTCTCGATGCAATCGGCGCCATAGCCATTGCTCGTACATTCACATGGGGAGGGGCGAAAGGACGTGCGATATATGATCCTAATGAATCGATTACCTTGGCACAAAATGCAGAGCAATACTACTCGCGCGGAGCATCGAGTATCGGGCATTTCCATGAGAAGTTGTTGCATTTGAAAGATCGCATACACACCAAGACCGCTCGCGAGATTGCCGAGCATCGCCATGAGTTCATGGAACACTTCCTCGATGAGTTTATGAAGGAATGGGAGGGGAAGGACGTGCTATGAAATACTTCGACGCACATACGCATGTACAATTTGCCGCTTATAATGCGGATCGTGCGGAGGCGATCCTGCGTGCGCAGGAGGCTGGGGTAGGGATGAATGTCGTGGGGACGCAGATCGATACGTCGCGCGCGGCGGTCGCCGTGGCTGGGCAATATGACGGGGTCTGGGCGACGATCGGCCTGCATCCGGTGCATACCAGCAAGTCGTATCACGATACCAAAGAGCTTGGCCCCTCCTTCGCCAAGGCTTCGGAGGGCAAGGAAGGTCGGGAGGGCTTCATGTCTCGGGGGGAGGTTTTTGATTTTGCCGCGTACGAAGCGCTCGGGCAAAATCCCAAAGTGATCGCCATCGGCGAGTGTGGACTCGATTATTACCGCGTCGACGAAAGCACCAAGGCGGTCCAAGTGGAGACTTTCATACAGCAGATCGAACTGGCCAACAAGTTGGAGAAGCCTCTCATGCTCCACATCCGCAATGGGGCGGGTGAAGCCAATGCATATCTCGATGCGCTCGACCTCATCAAATCGCACGCCAAGGTACGCGGCGATGTACATTTTTTCGCAGGTGATTGGGATATCGCACGTCGATTTCTCGACCTCGGATTCACACTATCATTCACCGGCGTGATCACTTTCACGCATGACTACGACGAAGTGGTCCGCAATACGCCGCTCGATATGATCCTGTCTGAGACTGATGCGCCGTACATCACGCCCGTGCCGTTCCGTGGCAAGCGCAATGAGTCGGCCTACATTCCGTATGTTGTCGAGCAAATAGCCAAGATCCGCGGGGAAGACACCGAAGCGGTGCGGGGGCAAATACTCAAAAACGCCCGCCGGGTTTTCAATATGTAAAATAAAAGAGCTATCGGGAAAATCTCGATAGCTCTCAGTTGAAGTGTTACTCGTCGGGACCCTTGCGAATCAGGGATCAAAATCCTTCGGCCGCTACGATGCCTGCGACTATCGCCGCCGATACGATCAAGATCGAGTTCCCTAGGAGTATACCGATCACCGCAATCACCATCATTAAGGCGAACACAAGATAACCCATGAGCATTTCTCCGACCCACTTTCTGCCGATAAAATAACCCTTCTTTAAATTGCTGTCAAGTATTGTAAACCGCTGCACGTCGTGATACAGTGCCGGCTACATATGGCAAAAGATATTGTGGCTGAAATTGACGCAAAAGACACTCCTGAGACGAGTGAGCTTCGCATTTATGAGGTCGGTTACCACATCATCCCTACCGTCAAGGAAGAGGAGCTCGATGGGGTAGTCGGCAAGATCCGCGCTCTCATCGAGAAGGCTGGTGGCTCATTTATCGCCGAGGGGGCGCCTGTCCAGATGAAGCTCAGCTACCCGATGTCTATCCGCGAAAACGAGCGCCACAGCGAGTACGATCACAGCTACTTCGGCTGGCTCAAATTTGAGGCCCCGGTAGAGGCCGCGCTCGTCCTCGAAAAGACCCTCCAGGCCGACATGCAGATCCTCCGCTCAATCGTTTTTCGCACGGTCCGCGAGGAGACCCGTGCACGCCTCAAGCTCGGCACCTTGCGCGAAGTGCGCCGCACCGATACGATTAAGGCACCGGTCCGCCGCGTGGAAGAGGTCTCCGCCCCGGTCTCCGAAGTCGATCTCGACAAGGCCCTCGAAGAGCTCACCACCGAATAACCAACTATGTACATCAACAAGGCGATCCTTTTCGGCAATCTCACGCGCGATCCCGAATTGCGCGCACTTCCGTCGGGAATGAATGTGGCTAGCTTTTCCATCGCTACCAATCGTACCTTCAAGGATCGCGACGGCAAGAAGCAGGAACAGACTGATTTTCACAATATCGTCGTCTTCGGTCGTCAGGCGGACATCGTCAGTCAATACCTCAAGAAGGGGAGCTCGGTCCTTATTGAAGGCCGCATCCAAAATCGCAGCTGGGACGACAAAAAGACCGGCGAGAAGAAATACCGCACCGAAGTCGTCGCCGAAAACGTCCAGTTTGGTCCGAAGCCTTCAGGGGGAGGGTCGGGCGGAGGTAATTATGGCGGCGGTTCACCGGCTCGCACCGAAGATCACGATATGGATCAATCTTCCGGCGGAGGTTCTGGGATTGATTATCCGAAGGACGACATCAATCCCGATGATATTCCATTCTAAAAATTAAGATGTAACAACAAGTCATATGAACATCCTTACCCAAAACGACATACAACACATCGACTACAAAGACGTCGACCTCTTGAAGCAATTCATCAATCCTCACGGTCGCATGATGAGTCGCCGTCGCGCGGAGCTCACCGCTCGTCAGCAGCGTGCCGTAGAGACCGCCGTGAAGCGTGCCCGCTTCATGGGCCTTCTCCCGTACGTTCAGAAGTAGCCACTAGCCATTAGGGTATAGCCACTAGCAAAGCGACAGTCCTTGGGGCTGTCGCTGTTTGACTTTGTGTTCGGCGTGCGTTATCAAGTAGTCTGGATTCACGAGCAGGAAAGGAGACTGCTATGACCACCTTCGTGATGACCCTGGTGGAAAACCACCCCTACATGGCAGCAGGCGTACCATTCATTGTTATTGGTGTGGTCAGTATGCTCACTGTCCTTAAGCGCCCGTTTACCAACCCAGTTCCCTCGGAGAAAATCGAGCCCGAAGTTCCCTGGAAGGATCCTCAGGACGAATAATAAACCAAAAGGCCCGAGCGATGCTCGGGCCCGTTTCTTCTTCACTAATGGCTAAACCCGAGTGGCTAAAAGCTATTCCTACACCCGCTCCGTATACTCGCCGCTCTCCGTATTGATACGGATCACATCGCCTGCTTCGATAAACATCGGGACGGTGATCTTGGCCCCGGTCTCAAGCTCGACGAGCTTATCGCCGCCTTGGGCAGTGTTGCCGCGGGTATTTGGGGGAGCCTCGATGACCTTGAGCTCGACCTTGACCGGCATGTTGACCTGCACCGGCTCTTCGTCGAACCATCTGACGGCTACCTCGGTATTGCCCTTAAGCCACTTGCCGGAATCACCGATCATTTCATCGGAGAGTGTGAAGCGCTTGGATTTGTCGTCGACCTCGTGGAAGACCCACTCACCGTTGCGGTGATAGACGAAGACGGCCTGACGGTTCTCCACCTCGGCCTCTTCGACCTTGTCGGAGACGTGGAAGGTGTGTTCCATGATCGATCCGGTCCTGATATTGCGGAGTTTGGCCTGATTGACCGGCTTGCGCTGTTGTTTGCGGAAGACCCATGCGGAGACGACCTCATATGGTTCGCCGTCCATGATAATAAGCTTCTTCGGAAGCACATCGTTGTATGCAAGCATTGCCATATCGGAGGATTATAGCCGTCTAGAGGCATTTGTCCACTCTCTATACGTTATCGAGAACACTACCGGAGTCTCCTGAGGATTTCTTTGTACACCACCGAACGGTGACCAATAGTGACGATTTGTACTGTTTTGCCCTGTAGTCGGTATATGACGCGATAATCCCCGACGCGCAGCTTGCGGCAGCCTTTGAGTGTGTTGCGCAATGGCAAGCCGTACATGGTCGGGGAAGTCGTTAGTTTTGCGCGGATCGCGTCGCGGATCTTTTGTCGCCAATCAGGATCGAGCCCCGGAAGATCTTGCTTGATCACGGATGGATGAAGGGTAATGGAGTATCTTACTTCCATATTTCATCGTGATCCCTGACCCATCGCACCTTACCCTTCAAGCGTTCGGTAGCTACTTTTTCAAAATAGGCATCTTCCTCAAGCTCAAGTGCGAGATCCAAAAGCGCGGCGGCCTTGGTAGCCTCGGGCACTTGATCGCGCTTAGCGAGGCCTGCGAGGGCCTTACGCATGTCTTTTGTGATGCTGATGTTGATACGCTCCTTGGTCGTGGCCATATCCACAAGTGTATCAAAAGTGTATCACCTGTCAAATTGATTGATGAACACCGATTATTTATGTCGATACCGATCCCAGATGCACTGGTGCATCGAGACGAAGGTCGAGGCGAGGTGCGGGCTTCGTATGATGAGCGCGTAGGGATTGCCGTGCGGCTGGATGAGGAGCACGAGGCTCTTGGTGGCGACGACAGTGGTGTCGAAGGGATACATGTGCGGGGAGAGAAGAATGGTGTCACGCAGTTGTTTCTTGTCCTCGCTCAACATGCGGCGTGTGGTCGGTGATTCTTCGGTAAGGGAAAGGATCATCTTTGATTTGATCCCGCACAACTTGACCAAGATTCAATTATATGATTAGCTCCACCAAGCGCACGAGCTTGTACGCAGTGTACAAGCGAGTGAGATAGGGAGTAGAGGTCATGATTAGTGGACGGAAATTCGCGCTTTGTATGGTGTTGGTGCTGTCAGTGGGCTTCGTCGCAATCGACGGATATGTTGCGCCGTTCATGTTGAACTATGAGACGAGAATAACTAAGGATGAGATCGTCATCGGACGTGTTGACGGGTTCGGCCAGATGACCACATATATGAGAAATTTCGTATCTGGAGATGAGAAAGTGAGAATTATGAAATTCACGTTGTTTTCTCATCGGTACCTGTCTATCGAATCTTCCGGCGCATGTCACTGCCTAACGAGTGTGTATAAAGATGACAGGGATGACGGACAATACTACTCACTGGCCCGCATGTCATGGAATGGATTGATATCGGGATTCATAGGGAGGGAACTCTCGACCACTATCATTAATGCGGGCACTGACGATCCACGCGTCAAACAAAAGCTCTTGGATGATGGAGAAGTCTTGGAAGAGACGCGCCATCGCTTCGCGGGATTGATAACGCCCTCCCCAGTCCTTGAGTGAAATCTCGAGACTTTGAGGTCAAGAAAACAAAAGTCTGGCCAACTTGCCGGACTTTCTTTTATAGTTCGCGGCCGTGAGAGATAAACAAGTTGAAGTGCAAATGTCTGTCCGTCCCCGCTGCTCCGTTCCTCACCTCACCTTGACAAGCATCTAAGTGTTGCTACACTAAATGGCATAAGTTGGGGAAACCCAGTGAGACCGCCCGCAAGGGCGGTTCAAACATTCTATTCAGAGATGAGTTTGCAATATGAGGCGATCAACTTCCGGAGCTCATTTTCTGAAATTTGCCCCATGTGACCCAATAGTCTCTTTGTGTCCAAGGGTCTGGCCTGATTGAGAATTGCACATGAGGTGTCTCCAAAGTGTGGCAAAGGGTAGTACCAGTTACTCGATTTGCCTTTTGTGGTAAGTGGAGCGGCAAGCGCGATCTCGTGTGAGAATTTCTTGATGATGAGGACGGGGCGAATATATCCTGTTGTGCCTCCGTCCTGTTCGACACCGATGTTCAGCCCGATCCTACACCAGTACACCTCTCCCGGTTTGATAGGGGCACGATTACCTTGGTCAGTTTTCTTTTTAATCTCATTCCATGCGTCAAAATCTTTTTCCATACGACCCCTTCTTTTTCTTTATTCCTCCTCGCTCTCACCACCACCGCTCTTCGCCTTGCCGATGACACCACCACCGTCGTGGAGGGCTTTGCGGATGTTTTTCAATAGTTCGTTGAGTATAGGCTTGTTGGTATGCAGGTATGTGCGCGCCGCATCGTAGCCGCGGCCGAGCTTGGAGTGCCTTGCGAACAACAACAACCGAGTGAGTTACAATTCTTCGCGACTATCCCCAGTGTCATCATCACTATATACGTCTCGTCGAATATTGAATATCGTTTTAGGATCAAGAAGCGGTAGTGCTTGGGGTGCACCCAGCAGTTTGCGGATGCGGATCGTAGAGAACTCGGGCTCATCGGGAATAACGGCATTATCAAACCCGTTGGCGCTGTACTGTACTTCGAGTACATCATGATACTTTTCTCGGAGCATTTGTCCCCACACGTCAAGGACATGGTTGAGATCTACGGGTATTTGGATAAGCATCAAGCCTCCTTCCCGCAGTAATCCATACCATTCTTGAACAACGTTCGCGAGCATGTATGGTTCCTCAGGAAATAGGTCGAGACCACCTGCCATTCTTTCGACAATCAAATCTGCTTGTTCGGCTGAGAGCCATTCTTTTACCTGTGCGACGGTATCACGTGATGTTACATCGCCCTCAAGTATCGAATGATGCATCTGCGCGTCGTTGCTACCGTTTATGTTTGTTGCAGAGCGACGAAAGTCTGTAAGAGTAATACCTATAGATTTTTTGAAAAAACCAGGTGTAAATTCTCGGAAGAATCGGGTGCCGACCCCGCCTAATTCGATGCCTATTGCTTTTCCCTGATGCGCGGCGAGTGTTGTTTCTATGTATGTCTTCAGGGAAGTTTCTTTATCGGGCAAAATACTACGAAAGGTATCGAGAAAGGAGCCACGCAGATTCAGATTTCCATCTTTATCCACACCAGACTCATCAATTCCAGAGTCGACCCAATTGTAATATTCACCAGCGGTACCTTCTCGATTGTTTGTCTGCTGTATTGCCGTAAAGATTTTCTCCGTTATTTGACGCAAACCTCGTCGTTCTGTGCCCATCGGAAAATGTTTTTTATGTTCAAACATATTTATCCACTATAACATGTGAGGTGGGACGTTATTCCTCGCTCTCACTGCCGCCAGCCTTCGCCTTGCCGATGACACCACCACCGTCATGGAGGGCTTTGCGGATGTTTTTCAATAGTTCGTTGAGTATAGGCTTGTTGGTATGCAGGTATGTGCGCGCCGCATCGTAGCCGCGGCCGAGCTTGGTCTCGCCTATCGAGTAGGCACCGCCGGAGGACTTTTGCACGAATCCAAGCCGCTCGCCGAGCGCGAGTGCTTCGCCCTCACGCGAGATGCCTTCGCCGTACATCATGTCGAATTCGGTCTGGCGGAATGGTGCGGCGACTTTGTTCTTGACGATCTTCACACGGTGGCGGCCACCCATGACCTCGTCGCCCTTCTTGATCTGGGCGATGCGGCGGATATCGATGCGCACTGATGTGTAGAATTTGAGCGCCTTGCCTCCTGGGGTGGTTTCCGGATTCCCAAACATGACGCCAATCTGCATGCGGATCTGGTTGATGAATATGACCACGGTCTTGGTCTTGGCGCAGATGGCGGTGAGCTTGCGCAGGGCCTGGCTCATCAGGCGTGCTTGTTTGCCCACATGCGACTGGCCCATGTCGCCTTCGATTTCATCCTTGGGAGTGAGTGCGGCGACCGAGTCGACGACGATCACATCGATCTTGCCGGAGCGCACGAGGCTCTCGACGATCTCGAGCGCCTGCTCGCCGGTATCAGGCTGGGAGACAAGGAGACTGTTGATATCGACACCGATCTTCTTGGCGTATTCGGGGTCGAGCGCATGCTCCGCGTCGATAAAGGCACAGATACCGCCTTTCTTCTGGGCTTCGGCGATGACGTGGAGGGAGAGGGTGGTCTTGCCGGATGATTCGGGGCCGAATATTTCGATGATGCGGCCGCGCGGGACGCCGCCGATACCGAGTGCCCAATCGATGCCAATCGAGCCCGAGGGGATCGCGTCCACGTCCACCTTGGGCGAGGCACCGAGCATCATGATCGACTCATCGCCGAATTTGGTCTTGATCTCCGCGAGAGCGCGCTCGATGTCTTTGTCTGTGCCGGTGCCTGTCTGCTTCGGCGGAGCCTTTACCTTTTTTGTCATTGCCATACCCCTGTGTATTTAAAATTAGAGAATAAAATTCTTGAAACCAAAGACAGTTTACCCCGCATTATAAGATGAGTGCAACAAAAATATGTGTTGTTCTATTGGGGGGATGTCGTAGATGCCGAAGGGTCGGAAAATACAGGTTCGGTAGAGGTGTTCGGGTTCGTTTGCGTCTCGGCACTAGGTAAAGATCCCTGTGATCCTTGTGTCACTGCCGGTTTTGTCGATGTGGCGGGGGTCAAAGCAGAAGAAAACGCGTCCGGAGAGTCGTCGCTCGGTGCGTAGACGATCTCCACGGTTTTGGAGGTGGTATGACCATAGTTGTCGCGGGCGTCAAATGTGATCTGATTGATACCGGAGGCCAATAGGTAGGGTACCTCAAAGGTTCCGTCTTGAGTCATGGATACGGGAGCTCCGTCGACGCTCAGTGAAGCGATGTGGTCGGCATGTCCGCTGATGACCACGTATCGCTCATGCGAGGTGGCTACACTCGAATCTATGTTGATGTGCGGCCCATAGAGGAGTCCGCGCACTTCAAAATACGCGTATGCGAGCACTGCGAGAAAGAATATCACGAGGGCGATCTGTGTCAGGCGGCTATCGCGATAGGGGCGCATGGTGGTTATTCGGTATCTTCAAGAGCTTCATTCTCATCCTGGCTTGCTCGCGCGAGCTCGTCCGCATTGCCTTCGCCGATGATCGCGCGCGGCTTGGCGCCGTCTGCCGGGCCGATCACGCCGCGATCCTCGAGGATATCCATGAGCTTGGCAGCGCGTGCATAGCCGACGCCGAGCTTGCGCTGTAGGTACGAAGTAGACGCCTTACCGGCCTCAAGTACGGTGCGTTTGGCTTCGCCATAGAGTTCGTCGCCCTCATCGTCATCCCCTCCGCCAACCATCGAAGAAAATATCGGATCCATACCACCACCTGTTTTGCCAGCGTCGCTAAAGTCGATTTCACTGGGGAGATGGCCTTCGGCTTGGCGAGCGAGGTAGGCAACGACCTTTTTCGTCTCATCCTCGGTGATATAAGGGGCTTGTATGCGCACCGGTTTGGACATGTCGCCCGAGAGGAAGAGTATGTCGCCGGCACCGAGGAGCTTCTCGGCACCACCCATATCGAGGATTGTGCGCGAATCGATTTGTGATGCCACCTGGAGTGCTACGCGTCCCGGGATGTTGGCCTTGATGAGGCCGGTGATCACTTTTACGCTCGGACGTTGTGTCGAGAGGATGAGGTGTATGCCTACGGCACGACTCATTTGAGCGAGGCGTACGATACCGCTCTCAAGCTCGCGCGGGTATGCCTGCATGATATCGGCGAGTTCGTCGATGATGAGTACGATATAGGGCATTGCTTCGGGTAAATCCTCATCTTCATCAAGTTCGCCGGTTTCGGCTTTTGCGAGAGCGGGGACAAGGACGTTTTCGTGATACGAAGAAATATCGCGCACTTTTTCACGCTGAAGGACGTCGTAGCGACGATCCATCTCTTTGGCGAGCCATTTGAGTGCGAGGATGGCTTTTTTGGCGTCGGTGATCACCGGGGTGAGCAAATGTGGGATCGAATTATAAAGCGTGAGTTCGACGCGCTTGGGATCGACCATGATGAAGCGTAGGCGCTCCGGCCCGCATCGGTACAGGAGAGAGACGATGAAGTCGTGGATGGTCACCGATTTGCCGGCGCCAGTCGTACCTGCGACGAGGAGATGGGGCATCTTGGCGAGGTCTGCGTATTGAGCTTGTCCAGTGATCGTTCGGCCGAGCGCCATAAGGAGTGGCTTGGGCGACCCGACGTATGCTTCATCGGATACGAGGGGTGCAAGGCCGAGCGTGGTGCGGGCGATGTTGGGCACTTCAATGCCGACGAGCGATTTGCCCGGTATCGGGGCTTCGATGCGCACGGGAGAGACCGCGAGTGCGAGCTCAAGATTACTCTGCAATGCAAGGATTTTGGAGAGACGCACCCCCTCGGCAGGCTTCATTGAGTAGCGCGTCACCGTCGGTCCGATAGTGGCCTCATCCATCTCGACCTGTATACCGAAGTTTTGGAGCGTCCGCTTTATGATGTTCATGTTGGCCTTCACGTCGCCTACCTCGGGCTTACCTTTATTCTTTGCGAGTATGGAAAGAGGTGGTGGCACATACGTGCTTCCTGTCGCGGCGATCGGCGCGAAGTCTTCCGTGTCGTTCTTCTTGCTGTTAAAGGTGGAGATGACGGCCTCGCGCACGCTCTTTTTTCCCTGATTTTCTTCGGGAGTCTCCTCTTGGGCCATGGGCGCCACGATCGTGGGCGTGGTCTCCGGCAGAGGTGC
Source organism: Candidatus Kaiserbacteria bacterium (assembly GCA_016214605.1). GTDB lineage: Bacteria > Patescibacteriota > Minisyncoccia > Phycocordibacterales > UBA2100 > UBA10103. The sequence continues at coordinate 135,491 of JACROD010000014.1, forward strand.
GGCAACGGTCATGCCAAATTCGTCGTCCTCGCTGCCTGCAAACATATCTCTTATGCGACCGGCCAATGCACCCAGATTGATATCAAAAGCGATCACGAGAGAAGCTACGATGAAAGCGAATAGGAAGATCACGGTCGCTGGCGTACGCATCGCCGCGATGAGCGGATCCGATACAGAGCCGAGGACTCCCGCATAGGTGGGGAAGGCGACATTGATCAAGCCGAGTGCTGAAAGGAGGAAGACAAACATACTTGCGATCTGGACCCATCCGAAATGCTTCTCAAATGATCTAAAAAGAATGACAGCAAGCAGAGTGAAAGACAGGGGTAGGAGAGGATAACCCACGGCACCCACAAGCCATTTGAGCGCACTATATACCATGTTTCCTGCTGGCCCGCCGAAGCCAATCTCGGCGATGAGGAAGAATATCGCGATGGCGACAAAAAAAACAGCAGCTACGCTTCGGAGTGCTCCGGAGCTCACCGCGCCTTTTTGCGTATCAGAAATATCGTCTTGATCTTCATCGCGACGAGCTCGTCTTTTTGTTTTTTTCTTCGTTCGCTCCACCCTTTTCATGGCTCTATGATAACACGGATCGACGATCTGAAGAATCTCAAAAACAAAAGACGAAAGATCACATCACTACTCGTCACTTTGATACAAACCTTCTGGAATGTTGCACATCACGTTTCGTAGTGTTGCAATTGCGTGCCCAGATTGTCCTATATATAATCATGGATAAGGACACGGACACAACAGAATGAAACAATTCTGAAATGGACAAATAAAGAACACAAAATGGACTACATAAAAAACACACAAAAAAGTGAGCAATTGCCGAGATTTTTGGATGGTGTGCGCTCTGTCCGCACAAATCCTTTTGGAGAGAACAAGGCGGGTGATCGAGCATATCGCCGGGCAGAGCGTCTGGTCGCAGCGATCCACTTACTCACCAACCATATCCCATCCGATGAACCCTTGCGCACAAACATACGAAGACAGAGCCTAGCACTCCTTTCCGATGTGATCGAACTCCGCGATGAGATGCGCGCTGTCGATTCACACAAAGTGCACCTATTTCAGGTGAGCGTGAGGCACCTCATCTCAATGTTGCGAATTCTGGCAGTGGCAGGGTTCATATCGATCCAAAACGCTGATGCGGTCACCGAGGCACTTGATGAGCTCGGCAACTTCTTGGCCGTTTCGCAAAGATCGCCTATGTCGGAAAGCGTCCACTTCTCCCGAGAAGATCTGCTCGATGTCCGTATGTCAGACCTGTCCTTTAAAAAGGACTTAAAGGACAGCATGAATATTAAGGACAAACGCTCAGGAGATACAAATGTCCTTAATAATAAGACAAGCAACACAGTCACGACTCGCGGCAATGTAATTCTGGATATTTTGAGGACTGGTGGAGAGATGGGTATTCGTGACGTGGCGGCACAGGTACCAGAATACAGCGAAAAGATGATTCAGCGCGAGCTTCTTGACCTCACGCAGCGTGGATTGGTTAAAAAGTCCGGGCTCAAGCGGTGGAGTAAGTATTCTCTGGCTGAGGTGTAATAGGATACAGAGTCCTCGGGCACCTGTTCTTTGGTTACCCGGTGCGATGCGGTCATGCGGAAGTATTGGACACTGACTATGTAGTGGTGTCAATATCCGCTCAACAAAGCTAGAATACCCGCCATTCATGATTGACTCTGATTTCATAGCAGGGTATTCTACCTGGGTAACTTGCTAACCGAGAAGATAACCCGACTGGCGACAGAGAGGGAACTTTTTGTTAACAAGTTATCCACAAAATGTTGTGGTGATGATACAGCACGGCTACGTTTCTCGGTATATAATTGTGCCGATGATGTCTCTATGGGGCATCGTCAGCTCAGAGATTATCCAAAAAGGTCTGTGTATCTCTGCGAAGTTCATTGACATTTTATATAGTGAAAGAAAAGAACGATGATGAAGCGTTCTTCATCAACCGGACGCCCTTATCGGCACCGGCTGCCTGAGCGCACGAGCATATTTTATGTATGTATGCGCGTTCATGTATCTCTGTATTTTCTGATCGTCCCGATCTGTCCGCCTACCCGCATGACCCCCTTACCGTACTGCTAACCTCACGACTTTTGGCGACAAGGGTCAGTGGGCTAGCAAAGTTATTGCTTCGTGAAGCGCAAACGAAAGAGATCATTGAGACTTTCTTGTCGGTGGTAATTCACCGCAAGAGCTCTGAGTGTATATAGTTGCACAGCTTGCTGTGCGAGCTAACTACCACTTTCGTACAAGCGGCCACGATAGCGCATTATCAGTTGTCTTCAGTTATCAATTAATAACTTTAATAGAAGGCACACAAAAACGTCCCGTGTTCTCGTCGAAAGAACACGTTACGGGCTCATTGAGGTAGATCCGCAAGGATCTCGCTCATGAGTTGAAAGGTCAAAATAAATATATGATTAAAGCATTAGCAACAAAGAACGTTGCGGCAGTGCTTTTGACCATCAGCATGGTTCTCGGATTCGCGTTTGTCTTTGCCGCTCCGGCAAAGGCCGACACGCTTTCTGACCTCCAGACTCAGGTCCAAGCTTTGCTCGCACAAATCGCTGCTCTCCAGGGTTCGTCTTCGACGGGCTCTATGACGAGCTCTTCATGCTTCACCTTCACGATGAACCTCAAACAAGGTGCAACGAACAGTGAAGTCATGCAGCTTCAGAAATTCCTTAATAGCCACGGCTTCACTGTATCCGCTTCGGGTGCAGGTTCAGCCGGCAACGAAACCAGCTACTTCGGTTCCGCGACCAAGGCAGCCGTCGCCAAGTTCCAGAATGCTTACGCTTCTGACATCTTGACTCCGGTCGGTCTCACCGCAGGCAACGGCAATTGGTTCTCGTCTACGCGAGCCAAGGCCAACGCTCTCTGTGTCGGCGGCACTACAGGTATGGGCACAGGTACGGGCACAGGAACAACCGTTCCGACAACCGTTCCGACAACCGGCGGTCAGATCTCAGTGATGGCAGGCTCACAGCCGGCCAACTCGCTCGCTCCGGCAGGTGCAGCTCGCGTTCCATTCACAACCTTCACGCTGACGAACAATAGTTCAGCAGCTGTGACGGTCAACGGAGTGAATGTTATGCGCACCGGCCTTGCCAATGATGCTGTCTTTGCAGGTGTCGTTCTCATCGACGAGACTGGCGCTCAGCTCGGCAACTCGCGAACCTTCAATTCGGACCACACCTTGAGTGCGGGCGATGGGTTCACGATCAATCCGGGTCAGACAAAGACCATCACTGTTGCAGGTAACATGGCCTCGTCGCTCTCGAGCTACTCTGGTCAGGTTGTCTCGCTCCAGGTCACTGGCATCAGCACCACGGGTACGGTCTCCGGATCACTCCCGATCACTGGCGCTTCACAGACGATCAACTCAACTCTCTCGATCGGCACAGCCGATACGGCAGTTGGCGGATCCGATCTCAATGCAGCTCAGACCAGTGTTAACATCGGCACGACGGGTAACGTCGGCGCAGGTGTCCGTGTCACTGCCGGTTCTGCAGAAGATAACTGGGTCAAGTCGATCCGCTGGAATCAATCTGGTTCTGCGTCGGCTTCCGACATCAGCAATGTTGTAACGGTTGTTGACGGTACCTCGTACCCAACAGTGCTCTCAGCAGATGGTAAGTACTACACGACTGTCTTCCCAGGCAATGGCATCCAAATCGCGAAGGGACTCAACAAAGAGTTCGTCGTGAAGTTTGACATCGTCTCGGGTCCGGCTCGTACGGTTAACTTCGACATCTACAAGGCAACTGACGTCTACGTCATGGGCGGTACTTACGGCTATGGCATCACTCCGACATTCAGTGGCACGACAGCTTCGGCTACGACTGCTTCTGAATTCACCGGAGGTACACCGTTCTTCTCAGGCTCAACCTTCACTATCAGTGCAGGCACGGTTACGTCGCTTTCACGCGCCAATGAAGTCGCAGCTCAGAACATTGTTCTCGGCACTCCGAACCAGCCATTGGGCGGTTTCGCAATGAACATCCAAGGTGAACCGATCTCGGTCACTTCGATGAACTTCTACATCGCGACGTCTTCTGGTATCGGTACTGCAGTAATCACGGGCGTTCGTCTCGTGGATGAGTCCGGTAAGGTAGTTGCTGGTCCGATTGATTCGGTAACCAGTACTAATGCACAAGGTAAGCTCGCGGTCGCGTTCACCAGCACGGTGACGTTCCCGACGGGACGCCATGTGTACACATTGCAGGGTCAGCTTCCGACCACTTACGCCAACGGCGGAACGGTCCAGGCTGCCACGAAGCCTTCGACAAATTGGTCAGGTGCAACTGGTCAAACGACCGGCAACTCGATCTCTCTCTCAAGTCTCTCAAGCTCTGTTACTACCAACACTATGACCGTGCGCGCGGGCGGTACAGTAGTAGGAGTCGCTTCGGCTCCGGCTGCTCAGACGATCGTCGCTGGTCAATCACAGATGACAATTGCAGCATTCACATTCGACGGAACACAGTCGGGTGAGGATGTGCGCTATACATCTATGAAGGTCTACCACACGGAGACTGCGCTCACCGGTGGTGACGCTACCAACTGCTTCGCCTATGACGGTGCAACGCAGTTGAACAACACGGCGGTACTCCCGACCACAACTACGACGGATTACACATACACATTCAATACGGCACTTCTCGTCCCGAAAGGCACAGTGAAGACCGTCAGTATCAAGTGTGATGTCCCTGGAAGTATCACTTCCGGATCCTTCAGTGAAGGTCTTAACTACAGCTCAGGCCTTACCTTCACGGGTACGGGCGTAGCATCGACACAGTCGATCACCCCGACATCTTCAACAGGTGCCGCACAGACTGGCAACACGATGACTGTCACGACAAGTGGCGCTCTTACTGTTGCATTGGATGCTTCGAGTCCTTCGTACGCTATTGCAGCAGGAGGTTCAACTGGGATAACACTCAGCTCTCTGCGCTTTACCGGTACGAACGAACCGATGAAGATTGATCGCGTAGCTCTTCAATTGACGGGCGTCGCAGCGACTTCATCGCCGGGCAACATCACTCAGGTCACACTTTGGGATGGTGCCACGCAGGTAGGTACGGCAATCTTTGCAGGTACTCGCTTCGCGACATCGACCCTCTCGAGTAGTGTCATCATTCCTTCCAACGGTTACAAGATCCTTACAGTCAAGGGTGATCTTGCTGGTATCGGTCTGTCATCCGCGGGTACGGAAGGCGCACTTATCCAGGTTGACTACGACGGCGCTGACTCGACAGGCACACGTGCTGTCGGCCAGTCATCCGGTTCGACTATCAACCAGGGATCGAGTTCGGATACAGCGGCTTCAGGCGTACGCGTCTTCAAGTCATATCCGACAATCGCTAAGATTGCAGTCCCGACAACCGTACTTGGTACGGGCGCGGGCCAGGTATTCTATCGCTTCTCGATCACGGCAAACGCCTCCGGCGATGTCGGTTTGAGTACGGTCGGTGCCAACATTGCGACCTCAGCGGTCTCAACTGCTAACGGTACAACCTCAGTCACAGCTCTCAAGCTCTACGCCTTTACCGACTCTAGCTTCTCATCGGGTGTCTCCGGATTCGTTTCGGGCCTCGTGAGTTCGCTCTCGGCGGTAAATTCGGGCAACAATGTGCTCGTGATCAACCAGAGTAGTCTCGATAAGCTGGAGATTCCGGCCGGATCGACGTACTACTTCCAGGTATCGGGCACGGTTTCGCAGGTCGCCGGTACAACCGGTGCTGCAGGAACGGTCTCCGCATACCTCTCGGGTGATTCAGCCTACTCACCAGTTGCTACAACTCTCTTGGCAGCACAGTCTGGTGTGACAGGTAACTTCATCTGGTCACCAAACGCGACAACGACATCCTTGACGACTCATGCAGACTGGACGGACGGCTACGGTGTAGTCGGTCTCCCAGCCGGTGGTACGGACACAGTGACGTTGACGAAGTAACCTGAACGCGGCAACTTAGCTCTATAGCTAACTTTCCACCTTCAGTCCTCATGGCGACAACATGAGCAGAAAAAGCCCCTCCGAAAGGAGGGGCTTTTTCGTTGTTGAGTATATGAGGATCGCAGGGTAAAATAGCAAACATGACAAAGAAAACTTCACTCATCTCGATCTTGGTGGTCGTTATCATCGCCGGTGCATTCGTTGGTGTTGCATTTAGCCGCGGCGCTATATCTTTTATCGGATGGCGGCCACATTTCTCCATGATCGCGTTTAAAAATCCTCGACCATCTCTTGATCGACACGTAACCTATCCGGTCGATTTTACGCCTGATGCGCGGAAAATATTTGATACCAAGATTTCAGGTACCAGAGCAGCACTCAAGGCTAATCCAGGCAATATTTCAGCGTGGTTTGATCTCGCCATTGAATATCGCATGGTTGCTGATTATGCTGGCGCTGTGGAGATCTGGAAATATGTGAGTGCGATTCATCCTGATGAGGGCATCTCACTTCACAATCTCGGTGAGTATTATTTCCACACGGCAAAAGATTATCCGGCCGCCGAGGAGTATTACATGCGCTCTATTGCAGTCGCACCACAGCTCACACAAAATTACTCCGACTTGGCAGATATGTATACGTACGTATACAAGCAAGATACGAGTGCCACGGTTGATATTCTCAAGCAGGGTATCTCCAAGACCACCTCGCCGGAAAACCTAAGTCTCATTGCACAGCTCGCAGGCTATTATGCGAATAAAAACGATACAAAAGACGCTCGTGTGTATTATGAGCAAGCTCTCCAGATTGCAGAATCTATGAAGAATCCAAACCTGGCAGCACAGATAAAGAAATCCATCTCACAACTTAAGTAATTAGGAGCGAAATGTGCGCTACTCCTCTTATCCCCAGGGTCAATCGGAACACCGGCCCTTTGAGCCAGTGAGGTTGTATAATTTGCGGGAAGGCCTCTAGAGTCACACGTCTTAATATCTTATAAAATAACCTATTCTCATGCATCACACCTCACGTGCCCAGAATGCCGCTTTAGCGACGATTCTTTTTGTGCTGTTCTTCTGTTCAATTGCGTTTATGCCGCGAAGTGCGGCAGCTTCAGCTGTTACCTTGTCGGAGGCTACTAGTACGTCTAACAATGCCTCGACCACGCTCGCAAAGGTGGGTAATACTTTGTCATTCCAGCTCAATTTGAGCGGTACGCCATCGGCTACCAGTACACCCGTTATCAATATTTTTGGTATGGGTACTACCAGTATGTCCGGTAGTGGTGCGGCATGGACATACTCGACGACCTCGGTAAGTGCATGGACCACAGGCAACATCACCTTCAACATGGGGTGGGGAGGCACCGCAGGTGAAGCTACGACCACATTTCAGTCCACGGCAAGCACAACCTTCACGCATGTTGTCTTCGACAAGACTCTCCCGACACTTTCTGCCGTGACAATGTCATCAAGTAATTCATCCACCACGCTTGCAAAAGTGGGCGACATTATTACCCTTACAGCCACTTCGAGTGAGGCCATCAGCACTGCGACCATTACGATCGGTGGGCATGCGGCCACATTTGCCAACGTTACAGCGAGCACAACATGGAAGGGTACATATACAGTCCAGTCGGGGGACACAAACGGCGCCCAGGCTTTTACCGCGGACTTTTCCGATTATGCAAGTAATGCAGGGACACAGGTGACCACGCTTTCTTCAGGAGCTGCGGTGTATATAGACACGACCGGTCCGGTGATCACGATTACCGGCAATAACCCCGATTCCACCTATGCATCCAACTCTACAAGCTATTCCGATGCAGGAGCGACGGCGACTGATGCGCATGACGGGACCGCGTCAGTATCTGCATCAGGCAGCGTTAACCTCCTTGTGTCGGGGACATACTCGCTCACCTATACCTCGACAGATACTGCGGGCAACTCAACAACAGGTACGCGCACGGTCACAGTAAACACTCCTGGAAACGGCGCTCCTATTGTTGCGAGTGGGGGCGGAGGTGGTTCGTATGTGGCACCGACTCCGCCGTGGTTGATGCCTTCTGCTACAACACAGACAGATACTCCGAGCACATCCAACACTAAATCAATAGAATCTCTTCAGACACAATTGAACACACTCCTGGCTCAGATCTCCGGTCTGAGAGGAAGCACAGCTCCCAATGCGAATGCATACGTGAACGCAAGCGCCAATGCGAGCTTCAAACGAGACCTTAAGGTGGGATCGACAGGGGACGACACGAAGGCCTTGCAGATATACCTCAATACACATGGCTTCCCAATCACGAAAAGTGGTGCCGGATCATCTGGCCATGAGACGACCAGGTTTGGCAACATGACCAAAGCCGCACTTGCCAAGTGGCAGGCATCGGTCGGTATCACTCCTGCAACAGGCTACTTCGGTGCAAAAACGAGGAGCTACATTGCATCACATCAATAATCTCATAGCCAGCAGGAAGAAAAGAAAAACCCGGGCAGCCCGGGTTTTTCTTTTCAAAAACGTAGTATATGTCTTATCTACTTTCGCATCACCCTATACCCCACGTCACCCGCGTTCGTAATCCATTTACACTCACTTTTAGCTATAGCTAAAAGTGAGTTGCCTTGTTGCGTTACTCAAGTCTCCTCACGCACTCCTTATTTTTGAAGCAATCCGTTTTGCACGGCGGTGTAGGCGACATTTGAAAGCTGTGCGATTGCCTTTTTCATTTGGACAAAATCAGTGCCTTCCGTCATGATACATATTCCGTACGGGCTTCGCGGATAATACACGATACCGCAGTCATGAAGTTGTTTTGTGGTCACGCTCGTTTGTCCCGAACTGGTATTCAATGTATTGACGGTGCGTTCGCCAAATTTGTGAGATATGAGGATGTCGACAGGCATTCCTGCGACCAGACCGTCTTTAAAATTTGTTTGCGCGAGCATCTCGAGAGCGGTCTTTGAATCGCCTCGCCAGAGATAGGAGGCATTATAGAGAATGCGGAAAAAGCGCATGTATGTCTTTGGCGTCGCCGCAGGTGTGTTTTCATCGACTGGTACTGGGACACCAAATTCTCCGTACACATCATCAATGGTATTTGTCGCGACTGCCTTGTTGAGAGCCGCTGCGGCATTATTGTCGGATTGTTCTATCATGGCGGATACGAGTTGCTGGATAGAATATGATGACCCCAAGGAGAGTGGAGTCGAGGGTTTGAATATTTCTTCTGTATTGCCATCAGTCTCGTTTGGTAGGAAAAGACGCTTTTGCAAAAGAGAACGGTCGCCTTCGGATTCTTTGAGATACGCTATCATGAGAGGAACCTTCATCAGACTGGCAGGAATAAAAGCGTCGTCTTCGTTTACTCCCGTCCAATAGCCGTGATTCATATCGCGAAAATAGATCGATCCGCGAGTAATGGCGCCTTTTGCGATGAGTTTATCGATGGTGCTCTGGAGTTGTTGTCGAAACGGTTTGTAGTCACGGTAAGGATTGTCTTCTGAAATATCGCAACTCAAGAGTGGATTCACAAATTCATATCCTCCCGAGCGTGACATATCGTCATTTTGAAAAGGCGAAGGGGAAAGGTGCTGAGAGGGGAGGTAACCGATCCCGATGCCGGTGGCGAATAAAATAATCGGAAGATACCAATTGCGAGGATTTGATTTTTGTGCGCGCATAATTTCTTTCCATTGTAATACATTGTGGTGATTCATAAACCCGCATGTCTTTTGTAAAACAGGAGCCTGTGTTTCTCCGCGGTACCGACTGATGATTCGAAATCATGGTATAATGTCTCATATGCAAGAGACTCCCGTCGGATCATTCATGCGATTCTTCCTTGGATTTCTCGTTTTCATTAGCTTGAGCGTAGGGCTTACGGTATTTACCAATTCCTACCTGATCAAACAAGCAGGGGATCAGCAAGCCGCCGCCGCGAAGGCCCTCATGCTCAAACAGTATTAGTGCGGCTTACAAAAGAAGAACGCCGGGGCTTGAGGCCGCGGCGTCCAATGGCATGCAGATTCACGCGAGTGTTCCCAAGAGGATATGGCGAACTGCGCTCTTAAAGCCGGTTGCATTATCTGGGGTTACCCCAGGTTGGTTTGTGAAGGTCTTGAGTTCTCGTAGTGAGCCGTACATGTCTTCTGGGAGAAGGTCTCCGGCTAGTAAGCGCGCCTTGACGCAGCCTTGTTCATCCGGAGTGAACAGTGAACGAAAAAAAGCGTCAGTGTCTTGGACCGGTACAGGCATTGGAATCTCCGTAAAGCTCTGTATGTTACCGAGTTAAAGTTTAACACATTGGATAAATATGTCAAATTGACTCAACTCTATAAACCTGTAGAATACGCGGCATAAGGCCAGAGACAGCGGGTAGCCCAAAAGGCGTCAATCCTGCCGAGGTCGACGATCCTCTTAGATGGAGGATTCTCGAAGCCTTAGTTTATCAATATGGTGATAAGTCTGACTTATCACCGAGAATCACTATATGGCAAAAACGAGGGCACAGAAGGAAGAAATGGTTGCAAAGGTTGAGAAGCTTCTCAAAGATGCAGCGTCCTCCGTATTCGTTCATTTCCGTGGCATTGATGTTGCCCGGGAAACGGCGATGCGTAAGGGATTCCGCGCAGACGGCCTTGGTTATACGGTCGTCAAGAAGAGTCTCGTTCGCCGCGCATTGGAGAGTCTCGGGCATGATCATGCGTCGCTTCCGCTCGAAGGAGAAGTGGCGATCGCATACAACACCACGAGCGACGAGCCGACTTTGGCCGCAAGTCGCGTCCATGCGTTTGGCAAGGAGGTGGGTGCCGAGAAGTTTGCGATCCTCGGAGGCATCTTTCAAGGTCTGATCAAGGATGCGGTAGCGATGCAAGAGATCGCAACAATCCCGCCGATACCGGTCTTGCAGGCAATGTTTGCACAGGTGATCAACTCACCGCGATCTCGCTTTGCTGTTGTTCTCAGTAAGGTTGCTGAGACGAAGAACGCATAAATTATCCATTCACTAGTGGCTATACCCTAGTGGCTAACAAACTATTAACCATGACACAAGAACAGATCATCGAAGCAGTAGAAAAGATGACCGTACTCGAGCTCAATGCGCTCGTTAAGGCCATCGAGGAGAAGTGGGGAGTGTCCGCGGCTGCTGTCGCGGTCGCTGGCCCTGCCGCAGGTCCTGCAGCAGAGGAGAAGTCCGAGTTCAACGTCGAGCTCACTGCCGTCGGTGAGCAAAAGATCGCCGTCATCAAGGTGGTGAAGGAGGCGCTCGCACTCGGCCTCAAGGAGGCCAAGGACCTCGTCGAGTCGGCTCCGGCCATGCTCAAGGAGGGTATGAAGAAGGAGGATGCCGAGGCTCTCAAGAAGAAAGTGGAGGAGGCCGGTGGTAAGGTTACGCTTAAGTAATCCAACTACCACGTTGAGCAAGTTGTGCCGCATGTGAGCCAACGCTCACTCAGATGCCGGTCGCAGTAGCGACCGGCCTGGGGGCAAGGATGTGCACACCCAACGCTCGTCACCCGTGCCGGGCACAGTAGTGCCCGGCCAAGGTGGCAAGGTTACACTTAAGTAATTCATTTGAAGTGAAGTGTGCCGCAAAGAAAACCGCCCCGATTGAAAGATCGGGGCGGTTTTCACGAGCGGTTAGGCTGGCGAAAATGCCGACGGTTCAGACCAGAACGCAAGGTACATGCATCCCCAAAGAAGCAGGCTTATGAGTATAATGGCGATGATCCGCACGATTTTTCTCCGGCGGTTTGAAGGCTCGCATAATCATACAATGATTTTTTAGGTGTAGGTAGTGATTTTTGCTTCCACTTTTTCAAACGGTTGATACAATTCGCTCATGAAAGAAGATTTCTTAGGCTTGTTCGTCGATAGTTCCGCGCTCGCGCGCGTCCTGCGGGTTTTCATCTTTGATCAGTCGGGGGTTTTTACTATGTCGCAGGTCTCCAAGCGTGCGGGAGTGTCTCTCGCGATGGCAAAGCTTGAGATCAATGTGCTCACAAAGCTCAGGGTCATCAAGGGTAGGAGTATCGCAATCCAGTCACCAGATGATGCCAAGAAACCAAAGTCCTCAAAGAAGAATACACGCAAGTTCGAAAAGGTCTGGTTCATCGACCCCGATTTCAAGCACCTGCGTGCGCTCTCCGCATTCGTACACGAAGTATCGCCGGCACAATACGATATGGTTCTCAATGCGCTCAAGCGCACCGGCAAGCTCGGCATAGTGGTGCTTTCGGGTAATTTCTTGGGAGATGCCTCGCGTCCGGTCGATCTTCTTGTGGCCGCTGAGAGTCTCAGCGAGTCTCGCCTCGATGATGCCGTGCGCAAACTTGAACCGATGTTTGGCCGTGAGATCCGATACGCCGCTTTTTCGACCCCTGAGTTTCGCTACCGTCTGACGATCCAAGATCGTTTGATCCGCGATACGCTTGATTATCCGCATACGATCCTTTTAGACCGCGGGCATCTGCTCTAACTGCCTTATCCACATACTGCTTCCAGCAGGCATGCCGGTGAGCAGGGCGAGTGGTATCATTGAAATAAAGTCGCTTTTATTTATCATTTAGCTTTTTATTATATGCAACCTACTTTTACAGGACAGTCGGCAGATGCGTTTGGAGGCTCGGTCAATATGATGTGGTTTACGATAGGGCAATACGTTCCCGCTATCATCGCGGCGATCATTGTGCTCGCGATCGGCTGGATCTTCGGCGTTCTCTTGTATCGAGCTGTCGTCGAGTTCGTCAAATTCCTTCGCATCGACGATCTTATGCGCTCTTCAGGTCTCACGGAGGCCTCGCGTGAAGCCGGCTTCAATCTCAATGTCGGCGCTTTCCTCGGCATCTTGGTCAAGTGGTTTGTCATCTTGGCGTTCTTGAGTGTCTCGCTCGGGATCCTCGGACTCTCTCGCGTGACAGTCTTCCTCGAGCAGGTGATTCTGCTCTACATACCGCAGGTCATCGTGGCCGCGTTGATCCTGATCATCGCCGCCGTTATCGCCGACCTGGTCAAGAAGATCATCTCGGGTTCGGCGCGATTTGCCGGAGCTCATCAGGGTGCCAATTTTGCTGGCACGATCGCCAAGTGGGCGATCTGGACCCTCGCGATCCTTGCTGCACTCGAGCAGCTCGGCGTAGCGGTCGCACTCATTCAGACGATCTTTACCGGATTGGTCCTCGCACTTTCGATCGCTTTTGGCCTTGCTTTTGGTCTCGGCGGCAAAGAAGCTGCTGCTCGCGCGATCGAGCATATCCGCTCAGAGCTTTCTCACGGAAAAAAGGATTAATCTTTTCTCGAGATCATCAACCAAACCCCGCCTTCAGGTGGGGTTTGTAGTTTTTGCTTCGTTCAGCAGTTTTTGACCCACATTTTCGGTCTGACGAAGGTCTGACCTGAGCGGAGGGAATACTGAGCAAACAGGCCATCTATGGGGCCCAAAATACCCGGGCCAAGCCCGGGTATTTTGGGCCCCACCCAGGATTTGACAGCCCATATACAATCGTCTATACTCCCGAGCGTATATGGTAATTACTAAAGGTCTGATGAAGTGGCGACGATAGCCGGCTTTCAGCCTGCGATCGAGGCCGCTTACAAGCGGCTTTTTTAGTGACCTATACATGCTTTTTGACAACTGAATAACGAATACAAAACCCGCCGTCGTCGCTAACGCGACTATGGCGCGGTAAAAAAGAATTAACGTTCTGTTTTCGGAATGGTCTTCCGATACAGAATGCAGGAAGCCCGCGGCGACATAGTCGCTTTGCGGGCGAACCCCGTGATCACGTAAGTGATTTTACGGGGGAAAAACACCGAACCCCGCAAAGCAACTAACGTTGCCGCGGGGCGAGCAAACAAAGCCGCATCTTCCTCTTGTAGGGAGGATGCGCATCCTTCCAATGAGGCAGCGGTGTCTCGACGGAAGGATCAACCCCGCAAAACAGCTAACGCTGTCGCGGGGCAAGTTACGCGGTTCTTAGAATTCCTAGCGGGAGTTCTGAGTAAGGGCGTACGGTGGATGCCTAGACTGAAGAAGGCGATGAAGGACGTGGTTTAGCTGCGATAAGCTTCGGGGAGGTGCTAAGCAACCTTTGATCCGGAGATTTCCGAATGGGGAAACCCCTTAGAGCAAACCTCTAAGACCTGAGACTTAAACGATCACAGGAGCATACCTTGGGAAGTGAAACATCTCAGTACCAAGAGGAAAAGAGAACAATAGTTATTCCCTTAGTAGCGGCGAGCGAAACGGGAGGAGCCCAAACTCAGCCACTTAGATAGGGCCTAGTGTATAGCCACTAGCCACTAGGAAAATGCAGAAATGCGGATTCCTAATGGTTAAACGCTAATGGCTAGGAGCTGTCTAAGGGGATGGGGGTCATAAGGCTACAGCGCTAGAAATAGGTAGAGTTACAAAATGCTTAGATAGAAGAACAGACTGGGAAGTCTGGCCCCAGAGGGTAATAGCCCCGTACTCGAAATCAAAGCATCTCTATGGCTGTAGTTCTTGAGTAACTCAAGACATGAATGGCTTGAGTGAATTTGCCAGAACTAACTGGTAAGGCTACATACAACTTCAGATCGATAGTGAACTAGTACCGTGAGGGAAAGGTGAAAAGAACCCCGGTGAGGGGAGTGAAATAGAACTGAAACCGTGCGCCTACAAGGAGTCGGAGCGGGCATTTATGTCCGTCACGGCGTGCCTATTGAAGAATGAGCCAACGAGTTGATGCGTACGGCGCGGCTAAGCCCTTTCGGGTGGAGCCATAGCGAAAGCGAGTGTGAATAGCGCGTTTGTCGTACGTATCAGACCCGAAGCCAGGTGAGCTACCCATGAGCAGGATGAAGTTTGTAGAGATACAGATGGAGGTCCGAACCCATAGATTGTGCAACATCTCGGGATGACTTGTGGGTTGGAGTGAAAAGCTTATCGAACCTGGTAATAGCTGGTTCTCTCCGAAAGAGCTTTCGGGCTTGCGTCGTGCGTTCCCTCTGGGGGTAGAGCACTGGAAGGTGTCGATAGGTCGCAAGACCACGACTCCTATCAAACTCCGAATACCAGAGGCCAGAGCACGGCAGTTAGACTACGGGGGCGAAGCTCCGTTGGTCAAAAGGGAAACAGCCCTAGATCGCCAGTTAAGGTCCCAAAATATATGCTAAGTGAACTTAAGGAGGTGAGATTTCTTAGACAGTGAGGAGGTTGGCTTAGAAGCAGCCATCCTTTAAAGAAAGCGTAACAGCTCACTCACTCAGAGATCTTGCGCCACAAATGATCGGGTCTAAGCATATTACCGAAGCTGCGGATTCGTGTACTTCATTGAGGATACAACTTCGATTGTATTCTCAATGAAGTACACGAGTGGTAGGAGAGCGTTCTGCACTGCGATGAAGTCCAAGGGGTGACCCACGATGGAGCGTGTAGAAGTGAAAATGTTGGCACGAGTAACCGCAATGCGAGTGAGATTCTCGCACGCCGAAAGAACAAGGTTTCCTTCGCAATGGAGATCATCGAAGGGTTAGTCGGGCCTAAGCCGATGGCGAACGCCGGAGGCGATGGACACATGGTTAATATTCCATGACCCGGCACTGATGCGATGGAGGGACGGAATGCTGTACTGTACGCCCATTATTGGATTTGAGGTTCATGCCGTGAGGACTAGCGATAGGAAAATCCGTCGCGATATGTCCGAGCGGAGTGGAAATGAGGAGGCCTCGGCCGAATCAGATGTACAGGAGCGCGTTTTCAAGAAAAACTTCTAAGCATAATCAGTGTTGGACCGTACCGCAAACCGACACAGGTGTTCAGGGCGAGTAGCCCAAGGCGAACGAGTGAGAGGTCCCCAAGGAACTCGGCAAAAAAGCGACCGTAACTTCGGGATAAGGTCTGCTCCTCTTTGAGGAGCCGCAGCTAAAGTTTCCCAACCAACTGTTTACCAAAAACACAGCTCCCTGCAAACTCGTAAGAGGAAGTATAGGGGGTGATGCCTGACCAATGCCGGAAGGTCAAGTATGGGGGGTGTGCGCATCACATTGCATGTGATATGAGTTCACAGAAAACAGTTTACAGTTTACAGAAAATGCGACATCGCATCCTTCTGTTTACTGTACACTGTCAACTGTAAACTACATCGCGCGCAGCGTGATGTGCATGCTGATCTATATAAGCCCCGGTCAATGTCGGCGATAACTATAATCGTCCTAAGGTTCTGCTTCTCTCGCAAGAGGGAAGTGGAAGGACTGGGACGATTACCAGTTAGTAAAATTGGTACACAATACAAAATACCTAAAGTTGCCTCGTCACGCAGTAATGCATGACTGGTCCTAGAAAATAATACATGGCTATATGCTGGGAAGTTTGCGAAAGCAAACGATCAGCAGGGAAGACTCGGTACCACTTTGTCCTCAACGAAAAGTGGAGATAAGCATCATGAAAGTGCAGATAGGTTCGTCCAGCTCTGTCGAAATGACGTCTGATGAAGCAGCGCATGCAATGAAGGAGCATTTCGCAGCGCATGGAGTAATCCTCGAATACGTACGCATCGACGAAGATGGAGAAGTCCAATTCAAGATGCCCACGGGTTTCAAGGTTGTTCTTCGGCCAGGATTCGGCGGAGAGCACGAAATTCTATTGTGCTAGATAGAAAGTTCTTTAGTTTCAATATCTCCGGACATTGAGGCTAAAGTGGTGCCGAGAACCCTCAGAGACTACACGCCGTGCTCCCACGAAAGTGGGATGAAGATATAGTCCAAGACTTTAAAGGAGGTCAGAGCGAAATTCCTTGTCTGGTAAGTTCAGACGCGCACGAATGGTATAATGAGTTGGGAACTGTCTCGGGGACTTGCTCGGTGAAAATACAAGGGCGGTGAAGATGCCGCCTTCCTGCAGCTAGACGAAAAGACCCCAGAAGCTTTACTGCAGCTTGATATTGGGGATACGGGTGCGATGCGTAGCATAGATGGGAGACTTTGAAGCCATGGCTTTGGTTGTGGTGGAGTCGCCAGTGCAATACCATCCTTCGTTTCTGTATCTTCTAACTTCTAGGGAGAAACCCTAGAAAGACAGTATCTGGTGGGCAGTTTGGGTGGGGCGCTCTCCTCCTAAAAAGTAACGGAGGAGCCTAAAGGTCAGCTAGGCGCGAATGGAAACCGTGCCGATAGTGTAATGGCACAAGCTGGCTTAACTGCGAGGCGTACTTGCCGAGCAGGCGCGAAAGCGGAGCATAGTGAACCGACCATTCGCATTAGATGCGGTGGAAGATTATCGGACAAAAGTTACTCTGGGGATAACAGGCTGGTTTCGCCTAAGAGTCCAAATCGACGGCGAAGTTCGGCACCTCGATGTCGGCTCATCTTATCCTGGGGCTGGAGAAGGTCCCAAGGGTTTGGCTGTTCGCCAATTAAAAAGGTACGTGAGCTGGGTTCAAACCGTCGTGAGACAGGTTGGTCTTAATCTGCTGCAGGCGTTGATTCTTGAGGAGATTTGTTTCTAGTAAAGTATTGCTACTTCAGGGAGAGATCCCTGATGACAATGCGGCTTATAACGGTGAAGTCTAATTCGCTTCCGATCCGAGAGTTTTATGCACGCTGGTCCGTGGCATAGAGCTCGCTTGAGGACCGGGTAAGTGATATGATAATACCGTGGGAAGTCGATCTAATGTTGATACAGCTTACATCGCGGGATTTCTTGATGGTGATGGCAGTGTGATGTTGCAAGTAAAGTTGCGAGCCGACACAAAACGCGGCGCGCGATTTATGGCAACCATCTGCTTCTATCAGGATACCCGCCATGAGAAACCTCTCTTGTGGATACACAAACAATTGAAAGTCGGTTATGTCTCGCGTAGAAACGACGGCATGACCGAGCTGAGGATCAATGGATTCGCTCAAGTGCGGGAAATTCTTTCCGAACTAAAGCCATTCATCCGATTCAAAGCCAAGCAAACGGACGCGCTTATCAAAGCGTGTGCCTTGCTTGAAAGTAAATCAATCAGTTTGTTGTCAAAACAAGAGCTTCGGAAATTGGTAGATCTCGTCTTCGTGATACGAAACGAGAATTATGCAAGCCGAAGTACAGTGACTAAAGAAGAGTTGGATACAAGATTAGGTTTGACCCCGTAACGACTGTACACTCAGTGTACGACTCATGTGTAGAGGAATCAGTTCTTGCAACTGACTGCTCATATGGGTAAGATGCCGCGATCCTAATCCGCACAATCAGTTTTTGTTGCGCGGAAAGGATCAAGATATAGTCTGCGCTCCATGAAAGTGGGGAATGTGCGACGAGAGGACCGAAATGAACTGACCTCTGGTCTGGGGGCTGTCACGCCAGTGGCACCGCCCCGTAGCTATGTCGGGAAAGGATAACCGCTGAAAGCATCTAAGCGGGAAGCCAACTCCAAGATAAGGAATCGTTTGAGGGCCGTGGGAGATGATCACGTTGATAGGCACTAGGTGGAAGCACAGCGATGTGTTGAGCCGAGGTGTACTAATCCCCCGACAGAACTCTCGAAAGGAATTGTGAGAGTCGCGTAACGCTAAAGTTTGAATTTAATTCTTGCCTCGCCGAAGTCCGCAAGGACATAGGCGGGTTGTATATCGTTGTTCAGGTCATAAGCAGCAGAGAGATCATTTGAGCTCTCTGTGTTGGTGCTTCGTCGGAGGGGGTACACCCGTTCTCATTCCGAACACGGCAGTTAAGCCCTCCAGAGCCGATGGTAGTCGCAAGGCAAGAGTAGGTAGGCGCCAACACAGAGAGCTCAAATACAAAACACCTCGTGAGATAGACAAAAACTGTCACCTCACGAGGTGTTTTTGTTTGGTGTCAATACAATCTCTGAGGTACAATCACCATATGTCATGGGCATCTCGACGTCGCGCTTTGTATATCACTAGTATCTTCCTGTTTTTCTTTATCCTGATCGGTACGCCGATCGCGTACAAGATACTGAGTGTTCCCGAGACGTGCTTTGACGGTATCCAAAATCAGACAGAGACGGCGGTCGATAAGGGCGGTCCGTGCCTGCTTGTCGATGAACGCTACCTGCAACCGCATGCGATCATGTGGGCGCGCGGATTTCGGGTACGCGACGGCACCTATAACGCCGTCGCGTATATCCAAAATCCCAACGAAGGTGCGGGTGTCGAATCGGTGCCGTATCACTTCAAAATGTACGATGCGGATAACATCCTGGTCGCCGAACGCACCGGTACGATGTACATCATGCCGGGAGGCATCACGCCGGTCATTGAGTCGCGGATCGACACCGGTTATCGTATCGTCGCACATACCTATTTCGAATTCACTGCGCCGCTTGTATGGAAGCGTATGAAGAACAGGTCGACCGCGATCACTATCAACAACAAAGAAGTAATGCTGCGCGATGATCTCCCTCAGGTGACCGTGACCGCGCGCAATGAGTCTGTCGACACCCTCAACAAGGTCTCATTCGTAGCGGTGGTCTTCGACTCGGACGGCAATGCTTTTCAGGCTTCTGCGACGGCGATCGACCAGTTTGTCCCTGCGACCACGGAGAATCTCGTATTTACCTGGCCAGACCCGTTCACTTCTTCTATTGGTCGTGTTGATATATTACCCGTCGTACCGCCGGTGCTTGCACCCGTGTCGGTGAAATGACGCCGATATGGTCTCGCGTCTTGCCAAAAGTACCGCCTCATCCGCTCGATGGTTCCTCCATATCGATTGGTTCCTTTTTGGTGCGGCGTTCGTCATTTCTATTCTCGGGCTGATGACCATGCGTTCGTTCTCAGTCGAGAATTCTTTTTTCGATAAACAGCTCATCTGGATCGCTTTGGCAGTCGGCCTGTTCTTTGTCGTGAGTTTTGGGGACTACGGCTTCTTGCGTCGCACGAGGATCATTGTAAGTCTCTATATGGTGGTGCTCGCACTGCTCATGCTCATCTTTGCCTTTGGGGCGATCGTGAAGGGCTCTCAAAATCGTTTCGATCTCGGATTCTTTGCGGTACAACCGTCCGACCCCGCCAAGCTCATACTCGTCGCCCTGCTCGCCAAATATTTCGCGCGCCGTCATATCGAGATCGCTCATATCCGGCATATCCTCGTCTCGGGCGTGTATGCCTTTGCGGTATTCGCACTTGTTTTTCTTCAGCCGGATTTTGGGTCCGGCATCATCATTGCTTCCATATGGCTTGGCATGGTCTTGGTCGCCGGAATCTCCTGGCGGCATTTGGCAGTGCTCGGGATCACCGCCACGATCGTGCTCACGGGCCTTTGGCAATTCGCTCTACACCCGTATCAGAAACAGCGTGTGCTCACCTTCATACATCCGCTTGCCGATATTCGTGGGGCAGGGTACAACGCCTACCAATCGACGATCGCGGTCGGATCGGGCGAGGTCTTGGGCAAGGGAGTCGGCTACGGCACGCAGTCCAAGCTCCAATTCTTGCCCGAGTATCAGACCGACTTCATCTTTGCGGCATATGCCGAGGAGTGGGGTTTTGCGGGTGTGATACTGCTCCTCGGGCTTTTTTTCGTCTTGGTCGTGCGGATACTTCTTATCGCCGCGCATGGGCGGGACAATTTTGACACGCTTTTTGCCGCAGGTATCGCGATCTACTTCGCAGCGCAGTTCATGGTGCATGTGGGTATGAATATCGGCCTCATGCCGATCACGGGGACGACCCTACCTTTCATGAGCTATGGCGGTTCGCATCTGCTTACCGAATACTTGGCACTCGGCATGCTCATGAGTCTCCGCCGCCACGCCCGCCCCGCGCTCGGGGTGCGGGATAATACCGAGCTGGTGGGGGCGTTATAGTGAAATATCGAATTATTCCTTCGTTGCTTTGGGCAGGGCCTTGACGAGTTTATGCAAAAGTATATACTTTGGTATATGAACACGAAGACAACCATTCTTATCAAGACTGATAAAAAGATCAAAGTTGCCGCACAAAAGGCAGCAAAGGACATCGGCATACCCTTGAGCACGGTGTTGGGAATGTACTTGCGTAAATTCGCCCATGAGCGCCGCATCGAATTTGAAGCGTCCTTGGTACCGAATGCAAAAACAATCCAAGCAATTAAAAAATCGCAAAAGGAATATGAGCGCGGCGGATATACAGGGCCGTTCTCCAATCTCGAAGATCTCCACAAGGCCCTTAGTACATAAGGTATGCAATTCGTTTTCTCACGCCTTTACAAGAGGCAATTCAAGAAGCTACCCCTTGATTTGCAAGTGAAAGTGATGATACGGCTCGATCTTTTTATGCAAGACGAGACGCATCCACTGCTTGATAATCACCAACTCCGTTTTGAATGGCAAGGATATCGAAGTATGAATATTACCGGTGATTATCGTGTGATATTCAAGAAAGAATCAGATGATATGGTACGTCTGGAACAAGTCGGTACGCATCATGAATTGTATGGATCGTAAGGTTGGTGTTTGCAAAACCTCATTCAACTGTATAGCCCCACGATTCGTTCGATCATTGGGTAAGGGATAATACCGAGCTCGTGGGGGCGCTGTAATATTCCCCATAAACACACAAATATAC
This sequence comes from Candidatus Kaiserbacteria bacterium, assembly GCA_016214605.1. Lineage (GTDB taxonomy): Bacteria > Patescibacteriota > Minisyncoccia > Phycocordibacterales > UBA2100 > UBA10103. The sequence continues at coordinate 157,020 of JACROD010000014.1, forward strand.
GTGATATTTATATTGCATATGTTTAATGACTCTGTGAATCAACGAGGAGTTACAAGTATTGTATTGATAGTCTGGTTACTCATTTTATTGTTCATAGGAGGAAGTGTATGGTGGTTGCAGAACAAGCAGTCGAATGTGACACCGACATCGTCTACCTCTACTTCTAAATTGTCAGCGACACAGCAATACACAAACGCTGAGATTCAAACGACACACAACAACCCGCAAAGGATAATCAGTCAGAGGCGCAATCACGACTTATAGCAGATCTTTCGAACGTCACCCCGCAGTTTGTGGAATATAAAGAAGGAACCGATGGCAAGCAACCACTCTCTCCTGCTCTAGAGAAGATCAACCAAGATATGGCGTCCATCCTTATTCCTAAAGAGCATGCTGACTCGTGGGATGTTACCTTGGGGGCGGTTGGTAAAAGATATGTCGTGGTAACTATAGCTAGACCTACTGGCGCAGGATCTTCAGATCAAATCCTTGATTCAGTCACTTTGAAATCAAACTATGTAGATGGACTATTCCAATTTGTGGTTGGTAAGACTGCCGTATATGTGAGTGGCACGGACATCTGCGCATATACACTTGATCAGCCATCATGTGTTGCGTTACCAGGAGCCAAACTTTCGGGGGATGAGGTGTATGGAGATGCTGGCGGACTTGCTGGTTACTTTGAGCCACAAGGTTTAACACATACAAATACGACACTCACCATTGATATTCTCAAGTGGGTGCCTGACCAAGAGACGGGTTATTCCAAGCTCCAGAAAGCACGGGATGTAATGTTGAAACTACCGGCATCAAAGCTAGAAGTTTCATTGTCTACGCTACCTGAGAAATGCCAAAATACAGGGGACAACGATCCGGTTTCCATCGATTCTAAAATCACTTCGCAAGACGGTTTAGTTGTTGGTTATAGTGGACAGAATACAATTTGCATTATTGATACAGTAGCAGGTAATGTTGAATACTATCGACTCTCGGGTGCAGGAGCGATCTCTATTTCGCGTGATGGATCAAAGATTTTTTACAATTACCCAGCTTACTTCAAGGATGATGCGAGCGGTCCTCCTGACCCTGAAGCGGGATTACATAAAATAGAAAGATCGACCGGCAAAGATACCTTCGTCACGAAGGGAATGTATGTCTTATGGGATGGTATCGATGGAAACAAGCATGGGCCCATTTTGTTATCCGGTTTCAGTGATCGTCACTCCCCGCAGATTATTGACGTGCCTCATCGGTTGCTCGTTGACGTTGAAGGATTCTTCAGTAAGAACGAAGTGCAGATTGTTGTTCGGCGATTACCTCAAGGTACAGGTGCTTGGGATTATTTGGCCGAAAGTGATATTGAAAAATTACCTATACTCGCAAAAACGAATGTTGTCGAACCGGCGTTTTTTGATTCCCCATACCTCGATGCTTTGCATCGGTCCACTCGCAAGATACTCTGTTGAGTAATGGTCGAGCACATACACAAGCGACACAACAAAAACCTGTTGGTATATCACATAGTCTGTCCCGTAAAGTACCGCAGGAACG
>JACROD010000021.1 GCA_016214605.1 Candidatus Kaiserbacteria bacterium
TTAGGAGGCTGGTATGCCTCCAGTATCGCCCGAGCCGGTCGACGGCGAATTCAAATCGTGTACGGCGTAAATGATGAAAATATCCCGCGTTTGCTGGATATTTTTTGTGTCATGTTGATTTTAACGGGACACGAGTGGTTTTTCTCCTCAATTATGCGGCGGTGAACGATACCCGCATTCCCATGTAGAATCATACACATTAAATAATATTTGTCAAGTACTCGTGGTGATGCGATAATCTCCCCAATGGAATGGCTTATCCTCATCCTACTCGCCGCCAATCTCGCGCTGATCGCTTTTTTGGTCTTCCGCAAGCCTGGGGCACGCGATGGTTCGTGCGCGATGCTGATGTTGCGGCATCAAATGCAGGGTTTACGGGCTTGAGAGATGAGAATGCTTTGACGGATGCAGGGGAAGAAGTATAATGTGCGCAATCGATTTGCGTAAAAATGCGTAAAAATATGCGTAACAACGCGACAAATGGACAAAAAACACGCGCTATCGCAAAAATGCCGCCCTGTGGCTTGTGTGGCGAGATCCGTAAGCAGCGAGAACAATCAGACTGTTGCGGTAATTGGGTGTGCGGTAATGAGGGCGATTATGTCATGTTTTCATACTCGCGGGATATTTGCGTGCGCAACCATCGGCGATTTACCCTCTGCAGTTACCACTACACCGAGAAGCATAATGGGAATTGGAAGACGTGCGGCGCGTGCCTCGAAAGCTTCGACGCGGAGACATATGCATGGTACGGCACCAATCGCTACAATTTCGAGAAATCGCCGCGTGTGCCCGCATTCGTACCGCAACATTGCGACGCATGCGGACGCGTCCTCTCGGTCGCGAATGGCGGGTACACGAATTTCCCCAGCGGCAGGATGGCGTGCGAAGATTGCTATCATACCGCCCCCGGTAAAGGAGAATACGCGAGTGACGCCCCGCGACAAACATTCGGCATCGGATGCGTTGCAAATCCAGATGCGCACTGCGGGAGTGCTGTGGGAGCGCGTGCCGATATGACGGGCGCGACACAGAGCTTGTTCGACAAGTTCTTCAGATGGTTTGACGCGCAGCTTGCCCATGATCTTCGCGTCGAAAGCGCTGACATGTATGGCAACGTGATCGATTGGGTCGGGCTTGAAAAAATATACCGCCATTGGTGGCCCGATTGGGATATACGCGCAGTTCTTGGCCACGCGTATCGCACGATGTTCACTCCCCGCAACGATCTGGGGACGATCGATCCGGCGGCACCCGCAGCGCAGGACTTCTTCAGCGTGTTCATTATGGCAGAATATCCGATCAACGGCTATATAACTCCCTTGAGCGATCGGGTCACATTTTTGCGGATCTTTCTCGAGCAGGGCGGCATCGAACTCTCGCCGGAGGAAACGCGCGTCGCCGAACAGCTCTTGATTGCGCCAAACTCCTTTCTGCGCGTAGATGGCGTATCAGAAAGCGGCGATGTACGCGTTGAAAATCTCTTCATGCGTGAGACAAATATCGTGCACGATCCGGCGCTCTCGCACGTGCTCCGGCACGATACTGCGCTCTTTGGAAAACTCATTCTCGATGAACATGGAAAGCCTGTGTTCGCGGGCAATCCCGCTTCTGTTCCCGACCACCTCGCATTCATGGACGCGGCCTCGATTGCATCGGAGCACTACGAGGTGACGCACCGGACGAAAAAGGCTCGTATCGCTGAGAGTCTCGCAGAGTCGCTCCATTGGAACGGTTACATCGCTTTCCGCAACATATTCGACCTGCGCACTGCCGATGACTGGCGCAACAGCCGCTTTTTCATCGGGCCATTCACGCCAAAACGACATGCCTAAAGCAATTCTCAACACGCCTCAGCTCGCGGAACTATCGAGCCGAGTGAAGAAAAAATGCGGAGAGTATTGTTTGGAACACTTCGAGCGCGAATTCAAGGAATCCGAATTTGGAAAATGGTATGCCGATTCTGCGGAGGATTACGCGGACGAAGCGGAGGTTTTTGGCGCATTGGTGCGCGCACTCGACTCATTTCTACTCTTCGGAGAAGCCCGCAGCGGCGTGTACGTACTCGACGAGCTTGCGCACACGCGAGGACTCTTCGATAAAGAAGAGCGGCAAGTGCTGTCGGAGTGGCGCGAGCACGCGTTCGCTTCGGTATTTGAGATACGCGGAGTCGGCGAATCGTCCTTTAGTCTCTTTGACGTGATCGCCGAGGTGCTCTACGAGGCGTATGTGAATGACATAGAACTAAAACCATCGGAAATGCTCGTCGGTCGAGGAAGTGTGGGATATTTCATGAGAACGAATCTTGCTCCGGTCAAGGGCTCCTGGTTTCTCTCTGGCGGACAGGACATCCTGTCACCCTCGTCGCGCCGCATGATTTTCGAAGCGGTCGTGAAGGAGTCGCGGGAAGATGCAATGTATCGAAACAACCTCGAAAAACTTTCCCGCGCCTTTGAGCGACAAAAGGAGCAGTATGACGATTTTGTCCGCGTTTTCGGCAGCAACGAAACAGTCGTGCGCGGCGAGGATCTGCCGCGTGAAATCGCTCGACTCTTTAAAGAACAATCGCGCCGAAAAGGTGCTGATGAGGATATGGCAGAGGGGTGCGGCATCACAGAAGCAGAGATACGCGAGACAATCCCCGAAGAGATGATCGCTTCCAGTGATGTCGGAATTCTTATGGACGAGAAGGAGGGATTCCACCAGGCGCTCGATTATGGCGCATTTCTCTCCGCTTTTAAATCAACTGCGCTCTCGCCACAGCAGATTGAGACGGTCGCATCGTATCTCGGCGAGGAAACAATTCCTGCGTTCGTGTTTCGTAGGGCGCGTGATCGCTACCCCGAGAATTATACACGGGTCATGCGCGGAATACTCGCTCTCTTCGAAGAACCGGCGGAAACAGCGGACGATTTCGAGCGCACGATGGACGTATTCAAGCCGGGGTGGAGAGAAATCTACCCTTCCATACATCCGATGAATCAGTTTTTCGAGAAAGAAATCTACGAAGACATGAGTACCGGGCGCAATGATCCATGCCCATGCGGCAGCGGAAAGAAATTCAAGAAGTGTCACGGCTGAAAACACATGACCGGATCAGCTGATTCTTATTTTGGGAAGTGGCGCATGACACAGATGAATCAGGTTCGACCGCTCGATACGAAGCCACTGTTGGGGAGTATGGGGCAAATCTCGGAATCGGAATTACGCGCTGTCATCGCCGCATCATACTGTGCGCTCCTCGGGCTCAATCTCACTTTGGTCGTTTCTCCAAAATATGGTATCATTTTTCTATGGAAGAAATTCGATTAACAACCGAGGTTAAAGAGAAACTGGTGGCGCTCGGTGTGGCGGTTTTGTATTTGCACGGCTCACGCGCGCGAGGCACTGCACGCGAGGATTCCGACTATGACATCGGTGTGGTATTCGCTGATCCCAAAAAAGCGATACTTGATATGCACCAGTATGGCATGCTCTATGGCGTATTGAACGATATCTATCCCGACCACATTGACGGTCCAAAATTGGATATCGCCCTTTTACAAAGGGCGAACGCGGCACTACAGATGAGTGCGATCAACTACGGCATCGTGCTCTTTGAGAACGATCCGAAAGTACGCGCCGACTACGAGGAGGGCGTCGTCAAAAGGTACGACGACTATCGCTTCTTGCAGAAAGAGTACGAGGATGCGACATTTGCCGCTTTCGCACATCGTCCGCAGGCTTATGTATAAGGTACCTCTCTCCAAGGTGAAGCTCGAAAGCAAGCTCTCGATCATCCGGGAAGCGATCGTTGAGCTCGAAACGATCGGGCGCAGTTGCACGGAGGAAGAGTTTGTGACGAGTAAAGAAAAGTTCCCAACCGCCGAGCACTATCTTCGCCGCGCGCTTGAAGCGGTGTTCGATATCGGCGGACACATAATCTCGCGTTTCTCATATTCATCAGGGAAGCGTCCGAAAACGATGCGTGAAATAGCGTTGGCGTTGGGAGAAAAGGGAATAGTCGACAAGGTATTTGCGGAAAAGAAATTGGCCGAGATGGCGGGGTATCGCAATCGTCTGGTGCATTTCTATGATGAAGTCACGCCCGTAGAACTCTACCAAATCATCACGCGCGATCTGAATGACCTTGAGACCTTCGCATCAGTCGTTGTCGACGTAGTGCGCGAACCTTCGCGATTCGATGTTGCGGTAGATGAATGATTGATTGAGCACAAGCTTGGCAAAAGAATAAGGACGAGCAGTCGTTGCGACGCTCGTCCTTTGTTAGTTTGCGGGAAGGCATGTTCACCATACGTTTGTGGGGATGTGACTGTTCGCATTTACTTGCCCATTTACTCGGTACGAAGCGGGGCAGGCGAGATCAATGTTAGCGCTTCACCCGCGCTACGGGAATTCGGCCACTCCAGCCATACGGGTTGTCTGGGGGTGTGCCGTAAATCAACTCCCTGCGTCTTCTGTCAGACTCATCCACGAAGTCATCATATGCCGTTCTTCCGACGCGAATACCTCCGACGGTCACATGGTTCTTTGTTGGCTGAGGATTCTGCGTCTTCGTTTTTTTCGCTTTTGTCATGTGCACTCCTGTTTTTCTTGAGGGCAAACCGATAGAAAATAGCATATAAGAGATTGTTTGTCAAACAACATTCCCAATGCAATAATTCTCTCCATGGAATGGCTTATCCTCATACTGCTTGCCGCGAATCTCGCACTGATCGCTTTTTTGGTTTTTCGCAAACAGGCAGTGCGGGATGATTCGCAGGCGATGCTCATGCTCCAGCGTCAGATACAAGACCTTTCGCGGGGGATGGAACACAAGCTCGGCCAGGGCACGGATCGCATGTTTGATTCGATCAAGACGCAATTCGACCAATCCCAGCGCTTGATGGGGCAGATCACGGATCGCGTCTCTCAGCAGCTCCTCGAGGTCACCAAGGGCGTTTCGGAGACCAATGCCTCCACGCGGCAGATATTTACCATCGCGGAGCAACTGCAAAATCTCGAAAAGGTCTTGAAGCACCAAAAGCAGCGCGGCAATCTCGGTGAGCGTATCTTGGAGCTCACCTTGAGCAATGTCCTCTCGCCCGGCGACTACAAGATGCAATACCAATTCCCCGGCGGCGAGACGGTAGACGCGGTCATCATCACTAAAGAGGGGATGATCCCAATCGACGCCAAATTCTCACTCGACAATTACAACCGCGTGGTCAATGAAGTGGATGAGGTGCGTCGCGCCGAGCTCGAAAAGGAATTCAAAAATGATCTCAAGCTCCGCATCGACGAGACCGCAAAATACGTGCGTCCCAAGGACGGCACGCTTCCATTCGCCTTTATGTACATCCCGGCCGAAGGTATCTACTATGATCTGCTCGTCAATGAAGTCGGCTCGGTCAAGGTCAATACGCGCAGTCTAATCGACTATGCCTACAACGAGAAAAAAGTCATCATCGTCTCGCCGACGACCTTTGGAGCCTACCTTCAGTCAGTCCTGTATGGCTTCAAGGCTTTCAAGATCGAAGAGTCGGCCAAGGACATCGCCAAGAATGTCGAGAGTCTCTCGCGCCATATCAAGGCCTACGAGGATTACTACAAGAAAATAGGCAATGCACTCTCGACCACCGTCAATCACTACAACGCCGGGAGCAAAGAGCTTGGCAAGATCGATAAAGATGTCACGAGGATCACCGGCACCTCGCCGGATCTCGAGGTCAGTCTACTCGAAAAACCCTCGCTTTTGGGGGAGGAATAGGGGGGAGGAATAGGGGTTGTCGCTCATGTAAAAATGTGTTAATGTCTCTCCGGAGTGAAAATTGACGTAACACAAAAGGAGTGATGGTCCATGGAGGCAATACTCGTTCTCCTCGCATTCCCATTGGCATGGCCCTTTATCGCAAAACGCATATGGGGCACTGAGATCAATCTGACGGAGATGGCGATCAACATTATCGTGATCTGTCTTCTGTCGCTTGGAGTGTGGGAACTTGGCAAATATGGCCAGGTCGCCGATACCGAGATATGGAACGGCGCGGTGACCCGCAAAGATCGGACGCATGGTTACTACGTGACCAGCTATAGCTGCAATTGCCGCCAGACGTGCTCCGGTTCGGGCAAAAATAGGACGTGCACACAGACGTGCGACACCTGCTACCAGGACCATTACACGGTCGCCTGGACGGCAGATACGACCGTCGGCAATGTGACGTTCCAAAAATTGGATAGATCATACCGTTCGGTATACCAAACACCGGATCCGGAGGTATACACGCGATGCAAGGTCGGCGAGCCGGCAGCGATCGAACATGGATATACCAACTATATCCAAGCGGTCCCGCAAAGCCTGTTTAGTGGTGATAAGGAAGCCGTGTCTACGTGGGCGCTTCCGACATATCCGCGCGTCTACGATTTTTATCGGATTCGGCGGGTGCTCAACATAGACACCAAGATTGCGAACGTCGCCATCGACGAGATCAACAACGCTCTCAACGCGGCACTCAAAGATCTTGGGCAGGAAAAGCAGGTCAATGTGATAGTAATCCTCACCGAAACCGACGATCCCGCGTATCGTTACTCCGTCGAGAAGAAATGGATCGGCGGCAAGAAGAACGATGTCGTCGTGTTTGTCGGTCTCGATGGTGATGTCATCACCTGGGCCGACACGATGACGTGGGCGCTCAACAAAGGAAATGAGCTCTTCCATGTGAAGTTGCGTGATGCGGTGAAGGGTCTCAAAACCCTCGATCCGAAGACATTTGTTCCATCGGTGATCTCGACAATCGAGCAACACTACGATCGTCCTGAAATGAAGCAATTTGAATACCTCAAAGAGGAGATTAAACCTCCTCTCTGGGTAATGGTCCTTGCTATCGCGATTGCCACCCTCGGTAGCATAGGGCTCAGTCAGGTCTTCCGTGTCTACGAAGTGGAAGACTTCATCGGTGGCTTGCTTACCTTCAACTCAAGAAAAGGATACGAGAGATGAAAACGTTGTTGACTGTTCTCGCTGTGGCGGGCGTCTTGGTTTTGATGGTCGCGGGCTCATACATCGGCTACGGCAACTACGGCAATGAGGCCGAACAGGGCATCAAGGCCGAATACACCAACATGGAGAACATCCTGGCTCAGGGCGGCATCAAGGTGAGGGAAGTCGCGCAGGTGCCGGGGATGTATGCCGATGACCTCGAGCGTGTCGCCAAGGCGGCGATTAGCGCCCGGTATGGTTCTGAAGGCAGTAAGGCGGCGATGCAGTGGATCAAAGAAGGTTACCCGGGCAAAATGGACCCGAGCCTGTATAAGCAGATCCAGCAGGTCATCGAGTCGTACCGGGACAAATTCCAGAACGAGCAGACGAAGTTCATCGACACCAAGCGTGCCTATGAGACGAATCTGGGTTATTTCTGGACAGGGTTCTGGCTTCGCACCGCCGGCTATCCGAAGATTGATCTCGCGAAATACGTGATCATCAGCTCGGATGACGCCCAGGAGGCGTTCAAGACCGGCAAAGATAAGGCGATCAAGCTGCGCTAACGCGTAAGCGTGTCGCTATTCAATCAATCGGGCAGGGGAAACCTTGCCCGATTTTTTTATAAAAAAATAGCGGCCCGTCGCTTGCGACGGGCCGCTTGCCCACTACCCCTGCTTTTTCCCTTCGAGTTTCTTGTATAGAGCATTCGCCTTGGTGTATATCTCGCTGATTTTGTACACGCGTCCCTCGTGTTCCAGGTGAGATTTGACGAAATCTTCTATTTTCAAGAAGAACCAAAGATCGTCGCCGGTCAGCGGACATTGCCCTTCCGACAGATGGTCCGGAATATTTTCGAGCTGGTCTCTGATCGCGGCATACCGGATCTCAAGGTCTGCGACACTTTGTTTGTACTTGCTTCTTTTTGATCTGTCTTGAAAGGCGGATCGTCTCGCCGCCATCACGTCTCGAACCCGTGCGGTGTTTTCATACATCATCGTCTCCTGCCGGTTTTTTTGTCGCAGTTTAGCGCTTTGGGGCCTTGCGGATGATTAGATACACGAGATAGGCCGTGACAGGGGCAAGTATGAAGGGATATATACTGCCCACGATATTCCCAGTGTATATGGCCTGGGCGCCGGAAAATAGGCTGATACCTCCTGTGATGAGAAGAAACGCGATCAGCAGGCCGCGTGCGCCTTCGACACCATCGTCATTGTGGTCGGGATCCTTATGTGTCATCACTTCCTCCTTACGACAGTCCACGTGATGTATACCACACTATGACGGATATTTCATGTCGATCTCTTTTACTTTTAGCTGTCCCCATAAAGGGCTTGCACAAATTTGATTTCTAGGCTAGAGTGCTCCCACTATGGCAAAGATTGCAATCATCGAGACGGGAGGCAAACAGTACGTCGTTACCGACGGTTCTGTCCTCAAGGTCGAAAAGCTCGCCGGCTCGTACAAGCCGGGCGACAAGATCTCCTTCGACAAGGTGCTTTTGACCGATGACGGTGCCAAAGTGGCCGTAGGTAAGCCCTATTTGACCGGTGCCAAGGTCTCGGCCGAGCTCATCGAAGAGGGTCGCAATCCCACCGTCACGGTGATCCGCTACCGCGAAAAGAGCCGCTCCTTCAAGAAGAACGGTCATCGCCAGCCGCATTTCAAGGTCCGCATCACGGCACTTCCGTAAGCCAAACCCTCCGTTTAGGAAGCCTCGACATACCGCCCATTGGGTGGTATTTTGCTGTTTAGAGACTCTATCCTTGGTAGTAAGGCGAGGAGAATCCAATGCCCCACATCGCACCATTTGTCATATACATGATCTGTTCGGATGCCTTGTACGGACTGTTGCATGTCATCCTCAAGAACAAGTTCAGCCATCTCAACACTCTGACGCTCATGAGTGTGTATGTGCCGGTCGTATTGGTGTCTGTCCTCGTCTTGAGGCACTTCACCAAGACCAATGATCCGTCATTTAATGTGCCGCAAGGGAGCATGCTATGGCTCCTGATGGCCGTCGGTCTCATCTTTGTGGCGGCTGACTATTGCTTCATTGGGGCGTACACCCATGGCGGAGACGTGATAACTGTGACCGGACTGGCGCTCCTGACGCCGGTGTTTGCATTGATAATCGGCTTTGCGGCATCCCTGCTGATACCGGGAATGATCTTTGTGATGCCTAATTATTGGCAATTCGGAAGCTTTCTGCTTGCCGCAGGTTCCATCGGGTTTGCCGTGCAGGGAAGTCTGGTAAGGTAAAAACCGCTCGTCTCCCACTAACCTAAAAGATCAAAAAGATGATCTTAGGCCCCGTCCACAAATAACGTACTCGTTATTTGTGGAAGACCCCTTAGTAATTAATGCTCCTGTAAATTTCGCAATTGCGAGATTTACAGGAGCAATTTTTCCATTCCCCACACATTAGAAACAGTGGTATACTATTTCGCATATGACACCATTTTATATCGCACTTGGGATTGCAGTACTTATCGTCTTTGGATTTATCGGCCTTTATAATCGTTTCGTCACGCTCGTGACGCGGGTCAAAGAAGCCTGGGCCGATATCGATGTCCAGCTCAAACGCCGGTATGATCTGATCCCCAATCTCGTCGAGACGGTCAAGGGCTATGCCACTCACGAGGCGAGCACTCTGGAGGCAGTGACCGCCATGCGCACCCGCGCCATGGGTGCGACTGATCCAGCCGAAAAGGCCGAGGCCGAAAACATGCTCTCCGGTGCGCTCAAATCGCTCTTCGCTGTCTCAGAGAATTATCCCAATCTCAAAGCCAACGAGAATTTCGTCGAGCTCCAGCGCGAACTCTCTGATACCGAAAACAAGATTCAGGCCGCACGCCGCTTTTACAACGGCGTGGTAATGGAGCTCAATACCGCCATGCAATCCTTCCCGTCCAATATCGTCGCCGGTATGTTCCACTTCAAAGCCGCCGATTTCTTCGAGTTGAGCGAGGCTGATACTGCCGCCAAGGAGCCGGTGAAGGTTAGTTTTTAGCCACTAGGGTATAGTCATTAGTGAAATGCAATCCTATAAAGATCTGACTGTTTGGCAAAGAAGTATCGAGCTGGTTGAAAATGTTTATAAACTGACCGAGAAATTTCCCAAGACCGAAATGTTTGGCCTAACGAGCCAGATTCGTCCTGCCGCAGTTTCCATCCCAGCGAATATTGCAGAGGGCTATGCACGTAAACATCGCGCAGAATATATACAGTTTATACGCATTGCCTATGGTTCCGGCGCCGAATTAGAAACCCATATCATTATCTCTGAACGGCTAAAGTTTACAGATAGTAAAGACCTGGAGAAAACAAAACAGCTACTTGATGAGGTAATGCGCATGCTCAATAAATTTATTTCCTCACTTGCACCCCGTCCCTAATGGCTATACGCTAATGGCTAATGGCTTCCTTATATACACAACAATCTCGCAATGTTTTCCGCACTTGGATGCTCATGGGCGTGTTTTTGAGTATTGTCATGCTCGTCGGTTTCCTCGCGTCGCAATATTTCGGCAATTCAGCGATCCTTTATGTTGCGGTCGGCTTCGCCCTCGTGACCAATGTCTGGGCGTATTGGTTTTCCGACAAGGTCGCTATTGCCTCGGTGGGCGCGATACCTGCGGACGAGACCCAGTACAAAGAACTCCATCGCATCGTCGAGAATCTCGCGATCACTGCCGGGCTGCCCAAACCACGTGTGTATATCATCGAGGACCCGGCTCCCAATGCTTTTGCGACCGGTCGTGACAAGGATCACGCCGTGATTGCGGTCACTACCGGGCTCATGGGTATGATGGAGCGCAATGAGCTCGAAGGAGTGATCGCGCATGAGCTCTCGCATGTGGGCAATCGCGATATCCTGGTGATGACGGTCGCCGTGGTCTTGGTCGGCTTCATCTCGGTCCTGGCGAATATGTTTATGCATGTGAGTATGTTTGGCGGCAGGGATAGCGACAGCAAGGCGGGGCCGCTGATCGCGATCGCAGCGGTACTCGCGATGATCTTGGCCCCCATCGCCGCACAGCTCATCCAGCTCGCGATATCACGCAAGCGCGAATTCCTCGCCGATGCTTCGGGGGCGCTCCTCACACGCTATCCCGACGGTCTCGCTTCTGCGCTCCAAAAGATCAGCAGCTATGACATGCCGATGCAGCGCGCCTCGACGACCACGGCGCACCTTTTCATCTCAAACCCTTTTGGTGCACACCAGGCGGGACAATTCGTCCAAAAACTTTTCTCCACGCACCCCCCGGTCGAGGCGCGCGTGGCGGCTCTGCATGGTCTAAACGTATAGGGGTATGTTGTTTGCTGCCAGGTAATGGTATGCTTAAGGGGATCAGTAAGATTATTAAATAATTATTTTTTAAAGTATGGCAGTGAAAAAGACATCAGCTTTTATGAAGCCTATGAACGTAAGTGACGAGCTTGCAGAGGTGGTGGGCAAGGGCCCTATGCCTCGATCAGAGGTCGTCAAGAAGCTCTGGGTCTACATCAAGAAGCATGATCTGCAGGACCCGAAGAACAAGCGCAACATCAACGCCGATGCTAGCCTCAAGGCAGTATTCGGCGGCAAGGCTACGGTCAACATGTTTGAGATGACCAAGCTTGTCTCTAAACACTTGTCCTAATCCTAGAATCGTAGGTATACGCTATGCGACTTACCCGAGACGGCAGATTCGAAAGAACCGACGTCTGGCGAGAGGGAAAATGGCTTGACCTCTGGAGTGTTGTACACTTTCTCTCGGGTATTTCGCTTGGCTTCGGTATCTCTTTTTTCCATTTTGGAATGATCGCGGCGATCATTATCGTTTTCCTCCTGCTTGTCGCGTATGAGATGTGGGAGGCGATGGTGCAGATCCACGAGACTCCGCAAAACCGCGTGATGGATGTGGTCGTCGGTATGGCGAGCTTCCTACCGACATTTCTGTTTTTCAATGACCGTCACACGGAATCTTCCTTTATATTGGCATTTGGCATAGTACTGACGCTCAATATAGTATTGAGTGCCCTCGGCTGGTATGAATCCCAGAAGGCCGCCGTACTCGAACAAAAGCTGCGTGAAGAGCTTGTCGAGCAAAAGCGCAAATTCAAAGAGCGTCGCGCGCGAGCCAAGGAACTCCGCCGCCTACGCAAGCTACAGCGCAAGGGCTGAAGGTGCTTTTAAATGCGCCTGGTGTGGCATATACTAGGCCCCACGGAGGCGTCGCATAGCGGTCTAGTGCGCACGCTTGGAAAGCGTGTGTGGGGCAACCCACCGAGAGTTCGAATCTCTCCGCCTCCGCTCCGACAAACACAAAAGGGTGCTTTAGCACCCTTTTGTGTTTGTCGGCAAGGAAGTGGTGGAGAGTATTGTATAATAGAAGCATGTCAACACCCATCATCGCAAGGCAGTCCAATTTTGGAACCGGTGTCGTTTTTGCATTGATCGCAGGGCTTCTCGTCCTCGGCTTCATCTTTTATGAGAATGGCGTGATCAGTTTGCCGTCATTCTTGGGCGGTGTCGCATACAAGACGATAAAAATAAACAACCTGTCCCTCAAGGTACATATCGCAAAGACCTCGGAGGAGCAGCTGGCAAGCCTCAATGGAGTACGCACGATCGCGCAAGATGAGGGGATGCTGTTCGTCTTTAAGACGGACGGTATTTATGAGATCTCGACGGCCAACATGCTCTTTCCGGTCGATCTCATGTGGATAAACAACGAAGGTACGATCGTCGACACTGCGGCCAATGTAGCTCCCGGACTTCGTGATCCGGTGTCTACGCAGGCATATGCGCGATATGTCCTCATGGTCAATGCCGGTACGATGACACACAATGATATCCTCAGGCAAACCACGGTCGATCTCCCGCTCCTTCCATAATGCACCCGAGAGATAAGCATAGAGCGTGATTGTACAGGTATATTAATATGCTATTATTTGAATATGTCAGAACTATGTGAAGAGATCGAGCGGCTTGGCAAAGGTATTGGCAATGTCAATCGGTATCGTGTGCTCGAATCTCTCATGCAAGGCCCGCGTACAGTGGGTGAGATTGTGAAGACGGTGAAGCTTGCACAGCCGGCCGTCTCACAACATCTCAAAGTGCTCAAGACTTCTGATCTTGTATCCGATGAGCGCCGCGGGCAAGAGGTGTACTATTCGGTCAATGTCGCCTATATGGCGAAGCTCTTGCAAAAGCTTGCTACCGGAGTCGACAAGTGTCCTAGGAGCGGAAAATAAAAGCAGTATGATGGTCGATGGCGCATTGCTAGCATAAGAGCCGGTCTACGTGATATTGGTCGGTGAGGACTTGGGGTTTTAGGCAACGACTTGACTAACTAATAATTAGGTGTATATTATTTTCTAGTGTCGCCTTTGGAGCGACCGAACCAGACTGGAGATGGTCATGAAGAAAGAGGGAACCCAGAAAACTCTGTGGGAAAAGATTGTCGAACTTCTCCAATCCTGTACGGTCTACGGGGGCTTGCCTCCTAAGGATACGTGGAGGCGCCTGGAATACCAGACCGTGCACCCCCATAAGGGTTGGTGTTATAACACCATATCGGAGCGGCCCGAAGCCTGGTGACCTTAATCCACGGGGATCGAATCGTTCGGTCCCCGCATCTTCTTTTATTGTTCCTCAATTATTGCGCATCGCCATTGCAAGTATCAGGTGCCCAAAGACCCTTTTGTGCTTCGCGGGCCGCATGCTCGGCCGCCTTGAATTCTTTTTGATATTTGTAGGGAAGGTCGTACGTATACTCATGTGCATAACCTGGTGCGTATCCCCACACGGCACAATTTGGCGATATACTTGTTGGCATGAGTAGCCGATTTGGCATCCGTAGTTTGCGGAAGCGGTTTCCTTCCGAGGATGCATGCCTCGAATACATCTTCAAGAAACGCCACTCGAA
>JACROD010000020.1 GCA_016214605.1 Candidatus Kaiserbacteria bacterium
CGAAATCCTACAGATATTGAGCGTGTCGCTATTCGACAAAAACGGCTTGGTTGAGCTATTTTCCGAGCGCAAGCTACAAAACAACGTCAAGGGTTTTGAAAATATGGCTTCGTTGTTTGATTTTTAACGGGACACGAGTGCACTGGCACCTATACCGTGCTTGGCTCGGATCGAGACAATCTGCTGCACAGGCAACGTCCTTAACGTGCATCTTTCGCAAGGACCGGCGGGGAAGCCTGCCATCATTTATATCCGTGACGGCAATTCCGGTTGTATGGAAACTCTTCCGCGGAGACGTTGGCGCGACCCAAAAACAACGGCTGTGCACAATTTCCAATTCCTCTAACAAAATCGGCCCTCGTCTCGTACGAGGGCCATTTTTATCCCCACATGATTGACGCCTAGGGTTTCTTTGCTATTATGGGCACACGCACGCTTCGTGCGTATTCTTTTGTTAGATTTGGTTGTGTGCGGATTAGCGACCCGCGATAAGCACAAGCAGGGAAGACAGAAAGAGTCACGAAGCATCTCATATGCGTTGGCTAACAATTAACAGTGCCGCTCGCTTAGTAGTGGCTAAATTATAAAAACCATACATATGGCAGGAGAATTCAATCGTACAAAGCCGCACGTAAACGTCGGCACCATCGGGCACGTGGACCACGGCAAGACCACCTTGACCGCGGCCATCCTCAGCGTGCTCTCCAAGGCTGGCAACGGCTACAGCGCCCAGGTCAAGGGCGTAGGCGACATCGACAAGGCGCCTGAAGAGAAGGCTCGCGGTATTACTATCTCGCTCTCGCATTCCGAGTACGAGACCCCGACCCGCCACTATGCGCACGTCGATGCGCCGGGTCACGCTGATTACATCAAGAACATGATCACCGGCGCCGCTCAGATGGACGGCGCGATCCTCGTGGTCGCCGCATCCGACGGTGTTATGCCCCAGACCCGCGAGCATATCTTGCTCGCTCGTCAGGTCGGCGTACCGAAGGTTGTCGTCTTCCTCAATAAAGTAGACCAAGTCGATGACAAGGATCTCATCGACCTCGTCGAAGAGGAGATCCGCGACCTGCTCACCAAACAGGGCTTCGATGGCGCCAATGCGCCGATCATCCGCGGCTCAGGCCTCAAGGCTCTCGAAAATCCGGAGCCGGGCAATGAGTGGAGCGAGAAGGTGATGGAGCTCGTCAAAGCTCTCGACGAATACATTCCGACCCCTGAGCGCGATATCAGTAAGCCGTTTCTCATGCCGATCGAAGACGTCTTCTCGATTGAAGGTCGCGGCACCGTGGTGACCGGCCGCATCGAGCGCGGCATCATCAAGGTCGGCACCGAAGTCGAGATCGTCGGTATCAAAGATACGGCCAAGACGACCGTCACGGGAGTCGAAATGTTCAACAAGTCTCTCCAGGAAGGACAGGCTGGCGACAACGCAGGTATCCTCTTGCGCGGCACCAAGAAGGACGATGTCCATCGCGGACAAGTCCTCGCCGCTATCGGCTCGGTCAAGCCTCATACCGAATTCGAGTCGGAAGTGTACATCCTCTCCAAGGAGGAAGGAGGTCGTCACACGCCTTTCTTCTCCGGCTACAAGCCGCAGTTCTATCTCCGCACCACCGACGTCACCGGCGAGGTGACCCTCAAGGAGGGAGTAGAAATGGTCATGCCGGGCGACACAGTGACCTTCAAGGTCAAGCTCGTTGGTCCGATCGCGATGGAAGAGCAGCAGCGCTTCGCCATCCGTGAAGGCGGCAAGACCGTCGGCGCAGGCGTCGTCACCAAGATCGTCGCCTAAAACCAACTCTTATAATCACGACACAAGACCTCGCGCAAGCGGGGTCTTGTGTCTTTTTGGTAAAAAGACCTATTCAAAAAAGTGCCTCAGTCCATGATCGGACTGAGGCACGGGATTTATGCGGTTGCGGGTCTCGCCGCAGGGAACAATGATGGAATGGAAAAGAAGCGGCGTTTCTTCCTACTGCCCCTCCTGATCAGTTGGAATTCGTAATGTTGCACCGATCCCAGCCAAAAACTGTGCTCATTTGCCTTCTCAAAATCTGCCTCGGACAGATTCTCTTTGGGTTTGACCTTGAGATGTCAACAACGGACAGTCAACAACAGACATTTGCATTTTTCGGCTGAATAGTGCATACTCCCGGGTACGTTCTCTATGGCAGAAAAAACAGCAGTCAAGACAACCCGTAGCCGTGCCAAGAAGGCCGATGTTTCGCATCGCTTGCGCATGCGCGTTCGTGCCTACGAAAGCGGCGTTTTGGATGCCTCCGTCAAGCAGATCATCGATACCGCCAATCGCTATAACGCCGAAGTCGTTGGTCCGGTCCCTCTCCCTATCGATATCAAGAAATACACCGTCAATCGCTCATCCTTCATCGACAAGGATTCTCGCGAGCAGTTTGAGATGCGCATCCACAAGCGCATGATTGACATCCTCAATCCGGCCCCCAAAGTCATCGAGGCTCTCACCAACATCGACCTCCCGTCCGGAGTTTCGATTGATGTGAAGATGATGTAGTAGGATTGTCTTTGAGTTCGACCGACCATCGTGGTCGGTCTTTTTTATTGAGTGATCTGCACAATAGCTTATCCACTCTTTTGAATCGCATGCATCTGATGGTCTGCTATCATGTGTACATGCAGTTTCAGGCTACAACCGAGACATCTCGTGTCCAAGCAAGGTTGTTTCAGGGTGTGTTTGTGTGGTTTGTGCTCGCCCTCTTACTCATCACCACTCCCTTGTATCTCAACGCGCAAAGCGATCTTTCGTTGCGCGGCGATCTCAACTCGACCATAAAAAACGCACTCCTTTCCGACCCGCGCTCACAGAGTCTTTCCCAGGAAGAGCTCGACACTCTATCCATTACGCTTACCAAAAATGCGCAGACTCAGGGTATGACGGCGCACGACATCCTTTGGCGGCCCACGCTCGCGCACACGGTTACCGTCGATGAGATCGCCGGGCCAGGCAGTAATTGTGGCAACATTCCGACGTTTCTTTGCGGGGTAAATAGATCACTTGGTCTGGCCGGTTCGGATGTGACGATTATGGTGCTTCTCGGTGTGTTCGTGGCGATCATCTTGGCGGTCACGGCCGGCTATTTTGAGCTCCAACACCGCAACAAAATGCGCCTCCAGGCTCAGGTCTGATCGCCAATAGTTGCATTTATTTGAGAAGTGCGTATACTGCGCGCACGTTTGGTTCGATTCATGACTTGTTCATGATTCCCTAGACGGCCTATGTCCCAATAGTTACTTGGCGGGACCACTAGCGAAGCTTCTTGGAAGCCCGCTTGTGAGCGGGCAATTTTTCTAAAAAATCTATGAAATTCATGCTAGGAACCAAAGGACGGATGACGCAGGTCTTCGATGAGAAGGGCGTTGTTTCTCCTGCCACGATCATCACTGCGGGCCCACTCACGGTCACTCAGGTCAAAGACACCCCCAAGGACGGCTACAAGGCTGTCCAGGTCGGTTTTACCGCCAAGAAGGAGAGCCGCACCAACAAACCGATGAAGGGCCATTTCAAGGACCTCGGTGCTTTCAAATACGTACGCGAGTACACCGCAGAGGGCGACATGGAGCGCGGCGCCACGATCGACATCTCGGTCTTCACACCCGGCGATGTCGTCACTGTCTCGGCCGTCTCCAAGGGCAAGGGCTTCCAGGGCGTGGTCAAGCGCCACGGCTTCCATGGCGGTCCGCGCAGTCACGGCCAAAAGAACAAAGAGCGCGCTCCGGGCTCTATTGGCGGCGGCGGTCGCGCAGGCGCTCGTGTAGCCAAGGGTATGCGCATGGCAGGCCGCATGGGCGGAGACCGTATCACCGTCAAAAATCTCAAAGTCTTGCAAGTTGACCCCACTTCGAATACTCTCCTGATATCAGGCGCTATTCCTGGCCATCCGGGTACGCTTATCGAGATCCGCGGATAATACCGATAAAAACAATCGTATGGAATCAATCATCTACAACGTACAAGGGAAGAAGAGCGGCACACTCACGCTCCCGGAGCACATCTTCGATATCGCCTGGAACGACGCGCTCATGCACCAGGTCGTCACCGGCATGCAGGCCAACGCCCGCACCCCGGTCGCACACGTGAAGGATCGCGGCGATGTCCGCGGCGGCGGCAAGAAGCCCTGGCGCCAAAAGGGCACCGGCCGCGCTCGTCACGGCTCGACACGCTCTCCGATCTGGAAGGGCGGCGGCGTCACCCATGGTCCATCCAAGGACAAGGTCTACGCTGTGCAGATTCCCAAGAAAATGCGCGCCAAGGCTCTCTTTATGGCCCTTTCTCGCAAATTCAAAGACGGTGAGATCATCTTTGTCGACAAATTCGGCTTCGACGGTCCCAAGACCGCCGCAGCCGCCAAGGCCCTCTCCTCACTTTCCAAGATCGGCGGTTTTGAGAAGCTCTCAGGCACGACCGCCAAGCGCCGCAACATGGCTCTCATCGGTCTCGCAGAACCGTCCGATACTACCGTCAAGAGCTTCCGCAACATTGGCTCCACCATGGTCAGCTCGGTGCGCGACATGAATCCGGTCACCGTCCTCAAGCACAAGTACATCATCCTCGAGAATCCGGAGGCCGCGGTCGCTATCATCGAGAGCCGCTCGACCAAGGCCCGTCAGTCCACCAATGCAAAAGTCGTCCGACCCGCCAAGGTCACCAAGCCCAAGGCAGAGAAGCCTGCGAAGGCCAAGAAAGCGGTGAAGACAACCAAGGCAACCAAATAAATCCATATGGCTATCTTTTCCAAGAAAACGAATACAGAAGAGCAAAAGGCGGTCATCGCTTCGACCTCGGGAGCATTCTCGACCGGCTATGCACATGTCTTGCGACATGCGCACATCACCGAGAAGGCGACCGCGCATGCGCTCATGAGCTCATATGTCTTCGACGTAGCTCCAAGCGCGACCAAGCGCGAGATCATGATGGCGGTAAAGGAGCTCTACAAGGTCACTCCGCGCAAAATCACCATCGCCACTATTCCGCACAAGAGTGTCCGCAGTGCTCGCACCGGCAAGGTCGGGGTGAAGGGCGGCGGCAAGAAGGCTTACGTATACCTCAACAAAGGCGAGACCATCTCACTCGCATAATCACTATTATTTTATGAGCATCCGAGCATACAAACCACGTACAGCAGGCACCCGCGGCATGACCACGCTTAATTACCGCGAGATGCTCTCCGGTCACAAGCCGACCAAGTCTCTCACACACGGTGCCAAGAGCCGCGGTGGCCGCAACAGCCAGGGTCGCATCACGGTGCGCCACCAGGGCGGCGGTCACAAGCGCTCTTTCCGCGATGTGGATTTCAAATTCAACAAGAAAGACATCCCCGCCAAGATCGCTTCTATCGAATACGATCCGTTCCGCTCCGCGTTCATCGGTATCGCTGTATATCGTGATGGTGAGAAGCGCTACATCCTCTTGCCCCAAAAGGTGAAGGTCGGCGACGAATTCATCGTCTCTGAGACTGCTCCGGTCAAGGTCGGCAATCGCCTCCCGCTCGGCAAGCTCCCGGTCGGTACCTATGTATACAATGTCGAGCTCAAGCCGGGCAATGGCGGCAAGATTGTCCGCTCAGCAGGCAGCTACGCCGAAGTGGTCGCGCAGGACGCTGGCTACACACACCTCAAGCTCCCTTCGACTGAGATCCGTCGTGTCATCGGCACCGCTTGGGCATCGATCGGCGAGGTCTCCAATGAAGAATACCGCCTCGTCAATATCGGCAAGGCAGGTCGCAGTCGCTGGAAGGGTATCCGCCCGACCGTCCGCGGCACCGCGATGAATCCAGTCGATCACCCGCACGGCGGCGGCGAAGGCAAGCAGGGTCGCGGTCTCCGACGCGCCAAGTCCATGTGGGGCAAACCGACCGGCAAGGGCCAAAAGACGCGCCATCCGAAGAAATACTCCAACGTATTCATCGTTACCCGCCGCAAAGTAGGTAAGAGAAAGTAATGATTTATTGACTTATTGCCTCATTTCCTATACATTTTGACAACCTATGACTCGATCACTTAAAAAAGGCCCATATGTGGACGAAAAACTGATGAAGAAGGTCGGTGCTCGCAAGCCGGGCTCCGATGCCATCAAGACGTGGGCTCGCGCATCGCAGATCGCACCCGAATTCGTTGGATTCACTTTCCTCGTACATACAGGCAACAAATTTGACGAGGTCTTGGTCACTGAGGATATGGTGGGTCACCGTTTGGGCGAATTCGCTCCGACGACTCGTTTCGTCCGCCACGGCGGCAAGATGCAGAAGGAGATTGAGCAGCAGAAGAAGGCTGCCGAGATCGCTACCGCACAAGCTGCCAAGGCTACAAGCGCTACTGCCGCAAAGAAATAATCATACCCGTATGAAAGCTTTACTCAAAAACTATCACCAGTCGCCGCGCAAAGTCCGCTTGGTCGCCGACCTCGTCCGCGGCAAGTCGGTCTCTCACGCACGCGCGGCACTTACTCTTCTCCCCAAGAAGTCGGGTCCGGCTATCGTCAAGCTCATTGATTCTGCCGTCGCCAACGCCGCTCATAAGGGTATGGCTACAGAAGACCTCTACGTCAAGACCATCACCGTCGACAAAGGTGTTACAATGCGTCGCTTCCGTCCGTTTGGCCGTGGCCGCTCCGGTGCGCTCCATAAGACCCTGAGCATCGTGAAGCTCGAGCTTGGCAGCAAAGCTGGCGCGAAGGCTCCAAAGACAGGCAAGGTCGCAAAGGTAGTCACCGAGAAACCGGTAGTAAAGAAAGCAAAAACAGTCACCACCAAAAAATCCGCCTCCGCTAAAAGCTCCGGCGAGACAAAGTAATCTTATGACACACACAGTACATCCATACGCACATCGCCTCGGTATTATCCGCGACTGGAAGTCGCGCTGGTTCTCTCGCAATGCCGCACAGTACCGTGAAAATGTCTCGGTAGATGCCGCTATCCGCCGCTTCCTCAAGAAGCGTTTGCGCGGCGCCTACATCACCTCTGTCGAGATCGAGCGCAACGACAAAGCGATCCGCATAATCCTCAAGACCTCGCGTCCCGGCCTCGTCATCGGCCGCGGAGGAGAGGGGAGCGTCAAGCTTACCAAGGAGATTGAGGCCATCATCCGCACTGTACCGGGCGCCGAGCGCAAGGCCGTCCGTCTCGACATTGAGGAGATACGATCTCCCGAATCACACGCGCCAGTCGTCGCATACATGATCGCCGAAGGTCTCGAGAAGCGTCAGACATTCCGTCGCGTGCTCAAGCAGACGGTCGAGAAGGTCATGGCCAACCGCGATGTCCAGGGCGTCCGCATCGGGCTCTCGGGCCGCTTGGGTGGCGCTGAGATGTCGCGCGCCGAAGAGATCAAGCGCGGTCGCGTACCGCTCCAGACCCTGCGCGCAGATATCGACTTCGCTCGCGAGCAGGCATACCTCCCGTACGGCGTGATCGGCATCAAGGTATGGATCTACCGCGGAGATATTTTCAACGACAAAAAAGGCGAACGCCGTTCCCAATAACAGATGAATTCGTATGTTGGCACCAAAGAAAACAAAATACCGCAAATGGCAGACAGGGCGCAAGCATCCTGATCGCCTCCTCATGCCGGATACGCGCGGCGTCACTGTCTCTTTCGGATCATTTGGTCTCAAGGCTATGACCCCTGCGCGCATCACCTCCAATCAGATCGAAGCGGCCCGCCGCGCGCTCTCTCGCGCAAGCGGCAAGACCTCCAAGATCTGGATCCGCGTCTTCCCGGATCGACCGGTCACCAAGAAGCCGGCAGAAGTACGCATGGGTAGCGGTAAGGGCGACCTCGATCACTATGTGATGGAAGTGCGCCCAGGCCGCATCCTCTTTGAGCTCGACGGTGCAACGGAGGCTGTCGCGCGCGAGGCGCTGCGCAAGGCTGGCACCAAGCTTCCGATGAAGGTCCGCGTCGTAGCACGCTAAATATATGAAACCAAAGTTTACAGTTTACAGTTTACAGTTTACAGTGGCGACCAACGTCGTTCGCGGTCTCTCTGTCAACTATTTACTGTCAACTGTTAACTAAATTTTTATGGCAGATATCAATACACAAGACACCCAGGATTTGCGAAAGGCAGTCGCAGACAATCGCGAAGTCTTGCGCGCACTCCGCTTCGGCGGCGCGGGCTCCCGCTCACGCGATGTGCGTGCTACTCGCATGCTCCGCCGCGCGACCGCGCGCATGCTCACCGAGCTTCGCGCGCGGGACCTTGCACAGAAGGGCAAAAAAGCGTAATATTGCGCGGATTCATTCACTTGTATGGCTATCACCACCAAAAAACAGAATAAGACCACCGAAGAGGCTGCCGTCGTGAAAAACGGCAAGATCCTCGAGGGTACGGTCGTCAAGGCCGCCATGAAGGACACCGCGACCGTCGAGGTCGAGTCCTACGTGAAGCACCCCAAGTACAAGAAGTACATGCGCCAGAGCAAGAAATTCCTCGTCCATGATGAAGGCAACACCGCTCAGGTAGGCGACAAGGTCTCTATCCGCGAGACTCGCCCTATTTCCAAGCGCAAGCACTTCATCCTCGTCAAATCTGGTGAACGCAGTTCACAAACCGTATAATTTTATGTTGCAAGATCGCTCAATCGTAAAAATTGCAGACAACTCCGGCGGACAGATCGGCCGTGTCTTCAAGATCCTCGGCGGCTCCAAGCGCCGCTATGCAGAGATCGGCGACGAGGTCGTCATCTCCATCCAGACCGCTCAGCCTCGCAAGGCCGTGAAGAAGAAGGATGTCCACCGCGCGGTCGTCGTGCGCACCGTCAAGGCCTTCCGTCGCAAAGACGGCTCCTATGTGCGCTTTGATGAAAATGCCGTCGTATTGGTCGACAAGGACAAGAAAGAGCCCAAGGCCAACCGTGTCTTCGGCCCCATCCCTCGCGAGCTCGTCGAGCGCGGCTACCAAAAGATCGGCTCCATGGCCCCCGAGATAGTGTAATAGCGACTAGCCACTAGGGTATAGGAAATGCAAAATTCAAAATACTTATGAAATTGAAAAAAGGAGACAAAGTAATAGTCATCGCCGGCAAGGATCGCGGCCAGACAGGCACCATCCTGCGCGCTATGCCTGCAGAGAGCAAGGTCCTCGTCGAGGGGATCAACATCATGAAGCGTCACCAGAAGCCGACCGCCAAGTCTCGCACGGGTCAGATCGTCGAGCGCCCGGTCGCTATCCACGTATCCAATGTCGCTATCGCCGACCCGTCGACCGGCAAGCCCTCTCGCATCAAGATCGCTCGCTCCAAAGACGGCGCTCGTGAGCGCGTAGCGGTCAAGAGCGGCTCCACCCTCAAATAACATTTCTCTATGACAAAATCAGCCACCACACACAAGAAGCACACCACCACCTTCGACACGATGAAGAAGGAATTCGGCTACACCAGCATGATGCAGGCCCCTCGCCTCACCAAGGTGGTCGTCTCCTCGGGCGTCGGCTCGATCAAGGACAAGAAGCGCATCGAATTCATCGAGGGCCGCCTCACCCGCATCACCGGCCAGGCTCCCGCTACGCGCGGCGCCAAGAAATCCGTCGCGGCCTTCAAGATCCGCACCGGCGATCCGGCAGGATTCCAGACCACACTCCGCGGTGAGCGCATGCAGAGCTTCTTCGACAAGCTCATCCATATCGTGATCCCGCGCATCAAGGACTTCCGCGGCATCAAGCCCGAGACCATCGACGAGATGGGCAACATCACGATCGGTATCAAGGAGCACACGGTATTCCCCGAGACCGCTGATGAAGACGCCAAAGATGTCTTCGGCCTCGCGATCACCATCGCCACCACTGCCAAGAATAAGAAGGAGGCAGAAGCCTTCCTCCGCCACGTAGGCGTCCCGATCCGAGAGGTAGGTTCGACAAGTAAAAAATAAGAAAAGAAAAAAACCGCCCGAAAGGGCGGTTTTTTTGATAAAGAAGTAACGTTCACGAAAGTCTGAATACAAAGCTGTTCGTTCGTTTGAGATTGGTTAGAAGTCTAACGAGAGCCGTGATATTGTGGTCTTTACTATGGAATGGTTAATAATAATTGGCCTAGTTATCTTTTTTGCTTTTCAGGCGATAAGGTCGAATAATCCAGGAAAGGTCTCTAAAACAAAAATTGCTCTTGCCAGGCAAGGGATTGGTGCCCGCCGATCAAATCAGAGGTTAATAGCGTTGGAGAAGCCAGATATTGCGCCGACAGCAGAGATGAAAAAGGCGATTAATTTGTTGGAAAATACAAAAAGCAATGTATTTTTGACTGGAAAGGCAGGGACAGGAAAATCAACTTTTTTAAAATATTTTCGAGCCACGACTAAAAAGAATGTTGTGGTAATTGCGCCGACAGGTGTAGCGGCCTTGAATGTGCAAGGCCAGACCATTCACTCCTTCTTCCACTTTGGTATTGATATTACACCGGATACTGTTCGAAGGAGATATGGTGATCAGGCTCGAATTTATAAGAACATTGATATGATTATCATCGATGAGATCTCGATGGTCAGAGCAGATCTTTTTGATTGTATAGATAGATTTATGCGGTTGAATGGGCGTGATAGTAATTTACCTTTTGGCGGTGCGCAGATATTTGTAATCGGTGATTTGTTTCAATTGCCTCCGATAGTGAAAGGTGAGGAAGAAAGAAGGATATTTAGGACCTTGTATCGAAGCCCCTTTTTCTTTGATTCAGAAGTGTATCAGAAAGCGAATTTTAAGATCATTGAATTGACGCAAACCTACCGCCAGACTGATAGGAAATTTATAGACGCTCTTGATGCAGTGCGAGTTGCTGATTTTACCAGCGAACATCTTAATATTTTCAATGCACGATTTCTTCCAGAATATGAGAGATCAGAAAACGAGTTTATCATTTCTCTTGTAACAAAAAACGATATTGCCCAATCAATTAACATATCCGAACTCGCAAAACTTTCCGCTGAACCCCGTACGTATTATGGGAGGATCGAAGGTGACTTTCGTGAGAAGGATTTACCGACCGATCTAAAGCTTGGAATAAAGGAGGGGACACAAGTAATGTTGCTCAGAAATGATCCCAATGGAAAATGGGTAAACGGAGACCTTGCGAAAGTAATCAGAACCGATGATTTATCGGTGCGGGTTCTTTTTGAAGATGGGTCGTTTGCAGATGTTGGTCCTCAAATATGGGAGGCCGTCCGATTCACATTAAACGATGAGACCAATCGAATTCAGGCGGAAATCGTAGGCACTTTCACCCAAATCCCTGTCAAACTTGCGTGGGCAGTTACAATTCACAAAGGACAAGGTAAAACCTTTGATAGGGTCCATATTGAGATGGGGAATGGGGCTTTCGAGGCAGGTCAAACATATGTGGCTTTGAGTCGATGCCGAACTCTTGAGGGAACGATACTAAGTTCTCCGATTGAGCCCCAGCATATTTTTGCCCATGATCGGGTTAAGGAGTTCACGGGCAATCTAGAATAAGAGGAACAGGTGAATTTAATTTTCAGGTCATTTAATGTAATGCAAAACCCCGCCTTTCGGCGGGGTTTTGCGATTCTATATGATCTATGCAAGTGCTATATGTTTACCAAGCGCGTAAGCTACCTTACCCAAGGTGTCAACAGAAATACTATGTTCGCCACTCTCTAGACGTGCAACTACAGATTGTGGCATGCCAGCTTTTTCCGCTACATTTTTTTGTGTAAGATTTTTGGAAAGCCGTAATTCACGAACTTGTTTTGCTAATTTCAACCGAATAATTTCTTCAGTATAAGCCGTTTGAAATTCCTTGGTCTTGGACACTCGTCCGAAGGTTTCTTCGAACGAGTGCCACTTAATAGTTTCTTTATCCGTGTCAGTTTTGATAATTTTACTCGTCGCTTTTTTCATGATTTTTATTTTTTTTGGAGCTTGTTTTTTTGTGTCTATTTTTATCCTTGATTTTTTGTTTTAGAAATTTTTGAAGAGTTTTTCTGCGTGCTCTATTACTCGTTTCGGTGTTTTGGCGCTTTTCTTTACGAAAGCGTTAACGAAATAAATCTCGTTCCCTTTTATGTAGTACACAAATCGGTAGCTTTTTACTATGAGTTCATGTACAGGACCCTTGAGCTTTTTTGTATATACTGATCCAAACTCCCCATTTACCATCATATTGATCGCAGCTGCGACCTTGGCTTGATTGGTAATACTGAGCTTGGCGATAAAGTCCTTCACCGAGGCGAGGAAAAGCGTTTTATGTTGCCTTACCATGCCGTTGTCTAATCCGCTCCTAAACTGATAATATTCGACCTAAAAGAAGTATAGCAAAATCGCTATACTATTGTCAACACCTAGACTTCGGAGACAGGAAGACAGGGGGCCAAGCACCTCAAAACCGTAAAAACTGCGGCGGAATTACTCCCGCACCACCAACTTTTCCTTCAACTGCATGGCTGTGTCTCCCGCCGAGACGATGGATTGTTTCAAAAAGCCGTAGTGGAGCGCGGCTGTGTCGAGGAAGTAGACCTCTTTGGGCTTCTCGGGAGAGCCGCCGACGCCAAATGCCACATAGACGGGGATGCCCGATTCTCTGCCGTATGCGCGGTAGCGTTCGCCCTGTATCTGATCCCACCACAAGCCCAGATCGCCGTTTTTGCCCTGTGCCCAGCGGCCGCGCCATTTGCATTCGACCGCAAAGAGGCTTTGGTCTTTTTGGTTGCGGAAGACAAAATCCGGGCGCATGTTGGATTCGACCCGCCGATTGAGGAATTTGGATATATCGCGGGTGCGGTCGTGGATGCTGAAGTCGGGCTCGGGAAAGAGCGTCGAGACGTAGTGCTCGAAGCGCGTGCCTTTCCAATAGGGATTGGTCGCCCATTGGCTGAAGTAGATGACCCCTGCGAGCGAGACGAGATCGATGATCACCCAGATGTGCCGGGGCAGATCGACGGGTGCGAGGGGATTGAAGAGCAGGCCGAGCGCGATGCCGACGATAGCAGGTGCGGGGTATCGCAGGAGCAGAGAAAGCCCCGCGAGCACAAAGAAGCCAAGCATGATGCCGGTGCGAAGCGGGCCATAGTCGCTCCCTAGGCCCAGAGCGGCAATGATGAGGAGTGCGCCGGTCGCGCCTGCGGCAGTGCGCAAGAGTATGATCCGAGTCTTCGGAGAAAGCATAGCCAAAATCATAGCATGGGGGGAATAAAAAACGCCCGTGACGACGGATCGTCACGGGCGGGAGAGGGTCTCGGTTTGCTCAGTAGATGAACTGAAGGCCGATGACGAACATTGTCGCGGGAAGGATCAGCTTCCACGCAAGGGTATTTTCCTCGGCATATTTTGAGAGCGCCCAGAAAGCTAGCAAGAATACCGGTACGGGTCCACCATAATCAAAGTGCCCATCTCGCGGTGTGAGGTGCAAGGATGCGTGCTTCAAGAAGAGTGATCCAAAGAAAAGACCGCCAGATACGATGAGCGCGAGCGGCGGACCGATCTTGTCTTCAAATACTCCGCAAACACGGACGATAGCCTTCCAGGACATCAGAGTCTCCTGTCGTGTGAGTATGACCGACTGCCTCGGATGCTAGCATACTGGTGGTAATAGAGACAGTCACCATGTATTCATTAGCACTCCATGCGATCTCCATCTTTGGAGATATATACTAACGGTATTACTTACTAATTTTCGTATTGACCTATGATTGCACACGCTAGTTTGCCGGTAAGTGACTACAAAAAAGCGAAAGCGTTTTATGTGCGCGTGCTCGCTACGCTCGGGTACACGCAGAATATGGAATACGGCGAAGCTGCCGGTCTCAACGACGGCACGAATACCGACTTTTGGATTGGTACTAATGGCAAGGGCGTGATCCCGCTCCATATCGCTTTTGCCGCCAAGGATAAGATGCAGGTGGAGGCGTTCTACAAAGAAGCACTCGCCGCAGGTGCGACGGACAATGGTGCACCCGGGTATCGCAAAGACTATTGGCCCGGATATTATGCTGCATTCGTCCATGATGCCGACGGTCACAATGTCGAGGCAGTATTTTTCGATTACGACGAGAAGTAGGGCTATTCTGATGTGATGTGTGAAAACCCTATAAAGACGTCTGCAATGGTGAATTGTCATGAACTTTGAAGGGGTCTTTGCGGCGCGATGGCGCGAAACGGAGCGAATTTCTAGCAAGAAATTCGCGATCCCTGAGAGCATGTCGGATACGTCTCAACTTGTCCCCGGGGGGAGATTGTGGTTTGGGAGAGGTGCTTATAATGAAATCATAGGCTTTATCAGCTAACACACATTATGAGCATCGAAGCTATTGTCTTTTATTTCATCCTTATCGACGCATTGAGCGCGAATCTCATCGTCCTCTTCGGAAGCGCATGGTACGTGCAGCATTTCCGCACAATCTCGCGGTGGTTTCCGCCGGCCGAAGGCTGGGCGCTCTACTATCTGATCTTGGTGCTTTGGATCGGATCGTTCTTGTATCGCGCCGGTGCGCTCTCCTTTTGATTTGATCGTTGTGCGGCCAGAGGCGGCCGCTCTTTGAGCGGCCGCCTCTTCGTCTGCGGTATACTAACGATATGGATAGATTCCCCGGAACAAAAAGAGAGTCACTGAGTAAATCGCGGGAATCACAAGAAACGTTGCGCGATGCGGTCACCCATACTGCCCTGCAGTACCAAGGCGAAACATTCGTCTCCGACAGAAGCGGCAACGCATTTCGCCGATTGACGGAACGGTATCCCGAATATGACATTACGAAGATCAAAGAGGGGTACGTCGGCACCGACGGTCGCTTTGTCGACAAAGAAGAGGTACAGAAGAAAAATATGCGCTTCGAATCAGACTACTAGCTTTTGCATTGTGATGTACCAAGTCCGATTTACGGCGGAATTCTTATCGTGTATTCATGACGCCATGAAAATATTTTTTGCCATTTTGGCTTTGTAGCGATCGTTCTCGGCGCAGGATATTTCTATAAGTCCGAATCGGTCTCTTCCGGTTCGGTGCTCACCGAGCCGCAGGCGCGCGTCATCGCAGAGAAGCCTTGCATCAAGGGAGGCGAAGCGATCGGTCCCGGTACGTACGATGCGTCTTCAAAGACATGGTGGTATGAGGCGAATCTCAACGCTACTCGCCCGAGCTGTACTCCGGGGTGCGTCGTGAGCGAAGCGACGCAGGTGGCCGAGATCAGTTGGCACTGCGCCGATGGTATAGATACCACGTCCGCGACCGGTGCCGCTGCGCGGAGCAAGATGGTCGCACATGCATACGAATGGTCTTTCAAAGACCTTCCGGTGGACAATCAGGGCACCCCCCAAACCGCGGTGACGCTCGCGATAGACGGCGTCACACATGAGGTGGGGACCTATGAGGGATCGTGCATGGTCATCGAAGGTTCCTCGTGGAAGTATCTCGATGGCGAACATGCCGGAGCGATTTGCTATTTTGCCGGCGGCGGCACCGAGATCGGCGTGTTTGAAGAGAATAATCAGATGGTCGTGAAACAGGGTATCGTCGACGAAGGCTCGGCCGAAGCGGCTAGCACGCGCGGTGGATTCAAGACGCTTTTTGCGATCTAGGACGCGTGCATACATGAAGTTGTGCAAGCGCCGCTCGACAGAGCGGCGCTTTTCGGTAGTGCGAATGAAATTCTTTTTTGCCACCGCTTCATACTGGACACATCCCTCATGAGTATAGTAGCCACATTATAAGTATTAGATTTAATCACATGAAAACACTTTCATCATATTTGCTGAGAACATCCGTGTTCGCGGCAAGTGCATTCCTTCTATTAGCAACTCCTCTGATCACGTCTGCATGGACGACGACCACGCCGCCGGGCTTACAGACATATGGCACTCCCGGCAGTTATGACTTTGTCGTCCCGGCGAATGCAGGGGACATCACGGTCGAGATGTGGGGTGGCGGCGGCGGCGGATCAGGCGGACACTGGGTACAGAGTATCTTCGGGCAGGACCTGACATCGCTTACCGGAAGAACGGGCGGCGTTTCGTCGTTCAACACAAGTCTTATCGCAAACGGCGGCACCGGCGGGATCGGCAGTAATAACGGCGGCTGGTACTGGCTTGTCTTTGTGCCTGCTCAAGGCGGCGCGGGCGGCACGGCAGCCGGCGGCGACCTTAACCTCGCCGGTGGAAATGGATCCATACAGCAAGGCGGTGCAGGCGGAGGACCCGGTGGTGCAGGCGGTACCATTACATCCAGAAACGGGGGCGCGCCGGGCGGCGGTGGCGGCGGCGGTCCGGATGCCAACTTTGCTGGCGGCGGAGGCGGCGGATATACAAAGAAGGTATATCTGGCCGGCACATTGGCGGCAGGAGCCCACATACCGGTACGAGTCGGAGCGAGCGGCGCATCGATCGATCCTGCCAATACTGGCTCAGGTGCACCGGGTAGTGTGAAGATCACATGGACCGGAGCGACAGCGAACAATGAACCTCAGCCGCAGGCGTCCGCATTCTCTCAGTCTACGACCGCGACTCAAAATCCGTCGGTCGGCGGCACTGATACGATCACTGCTACGATCAGGAACAACGGTGGTGCCACGAGTGCACTTATCGACATAGAGGTGTACCAGAATGGGACCAAGGTCGGACAAAAGTTCTTCGACAATCAATCATTCAACACGAATGAGTCGCATGCGTACACGTACCCATTCACCGTACCGAGTGCAGGTACGTACACGGTCTCGATCGGCGTGTTTCATGCCGGATGGGCTGGTATGTTTACCTGGTTTGATCAGGTAGCCTCGTTCACCGCAGTGAGCGGCGGCGGTGGCGGCGGTCAGGCGCTTTCGATCTATCAGGATGCGCTCGCCCAAGGCTGGGAGAATTGGTCATGGGGAAGTACTCAAAACTTCTCCGACGCTTCACTCGTATTCTCGGGTACGCGCTCAATGAAGGTGACCTACAATGCGCCATGGGGTGGACTCTTCCTGCATCACGCAGGCGTCAACACGACCGGCAAGAGTACGCTTAACTTTGCGATTGCCGGAGGAGGTGCAAGCGGACAGCAGTTGCAGATCTACACTTCTGATTCCAATGGCATCCAGTCGCTCGCCAAGAATCTCTCTGCGTACATCTCAGGAGGGATTACGGCCAATACGTGGAAGCAGGTCTCGATCCCGCTTGCGGATATCGGTGCTGCCAATAAGACGCTCAGCGGCATCGTTATTCAGGATATAAGCGGCGGTACCGGGGCATCGATCTATATAGATGCGATGCAGATACAGTGATCGCCTCAAAGGCATTCGGCATGAGTGTGGCTTATGCGCTGTTTGCACCCAAAACCCGGCACGCGTGCCGGGTTTTGGGTGCTCCCGATCGCTCCCCTCTATTCACAGAGGATCTCTACAAGGTCGTGAAGGATCGGTTTTGCATGATAGAGTCTTGATATGACCGATGATCGAGCATCTCTTCCTTCGCGCTCTTGGCGCCCACGTCACATTTCCATATGGACGATCATTCTCGCGCTTCTCACGGTGATCACATTCCTTGCGATCGCGAGCAAGGACGCGCCATATGGTGTGCGCATGATGGGGTTGGGAGGCTATACGACAGGCTATGACACGAGCAACGTGATCCCGCCGTCGGTGCCGACCGCCGCTCCGATGCCGATGCATGCGGTTGACGCCGGAGTGTCCGAATCAGGCATGGCATATGCAAAGGATGCAGCAGTGTCAAATGCGTCGATGATGGCGCAAGGTGTGACCGGAGGCATGGGAGGCGGCGTAAGCGCCAATTACGCATATGCGCCTGATTACTATCCGTACCCGGGCGGCGGCGTCCCCGCGAGCGACACACGCGAACTGCAAAAAGTGTATTACAACGCATCGATGCAGGCGCGCGATGTCGCAGGGCTCACGCGCCGCGTCGAGACGACCGTGCGCGGATACGATGGCCGCGTCGATCAGATATCTTCGTCGCCCCAGTCCGGCTATGTGAGCTTCGTGGTACCGGTGACCAAGTACGACGCATTCCGCAATGAGCTCGAATCTCTGGTAAACAGCCGGTTCCTTACGATCGACATCTCATCTTCCAATATGCTGCCGCAAAAGCAGAGCATCGAAGAGCAGCAGAAGCAGGCAAGCAGCACGCTCGCCGATTATCAGACTTCGCGCAGCAAGCTGGTCAAGGATCATGCGAGTACGGTGGCGTCACTGCAATCACAGATCAATGCCGATGCCGACCAGCTCGCGCTGTTGCGCGCACAGACCGGAGCCCCCGACATCCAGTATCAGATCCAGAAGCTGACAGATGAGTGGTCTTTGCTCAAGCAGCGGCTTTTGAACGAAAACACGTCGTACAAGTATCAGCTCGATACGATCGAAAGCAACATCAAGTACACGCAGGATTGGCAAAAGGCAATCGGGACACAGGATCAGAAGCTGATGGACGATGTCGCAACGGTCAACGGCTCGGTCTCGATACAGTGGATCAGTCTCTCCGATATGGTACTCGTATATTTGCCCGGGTACTGGATCCCAGCGATCTTTGCGCTGCTCACGATCTTGAGCTTCCTCTATGATCGTCGCCGTTTTGGCACCGTGTGACAGGCATGAGGTGCAGAGTGGTGATATACGCCGCATCCTTAGATCAAATGTGCACGATAGGGCAATGTGTGTTCTTTTGCTATGATGCCCTCCATGCGCAAACACCGCACTTTTTGGAACAAGGAATACCAGACCGCCGAGCATTTGGCGCTTTCGACCACACCCTCCGAAGACCTAGAGAAGTTCACTCGCTTTGTAGAACGTCGCGAAGGAAAGCTCCACCTCAATCCGATCTCACTCGCGGTCGACCTCGGCTGCGGCAACGGCCGCAATCTCGTCTATCTTAGCCGGGTCTATGGCATGCGCGGTGTCGGCTACGACATCTCCGATGAGGCGATCAAACAGGCAGTGCAGCTCTCGGAGGATATGCCGATCCGCTATGAGGCGCGATCCATAGAAGGCGATTTTGCCGACATCAAGGACGGCGCGGCATCGCTCGTGCTCGACATGATGAGCTCGCATTTCTTAAAAAAAGACGCTCGCGAGCACCTGCGTGACGAAGCAGCGCGGATGCTCCGTCCCGGCGGGTGGCTCTTTTTCAAGTCATTCCTCGGAGAGGGCGATCTCAATGCCCAGCGTATGCTCAAGGGGAATCCGGCAGGGGAGGGCGAGGACAATGCCTACATCCACCCCAAGCTTGGCGTCTACGAGTATGTCTGGCGTGACGAAGAGACGATTCGCGAATTCTTCGAACCGTATTTTGAGGTCCACAAGATCGACAAATCCCACCGCCACCTCGACCGCTACGGCAGAGCCAACAAACGCCGCACAGTGTCGGTGTATTTGCAGAAGGTGTAGGATTTAGGAAGATAAATATCCGTATCGTATAATTTTCGCATGGATCGAATGGAACGCATGCGACGGCCACTGCGAGCGCCAGAGACCGGGGGCGGTTCGGATGAGTGTCATGACGAGAGCGACTTCGCTCGTCTTGAGCGATTGGACCAGGAGCAGATGGACGCAAATCTCGATAAACAAAAAGGGTTTCTTGCCGAAGTTAAGATGGCGGATCCTGAAAGACAAAAACAGCTCGCGTTAAACGCAATAGCAGAGGGTGATGGGTGGATGGTTGCGAACAATCCGTTCGATTTCAAGAGTCCCGACAAAGAGCTCCTCCTCGCTGTTATAAAAAGTAGCGAAGGTCATTTCAACACAGATTGGATACAAAATGCGAGTAACCTCTACAACGATACTCATAACCACCTGCTCGATAATGAGATTGCAAACGCAATAGTGACTGGAGGGAGCGACGAAAATGATACGAGCAAAATCAAGGCACTGGCTTTTAACATCCAGAAATTCATCAATCTCGACGATCGTGTTGCCCGATGTCTCATACAGGACGATTGGCGCGAGACGGTCACCAAACATCTCGACAGCTTCATGAACTTAAACCAAGGTACGTTTCTCGCGCTTTGGTCGCTGGTCGATGAGGTCTTTGAATATGTTGAAATTCACGATCTTCCCCGTCCCTCCAGTGTCGGCGATCGTGACAATATTCTCGATCATATAAAGAAATTCACTGGTCTTGACGGGAAGGCGTTGCGTGCAATCCTCGAAACCGAACCTCTCGGGAGAAGCTACATAACTTTCGACTACATTAGTAACATTGACCTTTTCGGTGGTGTTACACACGACGATCTCGCCGCCTTGTTGGTACAGCATGGAGCCTGGAGACATCTCGCCCATCGCATTAATGATCTCACGGTGTCTGATAAGGCGAGCCTACTCCGACAGTTTACAGACAACGATCATCAGGATCTCATCATTGAAAATATCGACAAGTGGAATGACGTGATGAGTAAAGAACAGGTGCAGGTTTTATTTGACGCTTCCTTTAAGGATTTTGTACACAATTCGGATGTACTCGAAGCAGATGACGATGGTTTTGGGTATGTCGAAGGGTACTATGACGACGAGATGGTGCCTTTAAAAGTAGATGATGTTTGGGAAAAACTGAACAGGGTAAGGAGGATGAACGATGCATACGATGGCAAACTCGATCTGACGCTCAGCAGACTGATGAAAGACTACGACGAATGGCCGGGCATGGACGTATACAACGAGTACAAAGAATTGATGGAGGGGAAAGTGTCGCAGTACATGGCGGAGATTGGCGTCACACACCCTGGTGAGACGGGTTTGGCGCAAGTTGCGGAGCACTTGCGCCAGGTGCGCGGCAAGATCATTCGCGAGCAATATGATCCGGCAGAGATTCTAAAGAATCCGCTCGTTACAGCGGAAGCGATGAGTACGGTACGGTATCGCAGTAGTGAGTTTGGAAGAAGCGGTACGCATACATTTCGTAGACAGATAGGTTCTTATATCCAGAAACAGGAAGCGTCCAGAAGTGGCATTCAGCCGTTACTCGGCCTTACGTATGGATATACGCCAAGCGAGGTCCTCTCAGTCGCCAAGGTTGATAGAGAGCGTGAGGAGGAATTCAAACACACTGAAGATTTCCTGAGTCGGTATGGGCGTGTCGTATCTTCGCTCGCATGGGCGCAAGACCTTTTATTGAACGCGGGTTCGCGCGGGCTTGGCGAACTGCGCGCAGACGTCGAGAAACACATCAGAGAGTACATTGATCGTATGAGTGACGAAATGCGTAAACCGGCGAAACGGGTGAATAATAAGGGAGAAGCCTTACCGCCACTTACTCCACAACAAGAAGAGCAGCGATTGCGACATATAGGACAGACGATCGAACGCTTGCAGAACGTCCTTGATCGTGACCCGTCGTTGCAGGAGCAGTTCAATATACTTCGATCCGTCAAAGGGGAGTTCGACGACGATCTCATGCGGCTCATGTTTTTCTTAGGGTTTCGATACAATAGGCAGCACGCGCGAGAACCACTCCCATCCTACTCTGTGGACCATCCAACCACCGACCAGATCACATGGGTGATGAATTTCGTCGACCACATCGTCAATCAAGAAAC
Source organism: Candidatus Kaiserbacteria bacterium (assembly GCA_016214605.1). Taxonomy (GTDB): domain Bacteria; phylum Patescibacteriota; class Minisyncoccia; order Phycocordibacterales; family UBA2100; genus UBA10103. The sequence goes on from JACROD010000020.1 coordinate 21,492, forward strand.
GCTTGCGAAGTATTTCACTGATAAGAAAGCGGCAAAGGCGTTCAGAGACCTTATCGATCTCTCGTCGCTCGAGCATGGTCTCGCGCGGATGCAAAATGCACTGGGTTCCGGTGGAAGTATGCAAATCCAGTTTCTTCCCACGCGCGGCTTACTTGCCGAATTCTCCGGTCAAGTAGCTGATGCTTGTTGGGCGACGACGGCTGGAGCCCATTTTCTCGAAGAGAATCCCAACTTTACCGCGCTTATGATCGTCCAAAATCCCCACACAGCTCACGAGCGACTCGCTGGTGCCGCGCTACTTATCCAGACTATGAGTGCCGCGAATGAACCGCTCCTCGTGATCCGTGGTCTCAACCCGATACAAAATGTTATCAATCAACTCGACGTAAAAGATTTTTATACTGCCGTCACCGACTACTTGAAGACCATAGCCGAGCGGCAGGACAGGAAGCTCGCCATCGTAATCGATGATCACTCGGGCGGATCGGCGACCAATCGTCCTGTACTGTTCTCATATTTGGAGCAACTAAAACCAACACTACAAAAAGTTCGCCTCAAATCCGAGAAAGACACGACATTTAACGACTACAATATAGTGAACGATTGCTACTTTGTCGGCGATTGAGTGCATCCGTGCCAACAAACGCCGCACGGTGTCGGTGTATTTGCAGAAGGTGTAAAGAGATTAGTTGTCTTGGATGACTTCATCACGATCCGTATAACTGATGGTGTGTACCAACGGCGCGGAGGTAGAGAGTACTTGCATCAATGCGCCGATACACCAATCGGTAGTCGCCGGTGATGTTGATGCTCCGATATTCTTGATAGGGATGACCGAGTTTGTGATTGTTGAGGAGCGGATTGAATTCTTCGACGGACAAGACGGCAATTCGTTCCCACATTTTATCACGCAATGTGTGCGAGAGCTTTTTCGATTGCCGTTCAAACACGCGATGGGTAAGAAATCGCATGGATCCTATTTTTCAATCTCGGCCATAAGATCTTCGAGATTTGCGTATACTTTGATATTTTTGCCTGAGGCCAGGTCTTTTTCCCCCTGTTTCAACAGTCGTTTCAGGTATGGCGTTGGGTTGTATGTTTGTGCGGAGAAGGTTATTTCTTGGCGCGCGACAAATTCCCTCATATATCCGTTCATCACCGCAGAAAAGGGTATGCCCATGCGCTTGGCCGTCTCCTGTGCGGCCTCCTTGAGCCTCTTGTCTGTCTTGAATATCACCGTCGTTTGCATGTACTGTAGTATATATCCTGGTATAATTTCGTCAAGCGACAAAACGGAAGTATTTTCAATTACCCCGCCAACAAACCGCGCACGTCGTCCCAGGTGATCTTTTTGAAGAGATCTTTGCTTTCGCCGACGAGGGCGTCGAAGAGTTTTTTCTTGCGTTCTTGGAGGGCGGCAATCTTTTCTTCGATGGTGCCTTTGGTGCGCAGGCGGTAGACGTGGACCGTCTTGGTCTGTCCGATGCGATGCGCGCGATCGACCGCCTGCCGTTCCGCTTGCGGATTCCACCACGGGTCGAAGACGATGACGGCATCGGCGGCGGTGAGATTGATCCCGACGCCGCCTGCTTTGGTGCTGATGAGGAAGACACCGACTTCTTTCTCGTCGGTGAATCGCGCGATCGCGCCTTTGCGGTCGCGCGTCTTCCCGGTGAGATATGAGTAGATGATTTTACGCCGCTTGCATTCATCGGCGAGGATGTCGAGCATCTGCGCGAATTGACTGAAGATGAGCACCTTGCGCCCTTCCGCGCGCAGAGATTCGACGAGCTCCATGCAGGTGTCGAGCTTCACGGAAGGGTACGTCTTCACATTTTTTCGTTTTCCTTTTGCGCCGTTTTTTCCGTTTTTCTTTTTGTCTTTCTTCTCATTTTTTTTGGCGAGCGCGAGCGCGGGATGATTGCAGATCTGCCGCAGGCGCGTGAGACCGGCGAGGATGTGGATCTGCGAAGCGGCGAAACCGCGCTTCTTCACCTCGGCGAAGATGTCGGATCGCACGCGGGCGAGGACATCCTGGTAGAGGATATTCTGCTCGTCGGAGAGGGTGCATTCGATCGTCTGCTCGATCTTGGGCGGCAATTCCTTGAGCACCGCCTCTTTGGTGCGGCGGAGCATGAAGGCGGAGGTCTTGGCGCGCAGATGCTCGAGCGCGCGGGCACTGCCGCGCTTCATGATCGGATTGCCGAAATGTTTCTGGAAATGCGTGTGCGTGCCGAGGAGCCCGGGCATGAGGAAGTCGAACGCCGACCACAATTCCTCTACGGTGTTTTCCAAGGGCGTGCCGGTGAGCGCGAGGCGATAATCGCTCCGCACGCGCTTGACGGCATGCGCGCCGTGCGTGCGCGGATTCTTCACATACTGCGCCTCGTCGAGCACGCAGTAGTTGAAGGCGACGTCCTCCTTCTCCCATGCCGCGATATCTTTTTGCAAAAGCGGATACGAGGTGATGACGACATCGTGTTTGCGCGCGGCGGCGATCTTTTGCGCGCGCTCTGCGGGCGGGCCGTCGATGACCGATACGCGCAAGTGCGGCGCGAAGCGCTCGGCCTCGTTCTGCCAATTGTGCAGAAGTGTCTTTGGCGCGATGACGATCGAAGGCGTCTTGGCTTTGCGGTGCATGGAGAGGATGGCGAGCGCCTGCAATGTCTTGCCGAGCCCCATGTCGTCGGCGAGGATGCCGCCGAAGCGGTACCGCCGGAGGAACCCCGCCCAGTGCACGCCGTCTTTTTGATACGGTCTCATGACAGTGGAAAAAGGGCGGGGGATGGGAATGCGTGCGACGGCGCGGCCTCCTTCTCCTTGTGCCTCTTTGATGAATTTCTTGAATCCCGCGTTTGATTGCGAAGTGTAATGCGGCGAGCCCTTCGCCATCGCATCGAGGCCGGGTGCGTGGAAGGCGCGTCCTTCGTACGATCCGTCGCTCGTCTTGCGGAAGTGTGCGAGCAGTTCGATGAGCCGCTCGATCGCCTCCGGGTTGGTGATTTTGAGTAGGCGGCCGTCTTTCATCTTGAGGAAGGAGTCGCCTTTCTCGACGAAGGATTCGACGTCGGCGAGTTGGACGCGTTCGTCGCCGCAGTAGAGCGCGATGTCGAATGCGAGCCAATCGTTTGCGGCATTGAAGTCGATATCGAAATCGGCGCGGAAGTCTGCCGACCTGATGTCGGGGATATCGTGCGGGAAGCGCATCTCGTAACCGTGCTTCTCCGCGAATTCTTTGAGCGCCGGCAAATGATCGAGCGCGTAGCGGATGATCCGCGTCTCGCCACGCATACTCGCGCGAGAGCGCCGCGCGAGCCCGAGCGCTTCGCCATGTCGTGCTCCCATGTCGGAGAGCGCGCGTTCGAGTTTCTCATCCACGGGCGCCGTATGCACCGTGTCGCCGTCGATCCGCACGACGTGCGTCGTGCCGAATGCGGGATTATTACGGCGCGTGATTTTGCCGTGCGGGCCGAATGCGCGATTGATCGTGTCGGCGACCGAGAGCACCGCACCGCCGTAATCGACAGAAGGAAGAATAGCGAGCGTCTGTTCGTTCATCCGGTAGTCGACGATGACGACTGCCTTCGCCGCATGCGTCTTGATGGCAAAGGGCCCCGGTGCGGGCGCTTCAAGCGAGCAATGCTCCCGCGCCGCGTCGATGATCTCGTTGATTCGCATATATTCTTCTCCGGTGAGATCGGTTTTCGCGATCTCATCAGTATGTTTGTCGTCGTGCCTATAATAGTAGGGACCTGACCACGTCTCTTCGATCGCGCGCACCGCCGCGCATGCGAGGTCGCGCGGCATCGCATGGAGCGTGATCGTCCCGTCTTCGATGATCGCGAGCCCTGTTTCGCCGCAAGCGATCACCGCGTGATGCGAGCCGTTGAAATGCGGAAGGGTCAACGAACAGGCATGGTACGGATATTCATGCGGATTGAATTGTTCGTGCCTAGAGATCCGCTGTTCTATGTCGATCCGCGCGGCAAGCTTCTCGGGCGATCGCCATGCAAGCTCCTTGCGCTCCCCGTATGACGTTTCTCCATATGAAATGGCGATGCCGGCCTCGTGCGCGGCGGCGATGATATGCGTGAAGTCGATATTCTTGTCGTGCGCGGTATCTTTTGACAAGGCGTCGATGAGCGCACGTTCCGTTTCTGTAAGATCGGTTTCTGTGTTGAGCAGGCCTTTGGGATTGTAGACGGGGTCGTTCCACGATCCGTTTGTCTTCTCCAATTGCGTCGTATTGATGCGGCCCCGATAGTCGGGAGACAGGGCGAGACGATATCGCTCGCGAAACGGCTTTCGCGGTTTCGGTTTCGGCTTGGGCGGTATGGTTGGCGATGCGGATGCACGTTGTATCCAGGTCTTGCCTTTGCGCATCCATACACCGGTGTCCGCTACACTTTCCTTCGGTTTGTTATCATGCGGTCCTCCGTGCGTGGCGGCACGTGCGAGTTCGCCGAGCGATGCGGTAGAGAGGAGGTCGGCATCGATGCCGGCCGCGGCAAGCCGTGAGCGTATGTCGGCAAGCGGATCAGGTACGGGTGTCGGCGGCCGTTCTTTTTTCTCCTTTTCCAAAAACACCAGCCCGAGCGCGACCATATGCTTGCAAAAATCATCGTAGGGGCAGGTGCAGGAATAATTCTCTATGGTGCCCAGTGTCGGATCGATGGACAATGACGTGCGATAGGTGCGCGAGCCGAAGACGTCAGCCTCAAGAAGGAGGCTTTCATCATCATGGTTTTCATCAATGGCGCCGACGAGCCTGTTTTTGATGTAGTGTTTTCCACGCGCATAGACGTCTCGGTCGGCCATCAATTCGATCTCTTTGCGCAATTGCGCTGTTCCGTATCCATCCATTGGGCTTATACTATGCATTCGATACGCACCATGCAAGGGACCACGGGGGACGGTGAAATTTGACTTCTGTTTCAATTCGCGTATATTTACCCGTGCCTCGTAGGGGGCTTGATTTTTGGTCTGATTCTAGGCGCCGAGATTTTCTTAGCGGTACTCCGCTTTAGAAAATCCAAGTGTAGTCGCGTAGCGAGCTACGTTTTCCCTAGAATATCGTAAGAAACAAGCCACACAGGAGAATTCCATAACCAAACCGCAAGGTCTGGTGCAGGATCCTCCAAACCTCTATTTTGGGCAAAAAACCATACCTATGGCTAAAACATCAATGAAAGTAAAGGCGCTTCGCACCCCGAAATTCAAGTCTCGGGTTGTTCGTCGTTGTTTCAAGTGCGGTCGTCCGCGCGGTTTTATGCGCACCTTTAATCTTTGCCGCATCTGCTTCCGTGAGGAGGCTTTGGAGGGCAATATCCCGGGTATTAAGAAATCTAGCTGGTAATTTTATGGTAACTGACCCTGTAGCAGACTTCATCACACGATTGACCAACGCGGGCGCGGTGGGCCACAAGACCGTATCCCTTCCGTTCTCGATGTTTAAGCTCGCCATCGCCGAGAAGCTCAAGGATGCCGGCTATCTCGCAAACATCGAAAAGAAGGGCAAAAAGGTTCGTAAGACCCTCGACGTCACCCTCAAATACGACGAAGCAGGCAAGCCGGTGATCAATGGTGTCAAGCGCATTTCCAAGCCGGGCCGCCGCCTCTACAAGAGTGTCAATGAGATCATACCGGTGCGCTACGGACATGGCGCTTTGGTGCTCTCGACCCCGAAAGGCGTCATGACCGACAAAGAAGCACGTAAGGCAGGTGTCGGTGGTGAGGCCTTGTTTGAAATTTGGTAATACTTATATGAGTCGACTTGGCAAAAAATCAATACACATTCCGTCGGGGACCGAGGTCGCCGTCTTGGACAATGAGCTTATCGTCAAGGGTAAGGGTGGTACGCTCAAGAAGCCGGTTCATTCGGGCGTTGCGATCACGGTCGCAGACGGTGCGGTCTCGGTCTCTCCGGCCAATTCATCCCGCCTTTCGAAGGCTCTGTGGGGCACCTATGCCGCGCATGTCAACAACATGCTCAAGGGCGTCAATACTCCTTTCGTAAAGAAGCTCGAAGTGCAGGGTATCGGCTACAAGGTCGATCTCCAGGGCAAGGTACTCGTGCTTTCGGTCGGATTCTCTCATCCGGTACGCATGGATATTCCCGAGGGCCTCACTGCGGCAGTCGAGAAGGGCGTCATTACGATCTCAGGAGCCGACAAGGACGTCGTCGGGCAATTCGCGGCGGTCATCCGAGCGGTCAAGAAGCCGGAGCCGTACAAGGGCAAGGGTATACGCTATCAAGGCGAGGTCGTCCGCATGAAGGAGGGTAAGAAGGCTGGCGCATAATATTTTATCTTTATGACTATGACCAAAGAACAACAGAGAAAGCGCCGACACGATCGTGTGCGCGCCAAGGTAGCCGGCACCGAGGCCCGTCCTCGCTTGGCGATCTTCAAATCCAACACACGCCTCATCGCGCAGCTCATCAACGACGACAAGGGCATCACGATCGCCGCGATCTCTTCGGACAAGGAAAAAGGTAAAACTCCGCGCGAGCGTGCTGAGGCAGGTGCCGTGACGATCGCCAAGGCTGCGCAGGTCAAGGGTGTGAAGGCAGTAGTCTTTGATCGCGGAGGATTCCAATACAAGGGTACGGTCAAGGCATTTGCCGATGCGGTTCGAGCGGCAGGATTAGACTTTTAATACACCAATTAACAACCGATTGTATGGCTACAGAAAAAACAACAGAAGAAAAGAAGGTCGTTGCACCGGCAAGTGCTTCTGCAGCTCCGGCAGCTCATGTCGACCACCGCGATAGCCGTGGTCCTCGCGGCGGCAATCGCGGTGGCGGTCGTGGTCCTCGCGGTGGCGGTCGCGATGATCGGGCGCGCAGCGAATACGCTCAGAAGCTTATCGGCATTCGCCGCGTCGCGCGCGTCATGGCTGGCGGTCGCCGTTTCAATTTTTCCGTTGCGATCGTGCTTGGCGACAAGAAGGGTATGGTGGGTGTGGGCTTGGGTAAGGCAGCCGACACGCAGCTCGCTATCGAGAAGGCCACGCGCGACGCCAAGAGCAATATGATCAAGATCACCCTCACCAAGAACCGAAGCATCAAGCACAACGTCTCTTCCAAATACTGCGCATCGGTCGTCGAAGTGCGTCCTTCGCCGGGTCGCGGTCTGGTCGCCGGCTCTTCTGTCCGTACGGTACTTGAGCTCGCCGGCGTGTCCGATGTCACGGCCAAGCTCCTTTCACGAAGCAAAAATTCGGTTAACAACGCGCGCGCAGCCGTCGAGGCATTGCGCCAGGTCGCGAAATAATATTTTGGCATATGGCAGGACTTAATCTCATCAAAAGGACAGGGGCTACAAGCAAAATGCGCGTCGGTCGCGGCGGCAAGCGCGGCAAGACCGCTGGTCGCGGCACCAAGGGCCAGAGTGCACGCGCCGGCAACAAGAAGCGCCCGGAAATGCGCGATATCATCAAGCGCCTTCCCAAACGCCGCGGCTATGGCAAGAACCGCGCCAAGGGCGTGATTGGCACCTACACCAAGTCGGTCGCTATCCCCGTCGGACGCATTGAGAATCTCTTTGCGGTCGGTGCTGAGGTCAATCCGACGACACTCGCCTCTCTCGGCCTGGCCAAGGGTCGCGGCGCTCGTTTCCCGCAGATCAAGATCGTTTCCGGCGGAGAGATCACCAAGAAATTCGCATTCAGCGGTGTCAGTGTTTCCGCTTCTGCGAAGACAGCGATCGAAAAAGCAGGCGGTAGTGTAGTATAAAGAGATCTATGGTTGAGACATTCATTCGCAAACTCAAGCTTGTCTTCGAAGACAAGACAATACGGGCGCGCGTACTCTTCGTACTCGGCGCACTTGTGGTCTTCCGCCTTTTGGCGGCGATCCCGGTACCGGGGATTGATGCGACGCAGCTTGAGGCTTTCATGAGCAACAACCAATTCCTCGGCCTCCTCAACGTCTTCTCGGGTGGCGGTCTCTCAAATCTCTCCATCGTGATGCTCGGCGTAAGCCCCTACATCACGGCATCAATCGTGATGCAGCTTCTGACGGTCCTCGTTCCTTCGCTCAAGGAGATGTATCAGGAAGAGGGTGATTCCGGCCGCGCTCGTTTCATGCAGTATTCACGCTATCTCACGCTCCCACTCGCTTTTATACAGTCATTCGGTTTCATCCTCCTTCTCCAGCAAAACGGCATTCTCCCCACGCTCACACTCTTCGGCTTCATCACCAATATGATGGTCATCGCTGGTGGCTCGATCCTCATCATGTGGATCGGCGAGCTTATCTCCGAGTTTGGCGTCGGCAACGGTGTCTCGCTGCTCATCTTTGCGGGTATCGTCTCGCGCATCCCGACCAGTGCCGCACAATTCCTCTACTCCTTTGATTCTTCGCAGCTTCCGGCATACATCGGATTCCTCGCGATCGGTCTCGTGATTATGGCGGGCGTCGTATTCATCACCGAAGCCGAGCGCCCGATCCCTGTCACCTATGCGCGCCGCGTGCGCGGCATGAAGGTCATGGGCGGCGTCTCCACGTATCTGCCGTTGCGCGTCAATCAGGCGGGCGTCATGCCGATCATCTTTGCTCTTTCTATCTTACTTTTCCCGCAGATGATCGCGACGTTCCTTTCTAAGAGCCCTATCCTGTGGCTCGCGGCGGGTGCACACTCGGTCGTTTCGGCATTGGCCAATCAGTGGCTCTACGGCGTGCTCTACTTCTTGCTCGTATTCGTCTTCACGTACTTCTACACGGCGATCACCTTCGAGCCGCATCAACTTGCCAAGAATCTCCAGAAGAACGGTGCCTTCATCCCCGGCGTGCGCCCTGGGATCAATACCGCCGAGTATCTCGCCAACATCATCACGCGCATCACGCTCGTCGGTGCCTTGTTCCTCGGTATTTTGGCGGTCTTGCCGCTGATCCTCAAGGGCCTGACCGGTATCACCGCGATCACAATCGGCGGCACCGCACTCCTCATCGTCGTCTCTGTAGTCCTCGATCTCGTCAAAAAGATCGACGCACAGACTTCGATCCGGGAGTATTAAGAGGTTGTCGTCAAGAAACGGCACGGGATAGCCGTGCTGTTTTTGTTTTGTAAACAGGCACAAGAGGATAAATTTGTTATAGTATTCGCATGGGACAAAAACAAGTCGTCGTCATCGCGGGACCTTCGGGGTCCGGCAAGAATGCGGTGATCGACGGGATCATCAAACAATGTCCGCGCTGCGAGCGCTTGGTGACCGCGACGACGCGCAAGCCGCGAGAAGGGGAGATCAACGGCGTCGATTACCATTTTCTCCCGCGTGATGAGTTTGATCGCGCGCTCGCGAGTGGTGATATCCTTGAGCACCGCTATGTAAGCGCGCTCAATACACACTATGGCGTCTACCGGCCCGACCTCGAAAGCCGACTCATGCTCGGCGAAGTGGTATTGGCGCACCTCGATATCATCGGTGCGCGCTACCTCAAAGAGCACTACAACGCGACGACAATCTTCATATTGCCGGATTCGTTTGAGGTTCTCGAGACTCGCGTGCGTGGCCGCAACAAAGGCATGACCGATGGGGAGGTGAGGGAGCGTATGGAGATCGCGCACAAGGAGATAACAGAACATGCACCCGAATATGACTATCGGGTGGTCAACGAGAATGGTAAGCTGAAAGAGACTGTATTGAAAGTATTGGAAATACTACATAAAGAAGGATATACTTTCTAGGTACTTTCATTTCGTTTACGAATTAATATCAATAATAACTCCAGCAAACAATAGACATGAGCAATGACCAGGGTATAGACGCAAACGGTTCAAGTTCAACTCCAAACAAAACACAGCCGGTAACACTCCTTTTTTTCGGTTCTCAAGGCTCAGGTAAGGGTACGCAGGTCAGCAAGATCATCGGACATCTCACGACCAAATCGGATACCAAGGTGATCCGTATCGACATGGGTGCAGAATTGCGCGCTATGGTGGCGGAAGGAGGACACACGGGACCGCTCGTGCATGCAGTGATCAATGCCGGCAAGCGTATATCCGATTTCATGCCGATCTACCTATCGACCAAAAGAATGGTCGAGGAGTTTACGGGAGTCGAGCATATCATCGCCGACGGCCTCGCGCGTGGTGAAGATCAGACAAGGGGCTTCGACGACATGATGCAGTTTTATGGGCGCGGTGATTATCAGATCATCCACCTCACGCTTTCTGAAGACACTGCGGTCAAAAGGCTTCTCGCGCGCGGTCGTGCCGACGACACCGAAGAAGCCATCCGGGCGCGTCTCGTCTGGAACAAACAGATCGTCGAGCCGCAGCTTGAGCTTTTGCGCAGGCGCGGTAAGACCGTCTTTGATATCAACGGCGAGCAGGATGCCGAGGCGGTGCATAGGGATATCCTTTCCGCGCTAAAGTGGTAAAGTATCCACTATGATAGCTAAAACGCCAGAAGACATCGATGCACTACGCGAAGGCGGTAGACGGCTTGCACGGCATGTGAGCACTTTGGTCAATATGCTCAAGCCCGGCCTTGAGGTGACCGAGCTCGAAAAGCGCGCGCGAGAAATGGTGGCTACAGACGGCGACGAACTCGCCTTTTTTGGGTATCCGTCGGGAAGGCGTGGGGAGAAATATCCGACCGCGATCTGTCTTTCGATCAATGACGCAATCGTGCACGGGATCGCGAGCCAGACCGATTACGTCCTGCAGGGAGGCGATGTGGTCTCGATCGACTTTGGCGTCAAACACAAAGGCCTCTACACCGATCATGCCAAGACCGCGATCGTGGGATCGCCCTTGAATACCGAGGACGAAAAACTCGTACGCGGCACTTATGAGGCGCTTGCGATAGGGATCGCGGCGGCCAAGCAGGGTGGACGCACAGGTGATATCGGGGCGGCAGTAGAAGCGATCGCCAAAAAGTACCACTTTGGCTTTCCACGCGATCTCGCCGGACATGGCGTCGGACGCGCATTACACGAGGATCCGCACGTGCCCAATTATGGGACCGCCGGTACTGGCGCCTTACTCGAACATAATCTCGTGATCGCGATTGAGCCGATGATGACGCTCGGGTCCGGTGATCTCTATGTCGACAAAGACAACTTCACCTATCGCACCAAAGACGGCTCCCGCGCCGCGCACGCCGAGCATACGGTGATCATCACCGAAGTAGGAGTCGAGATACTGACAAAGGAATAATATGGAAGAGATTCCGCGTCGCAAAGAAAAGGGTCCTGATACGACGTGGGGGAAGCTCGCAAGACCGGCAGATCATATCGTGATCAACGAAGACTCTTCGGAAGAACACCGAACTCCCAAAGAAGGGTTTGCTTATAGAAATGAGTTGAAGAAAAATAATAAGGAACAATCCGATACATAAGGTCATCCAAGTACATAGGGCTGTCCTGTGTATTCATTGTCCAAGTTCCCGTTTTTGCTCTTCTGTACGACGGGTGCGCTCCTCGCTTTGCCTCTTCAAGCGTTCTAATTGTCTGGCCTTTGCTTTCTGTAACGACTCTTCTCGATTTACGGGATCCGATCCTTTTTCGTATTCCTCGATAGTCTTTGTCAGTTTCTGTTGTGCAATTTCTAGATCAGCATGCGCCCGCTTGTTTTCAGCCAGAGCTTCCTTCAGTCTATGATCGGTTGTCTCTGTATGCTTTTGTAAATGCTTGCCGAAGCCCTTGAAGAATTCCATTTCTGAATCATAACAAAAATACATAGGGCTGTCCTGTGTATTGGCGGAGAGTAGCGACCGCGTATCTGTTTGGGGTGGTATAATTTTCTCATGGAAACGCGCGGGATGGAGCGGACACGCTCCGCATCAGCGGAAAAATTCAAGTCTCCGCAGGAGGAGCTTGCCTATTTGCGTGAGCGCGTGCGAGAGAAAGAACGCGAGCTTGATGTCCCGTCGGGTAATCGGGTCGAGAGCGATCGTATCGCCAAGCGCGAGTTGCGTGCATATGGCGAGGTCCCCGCATCACGCGTCTTACACGAGGACTTTGTCATACCCGAGCACGAGACGATCCGCCAAATACTCAAGCTCGAACCGGAGACTCACGACAAGCAGATCGACGGCCTTCTCGATATGGTCGCTCAGCATGGGATCCGCAATGCACTTTCCATCGCCTCGCGCATGAAAAACCCCCACCTCGAAGACGATCTACATCGGGCGATAGTACAGTATATCGCCGAAGGTCTGCCATCGTCCGGCTATATGCCGGAGAAGGTCCGCAAAGGCCTCAATATGGTGCTTTTTGAGATACATCCGCAGGCGCAGGTCGCTGGCGAACAGGGGCAAATGCAACAGCACAAACTGGAACAGATGCTCTCATCGTCGGAGCAATTGTATGCCGGACTCTTGTCGCTCGTCGGCGAAGGCGAGTCTTTTTCCCTAGAGATCGCGGTAGCCGAGGGTACCGAGGAGGCATCGCTCTATCTCGCCGTACCACGGCAAAAAAAGGACCTGACTGAGCGCCTGATATCATCGGTTTTTCCCAATGCGCGCATCGATGAAAACCGCGGCGATTACAATATCTTCAACTACGAAGGTGAACATGCCGCCGCCTATGCCAAGCTTGCCGAGCATCCGGCACGACCGTTGAAGACCTACGAAGCATTCGAGCACGATCCGCTCAATGTGACCTTGGCCGCCTTTGCACGTATTGCCAAGCACGGTGAAGGTGCGGCTCTGCAGATCGTCGTCTCGAGCGAAGGAGATCGATACAATCGCCACTACCAAAAGATGCTTCGTGAACTCGAGAAGGGGAAGACCATGGGTGAGGCGCTGCACGTCCCCGAGACGGTCTTTGGCGAGGTCATACACGATATCGCATCGTCGATATTTACTACGGATGCGGAAAAACAAAAAGAGAAGGAGCACGAAATGCGACGTACATCCGACTCGGTATCGGCCGAAGCGATCGGTCGCAAGATCAAAAGCCGGATCGTCCCCGTGACGATCCGGCTCGTCACGTCGGCACCGACTGCGGCGCGGGCGGAGGAATTGCTCAAGAACCTCGCAAGCCCGTTCGGTCAGTTTGACGATGCCAAGGGTAATCGCCTCGTTTTCAAGGAGGTATCGAGCTGGTATCTGGGGGACTTTTTGCGCGCGTTTACCTTTCGCGAATTCGACGAGGGGAGTGCTTTGCCGTTTTCGCTCACCGAGATCACGTCGATCTTTCATTTCACCGCCGAGCTCGTGACCACATCGCGTGAGCTCAAGAAGAGCTACGCCAAACAATCTCCCGCCCCGGTCGAAATGCCGCAAGACGGTATCACGCTTGGTATCAATCGCTACGGCGGGTCCGATACGACGGTCAAATTCGGCGCTGCGGATCGTTTGCGTCACGCCTATGTCATCGGCCAGACAGGTACCGGCAAGACGGGCTTGATCAAAAACATGATCATGCAAGATATTAAAAATGGCGAGGGTGTCGCTTTCATTGATCCGCACGGCAACGACATCGAAGACGTACTCGCCTCGGTGCCGCCCGAGCGCTACGACGACGTGATCTACTTCGATCCGGCATATACGGCGCGGCCGATGGGCCTCAATATGCTCGAATACGACGTGACGCGCCCCGAGATGAAGACGCTCGTCATCGACGAGGTCTACGGCATCTTCCGCAAGCTCTATTCCGATGTGCCGGAAGCGTTTGGCCCGATGTTTGAGCAGTACTATCGCAACGCCGTGCAGCTCGTACTCGAAGACCCTGATTCGGGCAACACTTTTGTCGAGATCGCACGCATATTCGCCGACGCGGATTTTCGCGATATGAAGCTCGCACACTGCAAGAATCCGATCGTCGTGCAGTTTTGGCGCAAAATCGCCGAGCAGGCGCAAGGCGATCCCAGCCTCGAAAACATCGCGCCGTACATCGTCGGCAAGTTCGACGTATTCCTCACGAATGATGTCATGCGCCCGATCGTCGCGCAGGAAAAATCCGCTTTCGACTTTCGCGAGATCATGGATGGGCGCAAGATCTTTTTGGCCAATCTCTCCAAGGGGCGCTTGGGTGATCGCAATACTTCGCTCCTCGGGCTCGTGCTCGTGTCCAAATTCCTCCAGGCGGCATTTTCGCGCGCCGATACACGCGGGGATATGCCACCTTTCTATTTCTATATCGACGAATTCCAAAACTTTGCCACGCCGTCGATCTCGACGATCCTCTCCGAAGCGCGCAAATACAAACTCTCGCTCACGATCGCGCACCAATTCATCGCGCAATTGGATGAAAGTATCAGGGATGCCGTGATCGGCAACGTCGGCACCAAGGCGGCGTTCCGTGTTGGCACCACCGACGCCGAATTCTTGTCCAAGCAGTTCGAGCCGACCTTCACCGCCGCCGATCTCGAAAACCTCCCCAATCGCAATGCCGTACTCTCGCTCCTGGTCAATGGCAAGCCCGCGCGTCCTTTCACTATCGAGACAGTCAACCTCCCACATGTCGACTACAGCGTGGTCGACATGCTCAAAAAACTTTCGTACGATAAATATGGAGCCGACCGAGAAGAAGTAGAGGCGGAAATAAGGCGCAAATTTGCCCAATTGTAGGCCCAATTGTAGGCTTCTTTCCGGGGCGGAAATGTGCTACAGTGGCGTCATGCAAAAAATAAAAGAAGAGAAGACGTTTGTCATGATTAAGCCCGACGGTGTCCGTAAGGGCCTTATTGGTGAGGTTATTAAAAGGTTTGAACAGCGTGATCTTAAGATTGTTGCGTTGGAGATGTTTCAGCCGTCGCATGAGATGATAGACAATCACTATCCGAAAGATGAAGCATGGAAGGAACGGCTTGGTAATAAGACCCTCGCAACATACGAGAAATATGGCATTGATGCCGTTAAGGAGCTTGGATCCGATGATCCTAAGGTACTTGGTGAATTAGTCCGTAAGTGGCTCCTGGACTTTATGACGTCTGCTCCCTTGGTGCGTATGGTAGTACAGGGCGTGCATGCAGTAGACATGGTCCGCAAGATCGCGGGGCCGACTATGCCATACGCGGCAGACATGGGGACACTTCGTGGCGATTTTTCGAATGATTCTCCAGCAATTGCCAATAGCGAGAAACGTGCGGTAGCCAACATCCTTCATGCGTCAGAAACTCCACAGGAGGCAGAGCACGAGATTGAATATTGGTTCGGTAAATCACCAATATTTCAGTATAAACGCTACGGAGTGGATGAGTAGTGCTATATAGGGCTGGTTATGGAAAAGGAGTTTGACATCTGGAACGAGGCGAAAAAGCAGATCAATGCCGATGATGTGCGTGCTGATGTCTTTTATCACACACGTGAAGTTTGGTGGATCGCACTTGGTACCAATATCGGCTTCGAACAAGATGGCACCGGAAAAGGGCATCAGCGCCCCGCCATTATCCTAAAGGGCTTCAGTAAGTCAGTGTGTCTGATCATCCCGCTTACGACCTCAAAGAAACGGAATAAGTATTATGTGTCTGCGGGAACCATAGACGGAAAGGAAGCGGCCGCCATCGTATCACAAGTGCGACTGGTCGATACACGGCGTCTGGTCAATCGAATCGGATTGTTGGATCACGATATTTTTGAGAACATCAGAAAAGCCGTCAAAGACATGCTCTGACGGCTTTTCTGATGTTCTCCCTCTTGCGAGGGCGAGGCCGAAGCCATTTGTCCATCAATAATATGCCCACTTAAAAAAAAGTCAACTTTCAGTCTATATGCAATACATTCACCAATCACACTACGGCCATGCGGGCGGGCTCCATACCGCCAAGCCCATCATGGCGATAGACAAGGGCCATGTGTACAACATGGTCAATGGTCGCCCCGACACCAAAGCACTCTACCAGGTCAAGGGCAACAAGCTCTATGCGACGTCGCTTCACCCCGACGGTGCTTCGAATCATGCCATGTTTGAGATCAAGGGCGACAAGATCCATACAACGATCAACCATCCGGCGCATAATCCCGCTTCGCATACCTTCGTCATTAAGCCGGGGGAGATGTACACTTAAGCGTATCTTATGAACATCTTGCGCAGACATACCATCGCCCTCATCCTTCTTACGGTTTTCGTCTCGATGACCATGGGCGGGGTGTTTTCATATCAAATGATGATGCAAGACGGCACAATGCATGATTGCCCTTACATGGGTATCGCCGTGCTGTGCGACATGACGCCGCTTACACACCTTTCAAAGTGGCAAAATATGTTTTCCGCTACCGTACAGGTGCTCGTCGTCCTCGCGCTCCTTTTACTGCTCGCGGCATTCATCACCTCACGTTTTGTACAAGACCTCTTTTTACCGATGCAATCGCCGCCGCGAGCCGTATCCCGATACAGATATAGGGAAAGCATAACCGATCCCTTGCGTTTGGCGTTTGCCCGCGGACTCATTCACCCCAAGATCTTCTAACGACAGGTGATTTTCATGTAGGTTTTTCCTACGGTGCTTTACTCTATAATCATCTGTTATGGATCATATTCAAACATACAAAGTAAAAGGGATGCATTGCGCTTCGTGCGCGAGCATCATAGAAAAGACGTTCAAGAAAAAAGAAGGCGTACACTCGGTCGAAGTGAACTACGCGACCGAAACTGCGAAGGTCGCGCATGATGCAGAAAAAGTCAGTCCAGAGCAGCTATCCAAAATCATCGAACCGCTCGGCTACTCGCTCATCCTGCCGATGGCGAATGATGAAATGAGAATGTTTGCCGAAGATCATGCCGCTCACCTCGGTCCCAATCAATCAAAGAAAGAGAAATCCACTGAACTTGCCGAGATGAAAACCAAGGTGACGATTGCCATTCCGCTCGCGATCTTCAGCGGTTTCGTCATGGCGTGGGAAATACTGGCACAATTCAATGCGGTTCCCGCCGTGCCCTATGTGTGGAGTGAGTTTTTTCACCACATCCTGCCGCTCATGGCGACGTACATGCTCTTCGTCGTCGGCAAGCCGTATCTTCTCGGTATGTATCGGTTCTTTCGATATGGAAGCGCCAACATGGACACACTGATTGGCATTGGCACGTCGGCGGCGTATCTCTATAGTGTCATTGTTTCGGCATTTGAGGAGTCATTGCGCCCCTTTCTCAATGTCGATCATACCTACTACGACGTGGCGATCGTCGTGATCGCGTTTATCACGCTTGGCAAATATCTGGAAGCGCAATCCAAACTCAAGACGGGTGACGCGATAGAAAAATTACTCAACTTGCAAGCGAAAACCGCGCTCGTCGTGCGGGATGGGAGGGAAGTCGAAGTGCCGATAGAGAAAATCGTGCATGGCGACATGATCGTCGTGAAGCCCGCAGGCAAAATACCCGTCGACGGAGTGGTCGTAGACGGTTCATCATACGTGGATGAAGCGATGATCACCGGCGAGCCGATGCCTGTCTCAAAGACAGTCGGAGACACAGTGGTCGGAGGCACGCTCAACACTACGGGCGCGTTCACGTTTCGAGCCACAAAAGTCGGCTCGGAGACATTGCTTGCGCATATCATCAAGATGGTCGAGGAGGCGCAGGGAAGCAAGGCACCGATACAGACATTGGCGGATAAAATCTCAAGTGTTTTCGTGCCTGTTGTGCTTGTGCTCGCGTTCGTGTCTTTGGGGGCGTGGCTGTTGATCGGCACATCGTACCTCGGCTTCGCACAAGCGCTTTCGTTCGGTCTGGTGTCCTTCGTAGGTATCCTCGTGATCGCGTGTCCGTGTGCACTCGGGCTTGCTACGCCCACCGCGATCATCGTCGGCGTGGGCAAGGGTGCGAAGGAAGGAATCCTCATCAAAGACGCGGCGACGCTTGAAAAATTGAACAAAGTGAATACAGTGGTGGTCGATAAGACGGGGACCTTGACCAAGGGCAAGCCGGAGTTCATCTCGATACAAAAATTCTCACAGATGAACGATGAAAAAATACTGGCAATTCTCGCGGCATTGGAGAAAAAGTCGGAGCATCCGATCGCGCACGCGATTGTCTCTCATGCGGAGGCGAAAGGCGTGTCCTTGCCTGCCGTGCACTCGTTTGAGGCGATCAAAGGCAAGGGGCTCAGAGGAATAGTTGAGGGTGCGGAGTATTTTGCCGGCAATGCGAAACTCATCACCGATATGCATCTCACGATCGATACGGAAGTGCTTGAAAAAGAGACACGGAAGGGCAACACGCCCGTGCTCCTTGCGACCAGAGAACAAGTGCTTGCTCTTGTGATGGTCGCAGATCAACTCAAAGAAAACGCAAAAGACGCCATTGATCGGCTCCACAGCCTTGGCATCAAAGTGGTCATGCTCACGGGCGATGATAAGAACACCGCCGCGCATATCGCAAGGCGGGTCGGTATCGACGAAGTGATCGCCGAGGTAACACCCGAAGACAAACTCAACACGATTAAAAAATACCAGGCACAGGGACGGATCGTGGCCATGGCGGGCGACGGTGTCAACGATGCGCCCGCGCTCGCACAAGCCGACGTCGGCATCGCCATGGCGACGGGGACGGATGTAGCGATCGAGACGGCTGGCATTGCGCTCCTCCACGGCGACATCTCCAAGCTCGTCAAAGCGATCAATCTCTCGAAGATGACGATGCGCGGCATCAAACAGAATCTCTTCTGGGCGTTTATCTACAACATCGTCGGCATACCGCTCGCGGGAGGATTGTTCTATCCTGTATTCGGCTGGTTGCTCAATCCGGTATTTGCGGGGCTCGCCATGGCGTTTTCAAGCGTCTCGGTAGTCACCAACTCATTACGCATCAAATCAAAATCACTCTAAGTATATGAAGAAGTTGAACCAGAATAAAAAAACAGATGAGGTATTTATGTGTCCCGAATGTGGTCTCTCGTATCGTGAAGCCGAGTGGGCGCAGAAATGTGAAGCATGGTGCAAGCAATATAAGAGTTGCAACCTCGATATTATCCAGCATGCCATCAACAGTAAAAAATAAATATGAAAACTTACACACTCCATGTCACCGGTATGCACTGTACCGCGTGCCCGATACTCATTGAAAGCGAATTAGACGATCTGTCCGAGGTGTCCCTAGCCAAAGCATCACTCAAACATCACAGTGTCGAAGTGACCGGAGACTTCGGCGACAAAGAGCCGGAGTATATTGCGCGAGACTTGAGCGAAGTGTTGAAACCCCACGGGTACTCGCTATCCGTCGAGAGACAGAGGCACGTCGCACAGTGGACCGACTTCAAGTTGGCGCTACCCATAGCGCTTGCTTTTGCGGTCGGGTTTCTGCTCTTGCAAAAGGCGGGTCTTGTCAATCTGGTGAACACGGGGACGGTCTCGTATGGTACGGCATTCGCGGTCGGCATAGTCGCATCGCTCTCTACCTGTATGGCGGTGGTGGGCGGGCTGGTGCTCTCGATGTCTGCGACCTTTGCCAAAGAGGGGGACAAAGTAAAACCTCAACTCTTATTTCATGCCGGGCGGCTCGTATCCTTCTTCGTGCTTGGCGGCGTGATCGGAGCGATCGGGTCGGCATTTGCGCTCAACACAACAGCGACGTTTGTATTGAGTATGCTCATCGCGATTGTGATGCTTATACTCGGCATCAATCTGCTCGATGTGTTCCACTGGTCGAAGCGATTGCAGCCCTCAATGCCAAGATTCTTGGCGCGGCACGCCTATGGCGCATCCAAACTCAACCACACACTCACACCGCTTCTTGTGGGTATCGCTACGTTCTTCCTGCCGTGCGGATTCACCCAGTCGATGCAGATATACACACTCTCGACGGGGAGCTTCCTCACGGGTGCCTTCACGATGGGATCATTTGCGCTCGGTACCTTGCCCGTGCTCGGTCTCATCAGTTTCAGTTCGTTCAGTATCCACGATCGCGCATATGCCGGCGTCTTCTTCAAGACAGCGGGGCTCATCGTTATCTTGTTCGCCGTGGTCAATCTGATCAATAGTTTTGTTGTCATTGGCCTTGTCCCGCCATTATTCAGTTTCTAATCATCTTATCTATGAAAGGAATTATATTGTCTATCATCGTCGCAGTAACCATTATAGGGGGAGCATTCATAATGGCGACCCGTGGATCCCCATCGTCCGCGGATTCCGCACATAATGTCAGTATTGAAGACGGCAAGCAGATCATTGAAATATCGGCGAAAGGCGGCTACTTTCCGAAAAAGAGTGTGGCGAAAGCAGGTATGCCGACTGTCTTGAGAGTCAAGACAAACGGCACGTTTGATTGCTCATCTTCGCTCCGTATTCCGAGTATGAACGTCAGCACGTTCCTCCCGCCATCCGGAACGACCGAGATTGATCTGGGTAGTCCCCAGGTAACGACCTTGCAGGGAACATGTGGGATGGGAATGTATTCATTTCAAGTTGAGTTTCAAAGTTAGAGAATATGCTGTATTGTTTCGTCAAGTATGTCCGGCATAAAGAAACTTCTTGAAGAAAAGAATATTCATCTCCTATTCGAGATAAGCCTCATCGGCAAGGGTATTATCGCGCTGTTTGAAATTATCGGCGGTATTTTGGTGTACTTTATAAGCCAACAGTTTTTACTCGAGCTCGTTCTGGCGATCACACAAGATGAACTCACGGAAGATCCGCGAGACTTCATCTCATACAACCTTCTCCATTCCGCACAAAGTCTCTCTATTGGTTCACAGCACTTTCTCGCCTTCTTCTTGTTGAGTCACGGAGTCATTAAAATGTTTCTTATAACAGGGCTTATCAGGGAAAAGCTGTCATATTACCCCTCGGGTATGATCGTCTTTCTGCTTTTTATCCTCTATCAGTTGTATAGATTCAATTTCACACATTCTTTCTGGTTATTATTGATAACCGCAATGGATGTTTTGATAATAGGACTCATTTGGCACGAATACAACTATTTACGGAAAAAACGCAACTAACCGGTGTTTCAGCACCATTCGTTGGTCTGGATTCATCAGCGTGTAGTGCTATACTCTATTCAGCGGCTGGTACAACACCTCTTGGATAACGAAACGGGATGCTAATTTTGCTTCATGCATTGCGCTTGATGGCTTAGGCGACCCACCTGGATTTCCCAGGTTCGTCGTACCCGCCGCTTCGAAAGGACTCCGCGATTTTTATATCGGGGAGTTTTTTCATTGGAGATGTTAGAATACTTTAATGAAAGACCACTCAGGCAAAGCATCAGTGACATTTTATGGGGGAGCGGGCACCGTGACCGGTGCCAATTTCTTGCTTGACGCCGGTGACCCCGCAAATGGACGCGGGGCAGGTGTGAAGATACTCTTTGATTGCGGTGCGCTTGAGCGCGAACATGTCTGCGATACCAGCAATGGCATGCCTTTTGCATATGATCTGCGATCGATCGACACACTCATCGTGACCCACGCGCATGCCGATCATATCGGCCGGATACCCAAGCTCGTACATGACGGCTTCAAGGGTACGATCTACTCGACCGCCGCCACCAAAGACCTCGCCGAGCTCATGTTTGAGGATGCGATCAAAGTAATGGAAATGGACGTAGAGCGCCACGGATGCGAGATGATCTATCAAAAAGAGGATGTAGTGGCGGCGCTCACGCTCTGGCGCACGCAGGATTACCACGATCCTTTTGAAGTAGGGTCCGCGACGATCGAATTTTTTGACGCAGGGCATATCCTGGGCGCGGCGATGGTGAAAGTTACCCATGCGATGGAAGGTCAGACCTTCCATGGAAGGTCTGACCTTCCATCATCGCGTTCCATCCTTTTCACCGGTGATCTGGGGAATTCTCCCGAGCCTCTTTTGAACGACACCGAAGCTCCCGCAGGAGTGAATTATGTAGTGATGGAGAGTGTGTATGGAGATCGCCTACACGAGGGTCGCGATGATCGCACCGATATACTGCGCCGCGCAATCGAGGATACGCGTATGCGCAACGGCGTGCTCTTGATCCCGTCTTTTTCGATCGAGCGTACGCAGATACTGCTCTACGAGATCGAAAAGATGATCGAAGACGGCGCCATGGAGCCGATCCGCGTGTATCTCGATGCGCCGCTCGCGATCAAGATCACCGAGGTATTTCGCCGCCACAAAGATCTCTTGAATGCGCAGGTGCGCGCGCGCTTTGAAGCTGGCAATGACCCCTTCACCTTTGGCGGGCTCAAGCTTACGGCCGATGCGTCCGAATCACACGAGATCCACAATGCGCCAAATCCCAAGGTCATCATCGCCGGTGCGGGGATGTCGGCCGGCGGGCGTATACGCTCACACGAGAAACAGTATTTGCCCGACGAGAAGGCGACGGTGCTTTTCGTCGGCTACCAGGCACCAGGATCGCTTGGTCGGCAGATCGCCGATGGTAATAAACATGTCACTATAGACGGCGAAAAGATCCGTGTGCGTGCGCAGATCGCCACACTCACTGGGTATTCCGGTCATCGCGACCGCGACGGGCTTATGGAATTCGTCGAGCAATTGGGTGATTCATTGGAGCGCGTGTTTGTCGTGATGGGGGAGCCAAAATCCGAGATGTTTCTTTCCCAGCGCATCCGCGATTTCCTCGGTGTCGAAGCAATAGCACCCGAGCAAGGTCAAAAGATCGAGATCGATTGGTAAGTTATCCCCACCACAAAAAACACATCCCACCCCCCCCATGACACAATAATCCTGTACCAGGGTCACTCTCATTAATCTCCCCATCATGCCTATCCCACGAAAACGCATAATGTTTGCGATCCCGCTCCTCATCTTCACAGTTGGCGTACAGCTTTCAGCCACTTTCTATGCGAGTGCACAATCAACACCATCCGCCGCCTGCCCATCCGCTCCACCTACGTGTGCTGCAGGTCAAACTCTCTATTATGTCCCAGACGGTAGCACATGCACCAACGCGCAGATGAAATGCCGTGGAGCGGCCGGCACTGTTCCCGCAAGTTCCGCAGGCAACTCTTCGTCCCTTTCCCGCGGTTCTCGCGGTGCATCCGTCCTTGCATTCCAACAATCACTCATTACCGCAGGCTTCCTCGAAGCCGGCAACGCCACCGGCTTCTTTGGCGCACTCACCGAAGCGGCGGTCAAGCAATTCCAGAATGCACGCGGTATTGTCTCAAGCGGATCACCCGCAACAACAGGATACGGAGCCATTGGCCCCAAGACACGCCGCGCGCTTGAAAGCATCGCATCCGCAATTCCTCCCGATATGGATTCGACAAGCTCACCGCAAGCCGAGACGAATCCCGCAACCACCCAGTCACCGGTCGAACAACTCCTCGCCCAAGTAGCACAGCTACAAAAAAAGATCGCCGCATTTGGCGGCACGCCCGTCTCAATTCCTGCGACACCTTCCACACAGACTTCCGAGATCACCCGCACTCTCGCTATCGGCTCCCGTGGTGACGACGTTACTTCTCTCCAGCAATTCCTCATCGCGCAAAACCTCCTTTCCACAGACAGCGCCACCGGCTTTTTCGGCAAAGCTACCGAAGCTGCGGTCAAGAAGCTGCAAGCGCAGCACAACCTGGAACAAGTCGGACATGTGGGTCGACTAACCAGAGCAGTCATCAATGAGGTGCGTCGTCCGGCGACACCACCGCCCGACACCACACCATCGCCGAATGAAGGGGGGACGCCAGCGCCATTTGGTGGAGGAGGCGGAGCACCCGCACCCGTACCCGTACCCGCAAGCGGTGGCGGAGGTGGCGGGGGAGGAGGATCCTCTGGTGGAGGAGGATCTTCCGCCCCTGTCTCTTCAAGTGGCGGGTTTTCCGGCGGCAGTGCGGCATTTCCGCCACCTGAGTCAGTGCCAACATCAGATAGTACGATTCCTTCGAATACTACCGATACATCGATACTGGTCTCCGCTCCCGCACTGGCGCTCACTGCTTCAGCAGGTCCTCTTTCCATCAAGATCATCTCGCCTGATATCAGCACTACTCCCGCAGTGGCTGGCGTCGTCAATCTCGCGGCGACCGCAAGCAGCACGAGCAGCATCACCGGCGTGCAATTCAAGCTCGACGGTGTGAACCTCGGTCCCAAAGATACGATCCCTCCCTATACCGCAACAGCCACCGCAAGCGATACCGCGGGGAATGTCGCTTCGACGACGATTAATCTCCTAGGGCGAAGCACTTCATACCTGAGCGTCACACCTGCTCCCGGTACTTACAAAAGCTCGCCGCAAACTATTTATCTCTCCGCAAGCACCACGATCCGCTATCGCCGTGATGGAATCGTTCCTACCTGTGCGTCCGGCAACTTATATTCAGGTGGAATAAATATCGCCACCTCCACCATCATCCGCGCCATCGCCTGCAAGGGCACCAAGGCGGCGTCCCCGGTGACTTCTTTCACTTATGACATCATCAATGCGTCTCTATACTACACAGCATACGGCGGCAGAATCGTCGTACCACAGCCAGGAGCCGCTACCTCGACCATCCTCAAGCCGGTTATTGCCGATCTTCAAAATTACCTCAAACAGATGACCGGCACGGACTTCTACCTCGGTCAGTACGCCACTGCTCCCGGCATCAATCTCATCCTTACGAGTTCTCCCTCTGCTCCTGCTGATACTGTGGCACAGCTCAACGGCAAAGGACCCGAAGCTTTCCTCATTCGCGGCAATGCCACACGGCTCCAGATCATCGCCAACGACGAGCACGGTCTCTCGCACGGCGTGTACTACTATCTCGAACAGCTCGGTGTACGTTGGCTCATGTCGGGTAGCAATTGGACGATCGTGCCGAAAAAGGGCAACGTCACGCTCACGATCGATAAGCTCGTAGAGCCGGCGTTCTTTACGCGGTCGTATGCGGGTACAGGTGGTTTTGCCACGTATCGCGGGTGGGGCTATAACTGGGGCAACGCGGATGATGGGACGAGGGTCTTTGTCAAAGATACCGCCGATTGGCAACGGCGTATGAGGTATGGCGGTCAATCGCTCGGGCATGCCACCGGCGAAGCATTTATCACAGCAAATGTGAGCACCCTGAAAGCACACCCTGAGTATCTGGCAAAGATAGATGGTGCGTATTCTCCACTCTTCAGGACGCCATTCGCCGGGCCAGGGAAAGGTGCATACGTATGGGATGCGGCTACGCATGACTACATCAAGGCGGTGCCGGCATACACTGGTACACATGATCTCAACATCATCGCCAAGCTCAACGCCGGTAATCCTGATGTGGTCAATCTCTTTTGCAACTATATTCTGAAAGCATTTCGGACTACACGCTCTTTGCCGGGAGGCTCTTTCTATCAGACGGTGAGCGTGGAGCCATCAGACGGTGGCGGAGAAGGCAACAACTACGCCGAACTGCAAGCACAAGGAGTAGGTGATGGTTCGGAGGCCGATCAGGAATTCTTCATCGGCAACAAGTGTGCACGCATGGTGCGCGCAGAATTTCCCGATACATCGGTCATCATGCTTGCGTATGTGGCACGCGCAGATCCTCCGAGCTTCCCGCTCGAGCCCAACTTCATCATCCAACCGGCACTTGCATTCCGTGGCGGCAAGAAAACTGCGGATTTGAGCACTGAAGAGTGGATCGCGTTATGGAAGACGAAAGCCCCGAGGATGGGAGTATACGACTACTGGTCGATTCCCGACTGGACGCATGAAGAGCCGACGTTCGATTACCTCCACATAGCGGACAAGCTACGCCACTACTATACCAACAACATCAAGGGCATAAATGCCGAATCCAGTTATGGTATGGGCGCTATGGGCATCGGCCACTACCTTGCCCAGCACCTCATGTGGGACATCAATCTCGACGACAAGGCGCTTATCGACGAATGGTACACGCTCGCCTTCGGTCCCGCCAAGGCGCCTATGAAGCGGATGCTGGAGCGTTGGTCCACAAGCTACATGCCTATCTCCTCGGAGCTTAGTGCTTCGTATCAAGATATCAACGAAGCAGAGCGGCTTGCGGTCAGTAATCCTGCCGTCCAAGCGCGCATCGATGATTATGCGGGATATGTTCAGTATCTGCGCCTGCGCGATGAGCTTCTCAATGCGACCGATACGGCAGTGAAGACACAAAAAGCGATGTTGCTCGCCGAACACATCTTCGATATCAGCGATTCTCATATGGTGCAGACGATGCGAATCTTTGATAGAGATGTTGCCCCAGTGGACCCATCTGTTCTTGTCGCATTCGATTTCAGCGATCCTCTGCATCCGGGCCCCGGCTGGGCGCGTGTCCACAAACTCTCGCATGCCGAAATCCTCGCACTCATTTCCGACGGCATAAGCAAGTATCCCGCGCCGGATTTCACGATCAAGAAATATACCGGAAATCTCGTGCCGCTCCAGACGATCTCGTGGCAGACGCCGACTACGACCGATAAGTGGGGGCCACACATGTTTACCGCTGGGGATGCGGATGTAACACTTGAAATTCCGAGCGGACTCTCGAATCTCCCTCTGCGCATATCGCGATTTGTGAACAATCGCATCACGATCACCAATACGGCAGGAAATACCGTTTACAATCGTGTGGTAACCGCATTGGCCACCAGCTCGTATGGCAATATTATCAATCCGACATGGGAGGAGCTCAGCATTCCGCTTGCCCCGGGCCGTTACAAGATCAGCTTCCATGCAACAGGCGCCAGAGTCGGCACGTTCAAATTCCAGACTTGGAAGGAGGTGCCGATCACAATGCAGAGCTTCCTTATGCCGAGTGTGGTGGGCCAGGCCACCAAACTCTACTTCTACGTTCCAAAAGGTCAGCAAAAGGTCGTCTTCTATCTTCCCCAAGGTGCTGCCGCTGGCGCCTCCGCACCGAAGTTCTACGATTCGACCGGCGCGCTCATCGCCTCCGAGCGTCGTGATGCAGGCAAGGTTCAGGTCGCGAATGTACCTGTCGGCCAGGACGGCAAAGTATGGATGGTGGCAAACCTGTACTCGCCAAACTTCCTCTTCGAGACATTCACCGTGCCACAGGCATTCTCCCTCGAACCGCAAGTCCTCATGGTGCCGAGTGATGCGCTGTAGCCGCCACTTCATTACCAATGACTACAAAGAAAGGTGTGTTTTTGAGGTGATATAATAACATCATGGCAAAACGTAATGCGAATCCGAATCATAGTGCCCCGCCCAAGAAACTCTGCCGCGTCCCCGACGGATACGGCATCATCAAGATCGGTGTATCCGGGTCGGCGGATCTGGCACACCTCGGTCTCGATGTGTTTGAGCGCGCCAAGGAAGTCGGCCGCGAAATTGCGCGCCAAGGTGCGATCATCACGACTGGTGCTACCACTGGCTTCCCGATGTTTAGCGCACAGGGTGCCAAGGATGAATGCGGCCTCTCCATAGGATTCTCTCCCGCCGCGACCGAGGACGAGCATGTGGGCACCTACAAGCTCCCACTCGATTTCATGGATGTGATCGTCTATACCGGATTTGGATATTCGGGGCGCGATCTGCTCTTCGTCCGCTCCTCGGATGCGATGATCATCGGCCCAGGCCGCATTGGCACCTTGAATGAATTTTCTGTAGCATTTGAAGACCAAAAGCCGATGGGCATTCTCGAGGGCAATTGGGATACCGACGAGCTCCTCAAGCTCGTGATCGATGCTGCACACCGCCCCAATGCCAACATCATCTTTGATTCCGACGCCAAGGCACTCGTGGAGCGCCTGATCGAAATGGTCAACAAACGCAAGTCAATAGGCGTCCCGGTCTACAACAGTCACGACGGATGGTCGGCGACAGGCAAGAACGCCGAGGTGATCTTGTAAAACACAGTAAATTTTGCGTAAAAACAAATGCGCCATATAATTCACGGCCGTGAATTATATGGCGCGGGTGATTTTATAGAATCCCTAGCGGGAACCCCCCCATATGATTTGCAATAAATGCGGTTATGCTACAATTGCACATATGAAGGTAAACGCTGACCTTACCAAGATCCTCACCAAGGAACATGAAGAAAAGTGGGTCGCCCTGACGAAGAATCACGACAAACTCGTTGATTGCGCAAGTAATCTCAAGATCCTCAGGGACCGCCTAGGTGAGCACAGGAATGATTATGTGTACATGAGGGTATTGCGTTCGGATATGGAATACAGTTTTTCCTTTACATGACACGGCCCAAGTGGAAAGCATACGACTACAAGATTCAGGCTGGACCCGGCATGAGCTGGGTTCATCGACCAATGATCAATATTGAGGTTTGGACGCTCGATGGGCGTGACATGGTGCCGATTTTGGCAATGATCGACTCTGGTACTGATGGAACGGTATTTCACGCTAATATCGCGGAGTCACTCGGGATCGATGAGTCAATGGGAAGAAAAGGAATACTTGGTGGCATCGGTTCGCTCGACGGTTTTTATACAGAAGTAAAGATCGTTGTCCCGGATTTTAATATCTCGTATAAAGCCCCGGTGTTCTTTGGGAAGAATCTCCCTATGGATGGATTGTTGGGGCAGGCTACTTTCTTTCCACAATTCAAGATCAGGTTTGAAAAAGCTGAAAACAAATTTTATCTCGCGGTCTCGTAGTTTGTGGATCTAAAAAAGCTTCAAGTGGGATTTTTTCATTCACGTAAAAGCCATGGGCGAGCGATTAGAGTGACCTCATGGACCCGTCCGCTTTTCGCCTTGATGACGGCAAGAATGACTGGAATATCTTTTTTGCGGTCTTTTTTCTCGCTGTCCTGATCGTCTCTGTCTGGAGTATATGGATGATCCGTGGTGGCTTCCCAGTGTCGGTCCCCATTTTTGATGCGATTCTCATGGCTTTTGCGGCGATGCGGATCGTGCGGCTCGTCGTTTATGATTCGATCACCGGATTCTTCCGCGAATACTTCATGGAGGTGCGTATCACCGATGTGTCGGGCAAGCGGCTCGTCGAAGTGGTGCCGGCTAAGCGCGGTGCGCGAGGCACACTCTATGACTTGGTGCGTTGTCCGTGGTGTATCGGCATGTGGGCGGGACTCATTGTCACATTTTGCTACTTCGTCTTTCCCTGGGCGTGGTATGTCATCCTTTTTCTTGCCGTTTCGGGTGCGGCATCGTCTTTGCAAGTGCTTATGAATCTGATCGGTTGGGAAGCCGAGGACTACAAGCTCGACACCTGGTCCAAGGAGTGAACCGGCAACAAAAAGCCCCTTGTCGGGGCTTTTTGGTTTATTGTGTTTTGGTTTATTTGACCTCGCCCATGAAGCGGGTGAACTCTTCTGGAGACTTTTCCATTGACATTTTATATCTCAACAGGTATCTCTAAGGAAGTGTTCTTTAACAAAAGGAACAACAGAGATGAGTGTATTGGCCGATAAGCGGGTGCCGTTCGCGGTACTTGTTGTAGATGTGTCCGAAGACTGGGAAGAGGTTGTCAAAGATCATGAGCGAGGATATGCGATTGATTTCGAAAATTTTGGGTCAGGAGGATATAAGGCTACAGGATTAACATCCCTCGATATCGAGTATCCGCATGGATCGGTTAGGGCAGGGTTCAATGCCATCATCGATACGGTGCGTATTGCGTACAAACTCAAGATCCCGACATTTGCGGTCCATACGACTGATGAATGGTCAGATGGTGACGAAGTCACCTGTGAGTCGCTCCAGTCTTATATACCGAAAGAGCATCAGGCTTACAAGGGAGACTTTAGTGCCTTTGTCGATCCCTGTCGGTTCGAAGGTGAAGGGATCGCTGCCAAGATCGAACGTGTCCGACCGGAGCATCTCATGATTCTTGGATATGACCGGGATCATTGCGTGCTGGCGACGGTGAAGGATGCGGTAGCGCGCGGATACAAAGTGGTGACGTCCGAGCACTGTATGCTAACCAAAGCGGATTCGACAAGACGGGATGAGACACTTGCGTATTATCGAGAGCATACCCAACACATCGAGGCGCTTTCCGAAGTGTGGAACTATCTATGGTCACATCGTTGTCTCTCATAATGGGTTCAGATATAAAAAAGCCGCGACTCAACGAGTCGCGGCTTTTCTTTGACATCAAAATTATTTGACCTCGCCCATGAAGCGGGTGAAGACTTCCGGGTGGTCTTTGGCGAGATCGGCCATGACCTTGCGGTCGAGGGCGATGTTGCCTTTCTTGAGGGTGTCGATGAATTTGGAGTAGGAGATACCCATCGGGCGGACGGCAGCGTTGATGCGGATGGTCCAGACATTGCGGGCAAGGCGTTTCTTGGTCTTGCGGTCGCGGAACGCATTGCGGCCTGCATGGAAGATGGCCTCCTTGGCGGTGCGCTCTTTGGTGGAGCGGCCGAAGCGGTAGCCCTTGGTCTGAGCCAAGACATTTCGGCGGCGCTTAAGCTTTGTGGTACCTCGTTTGACGCGTGACATACGGAATAGTGATTAGCCATTAGGGTTTAGGGTATAGTAAAAAATACGAACTCAACTTGGCAAATAACGACTGCGATCACTGATGGACATATTGATGCTCACTGATCGAGCGTGGCGCATGCGGCTACTGCCGGATTGCTTGGCATTGAAATGGTTTTGGCCCGGAGCGCGGGCAACGATCTTGCCAGTGCGAGTGACACGCAGTCTTTTTGAGAATGATTTGTTGGTTTTCATAGGTTTATTCTTCTTCCGCTTCAGCTACGTCTGCCTCGGGGAGAGGCTCCTTTGGGGCCACAGGTGCCCTGTCCTTAACAGGGGCGCTTGCTTTCTTGGAGGTATCACGCTCAAGCACGACCGAGAGGCCCTTGGGGCTTTTCTTGATCTCATCGGCGATTTTATACGATTCCGGGATTATTGCAAGGAAACGCTCAAGACGGTCTTTGAGGAACTCAAAATCCATATATTTATAGCGCCCCCAGAGGAATAGGTCGACTTTGACCCGGTGACCCTCCCTCAGCCATTGGGCCGCTTTTGAGGCCTTAATGTGCATATCGCGCTCGGAGGTGCCGATCTTGACCTGGGTGACCTTGGTCTCGGTCACGACGGCTTTGGCCTTCACATCCTTGTCTTTTTTCTTTTGTTCGTACTTGTACTTGCCGTAATCGGTGATCTTGGCCACGGGGGGATTGGCATTGGGGGAGATCTCGATGAGGTCGAGGCCCAGAGCGGCGGCTTTATCGAGGGCTTCGCGTATCGGCAAGACGCCGACGTTCTCGCCTTCGGGGCCGATGACGCGTACTTCACGCGCACGTATGCCCTCGTTCATCCGGACGCGCTCCTTTTCCGCTTGTGACGTGTATTTGGTGAATCCCATTTGTAGCGATTACTGTACCACGGGTGGAGTCAAAAATATAGGCTCTAGAGAGAGGTGGGCGTCGGTTGTTGGATGATGCGCAGATAGGTCAGGATGCCCTCGATCGTCCAGCGGATGTTCCTAAAAGCACTCTGCAGGAGGGTCAACTGCGAAGGGGAGTAGGATTCGCTGGCGATGCCGTTGAATCCGTTCGGGGAAGCTTGTTCGAAGGTGTTGATCGGTATGAAAATATCGGGGATACCATTGGGGTAGATCATGCGCGATCCGCTGAAGGTCGAGGGAAGTATGTCGCTCAGGGGGGTACCGTTGCCCAGGCCCTGCAGCCGGATCGCGCTTATATCCGCCTCGGTGAGGACAGTGCTGTTGATAATGGGAACCGGAGCCGCTGTGCCCGCGCCGGTCAGGCGCTCGATCTGCTCGAGGATGCGCGAGGGGATAGTACTCAGAGGCGTGTTTGCAGTGCCGGTGGTCGTCCCGGTCGATGAGGTGGAGGTTGCCGTGGCGCAGTTGACTCCGTCTGTCGCACAGCCGTATTGGCAGGTCTGAAGCACCTGCATTGCGCAGAGATTCGTCTGTTGGTAAACGACGCCACTTTGGCAAGCTACGCGTGGTGTGCACTGTGAACTGTCTATCACCGTGGAGCCCTGGCCCGAAGTGCCAGTCCCTCCCGTCTGGGTGCTCCCTGCGGGCACTGTGCCGCTCGGAGATTGTGATCCGGTCGGCGCTCCGCCGCCTGGAGGCATTCCTCCTTGCATCCCGCCGGGTTGTTGACCTCCCATTTGTGGCATATTTTGGTTTTGGGAGAAAGGTACGCACTGATTATTGATCATCAGGGATCCCTGCGGACATTGCTGGTTGTATTGTTGCTGGGTACAGCTGATTACTTGACCGTTGTAGACAGCATAGGCCGAAGAGCCGTTGCACTGAGTGGGCAAACACTGTCCATTGGCAAAGACGTACCCGAATTGGCAGTATGATTGAGATTGAGTGGGCAAGCACCGTATATCAATCGGGTCCATAGATACAGCCGTTGCTGTTGATCCGAGCGGACAAGTGAGAGGAGAATTAGATGGTATGCATTGGCCGTTGTAGAGGACGTAACCGATTTGGCAGCTTCCACCGACGGGATAAAAAGGATTTTCCGTCGAAGGATCAGCTATGTCAGGGTCTTGAGCGGGAGATCGAGGAGTGCCTGTGGTGGAGGGCTGTTGAGAGCCGGGTGTTGTGCTACTGGGGGATTGAGTGGGGGTTGTCGCAGAGCCCGCCCCCCTGCAAGACGATTGAGGCTGCATATGTACTGCATCGGTCGTAGGCAATGTAAAAATAAGATTCATGTTGGATGCAAGCCTTTGGAGCTCGGTCTGTCTGCCGGATTGTGATTTGATATCCAAGGCGATGCCGCCGACATGCGGACATGAAGAAAAATTTGTACATTGGTTTTTGCGTCCGCAGACCACCGTATTGCTAGTGTCCAGACATGAGGCCCTTTGATGTGCGACCGTGCGCAGTGCGGCGGTGATGCACGGATTCAGCCCCTGTGCTTTAGCGGCATTCAAGAACTTGGCGGCACATACGAGGAATTTTGGATCCATCCCCTGATTAGGCGAGGTGAAGTATACATTGGTCTGCTTGAGTGTGGCGGCACTAAGGGTTGAATCGTAGCCAACCTTGTAACCGGGACACACAAAGCCGGCCAATTCCTGCTGGGACTGCAATGCCCCAGTATTATTGAGACCGAGCTGATCAAGGAGTGTCTGGCTCAGACAAGTGCTGAGGGGTATGTTTGATCCGTTTAATTTTTGGAAGTTAGATACATCTTCGGTGGTCGCTTTTCGGACCGTCCCGGCGGGGCATCCGGTAATGTCGGCGTGTGCGGGGGTAGTATATAGTATTGAAATAAGCGCAAACACCAGTACGAAAAGATAAAAAGGAAAAGATGTAAAAGATCCATTTCTGTGGATGAGAAGCATAGGTACAGTGTAGCGTATTGAAGACTTATATTATTTGTTATCCACCCTATTTTCATGCTGTTTGTGCAAAAATGATTCACATGGCATGGTTGCAGCAGAGTGTCGATGCCAAAGATGGAAGTAGATTGGAAGGAGTGAAAAGATGATGAAGTGCGTCATCACTGGGTTTGTAGTCGCTTTCATGTCCATAGGGAGTGCGGTCGCAGAGCAACAGTACGAGGCGGATGTGGCCACGTCGCAAGAGATGCGGCAAATGGCCAGAAATCGGCAGGCAATGACAAAAGATGCCCTTGCTCCGGCACTCAGCGAGCAAGGGAAATGGCAGAGTAGGGAATGGATGTTTGTCGTTGGTTATGCTGATGTGAAGGTTACGTTCCATAAGCTCGGGTATGTGGGGTGCGGCTATATACATCTCCAGAAAACCGGGTATGTTCCTGTCTGCAACTATCGATCGGTCTATGATATGTTGACGTCCAAGGATCAGGATCAGATCAATGAAGCGATCACTCTCATCGAGATCTATGCCATGCATGCCGGACTAATACCGTATGGACAGCCAGATTCCCATGACTGACGTTGATCTTTGTCCTATAAAGCTCGCCACTGCGCGGGCTTTTCTTTTTCAATAAGAATGCCACGCGAAACCAAAGGTCTCGCGTGGCGTGTTTTTTCAGAAAGAATATTTGCCTGCTCGTTGCAAGGCTTCGTTGAGCTCATCGCGCGAGGTCCTGGCTGCTAGAGCGGCCGCGTCGGCATATTTTTCCGGATCGGTCTGATAGGGTCCCTTCATGTATGCGAAGGTGATCGCACGTGAAGAGTTGACCGCACAGCCGAGACCGTCTCGTCTTGCGCCAGCGACTGCTTGATCGGCTGTGCCTCCTTGTCCGCCGTATCCCGGCACCAAAAGCCATGAGTAGGGCAAAGCAGCGCGCATCCAAGGCGCGTCTTCCGGATACGTGGCTCCCATCACCGCGCCGACATTACGGTATCCGTAGATGCCTTCAGTGCCGACGCCCCATTCATTGATCATCTCTGCCAGTTCTTGCCATACCTTGAGTCCTGACTTCGTATCCAACTGCTCGACACGAGAGTTTGGCTTGAACGAGGTCTTGGTGACGACAAAGATACCGGTACCATACTTATTGACTGATGGTCGTACAAATCTCTTCACGCAGTCATCCCCGATGTATCCATGCACGGTTACGGCGTCGACTCGAAGAGGGGAACGTATACGGGAGAGCTCCTCGGGAGCATTTTCATTCAAGGACCACCACGGGACTTCGCCGATATGTCCATCTGCGTACGCGTCGGCGGTGTCACCGCCGTCTCCACGCTTTGCGTCTTCGATGACAATTAATCCTTTGTCGTAGGCGTACTTGACCGTCTCCTCAAAAGCCCAGATACCCCACATTCCGTAGGCTTCGTAGAAAGCCATTTGAGGTTTGACTGCGATTGCGAATTCGGCGATGGCGTCAATGCTCCTCTTGTTAAACTCGAGGAATAAACGACCAATCCCCTCGAAGCTCTTTCCGTACAAGTTGGCCATAAGCGTCCTCAAGTGCACGGGAATGTAACGGAGCTGTGGGTCGAGACCGGCGACGAGAATACTTTTTTTCGCATAGGCGGCCTCGACGAGGCTATCTGCGAAGTGTCGTTCCGTGGTCGGCAAATTGGGTCCAGGTATCATGTTTCTACTCCCTATAGTTGCTCGGTCGCGTTGAGCAAGTTCCGCGAGTACTTTACACACAAATCAAAAAAAGAAAAGGCCGGCACTCTGGCGAGTGCCGGCATGATTGTCTTTGATCAGTCTGTTTGCTGACTAAGCTTTGCAAGATATTCTTTTCCCTTGCCGACATTGGTGTTGATCGGTATTTTCTTGAGGTCATCGGGCATATCGGATTCGTCCCACGCCTCAAACGGTTTGTTGACCAGCGAAGTGAGCAGGGGGACGCTACCGACCATTGATGCGGTGACACCGCCGCGATTCCATAATGCGCCAACAGCAACCACATGGCCTCCGCAACGTCGCACAGCGTTTATGCCCCCTTCCGCCGATCCTCCAGTATTGAGGATGTCCTCTACAAACGCGACCTTCTTGCCGGACATGGCCTCATCATAGCCGCGCTTCAGTATGAAACCGCCACCATCTTTTTCAGCAAATGCTGCCTGTACATCCAGACCAATGAGTTCGGACATATGCAACGCAACGAGCTGTGAGAGAATGATGCCGCCTTTTTCAGGTCCGACCACGATTTCGACACCAAGATCCACAAACTCTTCCGCGAGTCCGTAGCAGAGTTCCGAGCAGATCACGGGATTGAGGTATATCCGGTCTTTGTTGACGTATACATGCCCGTGCTTGCCGGATGTGTAGACGAAGTGGCCGTAAAGAAGTACCCCAGCCCGCTCCATGAGCTCCAGTGCGCGAGACTCTTCCATACCCATTAACTCCTCTATTCGAGACCCTATCGTCTCTCCGAGGGAGAGGATATAGGTATTTGGGTAAAAAGGGAAGCGATTCCTCGTAGTCTGACTACGAGGGGCCGCCAGCATTGATAATTCAGATTTTTCCTGTACAACAATGCGAGCATTGTTCAAAAAAGAGGAGCGGACACATGATCTTCGAACCGCTGACCAAGAAGCTTTGGACTCGCATCAATCTAGAGGTCAGGGCTTGTGTCCAAGAAGGGGAAGAGCGCGCGACGGTCGCGACCATTATACGGCGTCGCGGCAAGTATTTGATCATCACGAGTAGTCATGGTGCGGGAGGCGGATATTTTAATCCGGGCATCGTGAAAGGGGGCGTGGAAAGAGGCGAGACCGCGCTCGCGGCGCTCTTTCGAGAGATTCCCCAAGAGCTTGGAATCCGCCGCGCCCTACTCAAGCTCATAGGGTATGGCGGCGCGTATAGTGTGGCATCGACCAGTGCTCGAAAGAAGGGGTACACGAAAAAACGCTACTATATCTTCTATGTGACATATACCGGTCCGCAAAAGCTGCGGATCAATGGCGAATTGTCCGGATTCTATTGGATGACACTGCCGGAGGTACACCGTGTGCTGCAGGTCCTTCTGCTTCCGCCAGAGCGACAAGAAAAATTCGACGTCCTGACGGATGCCTTCTCGAGCCTTCAGGAGCAAAAAGGAACGCTGTTCGTCAAGAAGAAAAGGAAGTCCAGCACCAAAAAGCCGCCCCGTCATTGATATGACCGGGCGGCTCTCTCAAGGAGCTACGGCACCGTGGTCTTGGTGCCAGTAAGTGTACGGAACTTTGCGCGCATCTTACCGTCACCGATATAGATCACGCTCGCGCTCTGGCCGGTGGCGCTGACCTGCTCATAGTGGCACTGGTGATGGCCCGCCTGCGCGAAGACACTCGTAAAGGTGTGGAAAAATGTCGAGAGAGTGCAAAAACAATGTCATACTCAGGGTATATGTCCGAAGAGACACCCCTACTTCCCGTAGGACAACCGATGTCGCCGACCGATCCAAAACCGGCACCTTCGTCTGCACCGACTCCCATCACGCACTCCATGCCGCTTTCGTCCGCTGTATTTTCGGCCTCTATGTCGGATACGCCGATCCCGGCGAAGGTGCCCGCAACTCCTGCAGCTCCCGTCTCTCCCATAGCGTCCGCACCTACTCCCAAACCCACCACTCCCGTAGCGCCCATAACTCCGGCGTCGACTCCAATACCTCCGGTCTCGGCACCAAAAACCGCTCCACCCGTTCAGGTGATGTCGAGTGCGCCAAAAGCGACAGAGTCGGAAATGATCGTTTTCAATCCGTTCATGCCTTCTACGCAAGAAGAAATCACGCCTGTCAATGCTGTGCCGCTTGCCGTGGCACCCGTTGTACCGAAGAGTCCGACGCCGTCATCGGTGCCACTCTCGACGCCTCAGTCTATGTCGGATGATTTCGCCACTATTATTCATGAAAGCATTATCCCCAAGAGCACGCCGCTAACACCATCTACGCCGCCCGTCACCAATAGAGCTGCCGATCAGCAGTCGCCCGTGCCGACAGATGTTACGCACACAGCACCTGTCGCTCAGAAGCCGGAAGCGCCTCGTACGTCTGAAGTCCCGGACGTCGGCCTGCAGAGGATGCCAAAGCCGCCGATGCCGGTGAACGGCAAACCCACACTTGCAGAAGCACTCAAGCCCTATGTCAAACAAGCAACCGCGTCGAAAGGTCCGAGTATGGCCGTCTCAGTCTTTCTCATCCCGCTGGCCGCCGCCATTGTCATTTTGATGGGTGTGGGGATTCGATTTGTCGCGCCGACGCTCGTCAATACGCTCAAGGATATTCTCGCGACATCCAATCTTTCACTCCTCGGGACTCAAGTGGGGCCACCTGTGTTTGTGGCATTTGTGCTCATGCTTTTGTGCTGGTGGTGGGGGAGGGAGATACAGGTCGGTGAGCGGCGCGCGGTCATCGGATTTTTGTGGGGTGTGTCGCTCTATACGCTCCTTACGTATGCGCTCCTTGCCGGCTATAAGTACGGATTCGTCCCGTACGCGGCTGCGCAGCCGCAGGACGGCTCGTTTGAGGTCGCACTCATGGCCTCTATAGTCGCGCCCTTGTGGTTTGTCGCCATGTTTGGCGGCCTGATCCTCACGATGTCTTTTCTCGTGATGTCTTCGACCGCACAACCGCGCATCCCGCCGCTCATGGCGTCCGTGATCACACTCGCGTCTCGATGGCTTGTCGTCCTCATCGCGATCATCGCGTCGCTCTATGTATTTGACGCAGCGTCGTACTTCGCGCCGCTCACGCATCAGCCGATGCTTTGCCAGTACCAATATAACGCCGCGCATCGAGATTCGTGCATGGGCGCGATGGGCGTTTCCTCTACAGCGTCCGCCGCGATGACGCAGGCGCAGTGATCGTCACGTTACTTCCGCAAGATTTCTTCCATCGGCTTGCCTTTTGTCAGCTCGTCGATTAGTTTGTCGAGATAGCGAATCCCGCATCACTGGCTCCTTGATGTCTTCGACGCGGACGCCACAGATCACGCCGGTGATGAGCTTGCGCGCGGGATTCATCTTGGGGGCTTTGGCGAAGAAGGTCTCAAAGTCGATTTGCTGCACTCGCACCTCCAAAACAAAACACTCCGCCTCAAGCGGAGTGTTTTGTAATTGGTGGAGGTGCGGGGAATTGAACCCCGGTCCAAAGAAAGATGTCGTGTATGGTCTACGTCGCGTAGGTCATCTGGTTTTTTTAAGAACAACGTAATCAAGATGAACAGAAATACGGTGTACCGAGCTCTTGTCTTAGATACATGTCGAGCGGCATGTATCAGTGCCTGATAGGTTTGACGCCTCG
Organism: Candidatus Kaiserbacteria bacterium; assembly: GCA_016214605.1. Classification (GTDB taxonomy): domain Bacteria; phylum Patescibacteriota; class Minisyncoccia; order Phycocordibacterales; family UBA2100; genus UBA10103. The sequence continues at coordinate 59,882 of JACROD010000020.1, forward strand.
CGAATTCTACTCAGGTGATCAAATTCGGAGACGGAGCTTAGGCTACGAGAGCGTAAGCTGGCTGCAAATCTGCCATCTGGATAGGTGACAAAACTGCCCGTGCTACTTTGTTCGCACTTAGGTTTTTGTGGCGGTTTGAAAAGTCACCACAGCTTTGCGACGCACATACAGGAATCGGTTTCCCTGTCGAAGCCAAGTCACCCCCCGTGAGATACGAAAACAAAAAGTTCTAGATGCTTTCTCAATTGTTGAATGTAAGAGTAAAAGTAATGTAGGTGTTCTCTTTTATTCGAGCTGTCGTGAAGTTTGGTATCTCACGGGGACTGGCTGTGCTTGCCCCGTGACAGCCATGCTGTTTTACGGGGTTGATCGAATGTCGGAATGTGGGGCGGAATCGTGCAACGACTCCGCCACAAGGGTAGCGATGCTACCGGAACATCATGTCGAGCGGCACCGGGTCGCCGTATCCATAAGGCAGCGACGAATAGCCGTCTTCTTCGCTTGACCGCGCCAGCCGCCGCCCATCCTGGAGAACGAGTTCGCCGCCAAGATTGCGCTCTTCAGCGTCGCGTTGACGCCATAGGTGACGCAAACTCAACGTCGGGTCGTCGCCCTCGTCGACGAATGGGGCAGTGCGATGTGCGTTAGGCATAGTATCCTCCATAAACGTGGACTCTCTTTTTGGTCCACATTTCGACATTCGATCTATGTGCCCCGTGAGTAATTAAAAATTACTTTTACGGGGTTTATTTTTCAAGGTACGTCTCAGCTCTCGCTCGGTATCGCGCTTTTTTATGGTCTCGCGTTTGTCTTGCTTTTGCTTGCCGCGCGCGATGGCTATTTCGAGCTTCAACCTCCTTTTTCTATTATACACCGCTATAGGGATGACTGTCAAGCCCTGCTCTCCCTCTGCTGCCGCCACCCGGGCTATTTCCTTCTGATTGAGCAATAGACGGCGCGTTCGCTCGGGATCGTAGCTCTTTGGTGCGTTGGCTGCCTGCCAAGCGGGGATCGTGGCGCCCACCAGATAGGCCTCTCCAGCGCGCGCCACGACCCTGGCGCCCTTGAGCGAGCCGAGGCCTGCCCGCAGAGATCGGACCTCATATCCGTGCAATTCTAGACCCGCCTCGATCGTCTCGAGGATATGGTAGTCAAAGGTCGCCCGTTTGTTGTCGATGAGGGACATTACTGTATCATGCTTCATAGAAGCCGAATTGGCTATAGTAGTGGGAGGCTCCGATGGGTATCACATTCGAGATCTCGTTGCACAATGTCCCCCAAAAGATCCTTCAAAACGCTTGTTTTGAAAGGGACTTTATTAAACGTATGCAAAAATTGCTAACCGATTATCAACTGGACAATGATCTGGAGGATACCAATATAGAGGCGTATGTCACAGACAAAGACTCGGAAGACAAAGAAGTCTTCATTATTTGCGCAAAGATCGCTGAGGACACAAATTATCGATGATCTTGAACTTGATCTAATGAAGGACATTGCCGAGCTACTTGCGGATCTGGTAGAAAAATATCGCGAAAACGCCGGTAGAAAGGGCAAAAAATCGCAGAAGCACAAGTGACAGATGGCCGTTGATCCAACGGCCATCTTCTTTTAAAAGACACGTAAATGTGTATAATTCTCCGATGACAGCCTCGGAAAATCATGACAAAAAGAAGCCAATAAAGCCTTCCGGAGGACCTTCTTTGGGGCAGAATATATGGTTTCAGCTCGTCGTCGCCTTCGGCGTATTTCTCCTCCTTTCCGGCGGGTATTCGCTCGTCCGCGAGTACGTATTGACCCAAAAGGAAGAAGTGCCGATCTCACAGATCGCTGAAGACATCAATGCGAGCAAGATCTCCAAGATTGTCGTGGCAGGTGACGCAGTGACCGCGACTTACACCGACAAGACCGAAAAGACTTCTCATAAAGAGACCGAAAATTCTCTCACACAGACACTCTCGAATTACAACATCGTTCCCGAGAAGCTCGCGTCGACCACGATCGAGATCCAGGATCAGAGCGGTCCGCGTTATTGGTTCCTTACGCTCGCCCCGCTCCTCATCCCCGTCATTCTCCTTTTTGCGATGATCTGGTATCTCTCGCGTCAGCTGCGCGGCGGCGGCATGCAGGCGCTTTCGTTTGGCCGCTCGATGGCGCGCTTGGTGCGACCTGAGGATCAAAAGGTCACCTTCGCCGATGTGGCAGGCGCCAAAGAAGCCAAAGTCGAGCTCTTGGAGATCGTCGACTTCCTCAAGAATCCCGGCAAGTTTATCCAGATCGGCGCGAGCATCCCCAAGGGCGTGCTTCTCATGGGTGCACCGGGCACCGGCAAGACCCTGCTCGCGCGCGCAGTCGCGGGCGAGGCGGGCGTGCCATTCTTCTCAATTTCGGGATCGGAATTCGTCGAGATGTTTGTCGGCGTGGGCGCATCGCGCGTGCGCGACCTCTTTGATACCGCCAAGAAAGCTTCACCCGCAATCGTATTCATCGACGAGATCGACGCCGTGGGCCGCGCACGCGGTGCGGGCACCGGCGGAGGCAACGACGAGCGTGAGCAGACCCTCAATCAGATATTGGTCGAGATGGACGGCTTCGAGCCCAATGAAAAGGTCATCGTCATGGCCGCGACCAATCGCCCCGATGTGCTCGACCCCGCCTTGCTTCGCCCCGGCCGCTTTGATCGCCGCGTGACCATTGATGTGCCGGATCGCAAAGACCGCGAAGAGATATTGAAGACTCATGCGCGCAAGAAGCCGCTCGGTCCGGATGTAAATCTCACCGTGATCGCCGAGCGCACGCCGGGATTCTCCGGTGCCGACCTCGCCAATCTCATGAACGAAGCCGCGATCCTCGCCGCGCGCGAAGACCGCCGCGAGATCACGCAGTATGATCTGATCCGCAGTATCGAAAAGGTCATGCTCGGACCCGAGCGCCGCTCTCATGTGCTCAATGCGCGCGAGAAAGAGATCACCGCGTATCACGAAGCGGGCCATGCGCTCGTCGCGTCGATCCTTCCGCATGCCGATCCGGTGCACAAGATCTCGATTATCAGCCGCGGGCGCGCCGCCGGCTACACGCTCAAGCTTCCTTTTGAAGAATCGCGGATGCATTCACGCAAACATTTCCTCGATGATATCGCGGTATCGCTCGGCGGCTATATCGCCGAAAAGATGGTGTACGACGACGTGACGACCGGCGCCTCCAACGACCTCCAGGTGCTCTCGTCGCTCGCGCGCGACATGGTCACGCGCTACGGTATGTCCGACAAGATGGGGCCTGTCGCGTATGATGCTGCGGTAGGCCGCACACTCTTTGGTGGCGGGCTCGAAGGGGGCGAGCAGTCGCAAGAGGTGGCTGCGCAGATCGACGCCGAGGTCAAGTCGATCATCACCCATGCGCACAAGCGCGCACAAGATGTGATGACAGAGCACCGCAAGGCGCTCGACGCGATCGCCAAGGCGCTGGTAGAGGTAGAGACGCTCGAACGCGATGATTTTGAAAAGATTCTTATCGCCAACGGTATTACGCCCAAGAAGAAGGACGACGACATTGTAGGGAAGACGATCACGGGTTAAATAAAAAAAAGAGAAAAGAGAAACTGCAGCGCACACAGTGCGCCGCAGCATTTTCTCACTCCAAATAAGGGAGAATGTGTATTTTCTTGCAAGAACTGCAGCGGTACGCGAGCCCGTCTGACATGCCGCGATCCACCTCTTTTTGAAGTGCATCCTCGGCCTCGATATCGCCCTCGCGTGTTTCATGAAGATCTGCACCGCAAGAGGTGCATGCGGGTGTTTTCCGCAATTCGTTTTTCTTGGTGCCGTATCTCGCGCATTCATACATGATGCGCCACTCGCGCCATGTGTTGCGGGTTTGGCGAACGATGCGCCAGTCATGTGAGCATCCAGCCTCTGGTGCCATTTTGATATCTCCTCGATTATCCCTCAATACAAGAATAGATCAGTCCTAAAAAGACAGTATTCCACAAGACGTACGAATTTGCAATGATATTTGAAATGTTGTCTTATTATTAACCATCAGCTGGTCATAATGAGTGTTTCGGCAGGCGGCATGCTTGGGAGAGGCTGGAGCGCGCGCATGAGCCGTGTCATGCCGATACCGCCGCCGAAGCGGGGAAAGAATCCGAGCGACAAGAATTCTTCAAGCTCCTTTTCAACACGTTGTTTACCGAACTTATCGTACAATAGTTGTGCGTATTTGCCGTCGGAGATCGTATGGAATCGCTCACGCATCTCTTGTGCGTTGGATGATCGTTCTGCCGATCCAATCGTCTCCATACCGTCGATGATCACATCGATCTTGTGGGCGATCGCCCCATCGCGGCGCATATTCCAAAAGGGCGATGTGTGCTCGGGGAAGTGCTCGAGAAAGACGACCCTGCCGAATTCCTCTGCCATCTTTTTCTCGTGAGCGGCTGACAAGTCGTCAGTATCATAATGCCTCGCGAGTTCTGCGTATGAAGCGTGTTTGAATGATTTCTTGGATCCGAGCCTTAGATATTCACACAGATCTTCTTCGAGCGCGCGCAGATCGTCGAGGGTGCCGTGCGACTCGAATTCAAACATGGGGAACATACGCTCATGCCGGCCGGGGATTGGATGGGGTTCGTTGCGGTAGCTCGTCGAGAGACAAAACACGCCAGGGAGATGGGGGTTGGTGAGCAATTCGTATTCGAGCCACATTTGGCCCGTTTGCGGCAGAGGCCACACCTCCCCGCCGTATTCGAACGTCGCCACGGTCGTCGGATCCTCACAGGCGGCGAGAATCGAAAGTCGATCCTGTGTATGTGCTTCGACGAATCCTTTTGATAAGAAAAAACCGCGGAGTTTCTGCGCGGTCTCTGAGAAAGCGACGATATCTGCAGTTGGTTTGTGATTGTGTATCATAGATCTTTTTTAGTGATTAAGAGCCCAATAATAAAAAATCCTCCGGATGGAGGATAAAATGAAACGGCGTTTGCCAATCTGCCGTCTGTTTTGTTGATAAAAATTGCCATAGGCAAATTACAGGCAGGTTAAACCTTTGCGGGCGGAACGCAAGGAGAGTTATCCCCAGGGCAAAAAATCCTTTATTTCTGGGGAGAAGTTGCTATAGTGCCTGAAGTCAAAAGAACATGAAGGGTGTCGACATGGATATCAGAACGGGAATCTTATGCGATACGGTCGAGCCTTTGGTTATCAGCAGCCTCGACGAACTACAGCGGTACAATGTGCGCGATCTGCGTCCAAAAGTACGCACACGACCACCTTTTATCTCGATGTGTACACCCGAAGGGTTTCAGGTCAAAGAAGTGCACAATCGCTTCATGGAAGGCAATGTTGAGAAAGTTGATACGGAAAAAGCATTTCGTGAGTGGTCGGCATTGTATCGGCTTGCCTCGCGCTATGGCCGCGTCGTAATGATGCAGGGCGATTCGACATGTCCCGACATGGTCTTTAAGGCCAATGCCGGATACGTCGATCCATACAGCGACCTTGCCATCATGAGCAATATGGTCCATGAGAGTAGGCGCAAAGAGACGCCTTTGTTCAAGAAGTGGCTTGAGGAGCGCTATCGTGTCGAGTATTTACCTGACACTGTCAGGTGGGAAGGCGGGGGTGATACGATTGAAGACACGAATCGACCGATCACCTGGTGCGGTTATGGTCAGCGCTCTGAATGGGCGGCTCTGCCTCATGTGAGCAGGTTGCTGCGTCAGCCGGTGATTGCGCTGAAACTCGTATCAAAGCTCTATCATCTTGATACCTGTTTCATCGTGCTTCCCGGAGGGTTCGTGCTCTATTGTCCTGCTGCGTTCGATGCGGAAGGGCAAGCGATGATTGAATGGATGTTTGATTCGGATCATCGGATCGCGGTGACGCTCGAAGAAGCCCTGACATTTGTCTGCAACGCACTTGCCTTCGGACGCTACATCTTATTCCCTGCGGGAGCCGAATTCATCGCGTCTCGTGTGGAGCGATGCGGGTTTGTGCCGCGCTTCACGCCGATGAAAGAGATGTACAAATCGGGCGGATCAAACGCTTGTTGTGGTTTGAAACACTGATCTGCTCATTAATGAAAAATCCCCGCGGGCGTTTATACGCGCCCGCGGGTTCTTTTTTGTGCTATGCAACGAGCTTCCACCGGATCTTCTCGCCGAGACGGAAGGGGATGACCTCTTTTGAAGTCCCGCCATCCGCGATGTGAGGCGAATGGCGCACCGTCCACTCTTCGCGGACGAGCTCGATCGTTTCGTCGGAATCACCGAGGCCGTAGAAGCGTGCGCCATTGATCGATGCGAATCGTTCGAACCGATCATCGAGTGCACCCATGTTTTCGAATGCTTCGACGTAGAGCTCGATACCCGCATGCGCCATCAGTACGCCGCCTGCGCAACAATCCGCACGTTTTTTCTCGACCGGATGCGGTGCGGAATCGCTCCCGAGCCAGACGAATGGTTTGTCGGCTTTGGCGAGTACACGCAATGCTTCTCGGTGTTCGGTCGGCTGAATGATCGGCCACCAAAACCGCTGCGGATGGAATCCGCCGCGTAACCAATCACGCCGATCGAGCAAGAGGTGTTGTGCGGTGAGACTGCATCCCAACAAGGGACCACCGTGCTTCAGTAGATACTCGACGCCCCACTTGGTCGACAGATGCTCGACCGATATCTTGAGCTTGGGATGTGCGTCGCGTATCCGTGGCAAAGTGTGTTCGATAAAGTGTTTCTCTTGATCAAACGGATCAAGTTCGACGCCGTTCTCATCAAAGCCGTCTGCGGCATGGAGGAGCAAGACGCCGCCGTGTTCTGCGAGCGCTTGCAGACATTCATACGGCCGTGTGCCTGATGTCCAGAGCGATGACGGATTTTTGACTCCGCTGTCACTGTTGGTCGTGAGGCCGCGGGGATAGTATTTGATCCCCTTCACTGTGCCGACTCCGACCAATGCCTCTACATGACTTGGCTCCAGGGTATCGGTAAGATAGAGTGTCATGAGCGGGAGGAAATCCGGTCCCGTTGCCTGCCATATTTCCTTGAGATAACCGCACACCTGAGATTCTGTAGTGATCGGTGGCACGGTATTGGGCATGACGATCGCCGCGCGAAAACGCTTGGCGACCATCGGGCCGACCATTTTGAGCATCGAATCGCGTCGCAGATGCTCGTGTCCGTCGAGTGGCTTGCGTATGGCGATCTTCACCGGCAAGCCTTCTGTATCGTGACTTATCTCCATTTCTCACTTCCTTTTTGTTGCTTATTATGGACTGGAAGGCACTTTAGCAGGAGAGGGGCATAAAAGAAAGCCGGCGGTGCTGCTGCACCGCCAGCCATGAGATACTCTGTTTCCAAAGATCATAAGACTCCCAAAAGGTCTCCGAGTAGGTGGGTTATGAATCGCGGGTCTTCATTCGCCTCGCGATATCCACTGTTGATCTGTACAAGGACCGATCCGGCGCGGAAATATTTTGCCGCACTGTTCACGTCGACCACGCCGCCCACACCGATATCAAACTTGCCTTCAGGCAGTGTCCGTGCCGCAAGCTCGGCTTGGCCCAACGAGCTGGGGAGGACTGCCGGTCCGCCCATGCCGCCTCGGGTGATGCCGAATTTGTCGGTGCGGATCGTTGGTCGGCCGCTCTCGTCATAGTTGAACGTATTGGCCAGTGTGTTTGACGTCACGATGCCGTCGAAGACGCGGGATGTCGCGACCTTCGTTATGTTGTGCATCAGGATCGGATGCGGCATGCCCGCCGATACTTTCCATGTGATGATCGTGTTAGTGGTTCCAATCTCCTTCTCGGCTCGCTCGAATAGCATATCGATCGATTCCGGATCGAAACACATGATCGGCATCGGTCGGTCTTTGCCGTCGAATTTGTTCGGACATGCGCCGTTGACCGTGATGAGGGGAAAGCCGACCGCGAGCGCGCGTTTGATGAGTACGATCGTGTCGTCCACGCTCGTGCCCGAGACATTGATGCCGATGGGTTTGCCGTGATCGGCATAGATCCTCACAAGTTCTCGCCCGTGCTTCTCTATGTGTGCGATACCTGGATTGGGTAGGCCGAGCGAGTTTTGCGTGTACAACAAAACGGGGCGTCCGCCGACATTGATGTATTCGGCATGATAATCGAGCCCGCCGTTTCCGCTCGATTCCATGGTCGTAAAAGACCCTATTTCCGGTATGACATCGGTCGCGGCTAGAGCCTTGGCTTGTTCAAATGTCTTCACGACCCCGGCGGCTAGCATAATCGGATAGGGGAATACGACCCCCTTGATCTCTCGCTGCAGCCTTGCAAGTTCTTCCATTTTCTACTCCTGTTATAGAACTGAACTGCGTGACACCATACCTTCTGGCGGTTATGTAGGCAAATCGAGTGTAGTGGTATACTCCAAAGACCATGAAAAAGACAAATCCTGATATCTCGAAGAAAGCGCTGGCGCTTCACAAGAAGCTGGGTGGCAAGATTCGTGTCGTGCCGGCTGCTCCGGTACGCAACAAGACGGATCTTTCGCTCATCTATACACCCGGCGTGGCAGCTGTATCTTCTCATGTGGCTGCAAATCCGGAACAGGCGCGCGAATACACCATGAAAGGCCGGACGGTCGCCGTCATTTCCGATGGTTCTGCCGTGCTCGGTTTGGGCAATATCGGTCCTTTGGGCGCACTACCTGTCATGGAGGGAAAGGCAGCGCTTTTCAAGACCTTTGCCGATGTCGATGCGGTGCCGATCGTACTCGATACGCAAAATAGCGACGAGATCGTCGAGACGGTCAAGCGCATTGCCCCCGCATTTGGCGGCATCAATCTCGAAGACATCAGTGCGCCGCGGTGTTTTGATATCGAGAAGCGTCTCATCGAGGCGCTCGATATCCCCATTATGCACGACGATCAGCATGGTACGGCGGTCGTGGTGCTCGCAGGGCTCATCAATGCGCTCAAGGTGGTCGGCAAGGATCTTGCGACCGCATGCATCGTGATATCGGGTGCGGGTGCCGCTGGGACGGCGATCGCCAAGCTCCTCAAGCTTGCCGGCGCACTCGACATCACCGTCCTCGACAGCAAAGGGATCATCTACATGGGGCGTATCGACATAGCGGAGCATAAGCGTGAGCTCGCCATGCTCACCAAGCACGGTGTCGGCGGTCTCAGAGTCGCGCTTACTGGCGCGGACGTGCTTGTAGGCGTATCGGGGCCGCGGCTCGCGACTGCAGAGGATATCAGACTCATGGCGCCCCAGGCGATCGTCTTTGCGATGGCAAATCCGACACCCGAGATCATGCCCGATGAGGCCAAGAAAGGGGGAGCAGCGATCGTGGCGACCGGACGATCCGATTTTCCCAATCAGATCAATAATTCACTCGCTTTCCCGGGGATATTTCGCGGCGCACTCGATCATCGCGTATCGCGCATCACCGACGAGATGAAGCTCGCCGCGGCGCGCGCGATCGCCGGTCTCGTCAAAAAGCCCACCGCCCAAAAGATCGTGCCAGATATGTTTGATAAAAAAGTGGCGCCCACGGTCGCCAAGGTGATACAGTAGTCAACTTGACTTTGAAAATATGTACATTATCATGTACATATGGATTCTCAGTACACACTTTCTATTTCGGAAGCACGAGCGAAGATTTCCGATATTGCCGAAGATGCGCAGGCGCCGCACAAGATATACACGCTTACCGAGCACGGCAAGCCCAAGGTAGTGCTCATGTCCGCCGAAGAATTCGAGTCATGGAAAGAGACGGTCGAAGTCTTGCATGAGGTTCCTGATATCTTTGAGCGGATCAAAGAAGCAAAAAATCCCAAAAGCCTTATTCCATTCGAAGTTATAAAAAAGAAGTGGTCTAAAAAGAAGTAGACTATGCATAGGGTCTATTTTACCCGTAGTGCTCGAAAAGAAGTTGATGCGCTTGAAGACAAATACCAAGACAAGGCGGCGCGTATTATCGACAGTCTTGCCCACGATCCCTCTCAAGGCAAGAAATTGCAAGGAGAGCTCGACGGCCAATACTCCGTACGAGCATGGCCCTTTCGTATCGTGTATGAGATCCGAAAGAAACAGCTGTATATTATCGTATTGTCGGTCAAGCACCGGAAAGATGCATATCGTTGAGTTTGAAAACATGCCATTATGGGAGTACATTACTATGGCGCTCAAGTATTTGGGAGAACAGAACATCCGTCCGTAGCTCAATGGTTAGAGCACGAAGCTTATACCTTCGGGGTTCCTGGTTCGAGTCCAGGCGGACGGACACGATATTGGTCTTGGTTTTATTTGGTATGCTATGGAGATGTCGCTCGACGCTATTCTCGACCTCGCCAAACAGGTTGATTCAGGGATTGAGGTCAAAGATATCACCCCCCTTCAGGGAGGGTTTAGTTCGCAGGCCTACAAGGTCGATCGAGGAGATCGTCCTTTTGTACTGCTCGTCGAAAGACCTGGAAGCGTCAGCCCCTCAAACTACGGACACGCTTATACAGTAATCACGCTCCTACAAAAGCATAATTTCAAATACGCGCCTCTGCCGCTGTGGCTCAAGGAGGATCATAAAGCGTTGGCTATCAGTTTCTTTGATGGCGTTGCTTCCGATACATTTAACTTTGACTCGAATCATATCGATTCTTCTAGGGTGGCGCTTGAAGTCATAGACAGTCTTTTGGATACGGCAAGTATCACGCTTGATGAATATGAAAACACCGCAAAAAACTTTGGTGTTGAGCCGTTACCGATAGAAAGCCCGATGGATGGTGCAAGGAAATACGGTACTGTCTGGTTGGATATTGTCAGGAAATCATGCCCCGACGAGGATATCGTTGCGTGGCTCGAGCCTCGGGTGGAGCGCTCGATCGAGCTCGCCAAGACTATGGGCAACAATCCACCCGTTTTTGGCCATGGTGATCCGAGTAATCCAAACATTTTACTGCGACAGGATGGTTCGTTTATGTTGATCGACTGGGACTCGGCTCGTTTTCATACATCGGGCCCGGAATTCTTCGTGGCCTATACGACCAACCTGACCGACTTTATGAAGCCGTATCGTGAAGTTTTGACGAGTCATGTCGCTCAGAAAATCGGTGTATCAGTAGAAGAATTTACTCATCGAGTGCATGAATACCGGCGTTATACAGAAGTTTTTGATGTCAACTGGGCTGCAATGATGATGGCCAGGATCAATGCAGGGGAAGTGTCGGGGGATATTCACGAATTTCGTGCGATCGCGCAGGAGCGCATGAAGATATACGACTCGTCATTTGGGGGAGTCCTGTGAATTACACCTTGCGTGGCCTATGTGCCATGCCACAATGATGGGTATATGAAAAAATTTCTTAGCATCCTTTCTATTATTGGAATGATGATACTGCCGCTTGCAGCAAGCGCGCAGACGGTTGATATCAACAGTCTCATCGCGCAGACACAAGCGCTCATCGCGCAGATCAATGCGCTCAAAGCGCAACAGGGGTATGCATCCTCCTCTGTTGTCCCGACCACTTCAACCACAAATACTTCATCCAACGCCGGTGCGCTGACTTCCGGTATTTGTCCCACGCTTTCCCGATCGCTCTCGTACGGTGCCTCGGGCAACGACGTCTCAAGTCTACAGCAATTTCTTGCGCAAGATGTGAGCGTATATCCCGATCAGCTTGTGACGGGGTATTTTGGCACTTTGACCCAAGCTGCCGTGCAGCGTTGGCAGATGAAGTATGGCGTCGTCTCGTCCGGTGCGCCGGATTCGACCGGTTTTGGCGTCGTAGGGCCGCGCACAAAAGCCGCTATCTTGACTCACTGTGTCCCAGGTGTGAATGCTCAGACGGGGACGCCAAATGTTGCGAGTGGTTTCATTACGGTAACGCCCGCGACCGGAAACGTACCGTTTACAACGACCATCACGGCGACCGTCAATACGTCGAATTCCTGCGTCGGCGCGACGTATATGCTTGATTTTGGCGACGGAGCGAATACGCGGCAGTACATTTCGACAGCGGGCAATTGCAGTCAACAGGTAAAGACATTCACCCACACGTATACATCCGGCGGTGTCTATACGATCACGCTATCTGCTGGCGGGCACGAGACGACCACGATCGTTACGGTCAACGGTGCCGGCGCACAGACAGGGGCAGTCGACTCGCTCCATGCTTCGGTTGCTTCAGGGACAGCGCCATTTTTCGTGACATTCACTGGTTCGGTGAAGGCTGAAGATGCGGGCACTTGTACCTCCAATTGTACGGATGTTATCAATTTTGGCGACGGCGCATCGGTAGCTGTTCCGCTTCCTGTGAGAAAAGAGGGGTATCAAATATATACGACATACATCGTCAGTCATACATACACGCAGGCGGGGTCCTACATTGCCAGTCTGGTGTCCTCCTCCACTGACCCCAATGTGTCCGTACAGACCTACGCATTCACCCAGATCACTGTGTCCGGTGCTCCGGTAGCGACACCTACGCTTTTGATCACGGTCGGCAGTAATGCTGTGCAACAAGGAGGTATATTGCCTGTTTTTTGGTCCAGTACGAACGTCGCGACATCTTCTGCGGTCGGCCTGTGGATGGTCAATACACTCTCCGGAGCTCTCTATCCGCTTGCCATGACGCTCAACACAACAGGAAGTATGAACGCGCCCATTCCCAAGACTGCGGACGAAGGGACAGTGCCTCCGGTAGGTGTCTATGTGGCATTGGGCAAGATCTACACTCCTGCAGACGCCGTGCTCACGGGTGTGACTCCGGTATATACGGCTCTCGGGCGCAGCGACACATTCAATGTCTTAGCGAGCACTGCTGATACCAATGTCCTTCCACCAACCGAATCCTACAAGATCCTTTCAGTCGCGACGGGTGTCGGAGGAAATCAATCAGCAGTATTTATGAACATTTCGTATCCGACCTGCTCCACCTACAAGGTGGATTGGGGCGATGGAGGAGCTCTCCAAACGGGCGGCGGTGCTTCTGCAGGATGCGGCACGCAAACCAACATCCTACTGACTCATACTTATCAGTACAATGGTACGGCGACGGTACGTCTCATGAACGGAAGTGGTACTCAACAGGCAAGCGCGTCGCTTGCGATAGCAAACGCAGGAACAACAAGCAAATACGGCATGCTTTCGGTGACTTCCGGCATCGGCGGAGACCCTCTCTATGTGTCGGTCCAGCTCACTGTGCCGGCATGCCCTTCATTCTTGCTCGATTGGGGGGATAACACCCTCCCGGCATCACAGACGGCATCGCCAGGGTGCACCGGGACGACGCGCCAGACGCCGACCTTTAACCACCCCTATGCGGCGCCGGGTTCTTACATCATCAAATTGAGCGACGCATCAAGTACTTTGCAGTCGAGCTCATCGATCCACCTCTCGACGACTACGACGCAATAATCATTCAGAATGGAGCTCCGTATGCGAGGTTTCGGTCCGCATGCGGAGCTCTTCGTGTTGTGCGAGTGTGGGGTCGGCCGCCACGATGCGTATTGCTTCTTCGCGTGCTGCCTGGATGAGCTTCACGTTTTGGAGTGCTTCCATGCCGATGTCGGATACGCCCCACTGATGTCCGCCGCGCAAATCGCCTGCGCCGCGCGTCGCGAGATCGGCCTCGGCGAGTACAAATCCATCGTCGGACTTTTCAAGTGTCTTCAGTCGCTTGAGAGATATCTCCCCGGTCGTCTCAGGGAGGAGGAAACAGATTGGCGGATGCGAACTGCGCATGACGCGGCCGCGCAGCTGGTGGAGCTGTGCCAAGCCGAAGCGCTCGGCACCCTCGATCATGATCGCGGTCGCGTTGGGGACATTGACGCCGACTTCGACGACGGAGGTCGCCACGAGGATCTGTATTTCATTGCGTTCGAATCGTTTCATTACCTCGTCCTTTTCCTTTGGCTTCATCGCTCCGTGCAGAAGGCCGACTTCGTATTCGGGAAAGACGTCTTTTTGCAGGCGCTTTTGCTCGGCTTTGGCGGAGCGCGCCTGCAAGGCGCCGATCTTCGCCGGGTCCGGCTCTTCGATGCGCGGGCATATGACGTACGCTTGGCGGCCTTTCACCAGCTCCGCGCGGACGAGCTCGTATGCTTCGTCGCGCTGATCTTTTTTCACGATGCGAGTCGCAATCTTGGCGCGTCCCGGCGGGAGCTCGTCGAGGATGGAGAGATCGAGATCGCCATAGATGGTGAGCGCAAGCGTGCGCGGGATCGGGGTGGCGGTCATGGAGAGGAAGTGAGGTGAAGGGGCGCGGGACATTCCCACATTTCGCCCTGCGGAACTCCCTTCGGTCAAACAGTCCTCGGTCAAAATGTGGGAATGTCCCGCGCCCTCACGGGCGTTTTTCTGCGCTAACGCGCGGCGCTGTTTGGTGCCGAAGCGGTGTTGTTCGTCGATGATTGTGTACGCGAGGTGTTGGAACTCGACGGATTTTTGGATGAGCGCGTGCGTGCCGATGAGCATGGCGATCTCTCCATTTTTCACCCACTTGAGGAGTTGTGCGCGCGACACTTCGGTCGCTTTTCCTCTACCGATCTTGGAGGGGAATTTTTTGCACCCACTGCCGGTGATGAGACCGATGTTGATCGGGAGGTGTGAGAAGTATTCGATGAAGGATTGAAAATGCTGCGTAGCGAGGATCTCCGTCGGCGCCATATAGGCCACCTGCAAGGTCCCGCTTGTACGCCCCGGCGGGCGCGCAGTGACGATCGCGTAAGCCGTCGCCGCCGCGACCAGAGTCTTGCCTGAGCCGACGTCGCCTTCGAGGAGGCGCGCCATCGGGTGTGGTTTGCCGAAGTCTTTGAGGATGTCGTCGATCGCACGGATCTGTGCTTTGGTCGGGGGGAAGGCGATCGAGTCGAGGAATTCGTTGGCGCGCGCGTGCGCATCACTGATGGGAAATGTCTTGAACGAATCATTTTCCGCACGCTCCATCGCGCGCGTGATCTGTATCGTGAGGATCTCTTCAAAGGCAAATCGTTTGCGTGCGGCCGCCGCATGAGTGTCTTTCTCCGGTGTGTGGATATAAATGAGCGCCTCGGCGAGGTCGGGGAGATGATACCTTTTGAGGATGTCCGGCGGGATTGGATCGACTAGGGCCTCGTGTACATGCTGTGCAAAGACACGTTCGAGTGCGTGATAAAACCATCGACTCGTGATGCCTCGACTCTCCGGGTAGATAGGAAACAAAGACTTTGAATCCACTTCGACTGTGTCCGATGTCTCTCCGTTTGCAAAAAGCCCCTTGCTTGAACTGATCGCCGCCCCCACCATATCCGGCGGGATGATCTCGACCTCGGGGTTGGTCAGATACACGCGGCCCTCTTTGCCGCCGACCGTGCCGGTGACCTTGGCGACAGCGCCCTCGGGGATATACGAAGCGATGTAGGGCTGGTTGAACCACATGACCTTGACTCGGCCGGTCCCATCCTCAAACCATCCTTCAGTCGCATTGCGTCGACTCTTCCAAAGCTTCTTCGCTTTGAGTCCGTGAAAGGTCCCGATGAGCGTCACCTTGGTCCCCGGCACGAGCCCCGCCGCATTGGCCGATGCTCCTGCCGTGTCGAAGCGCACCGGGAAGTGATACAGGAGATCATGGATCGTATGCAGTCCCAGCCGCTTCAGAGCCGCCTTCTGGTCCGGCACGAGGCGGAAATAATCGGTGATATTACTTGACGGGTCCATAATTATAGTATACAATATCACTCGGTTAGATCCTTGAGTTCAAGACATCATATCACTTTATCTCTACTTGAGACGAGCTTTTTGCGGCTTTCCGCCAGTATAGGAAGGCCCCAGCAAGCTCGTCTCATCTGAGGCAAGTCGCCGCTCGACGGTTCGAGCAAGGAGAACGACGATGACGGCAACCCCGATCACGTCCGAACAAGAGAAACAGTACAAGCGCTTCGTCGAAGACACGAGCAATCGTGGCCTCAAGGAAGTGATGGATAAAGACGCCATGCAACGATTGCTGTCGAGGGGAGGCGAGTTTCAAGCCTATTTTCTCGCTGGCGTGCGCCGATTCAGCACGAAGGCACCGGATTATGCGCTCGCGCGCATGATCCTCGGCAAGGACTTCATCTCGCCCGAGGAGATCGCGAAGTCGCGCGGTCTCGTCTACACCGATGAGCAACTCGCGAAGTTCGGCGAGACGTTGCCGCCGCAGGAAGCGCTCGAATGGTGCCGCGACAATCGCGCGGGGCTCATGGCTGGGCCGCCGCGGTCGATGTCTCTGCTCGAAGTCCGCGCACTTAAGGATGTCTACTTCTACTCGAAGGAAGGCGGTTGGTATGCTGGCGAGACGGAGATATTCGCTCGCAATGACAAGGTCGATCCGGTCTGGATCGCGTTCCTCAAGGAGCCAGTCGAGGAATCGTTCAACAAGAATTGGACCGAACAGCAAGTGCTGGTCACCAATCCGATGGTCGTGCCCAATGCGGCCGAGGAAACCTGGTGTCTCACGACATACAAAGCGGTGCGGGGCGTCTATCTGCTCCCGAGCTGTTACGTGAGGATTTCCAGTGTGGACTCGGACGGTTACCGCGTCGGCGTCGGCGACTTCGGCGGGGCGGGCCTCCACGTCGGCCACTACTGGGACGACGATCGGGACTCCGACTTGGGCGTCTCGGCTGTCCGGAAGTTCGGCACCTCGAACTCTTGAATGTTCGGCTCTTTTTGAACCATTGAACCCTCGCGCGTCAGCGCGAGGGTTTTCTGTTTTGATATTTTCTTGCTATGATTTTGATATCTTGCTAATGAAGATCAGGCTACGGTTTGATCTCGCGGGATGTCTCGCCTCATACTCGACAGAGTGCCGGCGTTTAAGGATTTCGGCAGAGTGCGAAGAGGATAGAGATTCGAACTTCTTGCTCGTTTCTGGTGGAGATGTCCGCGAGGGCTACTCCCGGATAAAATTCAGGACCGAGAGGATATAGGATTGAGGGCAACCCATCGGTAAACCTCAAGATCCGGTGCCGCGCACAAGCGGGTCATAGATGGAAACGGGCAAACATGTGGACTCGGACGGTAACCGCGTCAACGTCGGCGACTTCGACGGGACGGGCCTCAACGTCAACAACAACTGGGACGACAATCGGAACTCCGACTTGGGCGTCTCGGCTGTCCGGAAGTCATATCTCTTTCCTACAAATACTCCCGGTTGAAAGGCTGGAGTATTTCGTTACCGATCTCTACTTGATCTGATCCATCCGCCGAGCATTCGGCCGATCTCATCAATATCGGATTGGAGAATGACGTATTTCTTATTGTCGATTGCTTTCACATCGGACATGAGTCTGATGAATACGCGCAAAAGATTCAATCTTGAACTCGCGTTTTCGAGGACGGGTAGTTTTTCGGCTTTTCCGATGTGTCCGGCAAGGAGCACCGCTTCCAATATCTCGAGTATAAGCGATTCGCATTTTTGCCAGATCGTGTAGCGATCCTGCCTCGAGATATCGGCGCGATATCCGTAAAAGGTCTTGTACAGATCGTACGTTTTCTTGAAGATCGGAGTATCAAAATCATTCATACGCATGAAAATCTACGAAGATGTATACCAGTCTATTATTTCGCCGGAGAATCTCTTTGCCGCATGGCAAGTATTCAAAAGCGATAAGCGAAACAAGGCAGATGTGGCGGAGTTCGAGCAAAAAGTCGAACGGCACATCTTTCAACTGCATCGCGATTTGCGCTACAAGACGTACCGACATGGACCGTATCACGGATTCTGGATCCACGATCCAAAACGCCGCCGGATACACAAAGCGACGGTGCGTGACAGGGTGCTTCATCATGCAATCTTTCGCGTACTCAATCCCATCTTCGAGCCTACATTCATACCGACTTCTTTTTCCTGTCGGATTGGAAAAGGCACGCACAAAGGCGTGATGGCGGTAAGCGACATGCTTCGCGCGGAAAGCCACAACAATACGCGCACGTGCTGGGCGCTCAAATGCGACGTGCGGAGATTCTTCGACAGCGTCGATCATGCGATTCTCCTTCGGATTCTTGAAAAGAGGATCAAAGACACAGACACCTGCGCCCTGCTCCGGCACATAGTAGGGAGTTACTCTGCGGATAGTTGCGGGGGGGGGGTCTTATGGGTATTCCCATCGGCAATCTCACTTCGCAGCTCTTTGCGAATATCTACATGAATGAACTGGATCAGTTTGTGAAGCATGAGTTGAAGGTAAAGCGATATGCGCGGTACACGGATGATTTTATCATTGTATCGGCGGATCGCGAGTACCTCGCATTGCTCATCCCACGCATCGAGTTGTTTTTACAGACGAGACTTCGGCTCAGCTTGCATCCGCGTAAAGTCGAGATACGTGCATATCACCGAGGAATCGATTTTTTAGGATACGTGATCTTGTCGCATCACATGCGGCTTCGCACCAAGACGAAGAAGCGCATGATCCGCAAGCTCCGCGAACGTGTCGTAGCGTACCGGAGCGGGCACATCAAAGAAGAGCAACTGCTTGGCTCACTGCGATCGTACCTGGGCGTGCTTTCGCACGCCGATGCATATGGTCTGATCGAGGCGCTCAAGAATGACTTTTGGTTTTGGTTGCATGAATAACACGCCGCTGTTCGGATTCATCTGCGGATTCGGGATTATTCACGGACGTCAATTACGTGGCGCATTCCCACTGTTGGGAATTCCGATACCTCAGGTGGAACTGGACTGCTTCAATCCGCTCACAATGGTTGACAACCGCCTCACTGTTGGTATCATATGCGTATATGAAAGCTACCTCAACGATGAAAAAAATAAAAAGCTCTCGAACGCGGCATGGTATAAAAAAGTTCGCACCAGTTGCCGGGACAAAAACACACGCCAAGTCTTTGAGTGAATTTGCATTTTGGAAACAAATCGCTTTACAACAGCAGGCGCTTCTCCATGCAAAAAATAGGACATAAGCACATACGGAAGGGAGACGTGTGGCTGATCGAGAATATGGTCGCGATAGGCCATATGCAAAAGGGAACGCGCCCCCATGTCGTAGTGACGCAAGTGACGGGCGAGACGGTTACCGTCGCACCCTGCACATCCGTTCGCAAGACGATTCGTCATAAATATGTCGTGGAAATACGGCCCACCAAAGACAACGGTCTGCGTACCGTTTCGTTCATCTTGCTCTCGCAGTCGTTTGCCGCCGATACCAGTCTCTTGCAAAAAAGAATCGGGCATCTCGATGTAAACGAGATCGCTCGCGTTCAACTCGAGTATGTGAAGTACGTGACCGATTGAGTTATACACACCCATATTTTGCCCCCCCTTGCATACTGCGAACGCATGGGTAATATAGCGATGTTATAGGTTTTAATTTAGTTTCTTTTCTATATCGTATGGATTACGACGATGACAAGGAGGTAGCGGAGGGGGTAGGGCTTTCGGATGATGCTTTACTCGAGGAAGAGGTCTCGGAGGATGAGGACGAGGACGAGCTGACCGACGAGGAGGTTACCGAGAAGGATTGGGAATAATTTTTGAACACGATACGATCCAAGCCCCGCGAGATAGGCGCAAGACGCCACCTCGCGGGGCTTGCGATTTTATGGGTACTCGATATCATGGATATGTATGCATGTATTCTTGAAATATCTCGGTACGGTTGCCGCTGTCGTACTAACCCTCTCTATCGTGCCGGGCCTGTCGTCGGCCGATTGGGTCACGACGTTTTTGGTCGCACTCGTATGGTCGGTGATCGTCACGGTCATCAAGCCGGTGCTCAAGCTGCTCACGCTTCCTATCACGATCATCACGTTCGGTATCTTTTCGTTCGTGCTCAATGCGCTCCTTTTCTGGGCGATGACCCTTATCGTGCCGGGATTCATGGTCGCCGGGTTTTGGTCGGCGCTTCTCGGTGCGATCGTACTTTCTATCCTATCGTGGTTGATACACCAGCTTCTCTAGCACATGTCTGTGTATTGTTATTTCAACGGACAGATCATGCCGATCGACGAAGCGAAGGTCGGTATCAAGGATATCGGAATCTTACGCGGATTCGGCATCTATGAGGCGATGGGTACCGCCAGCCGCCGACCATTCATGTTTGAGGACCATATGGCGCGCTACCGCCGCACGGCCGACGAACTGCATCTCAAGATCCCTGCGACCGAAGACGAGATTCTCGCGGCGATCAACGACCTGATCGCACGCAATGTGTCCGAGGATAAAGAGGCCACGATCAAATTTTTCATCACTGGCGGTGCGACGATTCACGGTATCGAATATGATTACGAGCATCCGACGTTCTTCATGCTCGTCGATCCGCATATTCCATTTGAGTCGCATTACTATACTGAGGGGGCGGTGGTCACGGTTTTCGAACACTTGCGCCAGTTTCCGCAGCTCAAGACGACCAACTACATCCAGGCTGTGATGCTCCAGCAGGCGCGCAAGGATGCAGGTGCGATCGAGATACTCTACACATGGGGCGGCAAGGTGCTCGAATGCGCGACGAGTAATTTTATGATCGTCAAAGACGGCAAGATCATTACCGCCAAAGAAGACATTCTCTTCGGTATTACGCGCAAGGTCGCGCTCGATGTGGCACGCCCGCTTTTCACCATCGAAGAGCGCGATGTATCGCTCGATGAGCTGTATGCCGCCGACGAAGCATTCCTCACTTCCAGCTTCAAAGACGTCATGCCGGTGGTCAAGGTAGGGGACAAGCTGATCGGCGAGGGCCGTGTAGGCCCCGTCACCAAGCGCGTCATAGAATTATTTGAAGAATATAAAAAAGCATATTGACTATGACGATGCCGACATTCACATGCCCCTTTTGCACCGACCCTGTCGTCCAGGACCGCGCGATCATCAAGGAAAAACTCGCCTGGTCTTTCCCGACCAATATCCCCGTCGTCCCCGGACATACCCTGATATTGCCGGTACGATGTGTCGCGACCTTTGAAGAATTGACGCCCGAAGAGCGTGTCGCGATATTTGATCTCATGTCGCGCACGATGAGATCGCTCAAGAAGGTATTCGCCGCCGAGGGTTTCAATGTCGCCTGGAATCAAGGAGAGGTCGCCGGACAATCCGTCCCGCATTTTCATCTCCACGTGCTTCCGCGCAAGTCAGGGGATACCGGCATTACCCAATACGAACCGCGTCAATTCCTCTATCGCCCCGGCGCCCGTGAGACATCGCCCGAAGAAGAACTGAAAGATGTCGCAAAAATAATTCGTGATAATTTGTAGGGGATCAAGACGCGTAGGTGTCGTAGAGCGAGGGATCTTCGATTGTTTCGATTTTCTCCTCGCACAGGTCGCGCGCCATGCGTGCTTTGTCGAAATGATAATCCTCGTCGGGAAAGAATCCGGAGATCGCTTCGGCGTCACGCATCGCGTTGTAGAGGCAGACCGATGCACCGGGGGATGGGGACATGTTGAAGATGATCTTGTCTCCGATGATCTTGCCTTCACCGAGTAAGAGCTCGCGCGTGCGCGTGTCGACGCGCTGTAAGCGCATACCGCCGTATCCGCGAGCACGTCGCACATCGCGGCCGCGCAAGGTTGGTACGATCTTGCGTAGCTGCGGGAGCAGAAAATATGTTCCGATGACCGGCAGATCGTAGAAAAAGTTGCGCAACAGGTACCAAAATCGCAACGGATCGAGGAGGATGGAGCCGAAGCTCGCCCATGTCGCTATCCGGTGCATTCCCGATGCACTGAAGAATTGCCGCATGGTAGAGAGCTTGCCCGCCTCAAGTGCCGGATAGAATCGTGCGGTCGGGCCCCAGCGCGTGAGTCCCGGAGCGGTGAGATCGGGATCGCCGTGCACAGCGGCAAAAGGCATACGTGGATCTTGCACGCGGTATACTTTGCCGCGCAGTTTTTGCGGCGTGAAGTAGAAGCTGCCCGCGATAGGGATGAGGGAAAATTCCTTGCCGTATCCGAGGCTTTTTGCGAATCCCAAGCTGTGTGCGTCTGCATTGACGACGACGATATCCGCTCTGACGGGGCCCTTGTCGGTATTCAAAATATATACGCCGTCGCGCCGCTCTATCTGCTCGACAGTATGTCCGAGCAAGAGATTGACGGTATTGCCAGCGGCTTCTTGCGCGCGCCTCGCGAATGATCGCGCGAGAAGGCCAAAATCGACGGCATACCCTTGGCTACTGCAGAGTCCAAGCACGAGTTCGTGCGGATCGCGGCCGCGCATGACTTCCGGTTCCGCTTCTGCGATGCCGTGTGCGTCGAGCTTTTGCAATTCGGGAAAAATCTCTTTCAGTGCATCGTGGCGTTTCTCGAGCGTCTCGACTTCGCCCTGCCCGACGGCGAGCACCATCTTTTGTACACGTCTGAGGATAGTGTCCCTCTCCTCAGGGGGGAGCGTTTCAGTATAGCGTTTTACCATTCCGGCGGCGCCGCGCACTTGTCGCGCCTTTTCCGCAGAATAATTCGTCTCAATGTCGCCCATATGCAGTGTTTGGCTGTTGTTCTTCGCGTGTGAGTTGACCTGTCCGAACAAATGATACTTTTCGATAAGCGCGATGCGCTGGATATCGGTGTAGTGTGAGAGCGCATACAGGAGCGCCGTACCCGAGACGCCGCCGCCTACTATAACGATATCGTAGCGATCATTTTCCATATTTTTTAGAGTTGTACACAGACGCTTCCTTGCGCATTCATTGACGCCGAGTACTATTGCTATATTACTAGTAATACAGTAATATAGCATGAATGGAAACAAAGAAATATAAAAAGATCCCGATCGATCCGGACCTTACCAAGCGAGCCAGGCTTTTGGCGCTTGCCGGGGACGAGACGCGGATCCGGATCTTCTGCTTCATGTTTGAGTACGGCGAAGCGTGCGTGTCGGATATAGCGGAGAGTCTGGATATGAACATCAACACCATTTCGCATCATCTGCGAATGATGAAAGACAACGGTTTGTTCGTCTGTGAGCGCATGGGCACCAATATCTGCTACAAGCTCGTGCGCGATGAATTCGTAGATAATCTCGAAAAGACGATCTGCGGGTAATCTGTCGTTTATTAATTATTATTTATTTTCTACAATTACATATGGATCAAAAAGTAATAGGCGGAGTAGTGGGAGGTCTTGCGGGCGGCGTCATCTTCGGCATGCTCATGCAGATGATGGGCATGATGCCGATGATCGCGAGCATGATCGGAAGTACGGCGACCGCCGTCGGATGGATCATACACCTTGTTATCAGCGCAGTTACGGGGGCGATCTTCGTGCTGGTGTTCTCAAAATTCGTGCGCAATTACGCGGAAGGTTTCGGATACGGCCTGCTTTACGGCATGATCTGGTGGGTGCTCGGCGCTCTTATTGCGATGCCGGTCATTCTCGGCATGGGAGTGCAGATTCAAAATGCTTTCGACACGATGCGTCTTATGTCCTTGATGGGACATGTGATCTTCGGTGTGATCCTCGGTGTCGTGTATGTGTGGTACACGGTGAAAGGTCATGAAAGCATGGAACACACCCACTAACTCAATAATTATTCCCCAGTATGAAAAACGTAACGATATATACCACACCGACCTGTCACTTCTGTCACGGCGCGAAAGAGTTCTTCAAAGAGCATAATGTGACATATACAGAAAAGGATGTTTCCAGCGACATAGCTGCACGTACGGAAATGGTCGAGAAGTCGGGTCAGATGGGCGTGCCCCTCATCGATATCGAGGGCAAGCTGATCATTGGTTTCGATGAGAGCGCGTTGCGCAAGGAATTGCAGATCGCGTAGCACATGGAAAGCTTATTTCTGATCATTATTTTCTTTCCCTCATATGAAAACCACTTTAATCGTTCTCGGAGTCGTTGTAGTGATCGCGGCAGTGTTCGCGTGGTCGCGGCCGACGCCGCAAGCGGCGGTGCATGCCGATGCTGCGGCGGATCAAACGGGATCGACCCTTCGTCCCGCCCCCGATTTTTCGCTTGAGAAGGTTGGCGGCGGCACGATCACGCTTGCCGACTTCAGGGGCAAGAAGCCGGTCATTCTCGATTTCTGGACGACCTGGTGCCCCAATTGCCGTCGCGACATGCCGCGCCAAAATGAATGGTACAAGAAATACAAAGATTCGGTCGAAGTGATCGGCATCGACATGCAAGAGGATTCGAGCGTCGTCAAAGCGTTTGTCGAGAAGCTTAGTATTGTGTACCCGATAGCGCTCGATCCGCGGGCGCAGGCGACGAGGAGCTACAATGTCATCTACACGAATTATCATGTGCTCGTCGACAAACAAGGCACTGTCGTAAAGACGATCCCGGGCGACATTAGCGAGCAGGATTTCTTGTCGCTCATCAATTTGTAACCATGACCATCCTGCGTCCTGTCATCGTGATCGTTCTTCTGCTCGGCATAGGAGCCGCCGTGCTCTATGGTCTGTGGCATGTGATGAATAGTTCCGGCGCCGCGCGTACGGCCTCTTCGTCTACCCCTGGAGGCCGTAGGCTTGGCGCCGGAGGTGCGCTTACGACGAATACCGCCAAGCACTCCATTCCGCTCGAGGCTGTGCTCGACGGCGGCCCGGGCAAAGATGGCATCCCCACACTCGTCGATCCGACCTTCACATCCATTGAAGACGTCGATTCCGACATCACCGATACAGTCGATGGTATTCTCGTAACGGTCGGCGATGTCGCGAAATTCTATCCGTACAACATCATGGTATGGCATGAGATCGTAAATGATACGGTAGGCGGCAAGTCGCTCATCGTCACGTTTTGTCCGCTGTGCGGCTCGGCGATCGTGTATGAGGCGGAGGTCAATGGCAAGACAGAGCTATTCGGCGTCTCCGGTAAGCTCTACAATTCCAATCTCTTGATGTACGACAAGACGACGGAGAGCTTGTGGTCGCAGGTGCAAGGCGAGGCCGTCGTCGGTGATCTGACTGGCGTCTCGCTCACGCTCTATCCGTCGCAAGTCATTTCGTTCAAGACGCTTCGCGAGAAATATCCGCAGGCGCACGTGTTGAGTACCGATACCGGGTACCGGCGCGACTACTCATTTTACCCATACGGCAACTACGATACTTCAAGCGACTTGTATTTCCCGATCGCCATCACCGACACGCGCCTGCCGACCAAAGAGATCATGCACGTAGTGAATTACAACAATCACTCGATTGCCTTCAAGGTCAAAGACTTGAAGCCGGGAGTTGTGGCAAACGTGGATGTGTCAGGCAAGAAATTGATCGGCAAACTTGAGGGGGGAGAAATAATCATTACTGCGGAGAGTGGCGAGAAACTCCCTGGTTACACGACGATGTGGTTCGCCTGGGCAGTGCATCATCAGCAAGACGGTATTGTATGGACCGTCGCGCCGGAATAGCAAGATACGATGGAGGTATTATTCGTTAACTCAAGATCTACATTTTATGAACAAAAAAGTCATTATCGCCGGTCTCGTAGCAAGCATGGTGGCACCTGCGACTGCGGGTGCGGAAAATAGGACAAATGGACCGCCGCCGAGGTGGTACCGCTTCGGTGGCGGTCCATAACAAGTAAGGAATAGGTGAATAGTATGGGTATGTATGGTCACCGTAAACTATATTATCAAGATTATATTCAACGCTTGAATCCGCGATACACATTTTATTTATGGAACAATTCATTCTTACCGTAAAAGCGCAACAACAGAAATATGCGAACCCTCTCGTACTTATCCACGGCTCATGGGGGTCATCCGCCATGTGGATGGGTTACACACAATTCTTATCAATGAAAGGTTTTGATGTATATGCGCCTGATCTGCGCGGACACGGCAAGAGCGAGGGCGCACTCGCGGGAGCGACGATGTCTGATTACGTCGCCGATGTCGTGCGTGCCGTAGCCGATCATGGCCTCAAGGATCCGGTCGTTGTCGGGCACTCCATGGGCGGACTCATTGCGCTCATGTATGCGGCAGAGTATGGCGCCAAAGCGGTTATCGCTATTGATCCGAGTCCTTCCAAGGAGGTGCAGGGCGAGGGAGTGCACAAAGACTATCTCGCGATCTATTCCCCGATGGATGCGGGTATGCCCGCTGATCCGATGGAGGTCATGAAAGCGCTTCCGGACATACCGCAAGAGATGCTCATGAAAATGAAAGACATGCTCGGCATGGAATCCGGTGTGGCGCGAAGCGAGCGCAAGCTTGGCATCTCGATACCGAAAGAAAAACTCCCGATGCCGATACTCTTTGTCGGGGGCGAGCTTGGCGAGTCGGTGCCATTCGGTATCGGCATCAAGACCGCTCGCGCCATGGCCGACTTTTATGGGAAAGAAGTGCTGGAGATCAAGGGTGCCACGCACCCCGGCATTCTCATCGGCGAGCATGCGATGGAGGCTGTACAAGGGATTGAGCAGTGGATCGCGAAAACGTCAGAAGGATCGAATAGAGTATTCACCTGTCCCGTATGCGGCATGCAGTACAAGGACGAAGAGATCGCAAAGCGATGCGAGGCGTGGTGTACGGAGCACCATAGCTGTAATCTCGACATCATCTCGCACGCCGTCAAACATTCCTCAATTGCTTAGGGTGAGGAGTGTATACTACAAGTATGAAAGGCAATAACACACAAAAAGGTTTCGCGTCTTCCGCACTTATCGGTGTGATCGTTTTCGTGGTAGTGGTGGGGACGGTCGCGTATCTCACCGTGTCCAAGCAGTCACAAAATACCATGGAGCCGACGGCAGACCATGTCGTCCCCATGGAGGGTGATCAGAGTATGACGGGAGAAGTGATGAAAGGGGATGAGATGAAGGCAGGAGATGATGCCATGACAAAAAAAGACGGCGGCGTGATGATGCAAAAATATACGGGCACAGTCTTGGCCGGTACGTCGGCTCCGCTCTTGGATTTCAACAAAGCCGATTATGATGCTGCCGTACGATCAGGCAAGCTCGTGGTGCTGTATTTCTACGCCAACTGGTGTCCGGTCTGCAAAGCGGAGTTTCCGAAGGCGCAGGCTGCGTTCAATGCGCTTACCACGGACGAGGTGATCGGATTTCGCGTCAACTACAAGGACAATGAGACGGATAAGGATGAAGAAGCGCTGGCGCGTCAGTTTGGCGTCCCGTATCAACACACCAAGGTTTTCCTCAAAGACGGCAAACAAGTGCTCAAGGCGCCCGATCAGTGGGACGCGGCGCGCTATACTGTAGAGATACAGAAAGCGCTTACTCAATAATTATTAACTGCACTAAATTGAATTAATTATGGAAAACGATACTCAGCTTCCCATGCCACAGCCGCCCGCGCGTGATTGGAGTATCTTTTTTGCGAGTGTGTTCTTTGTGCTCGGATTTTCGTTCGTGTTCTCGCTCTTGGGTGTGCTTTTGCAGACCGTGCTCAGTAATTCTTCATATGCCGTACAGGAATGGCTCGGCCGCATCGGCGGCATCATTATCATCCTCTTCGGTCTCTTCGTGCTCGGTCTCTTCACGCCAGCATTCCTCAAGCGTGATCACAAAGTCGCGGTGAAACGTCGCTTCAAGTCAAAATATCTTACATCCTTCGTATTCGGTGCCGCGTTCGCGGTCGGGTGGACCCCATGTGTCTCGGCGGCGCTCGGCGCGATCCTCGTACTTGCGGCGACCAATGCGACGAGCGCGTTTCTCCTGCTCTTCGCATATACGCTCGGTATTGGCGTACCGTTTCTCGTCGTTGGGCTCTTTACCAATCAGGCGCAAGGGTTCATCGATAGGGCAGGACCGTGGCTGCGCTATGTCGAATATGTATTTGGCGTGCTTCTTATCATAATCGGCGTATTCATTTTCGTCGGGGAGCTGAGTAGGATCGCGAATTTTGCCTTCCTTACTGATGTGCTTACATCGCTCAATATTGGCACCGAAGCTGGCGCCGACATCGCAGGATTGTCCGTCACCAACTTCGTCGTTGCACTGTTTGCCGGCCTCGCATCCTTCCTCTCGCCGTGTGTGCTGCCTATCATCCCCGGATTCCTTTCATATCTCGCGCAGGTGAGCATCGACCCCAAGATCCAACAATAAATCTCTATGAACCATGCCGTTAGAAACGCCCTTCTGATCGTCGTAAGCTCGATCATTGTCGCTTCGATCGTCTTCCTCGAAAGTCAAAAAGTCCATTCATCCGGCCCGTCGTCGGATTCCAATGCCGCAATCGACCTCGATGCGCTCTTCCAGGCGACGCCGACTCCTTCAGATACTACGTCAGCGATCGCGGGAGCCCCACAGGAGAGCACTCCGACCAAGCTGCCGCGGACCAGCGACTTTGAAGCGCTTCGTGCCAAATATTCGCCTGCGGTCGAGCTCGTATCTCCGGATGCGTACATCAACACAGGCCTCAATCCCGATGGTTCTGCTAAGCCGATCACTATCGCCTCGCTCATCGGCAAGAAGGTGATCATCGTCGATTTCTGGACGTACAGCTGCATCAACTGTCAGCGCAACATCCCGTACATTGAGGCCTGGTACGAGAAGTACAAAGACGCGGGGCTCGTAGTCATCGGCGTGCATTCTCCGGAGTTCGAATTCGAAAAGAATCTTGGGAACGTACAAGATGCGGTGAAAAAATTCGGCATCACATATCCGGTCATTCTCGACAGCGAGATGCGCACGTGGAATGCGTATTCCAATCTCTATTGGCCGGCGCACTACATCATCGATATTAACGGTCTTATTGTGGACAAGCATTTTGGCGAAGGTGGGTACGCGCAGACAGAAAGCCAGATCCAGAAGCTCTTGAAGGAGCGGCAGCAGGTGCTTGGCAGTACGGTGTCGGTGCCTGCGGGCACGGTGAATATCGCGCAGGTCGTGCAGGCCAATAGTCCGGAGACGTATTTCGGCGCTTCGCGCAACGAATACCTTGGCAATGGCGCACCATTCCTTGGTGGTATGCAGACATACGCGCGCCCCGACGACGCGTCGATTGATCGCAACAATCTCTACCTCTCCGGCGCATGGAATCTCGACGCGGAGTACGCGGAGAATCGCTCGTCCGATGCGCGCATCATCTACAAATACACCGCGCGCAATGTCTACTTTGTCGCGAGCTCGGATGAGGGCTCCTCGATCACTGTCTTGCGCGACGGCGTGCCGGTCGATGGTTCGCACGGGGAAGACGTGTCTCCCGACGGCACCGTCATGATCAAAAATGCGCGCCTCTACAAGCTCATATCGGAGACGCAGATGGGCACGCACACCCTCGAGATCATCATCAAAAACCCCGGCCTCAAGGCCTACACGTTTACGTTTGGATAGTGTTTCCTTATGAATGCAGCTGGCGTGCGAGGGATTTTTCGACGAGCAGGCGGGGCCAGCCGTAGGCGAGGCGATTGAGAGTCGTCACCTTTGCTTTGGTCGATGAGTCTTTGGATATTTCTTCTGGCGGCAGCGTGATGCCCGAAAAGGCCTCGCTCGTTTTGCCGTCGATCATGAGCTTGATGTAGAAATTGAAACGCGGCAGGCCGATGAAGTCGCGCTCCGTGATCGGCGCGAACTCTCGCGCGAGGATCCGCGCATCTTCAATCCCGACCTCGAAGGCGAGGAGCGTGCCGACGTTGCCGAACAAGCTGTCTCGGATCGTATCCGGCAGCTGCGAAAGGTATTGATTCGCGAGATGCATACCGAGGCCGTATTTGCGCGATTCGCTCAGGAGGCTCGCAAACGTATCAGTGATGAAGTTTTGGAATTCGTCCACATACAGATAGAATGGCGTCCGCGCGGATGCACCTCGGTCGGCACGCTTCATGACGGCGGCCTGCAGGCGCGAGATCAGGATGAGTCCGAGCATATGTGCATTCATCTCGCCGATCTTCCCCTTGGACAGGTTTACGAGCAGGATGCTCTTTTTGTCCATCAGCTCGTCAAATTCGAAGCTGTTGATGCGGTGGCCCATGATGTTGCGCATGAGCGGGCTGTTGATGAAGGGGCCGAATTTGGACATGAAGTAATTGAGCATCTCGCTTTTGTGGAAGCCGGAAGTTTTCGCCATTTGTTTGGTCCAGAAGTCGATCACGAGGGGATCGGTGAGGTGCGACCGCTTCGTCTTTTCGAATGCGGGATCGACGAAGAGCTTGGGGATCTCGAGTATGCTGCCGCCCTCGGGCCCCGCCATGACGGTGAGCGCCGCGTTGCGCAGCCAGTGTTCAAACTGTGGTCCGATAAGGCCGGTCTTTTCCGGGTCGAAGAGCTTGTAGAAGATCTGGATGCATTCGTTGACGAGGAAGTCCTTTTCGAATTCGTCGTGTGCTTCCAGGAGATTGAGTCCGAAGGGAAAATCCTTGTCGCTCGGATCGAAGAGGATCACGTCTTGCAGGCGGTTTTGGGGGATGTGCTCGAGCAGCCAGTCGATCGAATCTCCGTGCGGGTCGATAAAGCAGACGCCGTGGCCGCTTTGGATGTCTTGTAGGCACATGTTTTGGAAGATGGTCGATTTGCCGACGCCGGTCTTGCCGACCATGTACATGTGCCGCAAGCGGTCCTTTTCGGCGTACTCGATCAGCCGCCTGCGTCCGCGAAATTCATTGATGCCGATAGATACGTTTGCCATATTTTTAAATGTGAGTATCGAGGGGCTTTTGTACGAAGTATTCGGACTTGAGGGTCTTATTCAGGCGCTTTTTCATGGCGGCGATCTTGGCCTCCGATTCGACGACCGAGAGCAAGAACTCCCGCTCATACTCTATCTTGGTACGCAGTGCGTCGAAGAGTGTGCGGCTGATGTCCGCGTGGATCGATGCGAGCATTTCGCTGCGCTCGGTATACACGCTCTGGGCCTGCGGCAGTGTGAGGCCTGCTGGGGGAGCATCTTGAGGAGATTCGTCGCTGCGGAATCGTTCGGTATGGTGCATGTGTTCGTGAGGATTGTTCATAGGTATGAGTGCTCGGTATGTGCCTCCAAGAGCGAATCCATGAGTAATGTCTCGCAGGTTTCTTCGACGAATCGCTTCACGGGCCGGGCGCCGAAGCGGGGATCGGCAATGTGCCGTATTCGCTCTTCGAGTGTCTCTGGTTCGATGGCGAAACGCACACGATGTTTGGAGAGCCGTTTCTCGATCTTTTGGATCTCGAGCTGTGCGACCTGCACTAGGCTCGATACGGTGAGCGGCTGAAAGACCAAAATACTGTCGAAGCGATTGATGAATTCGAGTCGGAAGGTCTTGGCGAGTATCGGTAGGACCGTCTCTGCCACAAATGCATCATTGTCGATGCGCGTATGGCGCGCATGCGCCGCCAGTATCTCCTGCACAGCTGCGTTGGAGGTCGCCATGAAGATCGCATTGCGGGCGTCGACCGTCTCGCTTTGTCCCGAGGTGAGGCGCCCGTCGTCGAGTACCTGGAGAAACACGTCGAATACTTTGGGATGCGCTTTTTCGATCTCGTCGAGCAGGATGAGGGAGTGGGGCTCCTTGCGCAGGGCATTGGTGAGCGCGCCGCCTTCTTCGTAGCCGACGTATCCCGGCGGGGCGCCGATCAGGCGCTGGACCGAGTGTTCTTGCTGGAATTCGGACATGTCGATGCGTGTGAAGCTCTCGGCGCGCCCAAACATGATCTCGGCCACGCACTTGGCGGTCTCTGTCTTGCCGACTCCCGAGGGCCCGAGCAAGAGGAACGAGCCGAGCGGACGATCGGGATTCCTGAGCCCGAGCCTGGCCCGCTGCAGGGTCGCTGCAATCTTTGCCGTGGCGCCTTTTTGGTCGACGATGCGTTTGTCGAGCGTGTCCGCGAGGTCTTTGATCCCCTGGAGCTCGCCCTGCTTCATGCGAGCGCTCGGGACGCCGGTCTTTGCTTCGATCAGATGCATGACCGATTCGGGCGTGAGAATCTTGTGATCTTGGGCGGCGCACGACGAGATGCTTTCGTCGAGCAGGTGGATCGCCGATCGCGGCATCTGCCCGAGGACGGGAAAGCGCTGCGCGAGTGCGACGATCTCTTGCAGGGCATCGTCGGGCACGATGACGTGGTGGTGAGCATTGAGGAGGGGGATCTTTTTCGACAGGATGCGCCGGTATTCGGACGCGGTCTGTTCTTTGAGGGTGATGGTCTCGAAGAGATGTATGAACGCGGGATACTCACGCTCGAGCCACGCGTATTCGTGAGTCTCCAGGGCGAGCACGACGTGCACATCCGGGCGCGCGAGCAGATGCTTGTACAGGCGATGGATGTGCTGGGCGAACGCCGTGTTTTTGGAAAGTTCTCGCCCGAAATCATCGACGAACAAGACGCATGCAGGCAGGTGCTCGAATGCCTCGGCGTACCGCTCTTCGAGGCTCGCGTCGTTGACGGCTTCAAACACATGCTCGGTGTCCAATTGCAAGAGTGCGTATGCATCGTAGCGGGATCGTCCGATCATGTGCCGTACCCAGCCGTAGGCCAAGGCTGTTTTGCCGATGCCGCTTGGCCCTACGATGAGCGCGTTGTTGTTGATCCGGCGGCCGAGCAGGCGATTGATCCGGCTGATCTCGTCGCGGCGACCGACGAGGGCGGGCAGGCGGCCCTTGTGCGCTTCTTCTCGCAGGTCATAGTAGGTGATCTTTTTGTTGCTCATAAGTGATCTTTAGTATTAGGCGGCCATCTCCAGGATAATCCCGTCTTTGCTGACACGGCTGCGCAAAGGGCTGCGGGGACGGATGATCTCGGTGTTGTCGTTTTGCGGCGGCGCGGCGACGGATCGCTGTGTGTTCGGGAGACTATAGCGGGCTGGTAGCTCGGGGCTTCGGGCGAGACGCGTCATAGGTACGCCGATCGCGTGCAGAATACTCTCTGCTTGTGCGACGGGCTCTTGCTCGCTGTTTTTTTCTCCTTCTTGTTTTTCGTTTTCGGTCACGGCCTCGTGTGCTATCGCCTCGAAAGCGAGGACTTCATTGATCGTCTCTTGTGCTTCACTTGGGATAGTGTCTTCAGGCTGCTCTGTGCGCACGATCGCGGATGTCTCGGCGACCCCTGTCTCTTCTTGCACCATGCGTTCATCTTCGGCACGCATGATCTCGTGTTTGTGGATCTCGTAGGTGACCAATCCGTTCTCGCCGAGAATGAGCTGCGTCACATACAATATCTCTCCGTCGGCGGTCTGCTCGCGATAATCCGGCAAGAAGAAGACTCTGTCGCCGCCCTCGCGCCATTGGGCGAGCATCTCTTGGTGCAGGGTAGTGTCTTCATTCATCCACACATTGCCCTCGGGATCGCGGATATTTTGTCCGTCAAACCAGTATCCGCTGTCGCCGCTGTACGCATGCTCCCAGTCGTCCTCCTCGCCGCCTTTTTGTTCGAGGACGGCTTGTTCGCCCGGCTCGGCTGGCTCTTGGCGTTCTGCTTCTTCACTATCCTCGGATTTTTCGTACTCGGCCGTCTCGCGGGATTCGCGCTCCGAGGCAGAAGCGTACTCGACGTCCTCATTAAGTCCTTCCACGTATTCTTCTTCGTCGATAAAATCTTGGATCTCGGTCTGCATAGTGATTTTTCTTGGGATAAAAAACAAAAACTCCGCCCAAGCGGAGATCCTTAAAAATGCCTTTCAGCATCGAATCCTGCTCGGGAAAAACCGGATTGATGAAGATCGGACTCGTACCCGTGAGATGGCGAAGCCCATATCTCCGGGTCATTACCGTTGCGGCACAGTAGGGGAATCTCACCCCACTTCCTATCCGTACTTTTTCAGCACGGACCCGACTCTACTTCAGTCGGCTATCAACCGTACGTTTGATTATATGCTCGGACTTTTTCGGTGCAAACATTTTGCCCGACATGAATGTGAATAGCGAGTGTGTCAATAGAAAAAACAGACGACCGAGAGCAAAGCTGACGCATGGATATCAAAAGTATAGGACCACGAGATTTTGTCTCGTGGTCCTGTTTGTTGAGACAGCGTGTCTCAGTAATCGCAGATGTCCTTCCCCCCGTAGTGGGGACTCGGGATCGCTTGTTTGATCTGGGCGGCCATCAACTGGGCGTCGTGGCGATCGCGGACCTTTGGCAACTGACTTGCCAGGGCAAACCGCTGCTGCCATATGGCTTCGCATTTCAACACGTCTTGTGCGTAGCGGGCGACATACACCGAATAGGCGGAAAGGCCGCAAGACGCAAGCGCGAAGGCAACGGCGAAAGCCGGTAAGATAAGCTGCTTTTTCAAGGAACCCTCCTGGGGGTTATTACCGGTTTATAGTGTACACTAGTACACATAGTATGTCAAGCTTGAAAGTGCCGAGTCATATGCTCAGTTTCCCGTACCATCTCTCTCGTCGTTTAGTTTAGCTAGATAGAATCCAAGGCGTCCTATTGCATACATTGACAATGTACGCACGTTGTATATACTTGCCTTATGACTACGGTAAATGTGAGAATTGAAGAAAAGACCAAGGCGGCGGCGAGCAAGGCGCTCGCGAGCATGGGGCTGGATCTATCCACGGGCGTTAAGCTTTTTCTGCATCAGGTGGTGACGGAGCAGGGTCTGCCGTTTACGCCCACTAAGAATCCCGTGGCGATCCGCGCCAAATGGGATGCCACGGTCGCAGA
Organism: Candidatus Kaiserbacteria bacterium; assembly: GCA_016214605.1. Classification (GTDB taxonomy): domain Bacteria; phylum Patescibacteriota; class Minisyncoccia; order Phycocordibacterales; family UBA2100; genus UBA10103. Next base: position 94,323 of record JACROD010000020.1, read on the forward strand.
AGCACTCAAGAATGGGAAGGTCTATAAAAATGGGCGCGACGTTTTGAGGGGTCTATAATTCCGGCATGTACGGGATCATCAGGACCAAAGAGTTCGAGCGATCACTGCGCAGACTCAAAGAGTCCGGTCTCTTCAAACCTGCCGTGAAGCGGGATCTTGCCAAGGTGATTACATTGCTCGCCGAGGGCAAGGCATTGCCTGTTGCCTGCGCCGACCATCAACTGAAGGGAGAATTGCAGCGATATCGTGAGTGCCACATCAAGGGCGATCTACTGCTTGAATATGAATATCGCAACGATATATTGATCCTCATGCTTGTCGACATCGGAAGTCACTCGTATCTATTCGGCTGACGACCCGAATCATACAAAAATCGGTGTGCAACTGTGCGCTATGGCGGGGTGGCAGTTATTCCAAATGTAGCAGTTATAGTCGCCAAGGAGAATCACGTCTTGAATGCTTGCCAAAGAGTCCAATCCGAGCTTGACGTATCGTATGTAATCGTATAATATCAGATATACGGAAATATAACCGTAATAATATGAATTTTCGCTTCAACGACCGCATTCGTCTCACACCAGAGATGCTCAAACTCATCGCCCGAATCGATGAGCTCAAGGGACTGTGGCGCGGGAGTGCACAGCTCAATCCGCATGTGCTCAAGCAACTAAAAGCATCAGTCATCATTACTTCTACCGGCGCTTCGACACGTATTGAGGGTTCGCAGATGAGTGATGCTGAAGTCGAGCGGCTTATCCGCGGACTCAACGCGAAGTCCCCCAAGGGGCGTGACGCCGAAGAAGTCGCCGGATACGCCGATCTGCTCGGTAGGATATTCGACAACCACAAAACCTTTAAGCTCACCGAAGGCCAGATCCTCCAATTCCACAACATCCTTTTGCAGTTTTCGACGAAGGATCGGGCGCATAAGGGTCGATACAAGTCGGCAGACAACATCGTCGTCGCACGGGGCGATCATGGAGAAGAAATCGTGCTCTTCCGCCCGACGCCGCCATACCTTGTGAAGAAAGAGATGGACGACGTATTGGCATGGACGCACACCTCGCTGAAAAATCGAGATTTGCACCCGCTCCTCATTATCGCCAATTTCATCTTTGAGTTCCTCGCAATCCACCCGTTCCACGACGGCAACGGGCGCTTGTCGCGCGCTCTCACGAATCTCTTACTCTTGCAGACGGGGTATGAATACATCCCGTACGTATCGCTCGAAGAGATCATCGAGGGTCGAAAAGACGCCTACTATTTCTCGCTCCGCGGCGCGCAACGCCACCACAAGACCGAGCGCGAAGACATCAGTACATGGATCGTCTTCCTTCTTGAAGCATTGGTAACCCAAGCGGAAGAAGCACGCATGCTCATCGAACGCGACGATCCTGAGCGGATGCTCTCGGAGCGCCAGCTTGCTGTCTTTGCATTATTCACACAGGAGGTCGAATTCACACCACGCGAGATCGTCGTGAAAACGGAAATCCCTCTCCCCACCGTCAAACAAGTGCTCGCGCGTCTCCTCGCACTCAAGCTCGTGAAGCGCATCGGTCTCGGGCGCGCGACGCGGTATCGGAAATCGTAGCGTATGTTATCGCGGCAAGAACGGGTCACGTTGTTCATGTCGCTTTTCAGCGGCCGCAGTAATGTCTTCGCTCGCCGGTGGCAGAAATGGGACGGCGGCATAGCGGGATACTCCCCGGTATATATCGATAGGGATAAAGAATCGTACGAGCCGCTCTCGACGGAGTGGATAGAGAAACACCTCATCGGTACGGTCACACTCGGCGTGTATCCGCTCTTGTCCGACAACACCTCGCAGTTCATCGCTGCGGATTTCGATGATACCGGCTGGCAGGACGCTGTGCGATCCTTCGCAGCTGTGTGCACAAAACACGGCGTGCCCGTGGCCGTCGAGCGTTCGCGCTCCGGCAACGGGGCACATGCATGGGTGTTCTTTGCCGATCCGTATCCGGCATACAAGAGCCGGCGTATTGTACTCACTCTTCTTGAAGAAGCCCGCTGTATCGATCCATTGGAGAAAAACGACAGTTTCGACCGACTATTCCCGAATCAGGATTATCTCTCGGGCAAGGGGCTCGGCAACCTCATCGCATTTCCACTACAAGGCGAATCGCGCAAGCATGGCAATGCGGTGTTCGTCGACCCAAAAGACGACTTCGCCGTTCTTGAAGATCAATGGGAATACTTGAGTCGCGTACAACGCATGAGTCTGGAAGAGCTTGATGCTCTGTACGCGGCATGTTCCGGAACAGTGACAGATGCGCCACCACGCAAACGACAAGGTAACACGCGACAAACAAGAAAGAAAAGCGTGCTCGCTCTCATGCTGGGACGTGCGGTGGCGATACCAAAGAACATATTGCCTCCCGGTCTTGTAGCATTTCTGCGCGAGGAGTTGAACATCCTCAACATCGGCTATGTCGTCAAAGAACGCGCAGGGTTGCCGACATTTGGCGAGAAACGATTCATCAATACGCTTGAACAAAGCGATGATGCGATTTTGATGCCGCGCGGGTTCTTGGGGCGACTGGAATCATGGCTGACGGAACGTGATATCGCGTACATGGTGAAGGACGAGCGTCTCACGCTCGATCCCGTCACATACGCATCATCGTTCCGTCTATTCCCATACCAGGATGGCGCTATCGCGGCGTGCGTCACACATGAGCAAGGAGTGCTCGTGGCTCCCGCCGGAGCGGGCAAGACGATCATGGGTCTTGCGCTCATCGCACAAAAGAAACAGCCCGCGCTCATCCTCACGCATCGCCGTCAGATATACGAACAGTGGCTCGAACAAGTCGAGAATGGATTCGGTATCCCAAAGCGGAAGATCGGCCAGATTTGCTCGACCAAGAAGAATGTGATCGGGCCGATCACCGTCGCCATGGTGCAGACGCTCGCGCGCATGATTGATCTGTCCGATATCACCTCGCGCTTCGGCATGATACTCATCGACGAGTGTCATCACATGCCCGCGCAGATGTTTCGAGATGTCGTCTCGAAGTTTCCTGCCCGCTTCCGGTTCGGTCTCACGGCGACACCGACTCGCAAATACAACGACGAGAAACTGATTGCGGCGTATCTCGGCGAGACGTTGCATGTTGTCGCGGCGGAAGATGTCCGCGTGGCTCGAGAAACACCGGATGAGCTGAACGAAAATAGAGACGAGGTCACGGTGCGTACGACCCAGCTCACGACGCCATTTGGCACGAATTCTCGAGATTTCCCGCTCATCTCGAAAGTCCTTTCGAACGATGCCGCACGCAACGCGCTCATCGCTGAGGACATCAAGCACGAAGCTGCTGCCGGCAAGAAATGCCTCGTGCTCACCGAGCGCAAGGAACATGCCGAGATGCTGCGCGCGTATCTGCGCAAAGAGTTCGAGACGATCCTCTTCTCCGGCGATCTCTCGGCTCGACAGAGGGTATTCGCCATGCAGAAGATAAAAAGCGGGAGATTCAAGGTGCTCATCGCAACTGGACAGATACTCGGCGAGGGCACAGATATCGACGATCTTGAGGTACTCTTCCTCTCATTTCCCGTTTCATTCCATGGCAAGCTCGCGCAGTATGTCGGCCGCATCAAGCGCAAGGGTGGTGCAAAGAAAGTGTATGACTATCGCGATGCCCGTGTCCCTATCCTCGAGAAACTCTGGAAGAAGCGCGGCACGTTCTACCGCAAGAGCGGGTTTACTATCGGCGACGATACTCAGCTACTGGGATCCTGAGGGGCCATGATTCGGCGCTCATTTGTAATACTTGCCCACTTTCATGGCGCCAGGCGTGTGATAGATGCCAAGCTCTGTATCCTATATGGATCACTTTCATGCAAAGAATGGTGCACCATGCGGAGAGTATGGCAGAAATATTGGGCGTTTCCGTGAATCCTGGTAAGGTAGTAGGAAATGACTGTATGAAACACACGCTCAAGCAATACTTCGGCTACGAGACGTTCCGACCCTTACAGGAAGAGATCATCGGGCGAGTGATGGATGGGAAGGATTGCGTGGTATTGATGCCGACGGGCGGGGGCAAGTCTCTCTGTTTTCAGCTTCCGGCGATCATGTCGGATGGTATCGCGCTCGCGATCTCGCCGCTCATCTCGCTGATGAAAGATCAGGTCGATGCGCTCCAGGCCAATGGCATAGCAGCGGATTTTATCAACAGCACTGTCCCACCGGACGAAGCGCGTCATATCCTGCGGCGCGCGCAAAGCGGAGAGTTGAAGATCCTCTACATTGCTCCCGAGCGATTGCCGGTGCCGGGGTTTGAGGATTTTTTGCGCACACTGTGCATCAGCCTGATCGCGATCGACGAAGCGCATTGCATCTCCGAATGGGGACATGACTTCCGTCCCGATTATCGCAATCTCCAGTCCTTGCGAGAAAAGTTTCCCCGCATCCCGATTATTGCGCTCACTGCGACGGCGACCGAGAAGGTGCGCGCGGATATCGTCAAACAACTTGATCTGAACGAACCGCGCGTATTCATCTCGAGTTTCAACCGCCCCAATCTCTCGTACTCGGCGATCCCGAAGAAAGATTCTCTCCAGACGATCCGTGCCCTGCTCGGCAAGCACAAAGGTGAAAGCGCCATCATCTATTGCTTCTCCCGCAACGACACAGAAAAGATCGCCGCACAACTCGCGCAGTATGGATTCAAGACTGCCACCTATCACGCGGGGCTTACAGCCGACGTGCGGCGACACAATCAAGAACGATTCATCCGCGACGAGATCGATATTATGGTCGCGACGATCGCCTTTGGTATGGGCATCGACAAACCCGACGTGCGGCTCGTCATTCATCACAGTCTACCCAAATCCATCGAAGGATATTACCAAGAGACGGGTCGTGCGGGGCGCGACGGTTTGCCCGCCGAATGCGTCTTGCTCTTTTCTTATGCCGACACATTCAAACAGAAATTCTTTATCGACCAGATCGAAGATGTGGCAGAGCAAAAGAATGTGCGCGAGAAACTGGACGAGGTCTTGCGGTACGGCAATCTCTCGACCTGCCGCCGACGTTTTTTGCTCCGCTATTTCAATGAAGGGTACGACGCGACCGCGTGCGGGAATTGCGACATATGCAAACCCGCGCTCAAGGCAGTAGTCATCGAGGGCGTGCCCGGTGCGCATACGCGACAATCGAGCCAAAGAGCATCACGTGGCGCACCATCCGCCGAGCCTCTCGACTATGACATGGCCCTGTTTGAAGCGTTGCGGCACTTGCGCACACAAGAGGCCACGGCCTTGCAGGTGCCGCCCTATGTGGTCTTCGGCGACAAGACGCTCCGCGAGATGGCGACCTATTTCCCGCAGAGTGACGCGGCACTTTTACAGATCACCGGCGTAGGCGAGCGCAAGTGTGCGCAGTTTGGAAAAAAGTTCCTCGACGTCATTCGTCGGTATGCACAGCAGCATCACATCAAGGAAAAGGTGCGGCCGAGCGGCACTGCTCTCACTGCAAGTCCCATGCCCGCGAAGCCGATATACACGGGCTCCACCTACGACGGGACGAAGCGAATGCTCATGCAAAAGATCTCCATCGAAGAGATCGCCAAGAGGCGGGGCCTCACTCTCGGCACCATCGTCGCACATATCGAAACGATCATCGCCGCCGATCCGCAGACAGACATCTCTCACTTGCACCCGCCGCAAGATCGCTTCGACACGATCGCCGCCACATTCGCAAAGACGGGCGGCACCGCCCTCGCCCCCGTCCGACACATTCTCGGAGACGGTTATTCATACGATGAATTGCGCCTGGTGCGGGTATTTATGAATCTTCGCTAAAGCAGCGGACTCATGGATTCGGTCAAGAATATTTTTGTGTCACCCTAAAATACTACGTTGCAAAATGTCTTTTGATAAATGCTCGGCCGGAGCCGGATTTAAGATATTTTTCGAAATCAAAGGCTTTGTATTTTTCGGTAAACGCAACGTAGAAATCCAAGGCCACTGGTAGTCTATTCTTTGTTGCTGGTACGTGACCGTCTGAGTGCCGGCTTATCCTAGCCTTTAGATCATCGGTACAGCCGATGTAATAACCATCTTTACATTTCAAACTGTATACGTAATACATACGGATTGGCGAAGGTCGCCTTCGCGAACCTTCAGCGGACTTTGTCACGCCGAAGTCGCGACGTGGCTTTGGCGAATCCGACTTCGCGAGGCCATAGCTTCGGCGACGGACCGACTTCGCCAAGGCTACGTCGTGACGAATCCCGCTTTCGCGTAGCTACTGCGGACTTTGTCACGCCGTAGCCACGCTTCAGCGTGGCGAAGGCGGAGGTTGGTGGACGAGATTAGAACTTTTTGGGCTACCCCATCCAATTACTTTTACATACCCAATCTAACAGCAGAGACGGCTGAAATCAATTAGCATTTTATACAAGCCGCTCCAAAGTAGGTTAGAGGTAATCGGTGCGTATCCCCACACGGCACAGTATTTGTTGAACGGAGCAAATGAATGAGCCGCGAATGAGGTACACTGAGAGGCATGCGTAAAAAGAGTCAATTCACGATCTTCTTGGAGTCTGTAGTACGGTATCAAGCAAGGCG
>JACROD010000022.1 GCA_016214605.1 Candidatus Kaiserbacteria bacterium
GTTAGGAGGCTGGTATGCCTCCAGTATCGCCCGAGCCGGTCGACGGCGAATTCAAATCGTGTACGGCGTAAATGATGAAAATATCCCGCGTTTGCTGGATATTTTTTGTGTCATGTTGATTTTAACGGGACACGAGTGGTGCCAGTGGCCGATAATTTTCATCGTATGGGCATAACCAGAACGAGCACATATCCTCTTTGAGATTGAGAATTGACTCATGATGAGTACCGATCTGCGCCAAACACAAGTGCGCAGGCTCATGGATACGTCGTATCCATTCAGCATCCCATCGTGACTTCTCCTCCGGTGTTTCCACCACGGTTACACTACCGAAGAAAAACGCTTTAAGGTTTCCCCAATGCGACATTACGATCTGCATTTCAGCTTCCTCCCATTCAAGCTGGCCAGAATATACCACATCCAAGCAGTACGTCAAACCCCGCAGGAGGCGGGGTTTTGACGGGTGTTTGTAGGAGATTATTTCCTTGAGGCGATGATCTCATCCTGCACATTGCGCGGTACCACGGAATAGTGACTGAATTCGAGGTTTGGTACGGCGCGACCTTCGGTGAGAGAGCGGAGCTGTGTGGTGAATCCGAAGAGCTCCGAGAGCGGTACCTTGGCCGTGATGACCTTGGCCTGACCGCGCTCGCCCATTGCTTCGATACTCCCGCGCTTACTGTTGATCATGCCGGTGACGTCGCCCATGAATTTTTCCGGTACAACGACCTCAAGCTTCATGATTGGCTCGAGGATGACCGGCTTGGCCTTCGACACCGCATCCTGAAAAGCGTAGAGAGCTGCAAGCTTGAACGCGATCTCGGATGAGTCGACATCGTGGTATGAGCCGTCGTAGAGGTCGACGGAGATGTCGACGAGCGGAAAGCCCGCGAGCACGCCGCGCTCCATGCCCTCCTTGAGGCCCTTGCGGACAGCCGGGATGTATTCCTGAGGGATGACGCCACCCTTGATGTTGTTGATGAATTCGAAATGATCTTCGCGATCGACGTTGTTTTTGATCTTGGCACCCTCTTCGATCGGCTTCATGGGCTTCATCTTGATCTTGACGTGACCGTACTGACCGCGACCACCTGTCTGCTTGATGTGTTTGTATTCGACATCCGATTCGCCCTGGATGGTCTCGCGATACGCGACCTGCGGCTTGCCGGTCGATGCCTCGACGTTGAATTCGCGCTTCATGCGATCGACGAGGATCTCGAGGTGGAGCTCGCCCATGCCCGAGATGATCGTCTCGAGGGTCTCCGGATCAGAAGCGACACGGAAGGTCGGGTCTTCGTCGGAGAGCTTGGAGAGTGCAATACCCATTTTCTCTTGGTCGGCCTTGGTCTTTGGCTCGATACGCATGGATACGACCGGCTCGGGGAAGACGATCGATTCGAGGATGATCGGCGAGGCGGGATCGCAGACGGTCTGACCGATCTTGAGCTCCTTCATACCGACGAACGCCGCGATCTCGCCTGCGTAGACCTCTTTGAGATCTTCGCGCTTGTCCGCCTGGAGACGCACGAGGCGGCCGACACGCTCTTTCTTGCCGGTGGCAGAGTTGAGGATATTGGCGCCGGTCTCGAGCTTGCCCGAGTAGACGCGGAAGAATGTAAGTGCGCCGACGAAGGGATCCACCTGAAGCTTGAAGACGAGCGCAGAGAAGGGTGCGGTATCCGATGCAGGGCGGCCTTCTTCGGCGCCGGTGTCGGGATTAGTGCCCATAGCAGTGGGGACATCGAGCGGACTCGGGAGATAATCGACAACCGCGTCGAGGACGAGCTGCACGCCTTTATTCTTGAGTGATGAGCCGGTCAAGACGGGAAAGATCTTGTTCTCGATGACAGACTTGCGGAGGAGATTCTTGAGCGTGTCGAGTGGGATTTCTTTGCCTTCGAGGTAATCATTCATCATGACGTCGTCATTTTCGACGATGCGCTCAATGAGCTCCGAGCGGAATTTCTTTGCCTCTTCGAGATGATCGGCGGGGATCTCGTAGGGAATGACATTTTTGCCCATTTCGCCTTCGAATCGGTAGGCCTTCATGTGGAGCAAGTCGATCACGCCTTCGAACTTGTCTTCGGCGCCGATCGGGATCTGCAAGCGGACGGCCTTGGTAGAGAGTCGCTCAAGGATCGACTCGTAGGACTTTTCAAACGATGCACCGGTGCGGTCGAGCTTGTTGATGTAGCAAATGCGCGGCACCTCGGCCTCTTCGGCGTAGCGCCAGTTGGTCTCGGATTGCGGCTCCACGCCCGCGACGCCGTCGAAGACGACGACCGCGCCGTCGAGCACGCGCATTGAGCGCTTCACCTCGGAGGTGAAGTCGATGTGTCCGGGAGTGTCGATGATGTTGAAACGGACCTTTTGAGAGAGGTCGGCACCCATATAGGAGGGATTCCAGAAGCAAGTGATGGCGGCAGCGGTAATGGTGATGCCACGCTCGCGCTCTTGTTCCATCCAGTCGGTGGTGGTGTTGCCGTCGTGCACTTCGCCAATCTTGTGCGACTCCCCTGTGTAGTAGAGGATGCGCTCGGACGTGGTGGTCTTGCCTGCATCGACGTGGGCAACGATGCCGAAGTTTCTGACTTTCTCGAGAGGATAATCGCGTGACATATCAATAAAATTATAAAATAAAAGCCGCCTATGGCGTGTTTGTAGAATATCTTAAAAATTCGAAAAAGCAACAATAGATCCGATTTTTTAGAATTTGTAAAAGAGGGGGGCGTATCGCCCCCCGTTTTTGTTTTAATGTCTTCTGTGCCGCATATAATAATACGGCACGGTTCGTCGAACGTTCTCATGAGATACTCCCGCCGACTCGCCTTCCCCAGGACATTGGCCACCATTGCTCATACACTCTTGTATACGCTCCTTGAGTGCGTCCGGAAAAGCATTTTCCACATCCGGAATATCAGCGCACGCAGGGACGGCCGTACATGTATAGAACACGGGAGCGAGTATTACCAAAAAGACACTCGTTAATCGGCACATCACTTTATCTCCTTCTTCATCACTGTCCCCATAGATAGTATGGGATCGCCGCACATGCAAGCGTATTTTATGGTGTGGTGGTGTACATGCAACGGGCGGGCACTGAAAAGTGCCCGCCCGCCATCCTTTTATGTCTTAGAAATTACCAAGCAAAGTGCGCAAAGGCTTTGTTGGCTCCCGCCGTCGCTAAAGCTTTGGCGGGCACAGTCGGCCATGCAGTAAGAAAGCTACCAGGCGAAATGTGCAAACGCTTTATTTGCTTCTGCCATTCTATGTGTCGTCTCTTTCTTGGCGACGGCTGTACCCTCGCCCTTATGTGCTGCAATAAGCTCTGCTGCGAGTGATTCGTGCATTGGCTTACCCTTGGTGGCTTCGGCGGCAGTGACGATCCAGCGGAGACCGAGCGAAAGTCGGCGCTCAGGACGCACTTCGCGCGGGACCTGGTAGTTGGCTCCACCGACACGGCGTGAGCGGACTTCGACGGTCGGAGCGGCCTTTTCGAGAGCCTCTTCGAGGATCATGACCGGGTCGCCTTCTTTCTTGAGCTCTTCAAAAGCGCGGTACACGACCTTGCGGGCAGTGTCTTTCTTGCCGCGCTCCATGACGTAGTTGATGAGCTTGGACACCTTTACAGAACCGTACATTTCGTCCGGTTGAACAGGATTTCGTTTTTTGATGGGGCGTCGCATATATAATAGTTAGTTAGCCAATAGGGTCTAGGGTTTAGTAGATTCTTGAATTTAGAATAGTATTACGCTAGTGGCTATTTACTAGCTTTCGGGCGCTTGGCTCCGTAGCGAGATCGACCACGGCGGCGCTTGTCCACTCCGGTCGCATCGAGCTTACCGCGGACGATCGTGTAGCGCAAACCGATGTCCTTCACGCGGCCACCACGGATCATGACCACCGAGTGTTCCTGGAGATTGTGTCCCTCTCCCGGGATGTAGGCGGTGACTTCCATACCGTTGGTCAGGCGTACGCGCGCGATCTTACGGATAGCTGAGTTTGGCTTGCGGGGGGTCTTGGTCGTAACACGAGTGCAGACACCGCGCTTAAAAGGCGCCGGGTAGAAGCTCGGACGATTCTTGAGTGCATTGAAACCACGCCCAAGAGCGACCGTCTTTGAACGGGTCACTTTGTCTGTGCGTCCCTTGCGGGTAAGTTGATTGATCGTTGCCATGAAAAATTCCCCTAAACTGCCCAAACTGAGGGTGTGGCGAGTGTACTACGCATTCACGCGATATGCAAATCCTCCATACCCACCGGACCAAAGACTCTGGGACTTTTCGATGATACAGTATCTAGAGAGAAGATGACATCAAAAAAGCTCACGGTGCATCCGCCCTACACCCCATAGATACAGAGACCGGAGGAAACGCCATGAAGAAGCGTGAAGACGGCATTCTCGTGTTCAAGGATGAAAATAGACTCGACGGCAAGCTCAGCCCCACGAACTGGATCCGCAACGAAAAACGCAATCACTACGACACGATTTATTGTCCTTCATGTAACAAGCCGGGCAGGGCGTCAGCTATGCGCACATTCGCCTGCTACTACACAAATACCAACGGCGAAGTGGTCCACGGCGAAGTACCTTTTTGCAGTTACGAATGCCTCCTCAACTGGCTCGGACCGAGCCACATGGGAAAGACATCTCAATAGAAGACCGTCGCACTTCATGCGGCGGTCTTCATGCTTTTATACCCCCGCCAAAAAGCTCGCAAACGTGTACACGAGCGTACTAAACGCCGACCCAAAACCCAGTATCACGAAAATAATGATCATCATACCTAAGAAAGGATTCATCTCGAGCACGGCACGCACCTTGCCGTACTGATACGCCATACTGCGCGGGAGCAGCGCTGCAAACACCTTGGATCCATCGAGTGGCGGAATAGGAAAGAGGTTGAACAAACAAAGCATGACATTCATCACCACCACGAGAAACAGGATATTGCTGACCTCGGGCCCCAATATACCAAGCCGGATAATGAGACCGCACAACGTGGCAAGAACGAGGTTGGAAGCGGGGCCCGCTCCTGCGACGATCGCCTCGCCCCACCTTCGAAAAAGGCCATCGGCGCGGAGATTGTAGGGATTGTACGGGACTGGCTTGGCCCAGGCGAACCAGATCGGAGAATGTGAGAGTGCAAGTGTGAGCGGCAAAAGGATCGAGCCGATAGGATCGAGGTGCGGGAGAGGATTGAGCGTGATGCGCCCCGCATAACGCGCGGTCTTGTCGCCGAGCCATTCGGCGGCGACCCCGTGCATGACCTCATGCACGATAGCCGAGAAGATCAGAATGATGAGCACGAAGATGGTATCGGTGATTTGCATATTGAATAGCAGAATGGTAGCATACGGCTTCATATGGCACGAGTATGCGCAATAACAGGAAAGACCTCGCAAGTGGGTGGCGGGTATTCCAACCGCGTCCGCGCCACCAAGTTTAACCCTACCGGCAAGCGTCGCCGCCAGGTCAATCTCCAGAAAAAGACCATGTTTATCCCCGAATTGGGCAAAAAGGTCACTCTGACTGTGTCTACCAAGGCCCTCAAGACCATGAAGAAGCGTGGTGCTTTCATCACCCTCCAGAAGGCTGGGTTGGTCTAAGTAAATAAAAATAGAGTAGGAGGAGCAAAACTCCGTCCCCTCATCGAACCGTACGTGCGGATTGCCCGCATACGGCTCTCCGATACGGTTGCCCCGTCATAGGGCAAGACCGCGAAGCGCCTTGCGCTCCGCGAATAGATCGAACAA
>JACROD010000023.1 GCA_016214605.1 Candidatus Kaiserbacteria bacterium
AAATCCTACAGATATTGAGCGTGTCGCTATTCGACAAAAACGGCTTGGTTGAGCTATTTTCCGAGCGCAAGCTACAAAACAACGTCAAGGGTTTTGAAAATATGGCTTCGTTGTTTGATTTTTAACGGGACACGAGTGGTATCTTAGCGTCTTTTAATACGGCCGCTAAATAATCTCTATACTCTTCTTGAGGGGCAAATTTTGATACTCTCAAAATTGGAGCAATGACAACGGATCCAACATGACTAACAAACATTCCAAGAAAGTAATATAAAAAGGCCCCCAAAATCCAATCTTTTTGTATAAGTGAGTATGATGTTAGGTTTGTAACCAAATAAGCAAAAAGAACACCTGGGAGCAGATAGTTTAAAATGTTGTAGGAAGAAACCTTGCTAAATAACTCATTCATTTTGGAAGTTTAGCATCTTCACTTCGCATAACAAATCAAGAATCCATGCACAAAATAATTTATATTAACCCCTGACTCTGGGGTCAAGCCATTCAATCAGAGAAAATCACGAGACACTTTGCATTTCCTCCATCCGTTGCATCAACTTAATCAAAGCAAGCCGCTGAGCCATTTGTTGCATGAATTCTCTATTGAAAAATAACGGTATATTAAGGTGATGTTCGGGGAGCCTGATATCGACAGACCCACCCTAGCGGTGGGTTTTGTCATATCGCAGCGACAAAAACTTGACAATATAATCAAAATATTCTAATTTAGTTTTTAGTCATAAAGTCAAAGTTCAACCATAGCCACGAAAGGACCGACCAGATGAACCTTGTCGCAATGCAGATCGCCGAAAGTCGGCGCAAGATCAAAATGACCATTCTCTACCGCGCAGGCGGGGTGTGGCATAAATCGGAGATCGGCAAGCTCGCCAACGGCCTAGTGACCGAAGTGAGTCAGCTTCCTGAGCATCCCGAGCATCTCGTCGTCTTCGGGCATCACACCAAGGAGGAGACGCTCCGGGCGCTCGGCAGAGGAGTGGCTTACACCGTCACACAGGTCGTCGGCATATACCAGAAAGACCTTCCCTTCGTCCCCGGGTTTGCCTGATCGGCAACAAAAAGCGGCGCACCAGTAGGGTGCGCCGCTGATCTTTTGCCCGTTGTCAATATGGTCCATGCACGTGTGACCTCACTCATCCATCGCTGTTCTTGTTGATTATAAATACTTCGCCTCGTAGCGGCGCATGGCGTTTTCGATGATGCGGATGCCGCGCCCTTTTTCGGTGGCAGTGTAGACGCCGTCTTTAGTCTTCTTGACCATTCCCTCCCTAGAAAGTCGGGCGAGCTTGAGTGTGAGTGTGCGCGAGGAGATGCCGTCGAGGCTGCGTTCGAGCTCGCAAAAGCGTTTGGGTCCCTCGATGAGATTGTGCACGATGAGTATCGTCCAGGTATCGGAGAGGAGCGTTGCGACGGTCGTTATGGGGCATTTCGGCTGTGCTTGCATATGCAGTATAAATACTATACCAGCGATTCAATGCTTTACAAGGTAAAGCAATTGTCGTATGGGGCGTTATCCACACTTTACTTTGTAAAGTAGTGCCTTATAGTATCTGCATGGAACAAGGACAAACACGCGCGCAGTCTTATTCGCAGACGGCAGACAGTCAGATAATCCAGGCCACGATGGATGCGCTGTCTGCTCGTCATTTTATTCCTTATCGTGCCGAGAATCGATCCGAGGCACTATCGAAGATCCGTGAGCTTATTCCTGCTGGCGTCTCGGTCATGAATGGTTCGTCCCGAACGCTCCAGGATATCGGTTTTATCGATGTGCTCAAAAATCACGATCATCCGTGGGACAATCTCCACGACGCGATTCTTGCCGAGACCGATCCGGACAAGCAGGCACAGTTGCGCAAGTATTCGGTAGCCTCTGACTTTTATCTCGGCAGCGTGCATGCGCTCACGCAGGAAGGCGAACTCGTGATCGCCTCGAATACAGGCAGTCAGCTCCCCCATCTGGCCTTCACGTCGCCCAACATCATTCTGGTCGTAGGCAGCCAGAAGATCGTCCCGACGCTCGATGATGCAATGCGGCGCCTGCAAGCGCATGTCATCCCGCTTGAGGACGAACGCATGAAAGAAGCGTATGGTTTTGGAACGACCCATGCCAAAACGCTCATTCTGCATCGCGAGAATCCCAGCATGGGACGCAAGGTCAACGTGATCATCGTCGACGAAACGCTCGGGTTTTGATGCGGCACGGTGGTGTCTTGAGGTGTGGAATGTGTGTTACTGTGTACAGGTCGAAATACGCAATAATAATAGTAATAAGCATCGTTTTACTCATCATAAAAATAAAATATGAAAAAGATCATCATTTTTATTATTGTCATCGTGGCGGCTGGTCTGGGGTGGTATTACCTTACGCAAATGAACCAAGCAGGCGAGACAGATCAGGCGGCGGTTCAGGCAGCTCCGACGAACGACACTACGACGACGCAAGAGAAGACGATGGCGGTCGAGCCTGTGGTCACGGTCACATCGAGCAGCGACCTTGGCAGTTTCTTGGTTGCTAAGAATGGCATGACTTTGTACCTGTACACCAAGGACGCATCGGGAGTATCGAATTGCTACGACGCCTGTGCGACCAACTGGCCTCCATATACCGTAGGCGAGGGCGAGAATCTCTCCGGAGGCGATGGGGTGATTGGCCAATTGTCTACGATCGTCCGCAAAGACGGTTCGTTGCAGCTCGCATACAAGGGAGTGCCGCTCTATTTCTGGAAAAATGACGCCAAACCCGGAGATACGACCGGACAGAACGTCAACAAAGTCTGGTTTGTCGTAAAGCCTTAATCCAAAGACCGGGCAGGTCAGATAGAAAACCGCTTGCGCGAGCAGGCGGTTTTCTTTGTCGCGTCCGGCGTCGTCGCATCTGAAGCGATTCTTGCAGGGTCATCTGCGGGGTCGAGGTCCTCGCTTACGGCACGGCGGTCTATGTCGAACAGGCGGCAGAATAAAAGCACTATATTTGGTTGTTGTAAAAATGAATGCCGCCCGAGATTATCGGGCGGCATTTTAGTTCCCTTTTTTCTTGGGATCGCCGTAGTACCCGCGCGAAAGATTGGTCACGGGACCCATCGAGCTATGGGGGATCATATGCACTTCCCCTCCGTTGCCACGCAATATAGTGATCCGGAAAGTGATCTTTTCCACCATGCCCTCATATCCATTGACCCTGATATACTCATCGACGTGATATTGGCCTTCATACCAGATGAAGATGCGTGGAGAGAATTCTTTTGCCAATATGCCGACAATAGGGCTGATGAGCATGCCGATGACAATAGTGGCGATACCGGCGCCGAGAAGGGATGGAAAGATGTCGTAGCCGAAAAGATCAAGCGCCAGAAAGAAGGCAATGTAGAAGATCGCCGCGTTGCCGATCAGGTGAAGGGCACCCTTGACCCACGTATCCGCGAACCTTTTGAAGTCGTTGCTCGCATCCATCAGTGAGATCCCGGTGACGATCGTATTGACAATCCAGTGTAATGCCAGTTTGCCGCTTACTATGAGGAGGATGATGAAAAGCGCCTTGAGCGCCACGATAAGCATGGCAGGTTCTCCTGTTTTCCTATCCGTCACATTTCTATCGCCAGTGTAGCACCCGCAAAGCGTCTGTGCATGGTGGCACCGGCGCCGGCTCAATCCTCAATGGACCGTATGATGGCGAGCGGCACGCCGGAGCAGATCGCGCGCGTCACGCAGGCATTTCTCCAGATGAAAAAGTCTGACATCGCGAAGCTGGAGGAGGCGTACGCAGGATGATCGTAAAGAAGAAAAACACACCGCCGGATTTGCGTCTGGCGGTTTGTTTTTTATCGGGATCGTGAGACGCTACATCCCCGGCATGTCCATGATCTCCATGACATCCACCCATGCTCCGGGGATCTTGAAATGTGGATGACTGGTCGAGAAAAGCTTAGCGGCTTCTTCGTGGGATTCTGCTTGGACGATCGAGTAGCCACCGATGTCGTTCTTGGTATCAGTAACTCCCTCGACCGTCACACGCTTCGTCTTACCGAGTGGTTTCCCCGCATCGACGAGTTCTTTTTTATTCATGTCTATCCAGTCGTTCCAGTCGGTCATGCCTGCTTCCCGTTCTTCAGGGCTTGCATCGGCCATCTCGGCCATGAGCTTCTGGAATTCTGCGATCGGTGCCATATAAAGCACCAAATACTGTTTCTTTTTCATACGAGTGTAAAATTAACCGCTAAAAACTCATAGTACTCTTCAGTACATAAACATAAGATGAATAGTGACTCTCTTATGGTATGATCGCGGCAGAAAATAGGAGAAAACAACATGAAAGCAAGTATCGTGATACCGGCGCACAACGAAGCCGGGTGCCTACGCTCAACCCTTGAGGCGGTCCGTCTTTTTTCCTTGATATAGTATAGTCGCGGCAGAACAGAGAGTACATGCATCCCAAAGGAGTGATCATGCCTAAGCATGGACGACGGGAAGAGGTAGATACCGTGGGCATTAGTGATATGCACCTAGGTCTACCACTGAATAATGCACGTGGCTGCCTGATTGCAGTCAGCCGCTTCAAGGCAAGAAGATACGCGATGGTTGGAGATTGCTTCGATAACTCGAATTTTGATCTTGGCTATCTGCCGTATTCCAGCCGGCAGTTGTATCGTGGAGATCGACCGCATCGACTCAACAAAGACGAAAAGGCGCTTCTCAAATTTTTCAAAAAGAAGGAGAAGCAGGGCTGTGTGGTCGACAGGATCACGGGCAATCACGACGAACCGATCTGGCGCGTCATCTCTATGTTTCTGGAAAGGCCAGCGACAGAGGAATGTCTGACCGAGATCATGGGTGCACTGTGTCTGGAGATACACGGTGACCAGTTTGATGCCTTTTATCACAAGCATAAATGGACCAGCGAGATCGCCACGCGCGCGTATGAAAAGCTATCGTATATGGGACCTCGTGCACGATGGCTGTGCTCTATGCTCAAGCGGCGTGCAAAATCATACACACGTGCGCTCGATTGTGTCGCACAAGGAGCGACCTTGCATGCGGCCCACCTGGGCGCTCGCCATGTCTTTTGCGGCCATACTCATCATGGGGAACACCGTGAACTCAATGGTGTACACTACTACAATTACGGCTGCTGGACGCAGGAAGACTGTTCGCTGGTCACGATCGGTGAGAAAGGGATCCGTATTCACCATTATTATCCCGATGGTACCCCGACTTGGATCGATGGACCGTATCCGATCTAAAAAGCCAAGCAGTCGCCCTTCGACCGAGTCGAAGGGCGACTTTCTCTTCTCCACAATCCCCATTGAAAACAACGAGGGTTCTACCAATATCATATACAACATGGGTCACGAGAAAAATGCGTATTGGTACGACTCGCATCTCTCGATCGAAGAGACCCGCAAGCTTGCCCCGTATCAAAATGCGACCGGCTTGCAGGTGACCGCAGGTGTCCTCGGTGCGATCGTATGGGCCATAGAGAATCCGCATGCGGGCCTCGTGGAGGCCGAAGATATGGATCATGACCGTGTGATGGATATCCTCGAGCCCTACATGGGCCGTATGTATGGCGAATACACCGATTGGAATCCCCTCAAGGGCCGCGATGGCCTCTTCCCCGAAGACGTCGATGCCGAAGACCCCTGGCAGTTCAAGAATTTTCGATATTAACGAGCAGTGACAGTGATGCACAGCGTGCCTTGTGTAAGATTGTTACGTGTTGTATAATCTCGTGTAGAGAAGTAAGGACCCGAAAAGCAGGACAGAGGAGGTTCACTTGTCCAATAGAATCAATAGACGATCGAATGATGACTACGTCATCATGCTCATCTCGCTTTTTATCAACGTCCTGATCATGGTCGGCATAGGAATCTATGTTTGGCACATGTCGGACGCCTTCCCCTTTGGATTCTGGCAGTTCTGGAATATCCAGGGATCGCTCTCACAGGCGATCATTGGGGCCTGGCCGATCTATCTCTGGGGGGCAGGATTGACCGCACTCGTCGCATTCACGCGATGGAATGGATATAGGGCAAAACCGCTCCATATCTTTACGATAGGGTTCCTCATCAGCCTGTTCGCGGGCGTCTTCGAAGAGATCAAATATCGATGGCTGCTATTCTTCGTGGTCATGGCGATGATCCCTTTGGGGGACTGGCTGATGCTCGGATTCATGGGCTATCATCCGATCCAATGGATCTACGTCTCGGTCATCTGTCCGGTCGCCAACTTCTTCACGCTCGGATATCTCGAGCCCTATCTGCTCAACGGATACGGCTGGGCAGTGGCGGCGGCGATCATCAGTGTCAACGGCAAATTCCGCAACGGACACAAATATCTCGGGACCTTCGGATATGTAAATTCGTGGTTCCTCGGGATGTATTTCTTCTGGGTGGTATTCCATTACGGTCTCATCGCCGCGATCATCATCCACTTCCTCTACGACCTGTTCATTTTCACAGTGCCCGCCATTGACGCGGTTCTGGAGAATAGACAACGAACAGTTTTTAGGCGGAGAACCTAAATAGAGACTTAAAGAGCCCCGAGCGATCGGGGTTTTTCTTTTGTTGTGAGGATTTTGTAGTATGATGTTCAGATAAAATTAACAATAGGAATCGTACAATAATCTATATGAACATGAACCCGGTAGTCCATTTTGAAATGCCTTATGAGGATCGTGCGCGCATGGCCGACTTTTATACCAAGACCTTCGGCTGGAAGGCCCAAATGATGGGGCCCGAAATGGGCGAATACGCCGTCGTGCATACTGGCGAGACCAATTTTTCTTAGCGGTAAACCGCTTTAGAAAAATGGCCATGCCCTTGTGGTAAGACGGATGAGAATCAAATGCTCAAAAAGCCGGGGATGATCAACGGCGGCCTCTTCAAGAAGACCCCCGACAATCAGCATCCCTCGATCGTCATCGCGGTCGAGGATATCCGCGCATCGATCCAAAAGGTCAAAGACGCGGGCGGCAAGATCATCGACATGGAGACACCCGGAGAGCCGATGGAGATCCCCGGCATCGGGCTCTATATCGGATTTATCGACACCGAGGGCAATCGGGTCTCTATGCTCCAGCCGACGGCGATGATGTAGGCCCGGCTCCCTTTTTGCCATTCAGGAAAACTTTAGGTACGCTGGAGGGTATATGAACAACACCAAGATTGTGTGGGGTATTATCATCGTTATTATTATCAGCGCAGGGATCTATTTTTCACTCGTAAAAAAAGTCGAAGCGCCGACCGATGAGTTGGATGAGAGAGCTCTCATTAAGGATTTTGATCCGAGAAACACAGTAGTTAGGGTCAATGGTGAGATGCTGAGATTTGTAGACGGGGTGTCAGAAGTAGAAGTCGCTCCCGGCTCCGCCTCCAAGATCATCACCAAATACTTTGGTAATGAAACGCACGGTGATCTCAATGGTGATGGAAAAGAAGATATCGCGTATCTCATCACTCAGGATGGCGGCGGGAGTGGTACATTCTTTTATGTAGTTGCTGTGCTTACGCTACATGACAGCTATTACGTCAGCAATGCGTTTCTGATCGGAGATAGGATCGCGCCGCAGACGACCGAGATCGTCTCAGGGGAGCTTCGCGTCAATTATGCCGAGCGCAAGCCGGGCGAGCCGATGACCGCACAGCCTTCGGTCGGAGTGACGATGCACCTCAAGGTAACGCCGGATGGGGTGCTCGAGCTCGCCAAATAGCAAAAGAAAAAAGAAATCGCCCCGAGTATCCTCTCGGGGCGATTGTGCTATAGCCGCTGCTTGTACAGTTTATATCTGCATAATCTCTGCTTGCCAGGCGTCTATTGCCGGAAAGTGATGGATGAATCCGATAATATTGAGTGTGAGATTGTCGTGGATGAAATACGCGACGCCGATCTCCATCGCGAGCGCAAGGAAGATGACGGTCCACACCGAGAAGCGCCAGGCGAGCACGAAGCCAAGTGTCATCATGAGGGTATCCATGATCGAATTGATGATGCTGTCGCCCACGTATCCGCGCGCGAGGGCCTGCTGTCGATACGCCTCGATCACCATAGGAGTATTCTCGGCGATCTCCCAGCCTATTTCGAGACTCATGGCGAGCAGGAGCCGTTGCTGCAGAGACCAGCGCGGGAAGATGGCCCATGTGAAAAGAAAGAAAAGAAATCCGTGGATGATATGGGAGAAGCTATACCAATCGGATAGGTGCTGCGACATGCCCGAAGAAGTGATCACTCCTTCCCAGAGCTTCACGTATCCGCAGGTACATATCGCCGGCTGGCCAAAGAGATAGAGCACGGCCGCTTGGATGACGATTAGCACGCAGCCGAGCGGCCAAAAATATCGCCATGAGGATGTAATCATATGATATATTCTACCTCCTTTTATGATCCTTCACGAGAGATGGAATGTATGGTAGAAGGAATAAGGAATATAGTCACGCTCTTCGCGTAGTGCGAAGAGGTACTTTTTATAAAAATAATAAAAAATAAAAACCGCGGAGTAATTCTCCGCGGTCTTGTCTTTAAGCGGCACTTTTGATAAGTGCGTGCCGCGTGTCTAGGATATGTCGGAAGAGCGACTTGTCGAACTTCGTGCCGCCAGTACCCACATTGTGCGGATTCGCGTGCTCGCCGCGTTTCGACGGCTGGTTGAAGATGTACGCCTTTGCAAACCGGTAGTGTTGGATGCGAAATGCGACCATCTGC
Source organism: Candidatus Kaiserbacteria bacterium (assembly GCA_016214605.1). GTDB lineage: Bacteria > Patescibacteriota > Minisyncoccia > Phycocordibacterales > UBA2100 > UBA10103. The sequence continues at coordinate 8,713 of JACROD010000023.1, forward strand.
TTGATGCATGCGTTGTACACCTCGGTGAGCTCTGGATGCTGGAGCACGAAATCGCGGATACTCGCCCCCTTCTCCACGAGCTCCAGCAGCGCCCGATGCTCCACCTGCATGTATCCGCGCATCTCGCGCAAGTGCACGCTTAATTCATCCGTCGCGTCATGCACGATACCCATGATCGCGTCAAGGAACGGGAAGATCACGCTCTGTGCGCCAGTCTCACCGCGGTAGACTTGCGGTTTGCCTTTGTACTTTTTGACACCTTTATAGATGATGCCCTTCCGGATTTCCTTGTCGGAATGCTCCTTGGTGCCGAAGATGAACGGCCGCACGCGCTCTTTGTAGATGTACGGGTCGCAGTTCTTCGTGAGTGCTTTGAGCGTGTCTACGATAGCAGTCAGCGCTATGAGGATCTTCCAAAGCTCATCTCGACAGGGTTCAACGTCTCCTTTCTGTGCGGCATCCTTTGCATGAACGCCACCGTCGATCGCTTGTCCCGCACGCGCTTCGATATCGATGTGGGGGAGGATAAACCCCGATTCGTCGAGACCGCCGTAAAAGGTACGGATAAGAGCCAGATTGCGGTATTCGATCGGTCCGGATGGATCGAGACGGGACCAATTGTACGGGGCATACGACGTATACGCGAGGCACGGGTGCCTGCCGAGTGCATCTGCAAATGCCACGAGCGGCACCGCGATGTTTGCCGGGATTACTAGGCGTGGTTTTTCATCACGCCAGAGTTCCCATATGTATGCCGCCGTCGCGAAGTTTAGGTCGCGGAAGATTGCTTCTTGCATGTGCGTTGAATAATTACGCGGGTCAACTTTCGGGATGCGTATCTTCTCGAATGTAGGACCCCAGCATCCGGCATGAAGCCATGCCGGTATCTCCTGCACGGCACGTTCGAGCGACCGAAATTCTTTCGGTAGCTTCCGTGGAGGATCACGACTGGGCAGGAACCCGCGTTCGGCGCTTACGCCGTATTTCTTCAGGTCGACAGGTGTCATGGACATCTCCGTCCCTTTCTTGGTGTGACAAAAAACTAGACTACAAACAGGCTACTCGGTATCCGCCTATTGTCAAATACTTATCGTTTTGCCTTATTGCGCTTCTCCTCGTCCATCACGCGGGTGACCTCGCGCTCGCGCATTTCGAGCATGTGTTTGCCTTCGACGAGCTTTTTCTTGAGATCCTCGACTTTTTTCTTGGCTGCTTCGAGGGCGAGCTCGGCGGTGTGGTATTCCATCTCCTGGTGTTTGACCTCTTGGGTGTGCCAGGCGACCTGTCGTTTCATTTGGGCGAGCTGCATCGGGTCCATGGTCCTATTATACGCTTGTTTTTTATTCTGCAAGTAAAAGAAAATCCCGCGGTCTGTGCGACCGCGGGGCGATAGTTTTCTGAGCTATGCCGCTATTGGCCATGATTGGGCTGCATCGATCTTGGCGCTGATCTCAAGAAGAGCAACGCGGATCGCCCTGCATGCTTCGTCGATCATCTCGTCGGTGATGGCGAGGATCGGCGGGGAGATACGCACGTGCGCGATGCGTCCGTAGTGAGGATCGTCGTACACATGGCCATGTTTCATAAAGATGCGCTGGCCATACTCTCCCGCAAGTAATCTGCGGCAAAGCGACTCTGCAGAGGTGATGCCGCGGATACGCAGACCGATCAGAGAACCCCGATACTCGACATCGACATGCGGAATATCCTTTAGGTTTTCAGCAAATCGACGACCGATCTCCTTGGATCGCTTCCCTATCGCATCGCCATGCTTTTCTAGATATTCGATCACGGCGGTGGCGACGACGCATTGGAGCGGAGAACCGCTGAATGTTGCCCCATCCGTTCCGGGCGCAAAGACAGACATGAACTCGTCGGTCCCCACGAGCGCCGAGATGGGCAGCAGACCGCCGCCGAGCGCTTTACCGAGCACGACTGCATCGGGTCGATAGATATGTTCTTCAGTGTCGTATTCTTGAAACGACAACCTATCCCCGCAGCGATAGAAGCAGTCTTGGATCCCGTCGAGTACGACATATTTTCCGAGTGTTCGGGCGATCTGTATGATCTCGCGATATTCACCGTGATCAAACAACGGCCCGCCTTCTCCGCGATGCATCTCCAGGATGATGCCGATGACATCATCTCTTGCGAGCACGGATCGGATCGCTTTGATCGTGCGCGGTACTACGATGAATCCTCTCGATCGCGGACCTTTCCCTTTGTACTGGTCCACATCGAATCGCGCATTGGTGGTGAAGGAGCGTCCGCGACCGTGGAAGTAGTTTTCAATGAGTACCACTTTGGGTTTCTTGATACCGCGTCTTTCTGCGTGCAAAAAGAGTGCAGTGGCAGCGCTTTCTGTCGCAGAGCCGCCATCTGATTTGGCGAGGACGCGATCAAATTCGGTAAACCGGGTGATCGCCTCGCAGAACATGGCATACGGTACCGAATAGATCACGTTTGAGACCAGATCCAAGCAGCAGCGCGGATTCAACAAGAACCGCACGAGCGCAAAGATCACGAACTTCCAGCTATGCGTGAGCACCGCCGAGTATCCGGAGAGCAGGTCGAGGATCTTGTTGCCTTCAGGATCCCAAAAATAAGCCCCCTTTGATGCAACGGCGACCGCGGGATAGCGGTTGTAATTTTGCGCACTGTGCTTGTCCGTGACGCGCCGGCTCTCGGCGCTCGTCCAGCGTCTTTTCATGTGCCGCTCCTCTGATTCGTAAGACTATATTCCAATTTATTTTTACCACAAATCCGGCTTCTTTGCTAGTAGTCGTGTTGGCTCATGGCTTCTTCAGGATGAAGCGCAAATACTGTCCTTATGAGGCGGATACGCATACTTTTGGTGGGACTGCTCGGCGTTTCAGCGGCGGTCTTTTTCGGTGTCACGCTCGTGCGTGCGATGTGGTATGACGTGCAGGTAGAGGTGCCGGCACCGCCAAGGCCAGCGCCGGCTGCCATTCCCATCGACCCACCTTCCCAGCTTGTCATACCAGCACTCCAAATAGACGCCGATATCGAACACATCGGTCTGGTCGCGTCTGATCGCATGGCTGTGCCGCACAGTTTTAAGGACGCGGGTTGGTACAAATATGGCCCGGTACCGGGTGATGAAGGCACAGCGATCATCTTGGGACATCTGGACAATGGTCTCGGTCTCACGGGTGTATTCAAGCGGCTCCACGAGCTTGTCCCCGGAGATGAGATCGAAATATTGACCGAAGGTGGGCGCACGGTGCGTTTTCGCGTGACGTCACTCGCGGACTATCCCTACAAGGATGTTCCTCCTACGGCACTCGTTTCTTCTGATGCCAAGTTGATACTCATTACGTGTGCGGGGCATTGGACCTACGACAAAGATCAGGGCATGACCTACGACCACAGACTGGTCGTCTCTGCCCGCCTCATGAACACACTGTGATTCATCAGCGTTTAATCACCGCTCTGCTCTACTGAAGCGGTAGGTCGATTCATCACAACGATGTCTGGCCGACCGCTTGCTTACTAGCAATTAATAACTAAAAGATCATGTATGAAATCTTCTAATCGTTTATCTTTTGGCAACTTTTTCCTTCTCGGGTTCCTTGTGACAGCCCTGCTTATCCTTGCTGCGATAGGGGGAGGATCTCCTCTTGTCGCGCGAGCGGAGGCGGGCGGTCCGACGGTGACCCTATCAAGCACGACATCGAGTCCGACGAGTGAGAGCGCGATCCCTGTCAGCGCGTTGTTCTCCGAATCGGTGACGGGTCTGAGCACGAGCAGTATTGTCGCGACCAACGGTACGATAAGCGACCTGTCCGGATCGAGTACGGTTTTCACGTTCGTTCTCAATCCCATTGCCGATGGCACGACCACGGTGATGATCCCTTCCGACGTGGCATCTTCCACGTCGGCGTCAAGTACGGGGAATCAGGCTTCTAATACACTGGAGTTTTTGTTCATGCCGAGCGGCACGTCGAGCACGTCGACCATGCCGATGATCTCGAATGTCGCAGCGACCAGTACCGGCACGACGTCGGAAATGATCACGTGGGCGACCGATGTACCGGCGAGCTCTTGGGTGTTGTACGGCACGACGACGACCTATGGGCTTGCGACGCCATTCGAGGCGGGACCGGTGACCGATCACATGGCAGATGTGACGGGACTTCAAGATTCGACGCTTTACCACTTTGTCGTGAGTTCCGGCAATGCAATGGGGACCACAACCTCGCCTGATTTCACCTTCATGACCGGATCGACGAGTGTTGCGACCAGTACTGCGAGCACGACGCCTCTTGCGGTCACGGGCGTCGATACGATAACGTCTGTCGCCGTCGCAGACAATACATTTGCCAGCGGATGGAAATGGGTTCTGCACCTCACCGTGCCGGATACTGAGAATGCCTTCCGTATGAAGTTCGGCGACTTCTTGGCTTCGGGATCGACAAGTACCATCGGGATCGCCAACAATCTGCGCATCTTCTCCCCTCAGTCATCCACTATGGTTGATGAAGGGTCTTCAATGACCGAGGTCGACAATAACTACGGGGCTTGGATGTATCTGACCGGTGACTCCTCCACTTCGATTCCGGGAAGGCAGATCAATGTGACGGTGGAAATGCGCATACCTGCGGGCACCGCATCGGGCACCTACACGACAAGCTTCGGGGCGCAATCAATACCGTCTGCGGCGACGTCGACGACACCTTAGCAGAGGGTCGTTGCAAGGTTGCATATTAACAGCCGATAATCACCAAATGATCTTATGAAAACTAAAAATCTCGTCCCTGCTCTCCTTCTCATCGTCATGACGACGCCGGTCTTCGCTTCCGAGATCACCGGGACCTTGAGCGCGGGATCAGGAAGCGCTCTTGCCGGGACCGTAGTGAGTGCTTCTTCGAGCACCACTACGACCTCCACATCGACCGGAACGATCGGAGGGAGTGTGACTCCTGCGAGCGGAGGTCTGAGCGGGACGGTGGTCGCTCCACCAACGACGCAGACCACCTCCGGTGGCAGTACCGGGGGTGGAGGCGGCGGTAATGGGCCTCCAGTCGGTCTTATTTCGACGCCGACAGGAGGTGGCGGGGGCTCGGTCTTGGGAACCTCGACGAGGGCAACGACAACGGGCGTCCCATCCGGCACGGGCGGCGGCACGGTTGTTCCCGGCGTAGGCAACACGGGGTCCGGAGCGCAGGCGCCGTGGACATATGCCGTACTCGCTCTTTCAGTGGTGAGTATGACCGGAAGCCTACTCTATCTGCGCAAGGAATTTTAGGATTTCTTGAAGTGTGACGCGGTCTGCCGACAATTAAAGTCAAGTAAGTAACACCAGTGGGCGGCCCTCAGGGCCGCCCGCTGGTGTTACTGTGTTTGGTCTTGTTCCTCAGCGCTTTTCGCGGGGTCTAGGTGATGTTCGTTGATCTCATGCAGGGCGACGATAAAGAGACTCTCGCTCCAGCCGAGCGGGGTGTTTTCGTTGTGTTTGGCCGAATTGGAATAGTACAGTTCCGGAACCTCGCCGTTTTTGGTGACGGTCTGTTTGGTTTTTTCGAGATATTCTTTTGCTTTTTCTACATTGCCGATCTTTTCATAAATGATCGCAAGCCAGCTCAAGCCAAAGGTCCACTCGGCTTCCTCGGACCAGCCATCGGGGTTTTTGTTGTAATATTTGTCGCCTTTGTAACGGATCACGCCGCGTTCGCGCAAGAGATGGTATTCAACATTTTCGAGGATCACCGCGGTCTCCCATTCGCTCAAAAGATTGTACGGCCATATGAGGGAAAGCAGCGCCAGGTCGGCGAACTTGCGCTGTGATTCGCGCGGGAGGAGCGCATGGAGCATCACCTGCCCTTTTTGGATCAGCTCATCGGGGACCTCGACGCCCTCGATATTGCGGGCGGCTATGAGGCCAGCTAGGCATGCGCCTACCGAAGAGGCATGCAGTTCCTGATCCTCTTCCCACATGCCGGAATCCGGGTCATGCCAGTATTCGAGCGTGGAAAGATACCATACGAGTTTTTGCAGGACCCGCACGTCATCGTCATCTTGTACGATGAGGCCTTTTTGCTTCTTTTCCATTTGGCCGACCTCGAAGAGTATGCATCCGATCGAGTCGTTTTGTTTGTTGCCCCATTCCTCCCAATATTCTTCGAAGGTCTCAGGATGGTAGCGCGGGTGGATGTATTCGTGCGTGTACTGCGGCTTCTTGCTGATTGCGTGGTCGATCTTGTACTCGTGTTTTTTAAAAATATCGAGGATCGCGCGGTAGGTCTTGCGGACAGTCTCGTAATCTCCGATTACTTCGAAGGCAAGGCATTCGTAAAAGTTGTCACGCAGCCATGCTTTGTTGTAGCCGGTCTCGACATCTTTTTTGCTCGCGGCAAATAAGCCCGATTCGTACTGGAGGCTCTCAAGGATCTTGAGGTGCTGTTCGATCAGTTTGTGATACATGACGGTCATGGGAGTATTGTAGCGCATTTTTGCGGCGATCTTTTTGATAAAAGATAACTCGAGTATAGAGTTCTGGATACTCGAGTTTATTTGGTATGAAAACACCCGGAAGGTCAGACCTCCCGGGTGGTATGTATTACGATGCAGGCTCTAATTCCGATTCGCCCTGATGGCGTTTGATGGCCATGTGAGCGTGCTCGAGACATTCCCGCATCAGATCTTTGCCGCTTTCTCCCGCATTATGTACAATCATGGGATCGCTTTCAAACGGCGAGATCGATCTTTTCGGGAACAAGGCCGTGCACTTTACGCGCGGATGTACCTTGTGCATTCTTTTGAGCGATCTGCTTATCTCGTCATCGATCGATAGCGTCCCGCGCCTTGTTGCGGAAGGCACCGTCGACAGCAGGATCAGTCCGATCCACGATTCCCACCATGATGCCCACCACTCCATGCTCGACATGTGCAACAACGATTCCCATGTTGACAGGTCATACGTCGTGGGTCTCGGGGCGATTACAAGGACATGACTTGGACGCATGATCTTCATCGCTTCTCCCAACGGCAGGGGCATGCTGCCTGCACCGTCGGAGTACTTTGCTTTTCGATGCGGTTCATGTGGATGGATACCCGCGAGTTCGATCTCCGGGGAGAAGCGGGGAATGGTCATCGCGGCTTCCGCAATTCTGCTCCAATGGTCCGGGCCTTCCTCCACCTTTAACCTGACGACGCTACCCTTGCCGGATTCCCACTCGGTGACCGCGGTGTAGATACTTGACTTATAGATGCGAAGAGCCTCGTGATCGAGTATCTCCAGCATCGGGATGATCACGTCATCATGTAATCGGATCCTTGCATCTCCTCTCGTAAAGAATCTGACGAATTTTCGCCTCACCAGATCCTCATAGAACGGTCTTACCAGATGAGACTTCTTGCAACCGAATGCCAGAGCATTCGGCACAGCTGCTGAGATGGGGAAAAGTCCGATAGGGTCGTCATTGTAACCCTCTTCTTGCAGTACTTCGAACATTCCCGCTGAGACGACGCCGGCGATTCCGCCACCGAGGCCGACAATGACGAGACGGAAAGGTTTAGGTTTTCCGTTCTTGTCGAGTGCGACCCTTCCCTTTTCATCTACGATCACCAACGGGCCGCCATGGGTCCGCTGATATTCCTTGGATCGGATCCAATCCTCAAGAACCACGAGAGGTCTTGGATTATTGCTGAACACTCTAAACACGTGATCCTCCCTGATTCATCGTTTCTTCATCTCTATCCTATAAGACAGGGTACCTGCTATTGCGGTGTGTGCAAGGAGATTTCCTATTGACAAAGAGACTATATCGCACCACTATCACATCTAGAAAATATCGTTTACCAGATGTGAGGTATGAATCATGGCACACCTGATCAAGGCCGCGCTTTCGGCGAACTATACGATCGATCAACGATGGAAAGACTATACGAAGGGCGAGCATGACACGTGGAGATTACTCGCGGAAACGCAAGAGCGCGTATTGCTCGGACGCGCTTGCGAGGAATACATGAATGGACTGAGTCGTCTCCCAATCCTGGGGAAAGGCATTCCAGATTTTCGCGAACTGAGCGAAGTATTGTATGGCTTGACAGGGTGGAGGGTCGTGGCGGTTCCCGGGCTCGTCCCCGACGGGGCTTTCTTCGACTATCTGGCTCGCCGCATATTTCCGGCCGGTCAGTTTATTCGAAATCCGCGACAGCTCAAATACCTCCAGGAACCGGACGTCTTCCATGATGTATTTGGTCATGGTCCCCTGCTTGCTGATCCGACGATCGCAGACTATATGGAAGCTTATGGGAGAGGAGGGCTCAAGGTCTTGCACCAGCCGAACCGCTTGAAAGAACTGGCTCGTTTGTATTGGTATACGATCGAGTTTGGTTTGCAGAGGACAAAAGATGGTCTTTTGCGCATCTATGGGGCCGGGATCCTGTCATCGAGCGGTGAATCGGTCTTTAGTCTTGAATCGCACGCGCCCTATCGAATCGACTTCGACCTTGAGCGGGTCATGCGCACGAAATATCAGATCAGCAGCTTCCAGGACGTTTACTTCGTCATCTCAAATTTGAAAGATCTCATGGAGGTGACTCTGCAAGACTTCGAGTCGCTCTACGGTTCTCTCGTGTCGAAACAGGAGATCGAGATCGGTCTCGTGTACCCGTATGAGAACGATATCTCGCCCAATCCCAAATTGGCTTAGAGGTGTGTTGAAGCCGGCGGTCCCCTGGGGACCGCCGGCCTTTCTTTTTGTGATAAAAGTGAAGGAAGTCAGACTTCCTTCATGCGCGAAATGCTGCTTAACTCTGATTTTTGATATCGGGTACGGTATAATACTCGATATCTATGTGTTTTTCAGCTACGGCCAGTTTCGTCGCGGGGGGCGCCTTGTCGGCGGCGGGAGTCGTCACGCTCAAGAGTGTACGACAAAAGCGCGAACTCCCACTCGCCTCGATTCCTCTTCTCCTCGGGATCCAGCAATTGACCGAAGGATTCGTATGGATGTCACTCATGTACAGCGAAGCAGCTCTCAATGCGATCGCCACTCACATCTACTACGTATTCGCACACATATGGTGGCCCGTGTTCATTCCGATCGCGGTGGCGCTCATCGAGCCGGTGCCTCAACGTCGGCGCATGATGTGGGTGCTCGAAGCGGTCGGGATCCTCGTGGGCGGGTATTTTGTCAATATGATGGCGACGCGGCCGATCACATCGAGCATACTCAACGACAGTATCGTCTACAGTCATCCGGGGATCTATGTGTACCACGTACTCGCGCTCTATGTACTCGTTGTGTGCGGGAGCTTCCTGCTCTCCAGTAAGCGACTCATCAATCTACTCGGCGTCCTTTTAGCCGTTGCTTTTGCGGTGTGCTTTTTCTTCTATTTTGCCGTCCTTGCGTCGGTGTGGTGCTTCTTTGCGGCGGTGCTCAGTATCGTCATTTACGTGTATTTTTTGGATCAAGGTTCTAAGCGCACTCCACACGTTCGATGATCATGGGTGAGACGGGTCGGTCCGATGCGCCAACTGGCGTATTTTCGATCATCTGCACCACATCCATTCCTACCGTCACGCGGCCAAAGACCGTGTGTTTGGTATCAAGAAAATTATTCGGAGCAGTGTTGATGAAGAATTGACTGCCGTTGGTATTGGGGCCGGCATTGGCCATCGAGATCGTGCCGATCTCGTTGTGATTGTTGGCATGAATCTCATCGTCGAATTTGTATCCGGGGCCGCCGGTCCCCCACTGTGCCGCGAGCGAGTCATCCTTGGTCTGCGGATCGCCGCCTTGGATCATAAAGTTGGCGATCACGCGATGAAATTTGGTCCCGTCATAAAAGCCTTCTTTGGCGAGTTTCACAAAATTGGCGACGGTATTCGGTGCGTCGGTAGAGAGGAATTCGATCGTGATGTCGCCCTGATTGGTATGAAGAATTGCGTGCATAAGATAAATGATGATTGTAGTAATACGGAAACAGCGAACGTGTCTGTATAAAAAGTTCCGCGCAGGGCGGCGGCCCGAGCGAAGCAAATTTTCAGCAGAAAATTATGTGTACTTTTTAGATAGACACGTTCGCTGTCCTTGTCGATTCCATTCGACTATTTCTTTTTGTTCTTGTCCTTCTTGGGCTTCTTCACTTCCTTGCGCTTATCCTGTCCTTTTGCCATATCAAAAATATTATGATTTCTAATCGTAAAATGATAACACACTTTATGGGATGTCTACCAAGAAGGTCTTTGAGGGCGAGCGGCGCCCTTTGAGAAATCGTACTTTTTTCACCGGTATATTGAAATGCAGCGCTACAAGCTCGACGATCCGTTCATTGGCGAGGTTGTGCTCGGGTTTTTCTTTGACGGAAACGGCGAGCGTGTCTGGAGAGATCACGCGCACCGTTTCCTTTTTTGCGTCGGTCGTCGCGCGTATTTTAATGATCCGTGCCGACATGATCTCAGGAAATACTTGCAAGCGCCTGCTCTACCTGTGCGAACAACTCTTCGGTCGTGCCGTCGTTGCGGAAAAGGACATCGGCTTTGGCCATCACAGCGGAGATATTTTGCTTGGTCGGGTCCGAGTTGGACATTTCTCGCGTCTCGTCCGCAGTGAACTTTTCAAACGATATGGCATCCGTCTCAGACGCGCGGCTTGTGATCCGTTGGTAGCGGGCTTTGATATCCGCATCAACGGCCCATAAAAGGGCGCCGTGCGCCTTCAGATACTCGGCTTCGCCGATGGAGCGGATCGATTCGATAACGAAATTCCCGCCGTCTGCGAGCGCTCGTTCGACCAGATGTTCGGTAATGTAGCCAGATCCGTGCATCGCACGCAGGTCGTTGCCAACGGCGACCATAGTGTCGCGATCGCTCTTGAGACCGCGGCGCGCGATTTCCTCATTCAGGAAATCGCGCACGGACAGATGCTTGAATCCATGCCGTTTGACCAGATCGTCGACGACGGTACCTTTTCCCGCGCCCAAAGTGCCAGTTATGCCGATGATGATTCCTTTACGGGTGTCCATATTCGATTTCCTTGTCGTTACACTAATGAGCCCCGTCCCGATTATACCTGTTTACGGAGATAAGCAAACAGTAGAACATGATTAGTGATCATGAAAGTACTCACTGCGAGCCGGGCCCATACTGCCTTCATCCGATACCCCATCACTTGATGGTGTCTTGCGTGGCGGCAACCAGCTTCTTCATGTCTTCGAATCGCCCTGTCTCGGTAGAGCCGAGGACGACGGCGATCACGCGATGACCCGGCACAGGCTCAAATACAATGGCGAGATTGCCGCCAGCCAGATCGGTATAGCCGGTCTTGCCCATGATGATCCCCGGGATCGCGTTGAGGGCTTTGTCAGTGTTGATAGCTGTAGCGGTCGCGCCATTGAGCGACATGAGCGAGAAGGAAGATTGCGTCGTACCGGCAAAAAGACGCGGTGAGGTCGATGCGGCGTATGCAAAAAGCGTGGCAACATCGCGCGCGGAGCCATAGGCGCCGGATTGCGTCGTACTTTCGTCGAGGCCACTTACATTGAGGAAGTAGGTCTTGCTGAGGCCGAGCTGTTTGGCCAGATCATTCATACGCCACAGAGTGGCGCTCGTTGCGCCCCCTATCGGCGCCAGTGGGTATTTCGCGCGAAGGCTTTCATTCGCTGCTTCTGCAAGTATCTCAGCGCCGTCGTTGCTTGATGCGGCGAGCGTGAGGTCGATCACGTCGCCGATGCGCCAGGTATCGCCCGTGATGAGACGGTCGGGGCTCGCCGGGTAGCCGGTGTCTCGAGGGATGACGAGTCGCATCTCGGGAGTCAATACTTCGGATACGACGAGCGCCATCGGGACTTTGGTGATCGATGCGAGCGGGAGCTGTGCGTCGGGATTGAGACTGTAGAGTATGTGATTGTCGGTGACGTCAAGCACGTAAGCGGCGCTTGCTTGCAGTGTGGTGGAAGCGAAGGCGGCTGGAGCGATCTGTACCGGTACGGCTGCTGCCGCTACCTGATTTCCAACATCTTTTTTCGATGCGGTGTCTGCGTTTGTTTGCAGATAGGAAACGGTGAATACCGTACTTGCGGTAAAGATGAGCGCCAAAGAGAGGGTTCCAATGGAGCTGATCGCCGAGGGCCCCGGCCCGGCTCCATGGATGATGTCCGCGCCTTCAGTGAGCTCCAATGGATGCGTCGGCTCCGGAAGAGCTGGTTCGGATAGATCGATATGGTAGATACTATCCGGCGTATTAGGCGGAGTGATCGGTGTTGGTTGTATCGGTGGTAGTGGTTGCTCCATGATTCGATCCATCAAGCGGCTGTTTTTGAGCCTCAAATGCTAATAATGCAGGATATATTGTACCATAATTTGGCAAGTCTTCTACACGTGCGACCCCTAGGTGGGCTAAGAGTTCCGTCGACGGGCGGTAGAGGTATTCGCGACTATCGGCCGGATTGCCGGCGCGTTCGATCAGTCCGCGCGAGAGTAGTGTGCGGATCGTGGAGCCGGTATTGACACCACGGATGTAGTCGATGCGCGATTTGGTCGATGCTCCGCAGTACAGGATGATCGCGAGCACCTCGAGTCCCGCGTCACCGATCTCTTTGTCCTGCGCATATGCCGCTTCGATCACTCCGCTCACCATGGGTGCCACCGCGAGCGAGACCTCGGTCTCGGTACGGATCAGCGTAAGACCGCGCCCATTGAAGCGGGTCGCGAGCTCGTCCAGCACTCCCCCGAGTGCTATCGTTTCGATGCGGAGCTTGGCCGCGAGTGCCTTGAGGCTCAGTGTTCCTCCTTCGACAAAAAGAAAAGCCTCGGCTTGAGCGACGAGATCGCGTGCTGGTGGTGTGGATGATTCTGATGGCATATTTTTATGTACCGTAACTCGGTGCGGTGATTTGCTCCACCTCTATGGTGATGTCCTCGAAGAGCTTGTCTTGGGTCACACTCGCCGATCCGGTGCGGACGAGCTCGAGCACCGCCAAGAAGTATACTATAACCTCATGACGGTCTTTTGCTGTTTTTGTGAGTTCGCTGAATCGGGTCTTGATCGCGCCGGAGATGCGCTTGTGGAGGTGTTTGATCACGTCCTCGAGCGCGAGTACGGGCGCCACGGCCGCTTTTGCGATCGCTTCGGGCTGAGGCAGGATATCCATGATGCGCTGTGCGGCGCGCGCAAGCAGCGGAATGCTCGTTTCTGCCGGGGCGAAAACCACGGGGCGAAGTGGCGCGCGCTGCATCAGAATAAGCGGTGCTTTGCCCCATGTCGCCCGCAAGTCCTTGGCGGCGCCGCGAATGAGCGCATATTGCGCGAGACGGCGTTCAAGCTCTTCGACTGATTCGCGCTCGTCCTCTGAGAGAACAAGGCCGGGCAAGAGGGTGCGGGATTTGATGAGAAGGAGCGTCGAGGCGATGAGAATGAATTGCGACGTTTCTCCGAGCGGAAGTTCCGGCAGACCTTCGACATAGGCGAGGTACGCATCGGTCACCTCCGCGAGCGAGACATCAGATATCGACATCTTGCGCGATTCGATCAGATCGAGGAGCTTTTCGAGCGGGCCTTGGAATACTTGGGTCTCGAGTATAAATCGATCGTCGGGCATGGTCATTCCGAAAGCCGCACGTCGATGCGGTTCATATCGCGGGGGAAGAGGGTCGCTTCTTTGACATTGTCGAGGCCGAGCATCTTTTGGGTGAGGCGTTCGAGGCCCATCCCCCATCCGCCATGCGGCGGAACGCCGTATTTGAACGCTTGCAGATAGAACATGAAACTGAGCGGGTCGAGACCTTTGAGGCGCATCTTTTCCATCAGTGTGTCGTAGTCGTGGACGCGCTGGCCGCCGGTCGTGATCTCAACACCACGGAAGAGAAGGTCGAAGCTCTTGGTGAATCCGGGGTCACTTTCATCCTCCATGGTGTAAAAGGGGCGCTTGGAGACGGGATAGTGTGTGATGAAGATAAAATCGCTATCAAGCTGCTCCTTGGCATATGTGCACAACCAGCGTTCATGCTCGGGTTCGAGGTCTGGTTCGTGCGTGCAATCGACGCCCGTCTCTTTCGAGATGAGCGCTTGCGCTTCGCGCAGCTTCATGTGCGGGATCTCTTGCGGGACGGTCGGGATCCCTGCGCCAAAAAGTGCGAACGCATCCGCGCACGTCTTGCGCAGATGATCCGTGAGATAGATCATGAGGCGATTTTCCAGATGCATGATATCCGTGTGGTCTTCAATGAAGCCCATCTCGATATCCATTGAGGTGTATTCGTTGAGGTGACGCGTAGTCGCATGTTTCTCCGCGCGGAAGACGTTGCCCACCGAAAAGACGCGTTCGAAAACGCCGACCATGATCTGCTTGTAGAGTTGTGGCGAAGTGGCGAGGAAGGCGTTCTTGTCCTTGAAATATTCCACCTTGAAGATATCGCCGCCGCCTTCGGCATCATCCCCCACCAGTTTGGGGGCCTGGAATTGCTTGAAGCCTTCGCTTTCGAGGAAGTCGCCGTATGCACGGACGATCTCTGCCTGTACGGTGAAAATCGCGCGCTCACGCGAGCGGCGCAGGGTAAAGGGGCGATGGTCGAGGAGTGTGTCGAGATTCACCTCGGCGTCAAGCTCGAACGGCAGGTCCTGCGCGACCGTGATGATCTGCACCTGTTTGATCTCGAGCTCTATGTCGCCGTTTTGTCTACCCTCCTGTACATTTTTCTCGGGGCGTTTGTTGACGACTCCTTCGACCGCGACGATGTACTCGTTGCGAGTCTCCTTAGCCGTCTCGGTTGCCGCACTCCCCGGGAGCACGACGCCCTGGACCGAGCCCGAGCGATCGCGAAAGTCAAAAAAGATCATCTTGCCTTGGTCGCGTCGCACCGATACCCAGCCTTTGATAAGCACGTCGGTACCGATATGCGCTGAGAGGTCTTTGATGTATGTTCGTTGCATATATGATTATATTCTTACGCCTATCTTTTCTCGCACATCCTGCATCTTGGCATCTGCCTGTGCACGGGCGCGCAGAGCCCCTTCTTCGAGAACGGTTTTTACGTCTGCGTCGGTGATGTCGGCCCGGACTTCGCGCATCGGCGCGACCATCCTTTCGATATCTTCGATGAGTGCTTCTTTGAGGTGCTTGTACTTGCCCTTGTGTTCCTCATAGAGTGGGAGGAGGTCGCCGTCGGCTTGGAAGAGCTTGTGGATCGCGTGGACATGCTCAGGTCTGTCGCCTGTAGAATCTGTGACGATGCCCATGACGGCCTTGGCGATCTCGTCCTTGGTGCCGAAGAGTGGGATCGTATTTCCGTAACTCTTGCTCATCTTCTTGCCGTCGGTGCCGGGGATCGTGGCGATCGATTCCATGATGATTTCTTTTGGTTCTTTAAAAGTCTCACCATAGGAATTGTTGAACTTGGCGGCTGCTTCGCGCGCGTATTCGACATGTTGCTTCTGGTCGGCACCCACCGGTACGACATCGGTGTCGTAGAGGAGGATGTCGGCGGCCATGAGCATGGGGTAGGTAAAGAGACCAGCGTTGGCCTCAAGACCCTTGGCGATCTTGTCCTTGTACGCATGCGCCTGCTGGAGGAAGGGCACCGTGACGAGGCAGTCGAAGATCCATGCGAGCTCGGTATGAGCGGATACATCGGACTGTTTGAAGATAACCACATCGGCGGGATTAACGCCGACGGCGAGGTAATCCTTGACGACATTGATGATGTTGGCGCGCATTGCCTCGGGGTCCTTCAGTGATGTGAGCGCGTGGTAATCGGCCACCATGAGCATACTGTCGTAGTCTCCAGCTATCTCAAGGAAGGGCTTTAACGCGCCGAAATAGTTGCCGATATGCAAGGTCCCGGAAGACTGTATGCCTGTGAACAGCCGCTTTTTCATCGTCCTATAATACCAGAAAAGAACACTCACGGCACGTTGCTGTCGGCGCACCGACACCCCCCGTTACGCCATCGGAAACTCCACGGTGAATTGTGCGCCGGTGCCCGGACCTTGGGATTCAGCCCAGATCTTGCCGCCATGCGCTTCAACGACGATCTTGGCCACAAAGAGGCCGTAGCCGGTCGAATGCACGTTGACCTTAGTCGAATCCTTACCCTTTCCGCCTTCGGTAAAAAGCCTTGCCATGTCTTCCGGCACGATGCCGACACCTGTATCTTTGACCGACAAGCGAAATGTATGATCCGTGCGCGCGAGTTCTATACGGATTTTCCCTCCCGAGGGTGTGTATTTAATTGCATTGTCGATAACGTTGCGGATCACGTGCCGAGCAATCTTCTCCTCGTCGCCGGTCATCGAAAAATCTCCTTCACCGACCGATATCTCGAATGCGAGATGTTTCTTTTCTGCCGCGGATTCTTGCTGATGCATCACATGTGTGAGAGCCTCCTTGAGGTCGAATGGCTTCTTGTAATAACTCATCGTCCCCTTTCTGAGATTGGCAGCGCTCATAATGTCGATCACGGTCGAGACGCCTTCTTCCATTTCTACGAACGCATCGTTCGACATCTGTCTGAGCTCCGGTGAGACCGGTCCGAAATCCCCCTCTTTGAGCGATGCAAAGGCGTACATGCCTTTCGTCATGTACGACTTAACCTCATGGCTTACGAAATGCAGGAGGGTCTCTTGCCGGGAATTGGCATCGGTGAGCTCTTGTGTCCGCTCCTTGACCTTCTCTTCGAGTCCGCGGCTGTATTCATAGAGTTCTTGCCGGGATTTCTTGAGCGCCTGGCTCATTTGATTGAACGAGATCGCAAGAGTCCCGATCTCGTCCTTGCTTTGGATCTGGAGATTATAATCAAAGTTTCCCTTTCCGATCTCTTGCGCCCCCTTGGTCAATTCCTGGACGGGTTTGACGATTTGAGTGACCAGAATGAAGCTGGCCAGCGAGATCATGAGGAGAATGAGGAGGCTTATCGGTAGCATTGTATAGGTGATCGTATCGCGTATCGAACTCGATATTTCAGCGTGCAGGGAGGTCACCGCTTTAAGCATGACATCTTTTTCGACGACGATGGCCATGCTAAATCCCGTCTGCTTGAGCGGTGCGTATGCCACAAAGAGCTCTTTTCCCCCGCTCGTGATCGAGCCGAAACCTTTGAGTCCGCTTTCCATCTCTTTTAATAAAGGCAGGAACGTGGGAGTGGAAGACGAGAGATCGGTGCGTACTTCACCTGTCTGCCGGGGCCTGCCGAGGATGTCTCGGTATGCCCGATCCGGAAAAGCGACCGTGTGTCCGTCTTTGTCCACCAGGAAAGAATATGATCCCTCGACCGGCGAGTACTCGCCGATGGTCTTGATGATGTCATTGAGCAAGACGTCGATCCCGACGACCCCTTGAAAGCCATCTTTGGTGTAGACCGGTGCGGAGGCGGTGATCATGAGGCCGCGCTGTGCCGGATCATCATACAGCGGAGACCAGACGATATTTTTTTCGGGATCGTTCTTTGGGGTAGCCTGCTTGTAGACGATGTCTTCGAGCGAATTATAATCGGGCGGTGCGACGCTGCCGAGGACGATATTGGGATAGTATCGCGATATACCCCTCGTATCGATCTCATAGGCGGCGACGATATTTGGGTTGGTCGATAACATGCCGGGAGCGACGAAGTCCAGATAAGCGCTGTGTTCGATGTGCGCCCTATCGATCGCGGTCAGGGTGATGAAGTTGGGAATAAAGACCGTCGAGATGTCCGATTCTTTGTTGAGATATCGTCCGTTTTCGCGGTATATCCGGTCGCCAAATTGCCAATATGCGTCATTGCCGAACGCCGCGGGATATTCGTATGTGTTTTGTGCAAATGCCGCGAGCTTGCTTGCCTCGTTCTTCATGTGTTCAAACAAAAAGTCCTGCTGTTCGGCGGCGGAATCGGTGAGTTGTATGAGGAAGTCCTTTGCTTGTTGGCGTAGTGTAACGGCAGTGGCATCTTCGGCGTTGACGCCCGCCGTCTGGGTCGAGAGCACACCGAGCGCGGTCGTGATTAATATCGTGATGGCGGTCAATCCGAGCGCGAAGGTGAGAATCTCTTTTTTGAGGCTCTTGAAGAACATATGGCATTCATTGTATACGCAATGGGGCGCCACGGCGCTCTCGATGTGCGCTTATGTTGTGGACAATGATTTGCTATAGTAGCTTCACACGCATATGTCCGCATTCAACCCTGATGATTTCCAATTATCGCGCGAGCACTCACAGCGGCTTGATCATCTGCACGACGCATTTATTAGCGGTGTCGAGCGACACCTCGGCTTCCCGGCCAATATCCTCTACGATTACACCGATCTCCATCGCTTTTTCAACTTCACTATCAATAATGTGGGCGATCCGTTTGCGGACGAAGGTATCTATGAGATCAATACCCACGCATTTGAGCGTGAGGTACTGGCCTTTTTTGCCGATCTCTATCATGCATCAGAGGGCGCATATGGCGGGCACATCACCAACGGCGGCACCGAAGGTAATATGTACGCGCTCTATCTGGCTCGTGAGGCATTGCCGGACGGCATCATGTATTTCTCGCACGATGCGCATTACAGCATGCCCAAGATCGCCAAGGTCCTCGGTGTGCCCTATCGCCTAATACGTTCACAGGCCAACGGCGAGATGGACTATACCGATCTGGAAAAGCAGCTAGGGGAGCATCCTGATCGCCCGCCGATCATTGTCGCGACCATCGGTACCACCATGAAAGGCGCCGTCGATCGGATCGAAGAGATCGTCGAAGTGCTCAAGTGTAATGCCATCGAGAATTTCTATATCCACTGCGATGGTGCACTCGGAGGCATGGTCCTTCCTTTCGTCGAGCACGCGCCGCTTTTTGATTTTCAGTTGCCGATCAGCTCGATCTCCGTCTCCGGACACAAGATGATCGGCTCCCCCATCCCCTGCGGCGTCGTGATCGTACGCAAAGAGCACGTCGCGCGCGTACAGCGAGAGATCGAGCTGATTGGCTCTCACGATACGACCCTTTCCGGCTCGCGCAACGGCCACTCGGTGCTTTTTCTCTGGTGTGCGGTCCAAAGATTCGGCATCGATGGCTTCAAACAAATGATCGCCCGATGTTTCGATCTCAAGAAATACACACTCAAAAAGCTCAAAGAAACATCATGGGATGCGTATTCTGGAGACTATTCGGTCATTATCATGATCAAACGGCCCTCAGACAGGCTGGTTCGCAAGTGGCAGCTCGCCATCGAAAAAGATTCCGCGCACCTGGTAATCATGCCCAACATCACCAAAGAGCACATTGATGCTTTCATAGAAGATCTGCGGCAAGAAAAAACGCGCCTCATCAAGAAAAAGAAATGAACGCCAAAAGAAAAACACCGGCGCTGAGGCCGGTGTTTGAGCTTGCGTTAGCGATATATCCGCTGTCTCCACTCGATCAAAGAGCGGCCCGAAGCAGGATCATAGGGCTTGAATGTGACAACAGGCGTGCACTCAGTTCGCTTCCAAGGGCCGTCTTTTGGCGTAGAGATATCTAGTGAGTATCTTGCCGCAAAAGCACGTGTCGATGCCCCTTCTTCGGTAAAGTTGACGCCGAGCAGCGATGTCTCTTCAGTGATGATGCCTACTTGCCGTTCGCAGTGGATGCCGACCGCGTAGTGGGAGCGGTAGACAATAGCTATTGCGCGGTCGAATGCTTTCTGAGTGTGTGACCTATCAGCCGCATATACGATAGCCTCGGCATGAAGTGCTTCATCTGCTGTGGGGTAGCAATGATCTGTAGCCACTCCCACCCCATCTGCAAACACCGCTACAGCCCCGTAGCATTGGAGGTGGTGCGGGTCATCTTCTGCTATGGCGGCCTGTATGACGCTGCCGCCCAGTAAAAAGCCAATGGCCAAAGCGGTCATTTTGATCGCATTTCTCATTTCGCATTCCTTTTACGCTTGATCCACATATCCAGACTGCGTGGATTTTTTCTTTTTTGACTAGTGTGATTATGTCACGAATATACAAAATATGCAAAGAAAGGCCCGTGCAATGAAGCACGGGCTTTGAAGGCCAACAACGATGTTACTCGTCGTATTCGACCGGAGGTTCAGAAGCTTGCTCGACGACAGGGATGCCCTGCGCCCGCGCAGCTTCCATGATCTGGTGAAAGGCAGCCCGGATCTGAGCCGGATCTCCTGATCGCAGCTGTTGCCAGATCCAGGAATAAGTTCCCCTATCCATGACCGTGTAGCATCCGATTTTGCTCAGATAGATGTAGGCCGGACCAGGATATCCGATATTTTCATACCAAATCCCCGGAATACCGCCAGCATCTTGCGGACCGGTGCCGCGGGGTTTTTCCCACTGCACCGTGTAGGGGTTCCAGACCGGCTGCAACGTTCGTACACAGGCCAGCCGTGGTGGTGGCGTTTGTTGCTGAGCAAAAGCTGCGAAAACCCCACTCATGGCCATGGCGATGATAGCATTGCCGCCACCACCGTGATGGTAGCCGCCGCGCCACCCACCGCCCATAGGGCGAGGATAGTAGCCGCCGCCGTAGCCTTGGCCACCATAGTAGCCACCGTTGTAGCCGCGACCGCGCATCCACACAGGTGGATTGCCGTCACGACCGTTGCGGCCGTCGTCGTTCATCTCTTGGTTTCGGTCGTGTCGCTGCGCCCAAGCGTCTGCGCCACCGCCGTAGCCCCAACCTTGTGCAAAAGCATCGCTGCCGGTAAAAGCAGCAAGCAAAAGCGCAAGAATCAGATATTTCCTCATTTTCGCCTCCTAGCGAAGGTGTTGACTCAACTCAAAGATCAATTTGACCTTCTAATGCAATTGTAGCACAATATAATAAAAAAGCAAGCACCAAAAAGCCCCTTAAAATAGGGGCTTTTTGGTGCAGTGTTCGTCTGGCTTAGTAACCGTAATAACCGCCGTAAGGATTGTAGCTGCTGTAGGGATTATATCCACTGTAGTAGCTAGGGTAAGAGTTGCCGCCGTAATAACTATTGCCGCCACTGTAGCCGTATGCTCCGCCATAGTACGCAGGCTGATATTGAGTCTGGTATTGACCGTAGCCGTAACCCGAATAGTTGTTTCCATAGCCGCTATAGCTTTGTTGCGGGTTCATGATCATCCAGCCGGGGCCATATGGACTGCTGGAGCGCGCGAGGCGCTGTGCACAGTCGCCGTAGCCATAGTCGGTGCAGTCGGTGCCGATATAGAAGCGAAGGCTTTGCAGAGACATGGCCTGCGCGGCAAGCTGGGCACTATACATACTGTTGCTGTTGCCCTGATACGGATTTGTCTGTTGGTACATCGGCATGGAGCTATAAGCCGAAGCCGCCAATGGCGTGACCAATAGGACCAGTGCCGCGAGTGTGAATGAGTATTTCTCGATATGCATACATTAAATAATAGGTTAATTGCCGTTAAGGCCGCGTGAAGACTGGTGCCACGCATGGTGCGATAGGGGCACGTGGAGCTAGATTGCCACAAAGCTTATGCTCACACAAGCGCTCTCTGTGATGTGGTCACGAGCGGACGAAGGCCATGAGGAGGTATCCTGCGATAAGCCACCAAAATGCGTATGCGGCGCCAAAGACGGTCTCGATGACCGGGCCAAAGTGCCACACTGACTGGAGCGCGGGTACCTGGATCCACATGACGAGGGTAATGATCGTCGCGGAGAGACCGGCTACGATAGAAACGGTCGGCGTGCTCCCCGATCCGCCCAATGCATACATGATCCGATACACGAGGACAAAAAGCACCCCAAAAAGCAAGGCGAAGACTGCAGACTGTACGTAGGGTGAGGTGATTTTATCGAGTAGGGGGCCGAGGAACGAAGCGTGGGCGAGGAGGCCTGCAGAAAAGACCGTGAGCGGAAGTGTCACGGCGAGTGTCGCCGCGCGCGCGGTGTCGCTGCGCAGCGAATCAATCACCAGGATTATCAGGAATGCGATGATGATCACCCAATCAATCGGTGCGTGCGCGAATATCGCGGTCGTCGAAGCAAGTGTGGTCGAAGCAAGATCCATTCCCTCTAGTATACTCCCTACAATCCTTCGCTACGGAGTTTCTCCACAAGGTCACGTGCCGCCTTCGAGAGCTTCTTGGGGAACTGAATATCAATGCGTACCAGCAGGTCGCCGCGCGATCCGCGGCCCGACGGTACGCCTTTTGACTTGAGGCGGATCATTTCGCCATGGACGACTCCGGCGGGTACGGGGACGCTCTCGTCGCCGTCAAGTGTGCGGACGGTGTAGGTGCCACCGAGGAGTGCATCGGTGAGCTTGATCGAGAGTGTGGTGATGAGCGTCGTGCCCTCACGCGTGAAGGCTGAGTCCTGCTTCACATGGAGCTTTACATAGAGATCCCCCGCGCCGCCGCCCGGGGCCACTTCTCCCCTGCCCGGCATGCGGATCATCTCGCCGTCGGAGACTCCGGCAGGTACCGAGACATGGATCTCTTCTTGACGTCTCGCGACACCTTCGCCACGGCAGGTGGGGCACACGGTCTCAGGGATCTCTCCGCGCCCGTGGCATTTGGGGCAGGTGCGCGTGGTCGTGACGGTGCCAAAGATCGAATTGCGTGTCTCGCGGATTTCGCCCTTGCCATTGCAGCTCGTGCAGGTGACCATCTTGGAGCCTTTCTTGGCGCCCGATCCTTCGCAGGTCTCGCAGACACCGATCTTGGATACGAGGACGCGGCGATCGGTACCAAAAATGCTTTCTTTGAATGAAAGCTCGATATCGATCGAGACGTCGCGGCCCCTCGACTGCGCTCGGGACGCGCCTCCGCCGCCGAAGAATTCACCAAAGATATCGCCGAGATCGAATTCGACATTTTGGCCGTTGAAGTCAAAACCGCCGCCGTTTTGGAAACCGGAAAAATCGAATCCGCCAAAACCGCCCCCTTGCGGTCCCCCACCACCGGCAAACGTCTTGCCGTATGCATCGTATTCAGCGCGCTTCTTCTTGTCGGACAAAACCGAATAGGCTTCACTCACTTCTTTGAACTTGGCCTCGTCACCGCTTTTCTTGTCAGGGTGATATTTGTGAGCGAGCGTGCGAAAAGCCTTCTTGATATCTTCTTCGCTAGCCTTTTTTGATACTCCAAGGATGTCGTAATAGTTTTTCATAGATTAACCGAGACAAAATGTCGCCTGCCCCGTGAGGACACCCTAGTGTCCTTCTACGGGGTAGTAGTTCTTTGCCATGGGGAGATTATATACAGATCAGCCCGTTTTTGCGAGGTGGGTTTGAGACCAATTTTTCTTAGCAGTAAGCCGCTTTAGAAAAATGGCCATGCCCTTGTGGTGCAAAGACTGACACTATCAGCGTATTCGCGGTATTGTATTGCAATAAGTATTGTGATACTAGTTAGCTTAGTTGTTGATTAGGAGGATGAAATGACCGATGTGTCACTCGAAGAACAAATCCTATCAAAACTTACTCTCAGTGGGAGTATGTCTGCAGGGGATCTCGTTGATGAGATTATTGTCGATCTCTGTGGTTCACGCGACTTTCGGGAATTTCGAAAAGCTGAAAAACAACATTCCAGCAAAATACGACGAGAAATTCGGCGTCTTATGGATTCCGATTGCATTCAACTGGGGCAGGGTATGAAATTGGAGAGAGTAGAAATTTCCTAAATACTACAGCGTCACCCCCATTTGTCCCCCAGGGCTTTTTCGAGAGCCTGCCACTTGCGCAGGCTCTTTTTTTATTTATTTTCCGTTCCTGTATCGGGTGGGGTCTGGCCGTCTTGTGGCGGGGTCTGATCTTCCGGCTTTTGTTCGGGTTGGGCCTTGGACATGGCCTCGCCGATCGTACTCATTGCGGTCGAGAGTGCATCTGATGCTGATTTGATAGCCGCATCATCCGTGCCGGTGCGGGCGGTCTTCAAGGCGTCGATCTTCTCCTGGACATTTTTGCGGATATCTTCGCTGACCTTGTCGCCGTGCTCCTTGAGGGCCTTTTCGGCGGCGTAGACCATCTGGTCGGCGTTGTTTTGAGCTTCGACGAGGTCTTTCTTTTTCTTGTCGGAGTCTGCATTGACCTCGGCGTCTTTACGCATCTTTTCTACATCGGCATCGGAGAGGCCCGATGAACCCTCGATGCGGATCGACTGTTCTTTGTTGGTTGTCTTGTCCTTGGCCTTGACCGTGAGGATGCCATTGGCATCGATATCAAACGTAACCTCAATTTTTGGCATACCACGAGGAGCTGGCGGGATACCATCGAGATTAAATTCTCCAATGAACTTATTGTCCGCAGCCATGGAGCGCTCGCCCTGCACGACCTTAATAGTTACCTCGGGCTGATTGTCCGAATAAGTCGAAAAGGTTTGGGAGCGTGATGTGGGAATTGTTGTATTTCGATCAACTAGCCTGGTCGCTATGCCACCAGACGTTTCTATGCCCAGCGAAAGCGGGATCACGTCGAGCAAGAGCACGTCTTTGACATCTCCCTGCAAGATACCGCCCTGGATCGCGGCACCGAGCGCCACAACCTCGTCGGGATTGACCGACATGTTGGGCTTTTTGCCGAAGAAGGTCTCGACGACCTTTTGGAGTGCGGGCATACGGGTCTGGCCGCCGACCAAGATGACTTCATTGATATCGGCCACCTTAAAAGGCGAGGCTTCCATCGCGCGCTTGGTGATGGTCATGGCGCGGTCGATGAATTCTGCCGTGAGATCTTCGAGCTTGCTGCGTGAGAGCTTGAGGAGGAGGTGACGGGGGCCGGAAGCATCTGAAGTGATGAACGGGATGTTGATCTCGGATTCGATCGCGCTGGAGAGCTCGATCTTGGCGCGTTCGGCGGCCTCGTCGAGGCGCTGGCGCGCGAGCGGATCAGTGCGCACATCGATGCCAGATTCTTTTTTGAATTCGTCGGCGATCCAGCCGATGATCTTTTGGTCGATGTCTTTGCCGCCGAGATGTGCGTCGCCGTCGGTACTGCGGACCTCGATCACGTCGTCGCCCACTTCGAGCACAGAGATATCGAAAGTGCCGCCGCCGAAGTCGAAGACAACGATCTTTTCATTCTTCTTTTTATTAAAACCATACGCGAGCGCGGCCGCGGTCGGTTCGTTGATGATGCGCTTCACGTCGAGTCCGGCGATCTTGCCCGCGTCGCGAGTAGCTTGGCGCTGACTGTCGTTGAAATACGCCGGGACGGTGATGACGGCTTCGGTGATCTTCTCGCCCAAGCGTGCTTCGGCGTCTGCCTTGAGCTTTTGCAAGATCATCGCCGAGATCTCTTCGGGGCGGAGCCACTTATCTTGCATCAGTACCTCGACGCCGCCGTTGTCGGATTTGCGGACCTCGAAAGGCACCGTCGCACGGTCTTTGGTGACACCCTCTTCATCAAATGAATGGCCGATGAAGCGCTTGATCTGATAGACGGTATTCTTGGGATTGGTGACACCCTGACGGCGTGCAAGGACGCCGACGAGGCGCTCGCCGGTCTTGGAAGTAGCGACGACCGACGGTGTGGTGCGCGCACCCTCGGCATTCTCGATGATCTCCGGCTCGCCCCCATGGATGTAGGCAAAAGCTGAATTTGTCGTCCCCAAGTCGATTCCAAGAATTTTTGACATAAATGAGTGGATTGATTACGTAACAATAATAATCTAAATAAGAGAACTAAGCGAATACTTATACTTTAGTGGACTCTAGTAATTTCTAAAAATAATTATGTTTTGATTATGCTCCTGTAATTCTCGCAATTGCGAGAATTACAGGAGCATCTCATTACAGTATATTCATTGTTCATAACAAGTCAAATAATTTTGCGAATTGTCGCATGTCATGCACTTCGGTAGCGACGATGTAGCGGATGCATTCGTCTATGCCGTACCATTGTGCGATCGTATGAACTTCCTCGTGGCACTCGTAGGGATATATAAAGACTGAGCGTTGGTACAGACGAAACCCCAAGTCTTCAAGTTTGAGCCGGAAGGGGTCGCGTGCTTTGTTGTGTCGCGCAGGTAGATCAAACATCACGAGACGCCATTTCCGATCCCAACGATAAGGCTTTTTGATCGTGATATCATAAATGGCATCCTCGTTAAGTTTTATGTGCCCTTCACTCGTCAGATACACATAGAGGTTGTTGCCGCGCTCTTCAATGCGTATGCGATTCTTCTGCTCGAGGTATTTTATGGTCTTCCAAATACGATTGCGTTCAGTGCGTCCCTTGGGATTGAGATAGTCGATGAGTTGGAGGGTATTGGGAGCGGCTATCGCCATGCTACCGACTACGATACCAGCGCCTACAAGCCGCAATATATCCTTCGTGAGCTCACCTCGTCGATACTCTGAGGCGGTCTTTATGCCCTTAAATTTCGTCGCCATGAAAAAAGGTTAGCACAACAGACAGCTCCTGTAAAACTCGCAATTGCGAGAATTACAGGAGCAGATACTTGACAGAGTGTGGCAATGTATGATAAAGTATATCCGGTAAAAATTGGCTAAATTGCACGGTTCGGAGGGGTCTTCGAGACTGTGCTTATCGGAGGATAAAACGATGGTGCGTAAAATCCTGAATCAACATTGGTCC
The DNA here is from genome assembly GCA_016214605.1 of Candidatus Kaiserbacteria bacterium. Classification (GTDB taxonomy): domain Bacteria; phylum Patescibacteriota; class Minisyncoccia; order Phycocordibacterales; family UBA2100; genus UBA10103. The sequence goes on from JACROD010000023.1 coordinate 35,187, forward strand.
GGTTGTCTTCGCTCTGACGGCTATCGTGATAGCTACGGCTGTCATCGGTAGCTTCAATAAGTACACTGAGATGAAGGCACAGCAAATCGCCGCACTTTCCGTCGAACAACGAGCGTTGGCGGAGAAAAACTTCGACGATCTCGCGACGGCGTTGCCCAAAACCATCGTCGTCATGGAGATCCTATACGATGGGCACAAGGAAGAGCTTGTGCTGTTGTGCAGGACCTATGTCGACGAGAAAAATGTCATTTGGATTGTCCGTGGTTGCGGACATCCGAGAAACGATAGTTTTCGGTGGGGTCGGGATAGTGATATCTTCGAGCTCCTCACGATGAAAATTGTGGCACCGGATGCTCCCGAGTACGACAAATTCAAGGACGAATGTCTCGAAAGATTCTTCTGACAAGATTCGCCTGGCCGAACTGAGAGCGCTCGTTTATGAGCGCTCTCTTCTATTTTTTGACGATCACTTGGGCGGGGCGGAGGATTCTTTCGCTTGTCTTATAACCATAGCGGAGAATGCGGACTATTTCGCCCGACTCCCCTGCCACATCTTCCATCTCTTGGACTATTTCGTGCAGATTGTGATCGGACATGTCGCCGACCTTGGTATAGCGTGTGACGCCGTTGCGCGAGAGTGCGTCGAGGAGCTGGTTGCGGATTTGCTCGATCCCTGATCGCCAGGATTCGTCGACATTGGCCCAGGCTTCGCCGGTCGCGGCCATGTCGAAGCTATCGAGGACGGGGATGATGTCTTCGATGATGGAGTCTTTGGCGCGAGATGCAGCACGATCCGCCGCGGCGAAGGCTTCCTTGCGGACATTGACACTCTCGGCCTTGCATCGCTGCCAGCCGTCGAGGTATTCGTCGCGTTTGGCCTGCGCCTCTTTGAGCTGATCGCGGAGCTTTTTGATCTTGGTCTGCGCGCCGGCGAGATCGCCCATCTCCTCATCAGCCTCAAAATCAAGCTCCGGTTCGTCATGTGAATGGGCACCATTCACGTCGCCAGTGTCATCTTCGTGCTTAAACATGTGGAAAATGATAACATAGGGCTTGTTTTATGAGGTATTGACAAATATACACAGTTCTAGTTCTATAAGGAACTAGCTAGTAGGAGGGTCACGTGTCACTGACACACAAGGACAAACTGAATCCACGATACGCCATGAAGCTTTTGGGGATAGCGGCTATCCTCGCGGCAATCTACCGGGGGCTTTATATGGCGGCTCACTACCGGCATGCGTTTCCTGTAGGCATCTTACAGATGTTGAATACGGTGATGAGTATCTTGGCGGCAGTTTTTTCGTCTATATAGGTTTCTCATACTTTCGCAAGTTGGGAGACTTTTGTGGCGAAGAGACGCGGGTCGAGGATATGCCGTATTTGTCCATCTTCTTCAGGAGACTGGGACACTGGGCGGGATGGATCATTTTGGTAGGAAGCTTACTATTCGCTCCCTACTTTATGCAACGCTAACCAAGGAGGATATGTCGATGGTCATCAGTTCTGTGTGGAAACAGAAATTGCTCGAAGTCGCGATGTTCGCAATCCTCGCCATGGGCATCATATTCGAATGTTGATCCGAGGATCGTGATAGCGCTTTGGGTCTTGGAGGCACAAGCAGTCATTCTGTTCATCGCCTTCAAATACTGGAGACTGGAAGATCTGGCCAGACACATAAATCGAACGTATGTCGCCAAGCGCTTCGGCGAAAAGGTCGGCAAACGCTTCGAGTGGTGGTGCGGCAGTCTCGTCGGGTGGATCGTGGTGATATTCCTCACTACTTTCTGGTGGGAGAATTTTTACCGCTGTCTCTGACTACCCTGTTCGTGCAATATGTGCACGAATCACAAACAAGCCCCCGGATCTTCGGATCCGGGGGCTCTTTTTATGCACAGATATGCTTTGACAAATCTATTTTGTACGTTATTATTGTGCCGGACCACAAAGGCATGGGAGAAGCCCACATGGACGACCTGATGTTTCGCTGCCGAGTTTACGGATATTTGTCCGGCGAAAACAACAAAAATTCGATGGAGCCGATGACGGTGGATGGTATACAAAAGGAGATCCAGAAGGACTGGGACACGGCCGGAAAGGCACCCCCATCTCCGTCGATCTTCTCCGAGCACTTTTCTTTTTTGCGACCCGATACTTCAAAGATCGGTTTGCCAGAGCCTGACGCGAAAAGGATCAAAAAAGCTCTTGAGACGCTCAAAGAAGAAAAGATGGTCGTTCATCCTATATTAGGGATGAACGAAAAAGGCGAGCCGGTCTATGATGAAAATCTCTGGATCAGGATCTATAGGGAGCCTGTACAGGAAACCGAACAGGAAGCAGCCTAGTCATCTAACTAAACAGTTCTTTTTACCGCTTCGAGTCCGATAAGGATCGGGGCGGTATTTTTTTATGCATACTCGATACGAAAAAACCCGGCTGGTGCCGGGTCCTTTCTTTTTTGTCTTTGGGAGAAATTAGCGCTTACTCCACTGTGGGGCGCGGCGGGCACCCTTGAGACCAAACTTCTTGCGTTCGCGTGATCTAGGGTCGCGCTTGAGGTAGCCGCGGACCTTCAGGTCCTTACGCTGTTCGGGGACGATCTCGATCATGGCGCGGGCGACACCGAGACGGATCGATTCGGCCTGAGCCTTCAATCCCCCACCCTGGACCTTGGCGGAGACGGCGTAGCTGGCACCCACAGCCTGCATAGAGGCGTAGGCGGTCTTGATCATGACCTGAAGCGGAAAGTACTCCTCTGCGGTCTTGCCATTGACCATCATCGAGGCGCTCTTGGCCGGGACGATGCGGACGCGAGCCGATGCGGTCTTGCGGCGGCCGATGCCTTCTGTGTATGTCTGTGCTTTGGTAGCCATAGGGATAGTGAATAGGGTTTAGCCACTAGCGACTAGTGATAAGGTTCCCCGATTGTATTTTATTTATAATGTAATTCATAGGCGTTTTTTGATTTTTACTAATGGCTATACCCTAGTGGCTAGTCGCTAATAATAAGATTTTTCATGCGAGCGACGCGCATAGTGTTGTCGGGGAGCATACTGTGGATCGCACGGCGCACTGCCTCGCCATGGCCTTTGCGTGTGTTGAGCTTGCCGAGAGTCTCTTTCTTGAAGCCGCCCGGGTAGCCCGTATAGCGGGTATAGGTCTTTTGGATAAGCTTGCGCTCGCGGACGGTGAGCTTGGAGGTGTTGGTGATGTTGACGCGGACATTTGAACGGATATTGGCCGTGTACGAAGGCAGAGTCTTGCCCATAAGCATCTTGGCCGCCTCTGAGGCGACACGACCGAGGGACTTGCCTGCGGCGTCGATGGTGTATTCAGCTGTAGTGTGTGTGGTCATACTATTATTTTACAAATTCGATACGTGCGGATTCGGTGTGCTGCTTGCCAATCTGGCCCATGCGGACGATACGGGTATAACCACCTTGGCGGTCAGCATACCGCACTGCAAGCGTTTCGTGAAGCTTCTTGACGGCATCCGGGGCGCCTCCAAGGCGGCTGGATACAGTGCGCTGTGAGGCGACGGTGTTCTTCTTGGCCTGTGTCACCAATCGCTCCACGAAGGGGCGCAGCTCCTTGGCCTTGGCGATCGTGGTCACGATCCCCTCTTCAAGGACGAGTGAGCGGGCAAGGCCGCGCATAAGGCCGTTGCGCACGTGCTTCACGCGGCCAAATGTTCGTTTACGGTGAAAGTGACGCATAAATTTAGTTGACAGTTGACAGTTGACAGTTGACAGAAAAACCGCGAACGACGTTGGTCGCCACTGTAAACTGTAAACTGTAAACTGTAAACTTGTTCATAATTAATTACTGTATACGCAGGGTAAGGCCAAGGTTGGATAGAGCCCTTTTAATGTCTTGCAAGCCCTTCTGACCCATGCCCTCGATCGCGAGAAGATCATCTTCGCGCTTGCGCACGAGGCCGCCGACCGTACGGATCGATGCGTTGTCGAGCGCCGCTTCGACGCGCTGAGGGAGATTGAGCTCGGTGATGCGGGTCTTCAGGACCTCGGCATCCATCGGGATGGATTTGTCTTCGTTCTTCGTGGCGTTTTCTGCAGCCATGACAGGCGCCTCAACAACTTCTTCCTCCTTGAATCCAATGACCGCCTTGAGCTGATGGATCATGGTCTCGATTGAAGTCTCGAGGGCCTCGCGCGGAGAGATGGTGCCGTCGGTCTCAATGATCATGCGGAGGCGGTTGAAATCGGTGCGATCGCCGACGCGCATGTTTTCTACTTCGTAATTGACGCGGCGAATAGGGCTGAAGATCGCATCGAGTGCGATGGTGCCGATGTCCACACGCTCTTTCTGGTGGATTTCCTTGGGGATATAGCCGAGACCGCGTTCTGCGCGGATCTCGATCTCGAGATTGGTCTTGGATGTGATACTCGCTATGGGAGTCTCCGGATTGAGGATCTCTACCTGGCCAGGAAGCTTCAAATCGGCGGCAGTGACATCCTTCGGACCTTTGACCGAGAGATGGATGGTCTGCGGTTCATCGGTGAGAAGACGGAAGCGGATCTTGCGAAGATTGAGCAAGATAGTGACCACGTCTTCTTTGACGCCTTCGATCGCGGAGAATTCGTGGGCTACACCAGGGATCTTGACGTGTGTGACCGCAGCGCCCGGAAGAGAAGAAAGAATGATGCGGCGAAGACTGTTGCCCAAGGTAAAGCCGTATCCCGGGTAAAGACCGTCGATTTCATAGATACCGCTGCGCTCGGATTCGCTTACGATACGTGGCTTTCCAGGAAGTGCGATGTGATAGTCAGACATAAATGACGTTTTTGGCCGCTAAAATAATAAATTTCGATAATAAAAATTTGAACACCAAAAGTTGGACTATTATACCCTATCTACTGTAAAACTCAAACACTGTTGCATAATCAAGTCCGGTCTCGGCGGGGCTGTAGGTGGGCTCAGTTTGGACCTCGACGCGCAGGGCGGAAAGGTCGACGGCGAGCCATGCTGGGATTCCGCGGACCTGCTCTTCCTTGGCCTCGGCGAGTCCGGCAAAGAGCGGGCTGATGCGGCTCCCTTCGCGCACAGCGAGAACATCGCCCTTGCGGACGCGATATGAAGGGACGGTGACACGGGTGCCGTTTACCGTGATGTGGCCATGGCTCACGACTTGGCGTGCAGCGCGGCGAGTAGCAGCGAGACCAGCGCGATACACGGCGCTGTCGAGGCGTGACTCGAGCTCTATGTGAAGCGATTGCGACGGATCGGCCTGTGTGAAGGCCTTCTCGGCATAATTAGAGAGTTGGCGCTCGGAAAGGCCGTATGTATAGCGTACGCGCTGCTTTTCGATCAGCTGCTTGCCGTAGTCTGATCCACCACCGCGTCCACCGCGGGTCTTTTTGCTGGCCTTTGAGCGAGCCTCAGAAAGCGCAAACTTCTGGGTCTGGGTCTTTTCGAAGACGCCAGCACCGAGACGCTTTGCTACTTTGTATTTTGATTTGACCTGCAACATAAAAGAAAATAAATAGATGATGAGAGGATTATACGCGACGTGCCTTGCGCTTGCGCGGGCCATTGTGCGGGACCGGTGTGTCGTCGGCGATGCGAGACACTTCGATTCCCTTTCCTGCAAAAGCGCGAAGGGCTGACTCGCGGCCTGATCCGACGCCGCGGATGACCACATCCACCTCCTTGATGCCGATAATATTGGCCTTGTCGCCCACAATCTCCCCGACCTTGGCGGCGGCAAAAGGAGTGCCCTTCTTGGCGCCGGAGAAGCCAAGGGAGCCAGATGACGACCATGCGACGGCGTTGCCGTTCTTGTCCGAGAGAAGGACTTTTGTATTATTAAAAGTCGCCTCGATGTGGAGGGTACCCGCGACGATGTTTTTCTTGGCTACACGTGCCAAAGAGCGCGACTTGAGTCCCGCGTCTACGCCGCCGCCTGATTTTCGTATGATTCGTTTTTTGCCCATGGTATTTTATTAGTTGACAGTTGACAGTTGACAGTTGACAGAAAAAGCATTGAGCGCGTCGAGGCCCACTGTAAACTGTAAACTGTTGACTGTAAACTTGTTCATAAATTATGTTTTCTCCAGCTTACGACGGCCGGATGTCATGGTCTTGCGGACGTTGCCGCGGACGGTGCGAGAATTGGTCTTGGTGCGTTGGCCGCGAGCGGGCAAACGGCGCAAGTGGCGGATGCCGCGGTGAGCTTTGATGTCGCGCAGGCGTCGGATATTGGCTGCAATTTCACGCTTGAGCTCGCCTTCTACCGGGCGCTTCTCGATAGCATCGCGCAAGGCTGCTTCTTGGGAATCGGTAAGATCCTTTGGTTTGGAGCCTGGATCAATACCAAGATCGATAAGAGTAGACTGCGCAAGGGGGCGTCCTACGCCATAGACCGCCGTGAGGCCAATCTCAAGGCGTTTATTGTCGGGGATGGTGATTCCTGAAATTCTCAACATAAATATATAAAATTATCCCTGGCGTTGCTTGTGGCGGGGATTGGTGCAGATGACCCAGAGCCGTCCGCGGCGACGCACGTGTCGGCAATGCATGCAGATTTTCTTGACAGAAGCTTTAACTTTCATGATGAGAATATGATGAAGATATTGAAATAGTATTGGAGACTCTTTATCACTCTACCTACCCTCTTCGAGTGATTCGCGACCGGCCGCCATAAGGATCGAGCTGTACTTGGACACGATCGCCTACAAGGACCTTGATGCGATGCAGGCGCATTTTTCCGGCAAGGTACGCGAGAGTTACCTGCCCGGATGCAAGCTGTACACGAAAAAGTGTATTTGGAAGCGCCTCTTCGACGATTCCTTCGACAACTTCTGGTTCAGCCATATCTGCGCAAGGAATGATAGCAAAGTGGGGCTGTATGTCAAGCTCCGGCCGTGCCGGAAGCCGGTTGAGGGGCTTTGATATCGATCTTTATATCGTTTTGATTGGTCGGGAAGCTGCCTTTCCAGAAGGGTTCTATACGAGCGCGGGCACTCTCAATACCTGGGAAATTGGCTATAATGCTCTTAAAGGAGGCTTGATCGCGACCTGCGAGGGCCTTAGAAAGCTCGTCTTTGTCCACATTCCAGATCAATACGGCATCGCCTGTTGGTTTGAAGTGGAAAGGTGCTGTCCCTAGGGTACCTGATGCGATATCTGATGAGGTCGCGCCAAAGGTGTCTTTGTTGCCCATAAGCGTGAGCTTTGCGGTTTCTGCGTCGGCTGTTACGAGAGACCCGACCATCTGAGCAAAGATATCAGCAGATAAGATCGGTACGACAGAATGGATCCGCACGTGGATCCCGACACCATTGGATTCGTTGGTATCGGGAAGGTCTTGGTACGTGGTCTGGGCGAGACTATAGAATATGGTTGCGTTTGGGCCGGCGTTATCAGTGGCTTTTTGTATGGATGCTTGAAGGAGTCGGGTGCGAATATTTGCCGTTGCGGTTGCACGCGCTGCCGGGTCAGTGGCCGTTTTGTCTCCTGAGAATCCACCTGCCAATGGCGCAGGAGATTGGGCATGTACCCCTTTGTACATGGCATCGTTTGATTTGAGTCCGGGCAGGGTGAATTCGGTCCCTGAATTAACATTGTATTGTTGTCCTGTCTGGTCGGCGATGACCGTCACATTGACCTGGCCCGGAGTCGAACCCTTTTTACCGGGGACCACGATATCGTTGGGGGTGCGGAAGATCAGATGATCTGGGGTCTCAAAGCGTGTGGTAGCGATGAGTTTGACCGGAGCGGATGAGTATGTGTTGTATACGGTGATCGATCCGGAGGCCTTGGTCTCTACATGGGTAGTGCCTCCCTGTGCGGGGATCACCTCTGAGTCATCGAGATCGATCGTTTGTACCGAATAAGGGAGTGTTCCCGAAGCTGCGGAAGTCTCCGGATACGCGGTGAACTCGGTAGTCTGGTCAAAAGTGACCTGATGGGAACGCGGGGTCACGGTGACGACTGTCGGGCGCGTCGCCAAGATCCCAAAGAGTGCGACGACAAGGACGAGTGCTCCGGCGATAAGCCAAATCCAAAGACGAGAACGAGATGAGCGGGGCGAATGCGACATCGAGACTCCGGCCCCCGTCAGCGAAGAACCTTTTCTCGGATCAGGTGGTATAGGGCGCGGGCGTCCGCGCGATGGCAGATTGATATTACGAATACCTCGAAGTCCGACTTCTTCTCGCAAGACATCTTGCTCCTCCTCAACTGATTCGTCTTCAAGGTCGGAATCGTCACCGGCATCATCTTCGGACGCATGATGCGGGTGTGTGCCCTTTATTGGACGTTTAAGTACGATCTCATCGTCATCCTCGATAGTGTCGTCGATATCTTCATCTTGAGGCTTGATGCGCCGTGCGGGGCTGCCAGTGCGTGCTGGAGTCGGCTTGATCTTGCGAGCACTGCCCGCAGCTGGTGGAATAATGTCTTGAAAATAATCTTTTGCCATAGTTAAAAAATTATACCTCGTCTAAAGTTTACATCAAAGATACGAGGAGTGTATAAGTGGATCGGATGTCTTAAGAATACCCCCTCCTAATAATAAAACACTATCTTTGTTCGATACTCACGAACGCTGCCGACAGCAAGAGGCGTTGATTGATCGTAAGGCGCGAGGGTACGACAAATCGACGCAGGGATTCGGAGCTGAGAACGATAACCTCAAAGGGGTGCGTGGTGGTGGTGAACTGGGTGAAATCAATGCGTGAAAATATGGTCGTGAGCCACGGAGCGAGCGCGTCTTCACAAAGAAGTACGAGCAGTGGCGGCAGATAACGGGTCGAGGCAAGTTCGACCATCGCATCGGCAAAGACACGCACCAGGTCCGGTTCGACACGCGTGGTCGCTTCTGTGATCTCGGTGCATGCGTCGGTACTGCATGTCTCGTCGGTGACCATGCGCATAAGCGAAAGTGTTTCCTCGGGCATTCTTTTTCCGGCGATCCGTTTGATGATCGATAAGAGACCTTCGTCGACCGTCTTGTGGGCCATCGAGAGCCCTGTATGGATATTGGCAATAATGGTCGTGTCGCGCGTGAGGTCGACCAGGCAAAAATCTTTCTGGAGACCGGGGATCGCTTCTACGACGGAGAGGATCGTACGGAACTGTGAACGGAAGACGACCGGTGCAGGGAAGAGTCGATGCAGAGCGTCTTGCACGATAGACCGGATCTGGGGTTCGCACCCACTTATAAGCGCGTAGACGGATACTTTGTGTGCCTGTTTGCCGATCGGCTCGCTCGTAGCATAACCATTGAGTTCTATGCGAACGACATTGGCTTCCAAAAGATTGGCCGCATTGATCTCGGTGCTTTCGTCGAGGGCTTGTTTGGCGAGGTCGGCGATCATGTGCTCAGTGATCGCCACCTCGGTATCGAATTTTGCGACGGTGCGGATGGTCTGCGAACGGACCCAGGGCGTATTCATGATACAGAAGACATTCGTGATAGATCCGTGGGATTTTTGCAGGCTGGTATATGTATCAAGTGCCTTTTTCCCAGCCTCATTGATCTGGTCCGGAAGGGCCGCCAAGACCGCCTCAGGGGTCCGATCTTCAAAAGAAAGGTCGCTGCGCCCTGCGGCGAGGATTTCCAGCGGTTTGTCCTGGTGCAAGAGTGCGATCGCGATCGATACACAGCCGCTCTGGATGTCGACGATGGCGACCGGTCGGGTTTTTGAGGACGAGAGAGAAAGCGCGCTCATGTACAAGACAGTATACCGCGAGAACACATGCAGTGGGTCTTGACGATGTGTATATGTGCGACGATTTCTTTACGAAGGTAAATTCACGCCTGTTTTCTGGGCGATTAGGCGGATCCATTCTTCGTGGCGGGAGAGTTGTACTGATACGGCGGCATATTCCAGTGAAAGATCGCTTACCACCTTGGCCAAACGATCAATCGCGGTTAATATCTCACCGACCCTCTTGTCTATTTTCTGATCCAAACGCTCTTCAAGTCGTTTGAGATCATCATGAGTTACCATCGCATCAATCATACGATCGAGCTTGTCGTTCAAATCGTTAAACCCGATCACCTTCTTTTTAGCCGCTTGTTTTTTGGCCATAGTTAAATGATAACACGGCACTTAATACTACAACAGCACCGCTTTGATCCGGCGAATACCTGATGCCACTGCTTCTTCTTTGGTGATCTTGAAGGTGCCTGCTTGGGCGATCTCGCTGGTGTTTTGCACATGGGGGCCGCCACAGAATTCTATGGAGAAGGCTTTATCGAATTGTGGGTCTTCCAGGGTCGCTTCGAGCGGCCCGAGCGAGTAGACGGATACGATGTCTGGATATTTGGCGCCGAATTCGTGTTGTGCGCCGAGATGTTCGGCCTCGTCGCGCGGCATGGTGGAGCGGGTCATCGGCAGGTGCTGTTGGATCGCTTCATTCACGATGCGCTCGACTTCCCTCTTTTGTTCATCGGTCATCTTGGCGTCGTGAGAAAAGTCGATACGGAGGCGCTCGCCGGTGATGTTGGACCCGCGCTGCTTCACATGCTCGCCGAGTACCATCTGGAGCGCCTTGAGAAGGATGTGGTGCGTCGTGTGCAGGCGCACGGTCGCCTCGGAATGGTCGGCGAGGCCGCCTTTGAATTTTTGTTCACTGCCGGCGCGGGAGAGGTCCTGGTGTTTTTTCATTAACTCTTGAAATTCGGTTAATATACGTTCCCTTCTTTTATTAGGAAGTACATCTAAGCCGTGTTGTTGTCTCATACTGTCGAAAACTTCTAGAGACATTTCTGCAGGAAAGCCAAATGTAGTGAATAATTCAAAAAGTGTTTTCCCGGAGATAGGCTCAAGTTTAGGTATCGGTTGTCCATCCTCATATTGACGCACTATGGGTAGATTTTTTTTGAGACTCTCCCGTACACTCCCTATGCCTTCACCGATACGAATTTCATCCGCGACCCGCACTTCCAAGACTTTTAGTCCACGTTCAAGCGCATGCCCGAACTGCACCTCTTCCTTCCAAATCTCTTTGGTGATCTCTTGGTAGGCTTCTTCGGTGGCGAGCTCGCTGTAGGCGGCTTTGTATTTCTCGATGATAATCACTGCACAGCGATTGAGCATACTCTCCTCTCGCCTGTCATTTTGGACGCCGATCTTTTGGGCGTGCTGGCTCGCGCGGCGGATGAGACGACGTAAGACATAGCCGCGTTCGGTATTGGACGGCCGCACGCCATCGGCGAGCATGAATACCGCGGCGCGCATGTGATCGGCGACGATGCGAAATGAGCGCTGATAGAGTGGATCTGCGTATTGTTTGCCCGAAAAGGTCTCGAGGAGGTCGATGATCTCGGTGAATACGTCGATCTTGAAGACATCAGGGTCGTGGTTGGTGGCCGCGGTGATGCGCTCGAGGCCGCCGCCAAAGTCGACATTGCGTTTGGGAAGGTCAGCAAAGGTCTCACCCTCCCTCTTGATGTATTGCATAAAGACGTTGTTGCCGATCTCCATGAAGCGGCCGCAATCGCAATTGGGGTGGCAGTGTGCGCCAAATGTCTCGTCGTGCGGCGTGCCGAAGTCATAAAACATCTCCGAGTCGGGTCCCCCCGGCTCTCCAGCAGGCATTTTGTCGGGTACGCCCGCGCGGCTCCACCAATTCTTCCTGACGCCGTAATAAAAGATGCGGCCGCCTTGCATGCCGACCTTGGCGGCATTCTCCTCGGTATCGAGCACTACATCAGCCGCATCGATGTCTTTTGAGGCAAAAAGCGCCTTCCAAGTGAGGGTGGACTCTTCGTCGCGTGGCATGTCGTACTTTTCGTCGCCCGCAAACACGGTCACGTAGAGATTTTGCGGGTCGAGACCGATCTCGTCGGTCAGGAATTCAAACATCCAGGTGAGCTGGTCTTTTTTGAAATAATCGCCCAGGGACCAGTTGCCGAGCATCTCGAAGAAGGTGGTGTGGCGATTGTCGCCGACCTCTTCGATGTCTTCGGCGCGGAAGCTCTTTTGACTGTCGGTGATGCGGGTGCCCTCCGGATGCGGCTCACCCAGGAAATACGGTAGCATTGGCTGCATGCCGGAGCCGGTAAAGAGTGTCGTGGGGTCATTGAGCGGGACGAGCGAGGCGGAGGGAATTACACGATGCCCGCGGGCTTTGAAGAATTCGAGGTATTTGGTGCGTACGTCGCGGACATTCATGTGCCAAGGGTAGCGTGTTTTGCACAAAATGGCAAAAAGAATAGGGATCGTCAATGGACGACCCCTATTTGTGTACTTGCTATGCGACAGACATCTCAAGCGCGTGGAGTACAGGCTTGCTTAGTTTGTCGAATTTATTGCGCACTGCAGCAGCCAGCTTCTTGTAGGCGCGGACCTCGATCTGCCTGATGCGCTCTCTTGACACGCCGAATTCGTTGCCTAATTGTTCAAGCGTAAGCGGCTCTTCGTGCAGGCGGCGTGCCTCAAGGATGCGTCTTTCGCGCGGACCAAGAATCCCGAGAGACCCGCGCAATGCCTTAAGGCGATTATCGTCTGTTTGCCGCTGCTCCAAAACTTCTTCGATGCTTGGCGACGGCTCCACCAGTATATCGATGAATGTCGCTGCCGAATCATCGTCTATAGACGCCGGTGCATTAAGCGAGAGATCGGCCATCAATCGCTGATTCATTTGGATGATGTCGCTTTTTGAGACACCCATCATCCGTGAGATCTTCTCGACCTGCTCGACGCTCATATCGCCTTCTCCATAGGCGCGGATCCGGCTCTTGGCTTTGCGCAAGCCGAAGAAGAGCTTCTTTTGAGTCTGGGTGGTCCCTATCTTTACGACCGATGCAGTCCGTAGAATATAGTCGGTCATGGAGGCGCGGATCCACCATTGCGCATAGGTAGAGAAACGGAATTTCAGTTCGGGCTTAAAGCGCGCAGCAGCGTTCATAAGTCCGACATTGCCTTCCTGGACCAGGTCCGACAATGGCGTTCCGTACCCGGAATACTTTGCGGCCATCGCGATTACCAGCTTGAGATGGCACTGGACGATCTCCTGGAGCGCCTTGAGGTCCTCGTGGTCGCGCCACTGGATGGCGAGCTGTAGCTCTCTTTCGCGAGAGAGTATCGGGAATTGGTATGCCTGGGTCACAAATGACCCGGCAAGTTCAATGGGCCTTTTCATGACGATGATCCTTTCTGTGAATGACCACGTAGCCTGACAAATTTGTACGCTTCTTTCTGGTATTGTCAATGACTTTCGTATGGGCGGGAAGGCATATAAAAAAGGCCGCACTTGCGCGCGGCCTTTCAATCTTATGCAGTACTCGACATAGAGAGCCCGAAAGAGTGGCAGAGAGTATCTACCGTGTCCCTAAAAACGGGGTCTGTGCGTCTGCGACCGCGGGCATGCCCCACGATCCGCATTACGGAGATCCTTGAATAGACGCTAAAGATCACATAGAGGTCTTCAGCCTTCCCCTTCATGGCGTCCATAGTCAAGAGAGCAATCGCTTGACGTCCCGTTGCGACCCGCCTGTTTTTTTCGGCTCGCGCAGGGCTTGCGATCTGATCAAGGTCCACACCCAATGTTTCCGAAACCTTTTGAGCGATTTCCCGAGGCGTGAGTTTTGGCTCATGCACAGGGGCGGACCGCTTCTCGAATGCCGCACATATCGCAATCGCGACAGCCGAGAGTTCGGGAGATATGTCGACGCTATGGATCGCCTGACGAATTTCGTTTTGGGAGCATTCCAGGATGTCCTGGATCTGCCCATCCAAGATCTCCGGAGTCCGATGTGCGGCTGCTATAAGAAGTAGTCGAGCCTCGAGCTCCGCCTTGGATCGTTTGTTTTTCGGAAGCATGATCGCCTGCAAATCGACTCGCTTCTTATCGCAAATCAATTCCGCCAAGGCGTTTATCTTCGTTCCGACGCTTAAAAAAACCATATTCTCACCCTCCATGATCAATGCTCACGAAAAAGCGTTTCCACTAGAAATGTGTATAAACCCGAATTACCTACTTGTCAATGGATGTCGCCTTATCGTTTGATACCGGTCCAGCGACTGATTCTGAGAGATTTTCGATCACGAGATACTTCTTGAGCGCTTTGTGGACCTGTGCCTTAGTGAGTTTGAGCACTTGCTTCGGAAATTCGTCGAGATAGGAAGGTTTCTTTCCTTCGACAGCGCAATCATGGGCGACGCGCGCAAGATCCATAGAATTGGTGGCGCACAAGACGCGCGATCGAGCCTCGTACATTTCGCGGTGTTGCTTGACCTCGCTTGCAGTCGGACCTTCTTCGACGATACGCTTGATCTCGCGCAGGATGGAAGCGCGGCCGCGCTCGAAGAGTTCGGGTGCAAAGGTCCCCCAGATCGCGACGTAGCCGTCGGTGCCGTACATAAAGCCTCCCGGATACGAATAGACGCCGTATGTGAGACCTTCCACTTCGCGTACGATCTTCATAAGGCGTCCGGTGAAGCCGCTGCGGCTGCCGAGCACCTGAAGGCCGAGGAGGAGCGCGGGATAATCCGTGTGCGTGTTGGTGATACCGGTCACGCTGCCCAATATATAGTCGATACTCGCTTTGTCGGGGATGGGTGTGACGACTTTGCGGGCTTTTTGCGGAAGGGCCCTATCGTATGGCGGAATCGTCACGGTGCGCTGCGGCAAGGTGGAAAAATATTTCTCGACGAGTGTAAATGCTTTCTCCTTTTTCATATCGCCTGCGATCGAGACGATCAGGAGCGATCGATCGATCGCGTATGTGTGATATTCGCACAGCTCTTTGCGGTTCATTTGTTCGACCGCAGCCTTCGAATGAGCCGTGTCTTCTTGGCGATTAGGATGCCGGATGCCAAAGAGTGTCCGAGAAAGATTGATCGAAGCTTGTTCGTGGGGATTCTGCGCTTCGAGCGAAAGCTCGGCGATCATGCGGGATTTCAAGTGGGCCAATTCTTCCTGTGGGAAGATCGGTTCACGCAAGCATTCGGCGATGAGCGAGAGGAGCTTGTCCGCATAGACGGCGCGTACCCGCGCATGGAAAACGAGCCGGTCTTTTTCTGCGGCAAAAGAGAGCGAGGCGCCGATCGTATCAAGCATGATCTGGATCTCTGTCTTGGTATGTGCGGTCGTACCGTCGAGGAGCATCGCGGCATGCATGTCGGCAAGCACATCGCCCGAGAGCGTGCACTCGTCTATGCCTTCGCATACGAATCCTTGGGCAAGGTGGACGCCACCCTTGAGACTTCCGACGATCGATATTTCCCCATGCGCGGGAAAGGCCGAAAAGAGGGCGCGCGCGCCGGTCTTGAATCTCTTTTCTTTTATTTTGGAAGCGTAAGACATAGGCTAAAATTCGAAATCATCATCGATATAATGGGTCGGCTGGGTTGCATACGTCGCGGTCGCGGTATCCGATATCGGCGATTCGACGGTATCAAGGAGGATGCCGGTCGTTTCGCCCTGTCGGACGAGGTATTTCTTCGCTACGCGATTGACGTCGGTGCGCGTGATCTTTTTTACCGTGCGTTCAAAAGCGTAGGCGAGCGTCCAGTCTCCGGCCGCGATTGATTCCGAGACAGTGCGAATCTCGTTGAAGATGCCGTCGCGCTCTTCGGCCATCGACGAGAGGATGCGTTCTCGCGCACGGTCGACTTCGGCTGCATCCACTCCTTTTTCTACGAGGTCGGATATTTCTTTGCGCATGAGACGCACCAGCTTGTCCGGAGCGACGTGCTCCGCGGATGTCGCGGTAAACGTGAGAATGCCGGGGTCAAAAGTAGGCAACGTCATATGCGAAAGATCGGAGGCGAGTCCGCGGTCGACGAGCTTCTTTTGGAGCCTGCTTGAAAAGCCGCCGGCGAGTATGGTCGCAAGCACATAGATCGGCGCAAAATCCGGATGGAGTGCTTGCGGTGTCTTGTATGCGAGTATGGCGATCGAGACGCCGGCGGCCTTTTTGATCTCGCAGGATCGGGGCGTTTTTTGCACCGGTTCGACTATATCCATCGTCGGGATCGGCGAGGGCGATGTCGGGATCTTGGCAAAATGCTTTATGACGAGCCGCTCCAATTCCGCGCGCGACACATCGCCAAAGACGGAAAGTGTCGCGTTGTTGGGCCAGTAGAACGTATCGTAAAACTCGCGCAGTTTTGCGGCGGTCGATGCCTCGATATCCTCCTTCGTGCCGATGGTGGGGATACGATATGGGTGCACGCTGAAGGCGGTCGCGGTGACCTCCTCATCGAGCAATTCGTAGGGATTGTTGCGTCCGCGTTCGTATTCATTGCGCACAACGGTCATTTCCGATGCGAGATCGGCGTCGTTGAAAAGCGAATTACGCATACGATCCGCTTCGAGCGCAAGGGCATCTTCGAGGCGTTCCTTCGGCAAGAGCTCGAAATAATTGGTCCGGTCGAGCCAGGTCGTGGCATTGACAAGGGCGCCCATCCATTCCAAATGCCCAGTGATCGCCTTGCCGTTCTTCTGATTAAAAAGCTTGGAATCCTTGAAAAGGAGGTGTTCGAGGATGTGTGTCGACCCGGTGTGACCGGGGGCTTCGTTGCGGGACCCTACGTGGAAGGTAACGCAGACAGCGACCACGGGAGCAGACCTTTCTGGCTTGTAGAGGACGCGTAATCCATTGGAGAGACGGTATTCGGTAACACCGAAAATAGTACGTATTTTAGGCATTTTTTGGGTTTTTCGTCTTGGGGTGCGAGCCATGGAGGCAACAATAGCGCACCTTTTTCGTTCACACAAATCACACCCAGTCTATCGCTTTTTTACCGTGTTTCGTCAAATATTCGTTCGCCTTACTGAAATGTTTGCATCCGAAAAAGCCGCTGTATGCGGAAAAGGGCGACGGATGAGCAGATTCAAGGACGAGATGTTTGGTGCGATCGATGTGCGCACCTTTTGTCTTTGCATAGTTGCCCCAAAGAATAAAAACCAAATGTTCGCGCTCATCGGAGAGTGCTTTGATCGCGGCGTCGGTGAATTCTTCCCACCCCTTTCCTTGATGTGATCCTGCGGAATGTGCGCGTACGGTGAGTGTCGCATTGAGAAGAAGCACTCCTTGTCGAGCCCAGCGTTCCAGATCGCCGGTCTTGTGGACGAGTGGTGTCCCGAGGTCGCTCTCGATCTCTTTGAAAATATTTTGTAGCGACGGCGGCAGGCGGATCCCCTCTCCTACCGCAAAACACAGGCCGTTGGCCTGATCGGGACCGTGATACGGATCTTGGCCGAGGATCACGACCTCGACATCGTCGAAAGGACAGAGGTCAAAGGCGCGAAAGATATTTTTGGGCGGTGGAAACACGATCGCATGTTTGTATTCATCATGCACGAACGCGGAGAGATCTTTGAAATACGGTTTTTCAAACTCATTCACCAGATGACGTTGCCAAGAGGGGTCAATTTTAACTTCACTCATGTGCTCATTGTATACGTTGTTTCCCAAGAAAACGATCCTGTATGCGTTTTATGCATACAGGATCGCGAGTGAGTCAAGCGCATTTATCCCGAGGCAGGTGCGCGCGCATGTCGCCATCGCGGCGGTGGCTGCGAACAGACCGCGAAATATGCTGCGAGCGGTCCTGTAAGATACAGGCTCGCGAACAGCATTAGCTGATGCCACTGGAACGTCACCCAGAACTCATGGATGAATGGTCCCGTGCTCCATATAA
Source organism: Candidatus Kaiserbacteria bacterium (assembly GCA_016214605.1). Classification (GTDB taxonomy): domain Bacteria; phylum Patescibacteriota; class Minisyncoccia; order Phycocordibacterales; family UBA2100; genus UBA10103. The sequence continues at coordinate 52,811 of JACROD010000023.1, forward strand.
GAACACACACCAGAACTACGCGAGCGACCTTCGAGAACATCGATATTCTTATAGGATTTGCGATTCCTCCAAAATGCGACAAGCGTTCGATGACCGGAATGCCTGTCGCATAAAGTAGAGCCATGAACGCAAAGAAGAGGATCTGCAGGGTGGGGAAAGATGTTTCTTGCGCCCACCATACGATCATCCACGCACTGCTTCCACCGCCGAGGTAGCAGCAAAACTGTGCCCATCGAATAGGCGATACTCTTGTCCAGTCGACCAACCTCTGGAAGAGGTTGATCAGTGATTCATCGAGGCGCCATATCATGCCCCACATGACCAACCTCCCTTCCATATTTTTTGATGGGTATTATTGCCTAATCAAACTATACCACAGTTTGTTCTTTTATTAATATGCGCTCTTTTACCACGGCACCGCCGCGATTGTAGCCGCCCATTGATCCGTCGCTCTTGATCACACGATGGCAGGGTATCGCAGGGTCATAATTTTTTCGCATGATGGCGCCGACCGCGCGAGCGGCACGCGGATTCCCCGCCCTCGTCGCAACCTCTTTGTAAGTCATCGTCTTTCCTCTAGGGATTTTGCCGACGATTGTGCGGACCTTGTCGGCAAATGTCTTCATACCTGGAGTATACTTGCAAATCACCCGTCCGGCAGTAGTTCAGGCCCAACCTCCTGTAATTTCACCAATTGGTGAAATTACAGGAGTAGTTAATGATTAAATCAAACGGATCGAGGCTCGAAATCCCCCCTTACTTCTTACTCTTTGAGATTTGTGCGTGGAGTGCCTTGCCTGCCGCTTCGCGATAGAGACAATAATCGCAATCGGAGTTTGCGGGCGGAATTTGCTCGCTGTCGAGGCATTTTTTGATAGCGAGGAGTGTGTCATCGATCCAATCGGCATCGCCCTTATATGGTATGAGTGTGACATCAAAGACAAGCTTGCGGTCGAAAGCTTTTTCGTCCTTACTTGCGTTGGCATACACAAAATATCCCGTGTCGGAGACGTCGAATCCGCGTTGCCGGAGGAGCCACTGATATACCTCCATTTGCCGCTTGTATCCGATGTGCCAGTCTTCGTCGAGGGATTCGATCTTGGTGTCTTTGCTTGTCGATTTGTAATCCACGACGATCAGTTCGCCGGCAGGATTCACCCAAATATCGTCGACCGCGCCGGAAACGGTGAATCCGGTCGGTTGGTGTACGTATTCGATGCCTTTAAAATTTTCGCGCCAGATATCGAGGTCTTCGTGGGTATAGGGCACTGCATCGACGCCGTATTGTTCCATGAGTGGGTGTGCGGCGCCGTGGGCGCGATGGATATCGAATTCTTTTTTGAGGAGCGCATCGACAGCGCTATTGAGATTGAAAGGAAAACCTGGCGGGCGTGCCACGCCGAGCTTGTTGTCGAGATAGAAACAACGCTTGCACTGCATGAAGAGATCGATCTTGGAGCGCGACAACCGCCACCGAGAACCGCCATAATTCCAGTCCGGCTTGCGGTTGGGTTTGTAGAATCCGCTCATGTGTTGAGTATAACAGACACAGCTTCGTCGAAGAGTCGGCGAAGCTCTGTGAATAGTACCGATTATGTGCCTAGTGCTGAGGAGGCGTTTGGTGCAGGGTGTCGCCGTGCTCGTGATAGTCCTTAAACCAATGTTTGAAGCGGTCTTCCACGTACCACATGCCAGTAAACAGGATGAGTACGAGCATGGTCGCAAATATAGACAGTGCATAGAGGCCAAAACCGATCGACATGCCGACCGCGGTCGCTACCCATATGCCAGCGGCGGTCGTCGCGCCATGAAGGGCGTCTCTTCGGAATATAATGAGTCCGCCGCCCAGGAATCCGATACCCATGATGACACCGGCGGCGATACGTAGAGGATCAAAATTGAGAATACCGATAAAAGCGGTGTCGACGTAAGTGCCGACAAGGATGAAAAGACATGCGCCGAGTGAGACAAGACCGAATGTGCGCGTTCCGACCGGCTGATGTGCAATGACCGAACGTTCCGTGCCGATGATCCCACCGAGGACCATGGCGAGCAGGAGCTTCATAAACATGACTGTGTTCGTGTCGACGAATTGTTCGGTGCCGTGCATAGAGAAAGTATAAACTAGAACTAATAAATAATGAAACGCGGACTGGATTATCAGTGGATTACAGGTGACCCGGCGTTATTGATCGTCATATCGGGTGCATTCGTGATAATGCCCGGGTCTCCACATAGCTGGCGCGCTTCTTCGAGCACTTTCGGAATATGGGACGGCTTTACGCCATATTCTTGAAGCAAATGCGGTGTTTGGATGTGCCTGCACAGTACAATGCGCTTATCCAAGAGGCGTCGCTTTTCGCCTTCTGAAAGTGTGGTGAGAGCAGTGAGCGGATGCACGCGGCCAGCTTCGATCATCGCAAAGAGCCCGCGTCCACGCGGGAACTCCCATCCGAGGAGTTTGAGATTCGAGCACTGAGCATACCGTATCGCATTGCGCGTAAAACGTGTATTTGTCACGAGCCAGCCCTCGTCGACGCGAGAAGATCTTTCCGGCGCATTCCTGAGGTCCTCGTAACGCGCATGGATATAAAGTGCATCTTTGACGTCGGTCTTGCCGCCGGGATCGTTGTGGAATTTTGCCTCGATTCCGATCCTTCGATGGTCCTTCTCGGCCAAGACATCCACTTCATGCGGGGCGCAGCGGCCGTTGAGGTTGATACCGGTACGTACCTGATATCCTTGGGAACGCAGGACCTCGGCGAGGAACTGCTCGAAGGGAAATCCGGACGGCCCGAGCGAGAAGACAGCGCGTTTGATCGAATATCGCGCTGCGACCGGCACCGTTTCCTCTTCCCGCAAATGATCGAAGGCATGGCGATAGATCTCCTCGGTCATCATGCCAGGGCGAAGCTCACGGATAATCCGTGCAAGGATCTTGGCGCGCGCCGTTGAGGAAGCGCCGGCGAGTGCCAGCGAATGCTCCAGCTTTTCTGGGCTGAAACGCTCTTGGTCGCCGTCTGCTTTTGTTATGAGAATATGATCTGGCATAGAAGATATTTAGTGTATTCCCCGCAAAGGTATTTCTGGTATGACAGCTATGGGAATCGATTCTCCATTGAGAGTGGCCGTAAAAGATACACCGATCGAGGCGGCAAAAATAATCGCACGAAAATCTCGTGTCGAGTTTTGGGTCACGCAAGAAGTAATATAAGGCTCTCGCCAGGTATTGAATATGATGAGATATGACGAATCCGATATGCGCTGGGTATAGACGACGACCTCGTCGCACGAGGATGTGATCGGAACCGTCCCCGACAACGTATGCGAGCCGACGCCGATCATGTCTCGGATCAAGATGGGTGTGACCGACTTGAGGTTTGCGCGTACGATCTCATTGGCGACCATCAGCGTGGTGCCGAGCCCGATGATCAGAATAAGCACGAACCATACAATAGATCGAAAAAATCCCATCGTCATGGGTGTATTATATCCTGCCCACTACAGGCCACTGATCGCTATTCACACAAAGGCATGTGGTCGCCGGGAGCGAATATCGCGTCAGTGAGACATCTCGATCACGCCGCCTCCCAGGACACGTTCTCCATCGTACAAAACGAGCGATTGGCCCGGAGAAATAAGATGCGGCTCGTCGAATACCGCTGTGAAGCGGTCATCCGAGGAATGTACAGTGATCGCAAAAGGCTTTTCCCGATAGCGTGACTGCGCATGAGTATGTAAAGAAGGTCGCGGCACCTCACTGATCCAGTGGAGATCGCTCAGGTCTGCCTTGCCGACCGCCGCGGCTCCACGATCCAATGACACCATGATCGTGTTGTCCTCTATAGAGAGTTTCACGACATAATGGATCCCCTTGCGTGCTTCTGCGCCGTTGACCGTGAATCCATGTCGCTGTCCTATTGTGTAGAGCACCGCACCGTCGTGCGTCCCGATCTTGTTACCCTTCGTGTCAAGCACCGTACCCTCTTTCAAAGTGATGTAGCGAGCGAGAAAATCGCGCATGCTCACATCGCCGACGAAACAAAGCCCTTGGCTGTCCGGCTTTTGTGCGACCGGCAGACCGAAGGTCCGTGCCCTCTCACGGACTTGTGATTTGCACAGATCGCCGATCGGAAAGAGCGTCCGTGCCAATTCTCTCTCGCCGATGCGGTATAAGAAGTACGATTGATCTTTTTCGGTGTCTGCTCCGCGCAGGAGTGCTGTCTTGCCGTCGATCGTGGCAGTGCGCGCATAGTGGCCGGTCGCGATTAGATCGGCACCATGATCAAATGCCCATTGTGCGAACACGCCGAATTTGATCTTTTCGTTGCAGAGGATATCGGGATTGGGTGTGATGCCACGCTCATAGTCGCTAACCATCGAATCGACTACTTCTTTTTTGTACTCGTGCGAAAGATCAATCTCGCGAAAAGGGATGTCAAGGCTCGCGGCGATGCGTATCGCGTCGAGACGGTCCTCCCGCCAGGTGCATTCGATGAATTCTGGCTGCCAGATCTTGATGAACACGCCGACGACACCATAGCCGCGTTCTTTAAGTATCGCGGCCGAAGTGCCGCTATCTACCCCACCGGAAAGCCCGACGAATACTATCTTCTTATTATTCATAAGGGATATTGACTTGTCGATCGTTTTTGATAACATATTGGTACATTCGGGATTTTCCCACGGCCCCACCGCAAGGTGGGGAATATTATTTATACAGTGAGTTGAAGCCGTCGCGCACCCGTTTAAAATCAGTATCGTCAAGCTCTCCCAATTGCGAGGATAGGCGGCGATAATCGATTACGCGTATCTGATGCAGACAAGCAACCATAGCAGTACCCTTCTGGCGGAACAACACATACCATGTTCCTGTATGTTCTTTGGTGGTGGTCGGGATGACAAGGTAAAATCCATGCGCCAGTTTCTTAAATATGATGACCGGACGAGAAAACTGAAAATTTTTACCATTGATCTCGGAGCCGATATTTTCACCGAGGCTTGCCCACCAGATTTGATGTTCCGCAACTCGCGGTGGTTTGGCGGTTAGCGCGTGCAGTTTTTCTTTTAGTCCAACCCACTCAAGAAAACGCTTCAGTTGTTGCATGGGCGCCATGGTAGCACATATTTCCTTTTACGCTCTTTTTCACGAATCCATTGAAGTGATGTTGTCCGTGATTCTCGAATACCATGGTGTTTTAGCGGTACACAAAAAGGGCCGACACAGAGATCGGCCCATCATGAGGATATCCAGGCGTGCAAGGACCGTCGTTCAGTGGATGTCTGACACAGAACGCAGGATTCTATCCGTGAGGGCCTCTCCGGCTGATTCTGAATCGCAAGACACGGCTATTCCGGAGCCAGAGACCACAACCTTCCCGGATACTGTCTGACCACTCAGAAGGAAACTGAACGTTACAGTCCCATCCTTCCATTCCTCCTGTAGGTTACTGATTGCTGAGGTGAACATGGCGGGCATGTTAGCGAACATGCCCTTCATGGTCATAAACGCTTCCCTATAGGGAAGATTGTGAGTCACAAATCTCTCCAGTTGCATCGTTCCGCCCTTCCTATGCGCTTGATGTCCGTCGGAAAGTTACCGTGTTTTCATTAATGTGTCAATACAACTCTCTAATTATCTATATAGGCGTCTTTTTTGATCAGGTGCTGCTGATAGGTCTTGCTGTAGTGGGTCACGCCGTTTTCGTCGGCGAGATAGAAAAGGTAGTCGCTCTTGATCGGATCGACCGCTGCCTCGATCGCGTTCATCGAAGGGCTGCCGATCGGAGTCGGCGGAAGCCCTTTGTGGGTGTAGGTGTTGTACGGCGAATCGCTCTTGAGATCTTGTCGCGTGAGATCAAAGGTCCCCTTGCCCACGGTGTAGAGGAACGTGACATCCACTTGAAGCGGCATATTTTTTGAGAGGCGATTCCATAGCACTCCGGCGATTTTTTGGCGGTCGTCCCCCTTGCCGGTCGCCTCGCGCTCCAGGATCGAAGCCATGATGATGATATCGCTGAGAGAGTGCCCAGAAGCTTCAATTTGGTCTTGGATCTCAGTTATGTGTGCGTCAAAATTTTGCCGCATGGTCTTTATCACGGTCTCTTCGGTCGCGTTGGGCAGGAAGAAATACGTATCGGGAAAGAGATATCCTTCCATTGGCTGTGCTTGCACGAGGAAATTTGCCTGGTCGAAACGCTCGAGCTGAGATCTGAAGATGACCGCCATTTGCCGTGTGGTCGCACCTTCGGGTATGCGAATATGGATCGGTTCGAGGCCGTATGCACCTATCGAGATCGTCCGCGCCACCGAAAAAAGTTCTTGGGGTTCCTTGAAAAGATAATCGCCCGCCCGCATGTGGCGACCCTTGCCGAGAATAGTTGCCATGACGCGGAATGCCAGAGAGGAACGGACAACCCCTTGCTTTTGGAGGGTGTCACCGATCTGTTTGAGGGACTGTCCATCAGGCACGGAGACGAGGTGATCAAGCGGGAAGTTATCTGGCGGCCGGATCAAGAAAAGGTACGAGAAAGTGGCAATAATACCGATGACGATAATGATCACGAGGGTGCGCCGGTTCGTGTGTTCGACCCAGCGCTCGGAAAGACGCAGCTGCAGACGATCCATATCATCAAAAAATTGACGCAAGGTATAGAATATTGATCTCATAGGTGGCATACGCGGCGTTACATGGGGAGGTTCGGGGGCGGAGCGGCTTTCTTGGCGGGAATGCGACTGATACCGGGAGAAGCGATCCCGCTGCTCGGGAAATGCCAAAGGGTTGCGATGGCCTCGACACTCATGACGTTGATCTCAGCGGTCCATGGCGGATAGAACGATGATCGTCGGCGATAAGCATCAAGGAATCGGCGAAGAAGGAATTTTTTGTACATACCCTGAAAATCTTGCCATGGATAATTGAAGATATTGTGGCCGCCGGTGTTATCCGGTGCGAGTTCGTTGAGATACCCGGTGCCAAGCGGTTTCCAGAGGAAGCGAAGCGTGCCGATGTTGGAGCCGTGGACATGGCCCTTGGTCGTATCCACAAGATAAATACCTCGCGCACATACATCAAAAGTGTTTTTGCCCGAATGCCGTTCGATGGCTTCCATCTGCTGTTTTTGTTTCCAGGTAGGATTTGGAATACGGACCGTGCTTTCGCGTTCGTCCTCGGGGATGCCTTGTTTGCGAATATTCTCGATCTCTTTTTCGACCCTAGCCTGCCATTCTTTTGCGGTGTCATTCGGAAAAAAGATACCACCGGATGCCTTGGAAGAGCGGAGTGTGATCTGCACCCATACTTGTTCGTGTGGTTTGAGACCGCTCAAATACTCAAACATGTATGCGAGCGGATCCACCTTAAACTCCTCCTTCGGATCCTTGTCGAGCTCTGCGTCGATATAGCTTGAAATCGGGTATACGTCATCTGCTACGAGCTTATAATCATTGACGAAGCCATCATATCGTGCAGGATCGTATTGGAGCTTGGAAGCATAGTCTTCGACCGCGTGGATCTCGGCATCCGGAAATTGCGAGTAGATCGCGGCCTCGGCGACATTACGATACAGACCCCATGTCCATATATAGAAATGGATCTCTCCACCAAAACTGGCGATCTCAAGAGAGAACCATGGGCGGACGCGTCCGACCCAGACGCGCTTGATAAAATCAGTTTCTCCCGAGGTCTGCCATAGGGCGCCGAGTGCCGTCTCTATGGCGCGCGGCGATTTGAAAACTTCGCGTGGCACATGTATCTCGAGCAATACAGGATCGCGACCCGATATCCAGTCAGAACGAATATAACGCACCCACGTCTGGTACGACGCGATCAGGAGGACGAACGGAAGCCAGACCGGTGCGGTCCCGAAGATCCATCCGAGTGCGAAAACGAAGAGGTGCGGGATCTCGGTAGAGAGAATACTGAGCAGGCCCAGGAAAAGTACCGTGAGAAATAAAGGGCGCGGAATACCCCATCCCCAAAACCATTGGACCCAGGCATCAAAATCAAGCCATGACGTCGATCCGAATCCTAGTTTTTTCTGTAACGCCGTTTTCTCCGGTTTTTTTGGTTTCTTTTCCGCCATGTACACACAATACTACCACTTTTGTCGCTCGTTCTGACTACTTATTAACAAAGAAAGAGGTTATGAAATCGTTGATTCTCAGACACCAAAAAACCGGATCATGATCCGGTTTTTTGGTGTCTGAAAAGTATACCTCCAGACTATTTATTCTGCTGCTTTTCTACAGTGTAGCGTCCGTCAGGAAGGCGTTTGAAAATGCCGCTCTGGAGATTGACCGCGATGGTCGCATCCTTGACGTAGCGCTCACGCTTGACACGTTCGATGATCTCTTCGCGTGTGAGCGGTCCTTCACGCTCGATGACCCCGCGGATCACATCGCGCACGACGCCCGGCTGATAGCCCCACTCCTTGAGCGCATAGAGTCCCCGACCGACAAGTACGAAACGCTTATCCTTGATGAGTTCGTTATGGGTTGTCGCGGGGTGTGTCTTGCGCTTGAAGAGTTTCTCGATACCCTTGGCGACTTCAGTGAAGTGCATCGGGGAGCCGTTGCGCTTGATGGTGAGATAAGCAAAATCGCGCGTGTTCTTGATGCGGACATGAGGACTGTCCATGCGACCCCATTCACCGAGCGGATTCTTGCCGACACGCTTAGACATCGAGAGCCAGCGGCTCATGACCTCGTCGGGCTTACCTTTGACCCCAGCAGCCTTGAGATTTTTGGCGAACATCTGCAAGAAATCCTCTTCGGCAGTGAGCATGTTGGGTTCGAGGGATTCATAGAGATTCTTCAGAGCGGTCTCGACCTGTTCGGCGATCTGCTCGTCGATGAGCCAGCGTGTGTGAAAATCGGTGTTCTCGCGGCGTTCGTCGAAATGATGTCCGAGCGTGAGAAGGAAAATGAGGTGGTTGCGCTCGGCGGTGGTCTGCGCGAGCTCGTTGAGAACGGCATCCTCTGAGACGACGCCTCCGAGCGCGTGGACCTGCTTCTTCAGATCTTCGAGGATGGCCATTTGTTCACGGTAAATGCTCGACTCGCGGACCGCGGCCAAGGCGTGATTCTCGATCTGGCGAACGCGTTCACGGGTGATGCCGTATTCTTGGCCGATGGCATCGAGCGTGCGCTTCTCACCCTTGGGAGAGAGGCCGAAACGATCGGTGAGTACGCGTCGCGAACGATCCGGAAGGCCGGTGAGCAGATCCTTACTGATCGACTTGGGTGAAAATGAAAGCGCTGACATAGACTCGTTTTATAATTATTGACTAAATTTTAATAATTTTTTCTAATACTGTTTAACTGAAAATACAGCTCAAAACATGACCTTTTTGATACTTGCCAGGCCGAGATTCGCATCCTACTCCCCTGCTATGTCTTGTTTGTAGCAAAAATACTGATAATGGTCAAGTGCCTGCACTTAAGACGACAAACGGAGTTTTTGTTGTGATCGGCAAGGTGCGGACGGGTGGTCGAATAGAAACAGGAGGTCAAAACCGGTACGGACTCGGTGAACCAAACTTGCCCCACTATGCCAGTTTTCTACATGAGAGCAAGCTCTATCGATCGATGTTCATTTGATACTCACGTGATACTCACGCGAAAAGAAACATTGTAGTATAATGTCCGTACAGAAGACCTCGGTTTTTTTGTTCTTTTTATCAGTATTTACCTTCGATATTCCTATGCTTAAGGGATTTAGAGATTTTATCTTACGCGGCAATGTCGTCGACCTGGCGGTCGGCGTTATGATCGGTGCGTCGTTTGGTGCAGTGGTCACGACCCTGGTCAAAGGTATTCTCACTCCGCTGATCTCCGCACTGTTCAGTCAGCCGGATTTTTCCAAACTCTCTTTTACGATACATGGCTCACAGATTCTGTACGGGGACTTTCTCAATGCCACCGCATCCTTCCTTATTACTGCCACCGTGATCTATTTCATCGTCGTGACGCCCCTTAATGAGCTCATGCTTGCATTCAAAGGCCCGGTCGTCCCCGAAGATCCAACCACCAAAGAGTGCCCCGAATGCCTCAGTAAGATCCCAAAGAAAGCCAAGCGTTGCGCCTTTTGCACTGCGCAACTCACGTAATTAAGATGCCCTTGACTTCCTATGCGAATATAGTATATTAGCCACGGTTTGAGATAGTAGTGAACTAGTAGTGAACTACTCAAACAGACCAAAAGGAGGGCCTAAAAATGAAAATTGAAATTACCTCGGAAGACCAGAAGAAGTTGCAATCCTCACTGAAAGGGGCGGGAAAGACACTGATCCTTCTCTTCCATATTGCCCTGCTGGTGATTGCCTTCATACTCATCCTTGGGGGTCCGGCATTGGGAAACTGGACTTTAGCGCTTGCCGGCGTTGTTCTGGGAGCACTGACGATATTTGCCGGCGAGGTTTTGAGCGAATATGGTCTGATGTAGGTTTCTATTTATGGGCCGCCGGATAAGACCGGCGGCCCATCTTTTTTATGCAGTCAAAATCGGAAAACGTACCTATTTTTATATGTTACCATCACCATTACTACGCTGATGAAAAATAAACTCACGTTCATCTTTGTGATCGCGATTATCATTGCTCTCTGGGCGGTTCTTTTCATACTCTCGCAGGGTGTTGATGTCTCCGTCTTGAATCCGAAAGGTTGGGTCGCGCTCCAGGAGAAAAATCTCATCATCACGGCAGTTCTCCTGATGTCTATCGTGGTCGTGCCGGTGTACATCCTCACCTTCTTGATCGCTTGGAAATACCGCGCCAGCAACGCTTCCGCTGTATATGATCCCGACCATGACCATGATCTGCGCGTAGAGATCTTTTGGTGGGCCGTCCCGATCACGATCATTCTTATTCTCGGTACCATAACCTGGAAGACCACGCACGAGCTCGATCCTTTCAGACATTTGGATTCCAATGCACGGCCGCTCACGGTCTATGTCGTCGCGCTCAATTGGAAATGGTTGTTCATTTATCCTGAGCAAGGGATCGCCACGGTGAATTTCGTCGAATTCCCCGAAAATAGGCCGATCGACTTTTGGATCACCGCCGATACGCCGATGAACTCCTTTTGGATACCGAGCTTGGGCAGCCAGATCTACGCGATGGCTGGTATGACGACACAACTGCATCTGATCGCCGATCAAGTCGGCACATTCAACGGCCTTTCGGCGAATTTTAGCGGAGAGGGATTTTCGGGGATGAAATTCGTCGCGCAATCAGTCTCGCAAAGCGATTTTGACCAATGGGTGCATTCGGTCCAGGAGCTTCCTACCATACTCGACGCGGACGAATACGTCCGATTGGCCGCACCTAGCTCAAACGTGCCCACGATGTATTTCGGTTCCGCCGATATGGGGCTGTATAATACAGTAGTCTTGAAATACATGACGCCCAACGTCTCGATCCCCGCGATGGATCACGACGCGCATTAAGATCAATTATGTTCGGCAAACTCACACTCGATGCATTTCCGCAAAATCCGATCGTCATGTCGGCGTTAATCTTCATGATCGTGATCGGTGTCGCCATAGCGGGTGCCTTGTTCTATTTCAAGCGTTGGCGATGGTTCTGGGATGAATGGCTCACCTCGCTCGACGCCAAGCGTATCGGCGTGATGTATATCGCCGTCGGTTTCGTCATGCTGCTGCGCGGTGCCATAGACGCCGCGATGATGCGCGGGCAGCAGGCGATATCGGTCGGCGATTCGTATGGTTATCTCACCCCCGACCACTTCGATCAGGTTTTCACCGCGCACGGCGTGATCATGATCTTCTTCGTCGCCATGCCGTTGATGTTTGGTCTCTTCAATCTCGTGGTGCCGCTTCAGATCGGCGCGCGCGATGTGGCATTTCCCTTCCTCAATTCAGTCAGCTTCTGGCTTTTTGCCGCCGGAGCGATACTCATCAATATCTCGCTCGTCTACGGCGAATTCGCCAAGATCGGCTGGCTCGGCTACCCTCCGCTCTCTGAGCTCCAATACAGTCCCGGGGTCGGTGTCGATTATTATATATGGCTGCTGCAGATCGCAGGCTTAGGCAGCCTCTTTGGCGCGATCAATTTTTTCGTGACGATCATCAAGATGCGCGCGCCAGGGATGACCTTGATGCGCATGCCGATGTTTGAATGGACAACGCTCGCGAGTGTGGTGCTTATGATCGTTATATTCCCCATACTCACCGCGACCTTGGCGATGCTCTCCCTCGATCGCTTGCTCGGGATGCATTTCTTTACTTCCGACTCCGGCGGCAACGCGATGATGTACGTCAATCTTATTTGGGCGTGGGGGCATCCGGAAGTATACGTGCTGATCTTGCCAGCCTTCGGCGCATTCTCGGAGATCGTACCGACCTTTGCGCGCAAGCCACTCTTTGGATATGCATCAATGGTCGCTGCATCAATCGTCATTTGTTTTTTCTCGTTCATCGTATGGCTCCACCACTTCTTCACGATGGGTGCGGGAGCAAACGTAAACGCATTCTTTGGTATCGCGACGATGGTCATCGCCATCCCGACCGGTGTCAAAGTCTTCAACTGGCTCGCCACGATGTATCGCGGGCGCATCACTTTTACTTCGCCGATGTATTGGTTCCTCGGTTTTGTCGCAACCTTCACCCTCGGTGGCATGACCGGTGTGATGCTCGCAGTGCCGGGGATTGACTTCCAGGTCCACAACAGCCTCTTCTTGGTCGCGCACTTCCATAATATGGTGATCGGCGGTGTCGTGTTTGGTTATCTCGCGGCACTTTCTTTCTGGTTCCCCAAGATATTTGGTTTCCGGCTCAACGAAAAGTGGGGCATACGCGCCTTTTGGTGCTGGATCGTTGGATTCTTCGTGGCATTTATGCCGCTCTACGTACTCGGCTTCATGGGTGCGACGCGCCGCCTTGATCACTACGACGCTTCGACGGGTTGGCAGCCGCTTTTTATCGTGGCGGGCATCGGCGTCGCGATCATTGCGCTCGGTATCGTGTGTCAGGCGATACAGCTGATCGTGAGTATCAAGGAACGCAAACAAAATGCAGACACGACCGGCGATGCTTGGAATGATGGGCGCACGCTCGAATGGTCCACCTCCTCGCCGGCACCATTCTATAACTATGCCGTCATTCCGACCGTGCACGGACGCGATGCCTTTTGGGCGATGAAGCAGTCCGGCAACATTGGGCAAGCCAGGCTTGCCCAAGAGTACACAGACATTGAACTGCCGCGCAATACTCCTATGGGAGTGTATATCGGCGCATTCGCGCTCGTATTCGGATTCTCTCTCGTGTGGCACATCTGGTGGCTCGCCCTCATCGGAGCCCTGGGGATCGTCGCGTGCATTATCGCGCGCTCGTTTGATGAGCACACCGAATACATCCTCCCGGCCGCAGAGGTCGCTCGCATGGAAGCCGCTCGCGGCGCACAAACGATATGACGCAGGACCTTTCTGAAAATAAGACAGTGTTCGGATTTTGGATCTATATCCTGAGCGATTGTTTTCTTTTTGCGACGCTTTTTGCCACGTATGCGGTCTTGCACGGAAGCACATTTGGAGGGCCGGGAGCGGATACGCTCTTTAGTTTGCCGTTTGTCCTTGCCGAGACTCTCATCCTGCTCACCAGCAGCTTCACCGCAGGCCTCGCCATGCTTGCCGGGCATCAGGGCAAGCGCATACATGTGCTCGTATGGATTGGTATTACACTTCTCCTTGGACTCACCTTCGTTGGATTGGAGCTCAGGGAATTTGCCGCATTCATCGCTGAGGGCAATAGCTGGACCCGTAGCGGATTCTTGTCGGGATTCTTCACATTAGTGGGCACGCATGGCGCACACGTGGCCGCCGGATCGCTCTGGATGATCGTACTCATGGTCCAGATCACAAAGAAAGGCCTCACGGACACTCTGATGAACCGACTCATGCGCTGGAACCTTTTCTGGCATTTCCTGGATGTTGTGTGGATCTTTATCTTTACGTTCGTCTACCTTTTGGGCATAGCCCTCTAACACTATGGAAGACTCTACGCATCACATGATCGATCATTCCCACTCATCTCGGCACGGTTCGCTCGTCTCATACATCATCGGCTTTGTGATCTCGATCGTCCTCACGCTTGCTGCATATTTCATCGTGCAGCAGCATGTCTCTTCGCTCCACGAGACCTTCAGTCATTCATTTATCACCTTTGCCGTGGTCGGCTTCGCACTGCTGCAGCTTCTGGTCCAGCTCATTTTCTTTTTGCACCTGGGCCGCGACGCCAAACCCCATTGGAATCTTATCGTCTTTGTGTACGCATTTCTCCTGCTCCTTATCATCGTCGTAGGCTCTCTCTGGGTCATGCATCACCTCAACTACAACATGATGCTCATGCCGCCAGCGGAGGTCGATGCCTACATGCTTGATAAATAGCTCACGGTGAGCAAGCCAGGCTTGCTCAAATGGCAGGGAACGATGCCCTGCCATTTTTCATTTTTGTAAAAATATGTAACGTATGGTATGATGATTTATCATGAAAAGGAAATCAAAAACAGTTACGACCTATACGGCAGTTGTTGAGAAGGACGAAAAGTCGGGCTATTGGGCGTATGTGCCCGCACTCCCTGGATGCTATACGCAGGGAGAGACGCTTGATGCGATATACAAAAATCTGCAAGAAGCGACCGTGTTGTATCTAGCGGCACTGAAAGACGATAAAAAACCAGTGCCGCACTCGCATTTTTTGAGCACAGTGCAAGTGCAAGTTCCTGTTTGAGATTTCGATATGGCGAAAATTCCTCGCGGCAGAGAGATGGTGCGAAAACTGTTGCGAATCGGTTTCGTATTGAATCGTCAGCATGGAAGCCATTGCGTAATGAAAAATGCAACGGGAGAGACTATTGTAGTGCCCGTGCATGCCGGCAGAGAATTAAAGATTGGCCTCTTTCGAAGTATTTTCTCGCAAATCGGCGTGTCCGAAGAAGAATTCTGGGAGATATGATCAAGCGATACATCTCGCTCACCAAGCCCGGGATCATCATGGGCAATGCGATCACGGCCTCGGGAGGATTTTTCCTCGCTTCGCGAGGGGCTTTTGATCCGGTGCTTTATCTCGCGATGCTCGCCGGGCTCTCACTCATCATCGCCTCTGGCTGTGTGATCAACAATTACTTCGATCGCGACATCGACGGCCTCATGGAACGCACCAAAAACCGCGCGCTCGTAAGTGGTGCAATGGTGCCCATTGCACCATGGAAGGCCATTTTTTTTGCGGCAGCACTCGGGGTCTTGGGGGTATGGATACTCTATCGATATACGAATCTCCTCACACTCGAGGTCGCGCTCTTTGGCGCTTTCGTATATATCGTGCTCTATACGCTCTGGTCTAAGCGCCGATCGACCAAAAGCACCTTCATAGGAAGCCTTTCGGGCGCGGTGCCACCGGTCATCGGCTACTGTGCCGTGACCAATACGATCGATGCTGCGGCGATCCTCCTCTTTCTCATCCTTGTGCTCTGGCAAATGCCGCATTTCTTCGCGATCGCGCTGTATCGCATCGAGGATTACACGGCCGCCGCGATCCCGGTCTTGCCGGTCAAGAAAGGGATCTTGGCAACCAAGATCCAGATGATCCTCTATATCAACGCTTTTATCGTCGCGACACTCGCGTTGACCGCACTGGACTACACGGGATATTTCTACGCGCTTGTCATGGCGGTACTCGGAATCGTGTGGCTCGTCCTCGCGATCATGGGATTCAAGGCGCCGGACACCAAAAAATGGGCACGGAGGATGTTTATCCTCTCACTGGTGGTCATTGTGACGTTTCCTGTCATGCTCGCAATTGACGTACGGTAAATACTACAACAGTAGAAATTCCCTATAACGATTTGGCAACCGCTGTTGGAACGCCTTTATTACATCTACAACAGTAGAAATTCCCTATAACGATTTGGCACGTCGGGCTTTTGGCATACGTTTAATCTACAACAGTAGAAATTCCCTATAACGATTTGGCGTACTTCGGGCACAGCCAACACCGGATCTACAACAGTAGAAATTCCCTATAACGATTTGGCTTTTGTGACCTGATCGCTAGTAACTCATCTACAACAGTAGAAATTCCCTATAACGATTTGGCCCTACTCGCTCAACATCACACACGGCATCTACAACAGTAGAAATTCCCTATAACGATTTGGCGCAAAGCAATGGCATTGTGGACATTATCTACAACAGTAGAAATTCCCTATAACGATTTGGCCTGACATCAGGTTGGGTTTGGGGTTACATCTACAACAGTAGAAATTCCCTATAACGATTTGGCCGAATACATGGGTGGGGTGAATCGAGAATCTACAACAGTAGAAATTCCCTATAACGATTTGGCGAATCCGACGTATACGATCGGCGTATTATCTACAACAGTAGAAATTCCCTATAACGATTTGGCAAAACAATTTTGCCATGCAGAATAGATCTACAACAGTAGAAATTCCCTATAACGATTTGGCGGTGGAGGCAATGATTAGCGGGTTCTATCTACAACAGTAGAAATTCCCTATAACGATTTGGCGTCATGCACAACCCACATCTCTTTGATCTACAACAGTAGAAATTCCCTATAACGATTTGGCGAATTATCAGTACGATGAGGTAGCAATCTACAACAGTAGAAATTCCCTATAACGATTTGGCGCGCTCGCCTTCGATAACAATTATATCTACAACAGTAGAAATTCCCTATAACGATTTGGCCGTGAAACACCCCGAGCGTCGTGTATATCTACAACAGTAGAAATTCCCTATAACGATTTGGCGATAACGGGCGTATACTTGGAGTACCATCTACAACAGTAGAAATTCCCTATAACGATTTGGCGAAAGAAGCCGCGAACAAAACAAAATATCTACAACAGTAGAAATTCCCTATAACGATTTGGCCCGCAGGGGTAATAAACACGTCTTTATCTACAACAGTAGAAATTCCCTATAACGATTTGGCGTCCGGAGCACCAGACCTTCTCTCCATCTACAACAGTAGAAATTCCCTATAACGATTTGGCAGTGCCCGGAGCGGAGGTTTATGAGATCTACAACAGTAGAAATTCCCTATAACGATTTGGCACGTGTGCACGTTGCTACTACTATCAAATCTACAACAGTAGAAATTCCCTATAACGATTTGGCATGGTGGCGGGGGTAAACTCGTTATAATCTACAACAGTAGAAATTCCCTATAACGATTTGGCGGTTCTCGAAGTCGTTGAACCATATATCTACAACAGTAGAAATTCCCTATAACGATTTGGCGCCAACGACGCAACGAAAGCCGCCTAATCTACAACAGTAGAAATTCCCTATAACGATTTGGCGTGATTTCAACATCACCCAGGAGGACATCTACAACAGTAGAAATTCCCTATAACGATTTGGCAAAAGCCGAAGAAACGGCGTTTCAAACATCTACAACAGTAGAAATTCCCTATAACGATTTGGCGAATCCAGCGAAGGAGTAATAAAAAAATCTACAACAGTAGAAATTCCCTATAACGATTTGGCGTGAGCGTGGTATGTGTGAGGGCCAAATCTACAACAGTAGAAATTCCCTATAACGATTTGGCAGTGAACGTGCGCACCTCCCAGTCCTATCTACAACAGTAGAAATTCCCTATAACGATTTGGCCCCGAATTGGTAGCAAAATATAATATATCTACAACAGTAGAAATTCCCTATAACGATTTGGCCAATCAATCTTGATCCGCAGATTATTTATCTACAACAGTAGAAATTCCCTATAACGATTTGGCATCACAGCTTAATATGCAACCTACAATCTACAACAGTAGAAATTCCCTATAACGATTTGGCAGGTGTACGCACGCGAGGAGGCACAAGATCTACAACAGTAGAAATTCCCTATAACGATTTGGCACGGGTCGTGAGGGACGAGGATACCTATCTACAACAGTAGAAATTCCCTATAACGATTTGGCACCGATATTCTATAACGATTAGTGAAATCTACAACAGTAGAAATTCCCTATAACGATTTGGCCAACGAAAGCGCGACGAAGCAGCGCGATCTACAACAGTAGAAATTCCCTATAACGATTTGGCACCCCGAAATCGTCGCGCAATATCAGATCTACAACAGTAGAAATTCCCTATAACGATTTGGCTCGATCTCGATATTGAGATGGTAGCATCTACAACAGTAGAAATTCCCTATAACGATTTGGCTTTTTGTGAATGCTGATTATTTTCAATCTACAACAGTAGAAATTCCCTATAACGATTTGGCTATTGCATTCTCATCAAGTGCCTCCAATCTACAACAGTAGAAATTCCCTATAACGATTTGGCTTAAAGGCTCTGATATTCAGGGCATATCTACAACAGTAGAAATTCCCTATAACGATTTGGCAGGGTCAAGACCACGTATCTCTCTTTATCTACAACAGTAGAAATTCCCTATAACGATTTGGCTCGTGCTAAGAGGAAAAATAAAATATATCTACAACAGTAGAAATTCCCTATAACGATTTGGCCGATCGTGTAGCGTGATCGGTTTTTGATCTACAACAGTAGAAATTCCCTATAACGATTTGGCCAGCGCTAAATAGACATCTATATGGATCTACAACAGTAGAAATTCCCTATAACGATTTGGCTGCGGGGATGGCTTGGTTGAGCCGCAGGATACAAATGAGGCACGAAGGCACTCACGACCTGGTTGGCTCAACGAAGCCATTGTAAGGCCTCATCAAAAAATAAAGACTCCGGTTTTCACCGATCCCCGCAAGCGAAATCGAATCGTTACAATACAACTTCCACTCTTGTTGTTATGAAATTTTCAAAGGTCAGAGTTAGTCGAAAACAACCACTTCTTTATCGTCGTTTTCTGCATAGCCGTACCGAACAATTTTCTTGCGGCACTGCTCGCAAAGAGGCACGATCATGACGCTATCCGCGCCCGTGAACTGCTTCTTATAATGCAATTCTATCTCCTTTTTAATGTTGCGCAAGATGCGATCACTATTACGTATCTCGTACACCGAGAATTGCAATTTGCGCCCAAACTTGCACAAAAACTTGGAAAATTTAGTCCGTACCTTATCGTTGGAGATGTCGTAAGATGTAACGAGCATAATGTCTATATGTTAAATACGGGAAATTCCACTTCACCTTCGTTCATGACGTACCTATAATACCCATGTACGTATTTATACAAATCCTCCTTATGACACATAATTGTTTCCATAAAGATCTCGGCATATTTACGACTCGCCTCGTATGAGAGTGTGTATCGTCCCTTCACCACTGTAAAATCCTTCGGGTCTATCTGCTTTAGATTCCACGCTTTGAGGAGTTGCTTGTCGATGATGCAGCGGAATGGCTCCATAATGTCACAGGCAAGCGACTTGCGCTGGAAGAAAAGCTTGTGATAAAAACCCTTATAGGTATCGAATCCATGTAGGCGGAGCAATGAATCGGTGCAATTGAATAGCATCGAATATCCGATGTCTAGCATAATATTGTGTATGTCCCCCTTGGTGCGTGGGGCTCGTCGCACCCAACCTGTTTCGCCGTAATATTCTTCAAAAAACCTCCGCGAAGCATTACCCTCAAGTCCACGCAGAGTCTCATCACTACCCGCGCCCTGTATGGCGAGCAGTGTAGTATCCAGATCAGCTACCATACCATCTTTTTTCTTTCGTTCTTTGAGAAGTTTTGCTTGATTGGAAACTTTGTTTGCCATGAGCAATCGTGCCATGCTCATTTCCACATCCTCATTCCACGCATACTGGCGACTACGCAAGAGATAGTGCCCCTCTGCCACCGCACCAAAGCTGGCATATGTCTCCAGATTGTCCTTGAGAAAGAAGAATGACACGCCGTGTTTGACCCCGTCACGCATGAGGCCGCTCGTGATGGTAATGTCCCCTATCACAAACGCGCCAAAGACCTTGTGACACGATGCCCTATTGATCACCTTGTCGTCCTTCATAAAGACCAAATTGTCATTAAAGAATTTGATCTTGTTGAAAACGCCACGCT
Organism: Candidatus Kaiserbacteria bacterium; assembly: GCA_016214605.1. Lineage (GTDB taxonomy): Bacteria > Patescibacteriota > Minisyncoccia > Phycocordibacterales > UBA2100 > UBA10103. Next base: position 72,843 of record JACROD010000023.1, read on the forward strand.
CGGCCCGTATGAAGAGAAGTTGTTTTTCTTTGAAGTCAGGTAGTGAAATCATATGCGTATTACCATGCTAGTGCTCCATAAATGCTTTCTTCGCAGCGTATACAGGAGTGTCCGTGGACGGCAGACATGTCGAAAGCGCGCATGTCTGCGAGCACTTGCTCAAAACGTGTTTTTTCAGCTTCGCCAGGGATGGGTATTTCATAGCGCTTGTTATCTTCGAGTGAGTGGAGAAATAGCTTGTCTATCTCGTATCCCATTTCGATCATGCAGTAGTATTGGGCGTAGAGCTGGTATCGGTAGCCGTCTCGGATCTCCTTGATGCGCGTTTTGCGTTCGATGAGGTGCTTTTTGTCGGCGTCGTATAGGTCAATCCGACCTGCCACCGCAAGCCTTTCGGAGTAGACTTCCATTCCCCCGATAAACCGACGTGCAGTGGAGTAGGTGTCGTCGTCGAGATGTGCATGGTTGGCCCGGCCGACGATCTGGGGCGTTTGATGGTAGGTCTTGGTGTTGAATCCTTCATAGAGATTATGGAGATAGATGGAGACCGGACAATACAAAAAGTCGTTGATATTGGAGATTTTGATGTACGGTTCCATGGCTTGATAACAAAATAGCGACCCGCTAGGATCGCCACCTTGTTATCATGTGGTTGATCTTACGTCAAGTGTGTTGTATTTATGATTAGGCCCTTTGTATCTCTTTTGTGGTTTCCTACTGTATGGACGATGCTGATTGTAAGCCACGATAAGCTATCCCAGTCTCTTGTAGAGACTCTAAAGGCCTAATCATAGTTGTATTCCGTGTTTAGTTGCCCATTCGTCCCACTGTTCTTTACTGATGTATAAATCCGGTTTTTCTGGATTATCATTTATACGGCCAATGGTGATAATACCCTTTCGAGCAATGTTGTAGGCGCCGAGAGAGTCGCCATTCGCCAGATTGATGTCACATGGATTTGGCTTTGGCGCATTGAGGGTTGTGAAGAATGGAGCAACGGGTGATGCAATGAAGTCGGTCTTATCAGACGAATTTCGGATATCGAGAATGATATTGAAGATATAGATGAATGCCTGGAAGAAGTTCCTTTCTCGCCCGTCAATCATCTTATAGCTGCTGAGTTCTCCATTTTTCATCTTTTCCTCGATCTTACTTTTTAGGTCGGTCGCTATTTTGTCCTCAAAATTCCACGCCTCAAACAGAGACTTGAACATATCGTTCGGATTTACATTCCGAGCATTCCAAACACCTTGTTCGTTTCTCTCGCGACGAATACGTGGCACATCTGCATATACCGTCCATAATTTCGATATCGTTTTAGTTTTCTCCTTCTTATCTACAAGTCTAACTGGATCGTAAGTGATAAAGTAGCTTTGCCTTTCTTCGTTCCAACCAATAGCATCGAAAGATTTAATTGCTTTTTCTAACTTCTCTTTGGTAGCTGAGTTACTGACATACACATTCTTACGGAATCCGGTGACAGGATCTGTCGTCGACGTGTATGCTGCTTCAGTGTAGAAGACGATACCGGTCTGATTACCCATGTCTTTGAACGACTCAAACGGCGCGGCGAGTTGATAACCGTTTAGGACACCGCCTATTTCAAGCTCCGGCCTGTCTTTGAACACCATGTGACCGAGCTTGTCTACGAGTTGCTTTTCGAGCTGTTGGTATACACTCTTTTCAATACCACTACGAATTTGTTTGAAACGCATGTTGAGATTTTCGAGCACGATAATCGCGTTGTGTTCTATGGCGAGGTCGCAAATCTTTTTGACAGCATGCGATACATATCCACGCTTGAGGTCTTTGATCTGGCGCACCGGTAACCATGCTTGGCGATTGGCAGTACGTTCTTTCTCCTTGCCATCAAGAAGCTTGTGATAGTCGGTGCCGCTAATCTCATTTAGACTCCCTTCGTCGACAATCACACCTTTTTGATTGATCACTGAATAGTATGCGAGATGCTTTTCCCCGCGATCAATGCCGATGATGCAAAAGTCTTTTGCGCGCTTCGCGATAAGCTCGGCATTGAGTATCTTATTGAATTGATATTGGCTACGCATTGCATCCGTCCCCGCGTTGATCTTGATTGGCACATGGAAGAATACCTTGTCTTCGGTAAAACGTTTGTATTTGGTGATGTCTCGCGGGAAGTTGCGTTTTTCTTTTTCCGGCTCCACCGATGCCTCGCGGTAAAAAATCTCCGCATTTCCGGCGAGTTGTACCACAGTCGGTGTCTGTGCGAGATTTGCTTCGGAAAAGAGTTGTGAGAAGTAGAGTGAATGCACATTTTTAGTACCCGTTGATCCGCTCGCAAAGTCTTTGCTTTTAATTTTGAACAAATACATCTCTCCTTTTGCAACATGCTCATCAATGTAGTCCGCATCTACTGGAACAAACTTTATCTTGTAATTTTGCTGTGCAATGTGGTCATTAAATTCACCGATACCCACATATTCCTCTGGTTTCTTCCATGTGAGTCCAAACGTCTCTTGGTAACCACCTTTGGCGAGACAGTTTTGATAGTACGCAATTAGTCTGGCAGTTTTATTCGCATCAAACTGATTTTTCCACGCACTCTGATCTTCCTTTTTTGACTCTTGGAACTTGGCATACTCATCTTTAATCGCCTGCACTTCTGGTGTCCATCCAAACGTTTTTTTGTTGGTTTCCGCGAAAGCCACCTTGGGAATCATGCGCTTTGGATCTGGAAACAGTTTGTATTCCATTTTTGAATATCCATTATCACCTGCTCGATACGCTTCGGGGTGTTTCTTCTCCTCCAGTATGTCACTAAACTGTTTACGCATTATCGCAAGATAATAAGCGCCGTCTTTTCGCAGAATAATGCCCAGCTTCTCTTGCTCTTTGTTTTTGTCCCACCCGGAAAGAAGGGTGCCACATTCGAAGTTGAGTTTGACTTTGTTTTCATCGGATGGTTTTTGAGTGAGAAAATTGCGCGCTACATTGTAGAGCGGAAAGAAAATGTCTTTCGCATATTCTTCGCGATAGGCATCGTAGAATTTTGGGTCGTAACCCTCTTCTGGCTCAACCCAATCTCTCCTGTTTTCCGTCGCAAAGTATTTGATCATACGATGCGCATCGCGACAGCTATTAAGGTACGCGCTGATACGATTGATCTGAATTGTCCCCTCATCTTCTTTTTCCTTACGCCTCTGCGAAAGTGCGCCCGTTGTCCAAAAGGAATCTTTTTTGAGGTCCGCCAAATCAACTGCACTTTCGGCAACACGCGCATCAAGTTCACTCAAGAGTATTGTAATGAGGTTTGTAAAGTGCCCGACACTCTCGACAAATGCTGCATGTTTCAATATCTCTGACCTGAACAACTCACTCGGTTTCTTCCCTTTATTTATTTCGTTCACATCGAGAGCATTCTGTACGTGTTGAAGGGACACAAAATCAGGTAACTCCCCACCTCCACCCTTCGCCGTGCCAACCGCATCGAGAAGTGCGCCCTTGAGTACACTCCAGTTTGTGAAGTACTTACTCGAAATCGTATTGATCGCACCACTGGAGAAATATATTTTTGACCACTCATACCCACTTTTTTCTGGCATAGTAAGTGCGTCACGAATGAGCGCCAACATCTTCGTGCAGTAGGCGACATTTTCTTCAGAAAATACCTTTAGTTTCTCCCAGAGTTGGGCATCACCTTTTATCACGAGCATCTCAAACACGTCTTTTTCACTCAAAATTTGATTGTGTAATTTTGCCAAAAAACTGATTTTGTTTCCAGTTTTCTGACGGTATTCGTTTACTTTTTTATTCACACTTTGCTCAAGCTCGGTACTGCCTCCAAGAACAGTATTGTAAACATCGATTCCGGCTTGCAAAAAACAACGATGATAGGCCTCAACATCGGTCAGCGCAAGAATCTCGGAATCAGTGAGTCCGATAGCGGTTTTTACTTTCTTATACTCGGATTCAACGATGTGTTTATTGCGCAAAAACTTTTCGAGATTTTCGACTACACGTGTAGCCACCGCCGTGCTCGTACCGTCACTCTTGTAGAAATTCTCTCGCGTCTCGTTAAACTTTCCAAAATATGTGAAGAATCCAAAGAATGTCGAAAACACTTGTGTATCTTCAGCAAACTTATCCATTAGGATATTCAACACCGCTTCGTCAGTGAGAATTTTACAGCCTGTAGATGAGAACTTGATTTTCTTTTGCTTGCCTGTGCGCCCAACGGATTCTATTTCTTCATATTGTGCCTTCCACTCATCGCCCATCTCATCAAAGAGACCTGCGACCTCGTACAAAAGAGCTTTTCTTTCTTTCTCATATGCGCTCTTCTGTTCTTTCGTTTGTGTCTTTTTGGCAACACCGATAAGGGCGTTATATGCACGTACAAAACTTGCAAGTTTTAACGCACTGACTTTTGATTCTGTAAAAGACGCTTGCACAAACAAACGATGTAATTGGTCCAATCGCACCTTGGTCTTTTGATAGTTTTCCTCGACTTTTTTATCTTCTTCAAAAACAGCTTTTAAGGATTCGGAAGTTTTGCCTTGCGGCACCAACTCAAACCGCAATGTCTTCGACAATGCGTATTTGTGAGTAAAGCTGTCAAACACGGACTTTTGTCCTTCGGGATTCTTTCCACCGGACACAGGCGATCTCTGGGTCATGGTATTCATTTAAACTATTGGGCTTTGTATAAAACCTCCGCCACTCCAAGCCACCGAGGGACGACGGTGATCGCCCGATAGAATGCGTGCCAAACGGCTATGCGAATACCGGAACCGTCGCCCCTCGATGATTTCGAGAGGGGCATATATCTACAGGCGATCATGGTAACTATAGACTTTGATCATCAGCCATGCAAACATGCCGCCCTTACGGCAGTTATCAACATTGTATGTGTACGGACTTGGTTTATACTTATGCAAAATCATTAATATAAAGATACACGCATATGCAAGAAACAAATCTGTACACCATTACCATCCCGCCGATGAAGAAGACGCTCCAGGCGTTTTCGCACATACTCGATAAGGCCGCCGCGCATTCGGAATCCAAGAAGCTCTCTTGGATGGATTTTGAATCCGCGCTTCTGGTCGACAAGATTATCTTTGATCAGTTCAACTTCACGAGACAGGTCCAAATAGCATCCGACAACGCCAAGGGCATTGCCGCGCGTTTGGCCGAGATCGAGATCCCGGTCTTTGAGGACAACGAGACCACGATCGTACAGCTCAAGGAGCGTTTGGAAAAAACCATCGCCTTCCTGGAGACCATCAAACCCGAACAGGTCATCGGCAAAGAAGCCGTGAAGGTCACGCTTTCGTATTTCCCCGGCAAGCATATGACAGGATTCGACTATGTGACCCAGTATGCGATGCCCAATTTTTACTTCCATATCACGACCGCATACGACATCTTGCGCAAGAACGGCGTGAATATCGGCAAGGGCGATTATACAGGCACTTTGCCGTTTCGCGACGAGGAAAAGGCCTAATATGCTAAAATGGGCATCTCTATGGCATCAGCACTCAAAATAGAGGGTCTCAAAAAGGTCTACGGCAACGGTGTGGAGGCATTGAAAGGCGTTTCGCTCGAAATACCCGAGGGTGATTTCTTCGCGCTCTTGGGCTCAAATGGCGCTGGCAAGACGACCATGATCGGTGTCGCGTGCGGTCTGGTCAACAAGACAGGTGGCTCGGTGAAAGTATTCGGCTACGATATCGACAAACAGCCTGAAATGGCACGTGCGCAGCTCGGCCTCGTCGGGCAAGAGATCAACTTCAACCCTTTCGAAAGGCCCCTTGATATCGTTGTCAATCAAGCTGGCTACTACGGCGTGCCGCGCTCGGTCGCCATACCGCGCGCCAAGCAACTCCTGACCGATCTTGGATTGGGTGACAAAATGACCGGCAAGGCGATGCAACTCTCGGGTGGCATGAAGCGCCGACTCATGATCGCGCGCGCCCTCATTCACAAGCCACGCTTCCTCATCCTCGACGAACCAACAGCTGGTGTCGATGTCGAACTGCGCCATGGCATGTGGAAGTATCTACAGGCGCTTACGAAAGAGGGCTTGACCGTGCTTTTGACCACTCACTATCTCGAAGAAGCCGAACAGCTCGCCAAGCATGTCGCGATCATTCGCAAGGGAGAAATCGTTGCCAACGGCACCATGGACGATATCTTGGCGCTCCACGACGAAGCGAAGGCCGCAAAGAGCGGCTTCCGCGGTGGCAAGCTTGAGGAAGTATTCATTCAGCTTACGAGCGAAACATAGTTATGGAAAACCTCAGTCGCAGAAATTTTCTAAAGAATGCCGGTGCAACTCTCGCGGCAACGGCAGTCGGCATACCCAGTTTAGAGGCACACGCTTCTGGAGTTATAGGCGAGACCTATTCGCATGCCGAACGTGATCAAGCGCTTGCGGCTGGCCTAGATCTTTATACTCAATTACTCGAGAACAATCCGAACACCAAGGAAAAATTGAAAGATTATATGTTCTCCATGTCGGACGTTCGCGGAGGTTCGCGCAATCATATAGAAACGTATGAAGCATATGTCATTCATCGCAAAGAGGTATCTGTCGATGAGGGCTTCATGACCATCGGCGGGGCAACCCTCATCAGTCCCGGAGACCTGGATAAGCAACATCCTGGTGTTCATGCCGTAATACCAGCTGAAATAGGAATGAAATACGAACGCTTCCTCGATCTCTTTAATAGATTTGTGAAGTCGTATAAGGCAAAATAACTCTATGAATACTTACCAACAATGGATCTCATTCTACACCATGCTGCGCAAAGACGTGGTACGTATCGTGCGCATCTGGCCGCAGACGCTCCTGCCGTCGATTGTCACGTCTTCGCTCTACTTCGCCATCTTTGGCGCGGTGCTCGGATCGCGCATCGGCCCCATGCAAGGTGTCGATTATATGTCGTTCGTTGTGCCGGGTCTCGTGATGCAAGCAGTCATCACCTCGGCGTACGCCAACACATCATTCACCTTCTTTTCATCAAAATTCTTCGCGCGCTCCATCGACGAGATATTGGTCTCCCCGACGCCGCCGTGGCTCTTGATCGCCGGATTCATCTCTGGCGGCATCGTACGCGCGCTTTTGGTCGGGGTCCTCGTCATCATCGTGTCGCTTCTCTTCACACACCTGTCGCTTACGATCACCAATCTCGCGGTCATTCTCGCATTCGGTTTGCTCACGGCGCTCCTCTTCTCACTCGCTGGCCTCGTCAATGGTATCTATGCCAAATCCATCGACGGAATCAACATCGTACCGACCTTTGTACTGACGCCCATGGTGTATCTCGGCGGCGTTTTCTATTCGATCAAGACGCTACCGCCACTCGTCCAGACACTCTCACACTTTAATCCCATTTTTTACCTCATCAACGGTTTCCGCTACGGCTTTTTGGGTATTTCCGACGTGGCACTCGGTACGGCCGCAGGGGTTTTGATCGCACTGGTCGTGATCCTTATTGGCATCAATTGGTACCTCATCCGCACCGGCTTGGGTCTGAGACAGTAGAAAGTATCGGATTGACGACTTTGCCAAGAAGACCTATAGTCACGACTAGTATTTGGCAGACTCGAAAAGGAGCAGAAGAATATGAGCACTACAAAGGTAGTTATCCCTTGGCGTGCGGTGATCGTCAGCGTGATGCTTGCGATGGGTGTCGCGGCGCTTTCGGTCGGCTTCCTCGCGGGTTCTCCCGCGCTCCAGGAGGCCTATAATCCGGCCTTCCACAAAAAACACTGATCGGACATCAGTAAAGGAGGAGATCTCACACTCGCAGGGTTCGCTCTTATCGGCCTTCCTCGTCTATTCTGGTGACCAAGATCCCCCATTCCTCATCTGGCGAGTCTTGTTTGGTGAGTGATCTTTCAGGATCCCGGATCAACTCCGGGATCTTTTTGCATAAAAAGATCCCCGTTTTTGGACGGGGATCGAGATCTCGGGGAAAGGTTACGAAGATGTGACCTTCAGCCCTTCTTTTTTGTGCGTCTTGGGATAGGTCGGGTGGTTATCCCGCGCCCAACGAATTCCCGGGCGCGCGCCCGGGAAACCTCCTGAATTTTGTTTTCCTTCGCTACACTCGGAAGTGTATCCTCGTAGCGGAGATTCCTTGCGGAAAGTTCGCGGATGAAGCATCGAAACGACCATGACATGATACCTCTCTCCCTTGACCAGGCCTCCGTAGATACTATAACACTTATATCATTCACGCGCAAGATCTACCCAGCGGTAGGTGATATCGCCCCATTTTTGCTCTTTTCCGGAGATCTTTTTGGTAAACTGATCTTCGTACGGAGGGAAATACGAATCCCCCTCCTTGTCGTCGTCGACAAGTGTCATATAGAGTTTGTCCACGTATGGAAGTGCGGCCTTGTATATCTCGCCGCCACCGCCGATGAATATCTCCTCCTGGTCGATCTCCTTTGCCCGATCAATCGCCTCTTCGAGCGAATGTGCAACGATCACGCCGTCGTAGCCCCACGAGACATCGCGCGTCACCACGATATTGGTACGCCTGGGCAAAGGCCTGCCCAGTAGTGCAACGATAGACTCGAAGGTCTTACGGCCCATAATGATCGGGTGATCGAGAGTGAGCTCCTTGAACCGCTTGAGATCCTCGGGTATGTGCCAGAGGAGCTTGCCATCCTTGCCGAGGGCCCCGTTCCACTGGCGACCATTGCCTATCGCTGCCACGATGCTGATCTGAGGTTTTTTCATATATCGTCTCTATCGAGTAAAAATACTCTTCTTCCCGAAAGAGAAGTTTATCATATAAACATGCCCGACTATCAAGATTGACCCTACTCATCTAAGAACTACAATGCTTTTAGTCGCGACACAGAGTTGCGAATTACATAGTTAGCGGAGGCCATCATGGACTGGCTGTCAGATCTATCTGACCCGGCTCCTATTGCAGAGCCGCTTAGAGTAGTCAAAACCCACTTGAATCACGAGGTGTTTTTGATTGATCGATACGTTTGGGATGGCTGGAGTTCGGAGAATTATGGCCAATGCCGTGTCGACCTGTCGCAGGGGTATTTTACCTTCATTGATGCGACGGTCGTCGACCTCGTGTCGGATCGCTCCTGGCACGCGAACATCCAGCGAGATCCGCACACAGGCAAAATACTCAAGGTGTACGCCGTAGCCACTATACAGGGCAAGAAGGTGACCTTGCATCGGCTTGTCACAGACGCAGGCAAAGGCGTGATCGTCGATCACTTCAACGGCTTGTCACTCGACAATCGGCGATGTAATCTCCGCGCCACCACACAGGCCATCAATGTAGCGGGTGCGATCGGTCGAAAGCGTTCGCGCCACAGCGATCTGAATAGTTTTCGCGGGGTCGAAATACGCGGCAAGGGTAGGTTTGGATGGGAGCTCAAGTTTCATAAAAAGACCTACCGGTCGAAACAAACATGGGACACAGCCAAAGGGGCGCATGACGCGTATTTGGAGGAACATAAGAAGTTCTTCGGGCATTCTTGTGTCGATGTGGCGGTTGCTCATAAATCGTACCCTATCTTCCCGCCGACTTATCAAGAAGCAGAAGAAGGGACCTATATTCCCTTCTAATGAACGCCGTGACACTATTACGGCGTTCTTTTTTGCAAAAAAAGACCCCGATACGTCAGATATCGGGGTCGTCTATATCGAGAACAAGCTGGATCTCTGCCGACGGCGTCATGAGATTTCCGGTTTTATAACGCCGAGGTGCCGTGTGAGGGTGGCGGCACGTATCGAGGGGAAAAAGCTCTTGCGGCACTTCCATCCGACGGCGCGGATGGATCATGAACATGCCGACCTCGTAGTACGGGCCCGACGGGACATTCCTCACACATGCGTCACTGATCGGACATCTCGCACATGATCGCGCATACCACCTTTGGTGGTTGAGATCGTCAGGATCAACATTGAGGACCTGCGGCAAAGTCTTTTTGCCGTCACGATAGTTCTTTCTGGTACTGCGTCCGACCGAACGATTTCCCGGTGCAAGTGCACAAAGATTCGACGACAAGAGCCATAAGGCATCGGCCAGTTCCACACTTCGCGAGAAATCCCTTTTGAGATAGCACTCCAAGAGATTGGCCCCGTATTTGTACGCTTCGTCGTAGCCGATCCTGCGTTCGTAGGTATCCGGCACGAGAATCTCTGTCTCAAACATCACCCGCAGGAGATGAAAATCGACCGCAGGAATGATCTCGATAGGCGACACCAGCTTCTCGGCAATGAGAAAATACGCAAGCATGCTGGTCATTTTCGCCTGGAACCCCTCAAACCCCTGTTCGTGATTGAGAAGTTCATTTGATGGCCTCGTCCCTTGAGTGCGTTTATTCATCACTCTCCTGCGGAGGTCGGCTCCATCCTTCAGCTTGTGGAAGATGAGCCGGGGATCTCCGCGCCAATACTTGATGAGTCGAGCGGAGTTTTCCTGCCAGAAAACTCCGATCTCATCAATGTGGTAATTGAGGGCGCGAACGAGCTGACCTTTGATCTCTTCGAGCGGTATCGTCACGACCTTTTCGGGCATGAAGAGATCCGGCCTAAAAGACCACAACGTGACCAATTGACGTATCGCGGTCGTACTATCCAGTGCCCCGCGCATAAAATGACAGGCATACCATAAGAATTGCGCGTGTCTCAGTGGATCCTTTCGTAGCTCTGCAGGAACCATATCCTGCGGAAGGACGGCGACATTGTACGGATACCTTACCTCGCGAAACGCCTCCAAGAGAATCCCGAAGACGCGCGAGGCACGTTTGTGATTCGTCTTTATTCCCATCGGAAGAGTGCTCCTTTTAATCTTTTCCGCGCGCAACATACATTATTTTCGGTGCTTACGCAATCGTCGCGCACGCGCTCTCGCGCTATACTGATGCCATGCAATCATACGAAGTGGAGGTGAAGGCGCTCCTTGGTGGACCCGAACGCGCCGATGAGATACGGCGAGCGCTGCGAGACACCGATCCCACATGCGATTTGCGCACCAAAGGGAAACAGCTCAATCACTATTTTATGGGCGGCACCTTACAAGCCCTCGCCCAAGCGATCGCTCCGCATCTCTCTCTGGGCGCGCGCGTCAAGCTCGCGGATTTTGCCCTTCACGCAAAGGACTTCTCAGTGCGTACACGTCAAAAGGACGATCAAGTGCTCTTTGTGATCAAGGCATCCGTCGACGACACAACGAGTGCCAATGGCATCGCCCGCATGGAGATCGAAGAACCCGTCTCGCTTTCTCTGAATGATCTCGACGAAATCATTCTCGGCGCAGAATTTAATTATCAGGCGAAATGGTCCCGCGAACGCGAAGAATACCTTTGCAGCGGCGTGAATGTCACGCTCGACAAGAATGCGGGCTACGGATGGCTGGCCGAATTTGAGCGCGTCGTGGATGATCCGACCAAACTGACCGAAGCAGAAGCACACGTGCGCGCTCTCATGGACACGCTCAAGGTCGAAGAGCTCCCCCAAGACCGCCTCGCGCGCATGTTTGCCTTTTACAACGAACATTGGCCGGAGTATTACGGGACAGAAAATATTTTTGAGATACAATAGGATGTATGTTTCTCTCCGACATGGATATCGAGAAGGCGATCTTGGCGGGCGAAATCGTCCTCGACACGTTTGATAGCAAGCGCCTCCAACCAGTAAGCTATGATATCCGCCTCGGCAACAAATTCATCGTCAACGACGAAAGCTCCACTCACAAGATCGATCCGGTGAAGAAGATATATGCCCAGACACGAGAGATTATTATCGAGGACGGCAAAGAATTCGTCCTTCACCCTGGCATCTCCGTCCTTGGCTTATCAAAAGAGTATTTCGGTTCCGACCATTATCTGATCCAAGTCGGCGGCAAATCTTCGCTTGCGCGCGTGGGGCTCATGATCCACAACACGGCAGGCATCATTAATCCCGGGCATTTCCTCTGTGTGACCCTTGAATTGAGCAATCAAAACAACGTACCGATCATCCTGAGGCCGGGCATGGAAATAGCGCAACTTACCTTTTCAAAGATTACCTCCCCGACCAAACAAACCTACAAAAAAACCGGCCGTTTCGCTGAAAACAACTGGAACAACTTCGCTCCCGCAAAGAAAAAGGCCATTATCAAGAAGAAGAAAACGCCCGCAAAAAAATAAATATGGAGAAAAAACACCTTGAATATCAATACCTGGATCTATTGCGCGAGACGCTTGAGTCGGGTGAAGAACAAATAGACAAAGGCACTGGAGTCAAGACCTACAGTGTTTTCGGCCGACAGATCCGGTTTGATCTTTCTGAAGGACTGCCGATGCTCACCACGAAGCGCGTGTATTGGAAAGGTGTCCTTGAAGAGCTGTATTGGTTTATGTCGGGACAATCCAATATCAAGTACCTCGTGGATCATGATGTGCATATTTGGGACGATTATCCGTACAGGATCTATGGAGAGCGGGCCGCGCGCTCGGAAGTGCCGCAACTAAGCAAGGAAGAATTCATCTCAAAAATAAAAGACGATAGCGATTTCGCAAAGATCCATGGTGAATTGCCGCATATCTACGGCGAGCTTTGGCGTCGCTGGCCAGCGCACGATGGCCGCGCAGTCGATCAGCTCCAGTGGACTATCGATGAGCTTAAGAAGGACCCTGATGCGCATAATACGATCGTCACCTCATGGAATCCCGAGTATCTCTACAGTATGGCGGCTCCCGGCAAAGGGGCGCGTTTTCCCATCTGTCACAATATGTATCAGATCAATATCAAACACGGTAAAGTCTGCCTCCAGCTTTATCAGCGCAGCGCAGATGTCTTTCTCGGTGTCCCGTTCAATATCGCCTCGTATTCCCTCCTGACGATCATTATCGCGAAGATACTCGGTCGCGAGCCAGGCGAATTCATTCACACCTTTGGTGATCTCCATATCTACGAAAATCACAAAGATCAGGCGCGTGAACAGCTCGCGCGCGAACCACGATCATTTCCGACCGTCTCCTTTGCGCAAAATTTCGATTCGCTCGATTCGTTCAAGCCCGAATACGTGCGGCTCAAGGATTACAATCCCGAAGCGACCATAAAGGCCGAACTTACCGTCGCCGGGGGTTATAACAAGGATCTCCACTCATAAGAAAAGGCACCGTATCGCGGTGCCTTCCTGGTGTTTACTTCGCGCGAATCGCATCGTAGATGTCCTGTGCGGACATAAAGCGATGCGTACATTCTCCCGATGGCTTCTTCTCGAAATGCCTGCAATTGCACGGAAAGGACCGGCATACCGGACATTCGCTGCCATAGAGCGATATAACAGAATCCTCCAGCGAAATTTTCAACAGCGATGCGCAAGCAAATGTCCATGCGAGGACATCGGTGAATTCTTGAGCATATTTACGCCTGACATCTTTGAGATTGTCGTTAAAGCCGTCTGCGCTATGCAAGATCAGCCCGACTTCCGCGACTTCTTCAAAAAGCCTGTTGAGAGCTCTTGGGATACCGCCTGTGCTGTTGTTCGGCCCATAGAGCTGTTCGAGATGTTCTTGCCACCGGTTGATTGACCACAGATACTGGCTTGTACTGGGGACCGAAACAACATGTTCCGCTCGATGTGCTTCTTCACAAATGCATGGGAAGTGCCCGCAATAGCCACAGCCCATCGCTGGGAATTTGTCGCCCATTGCATTGGTCAAGAGTAACCCTGCATCTGTGCGAAATAACTCCTCTGCAAGGCTCGCAAACCACGCGACAATCTGAGCGAGCGCAATCGGATATAGCCCCGTCTTTTCCTTGCGAACGCAACGAGCCAGGTCCGCGCACGCAAGAACGAGAAAACTATATCGATCATTGCGATTCATAGTGAGTGCGTCCGAGCTCGAGAAGGTTGCTACCAGCCGCTCAATCGATGATCCTATGGTTAGCCGGTCATCTGACATTGCATACACTCCTTATATTTCCTATGCGAGTGTAGCAGAATGGCCAAATTACTCAAATGATCCCCCTCCTATATACTGGTGACTATGATCAAAACATCTGCCAAGACGGCTAGACGTGGTACATTCATCGTTATCGATGGCATGGACGGTTCGGGCAAAGGCACACAGATCAGGCTTTTGCAAGAAAAATTGACTGGACATCCGGTGATATTCACGCGCGAGCCGGGTGGTACGCCCAAGGCCGAGGAGATCCGTAAGCTCTTGCTCAATAAAGACGGACCCGCATCAGATCCGCTGAAGGACTTTTGGCTTTTTTGGGAAGCTCGCGAATCCCATGTGGAAGAATTGATAGGACCTTCATTGGAGCAAGGCACGCATGTGCTCTGCGACCGATACGATTCCTCGACACATGCCTTTCAGATCCATGGAGAGCAACAGAACTCGCTCCTCGATCTGTTCAAGGAGAAGCGCGAAACACTTCCTCCCAAATATCATCCGCACGCGTATATCATTCTCGACCTGCCTGCAGAAGTAGCGTACGGGCGCCGCCTCAAGGATTCTGTGCAGGAAAAGACTCGTTTCGACGTAAAACCGATCGAGTATCATGCGCGCGTGCGGGACGGTTTCTTGCAATTCGGAGAGTATCTAAAAGATTCAAAGTCCGACAGTATCTGTTATTTCATCGACGCCGATCGTCCGGTGGAAGCGATCCACGCTGACATTTGGAAGATCGTCTCTCGCGAATTGGGTATCTGATCTCTATCATGAGCACGAGACCCCCCATACACGTATCTTATGCTATAGCATAGAATACGTGTATGGGGTTTTGTTCTCTTTTGTACATTTTGTACAATCCTGTTTTTATGCGTTATCATTTCATGTATGATCTAGTTACGCGTACATGTCCCTTTTATCCCACTCATAATACCCATTTGATATGTACGAACACGTAAAAAAACAAGACAAACAAGTGTATAAGGCGCTCATAGGGGAAGAGACGCGTGAAGCCGAGGGCCTCGAGCTCATCCCGAGCGAGAATTACGTCTCACTCGCCGTACGTGAAGCCAATGCATCAATCCTCACCAACAAATACTCCGAGGGCTATCCCGGCCGCCGCTACTACGGCGGGCAGGAATATACCGACATGGTCGAAAATCTCGCACGTGATCGGGCCAAGAAACTTTTTGGCGCGAAATACGCCAACGTCCAGCCTTTGGGTGGCGCCAATGCCAATATCGCGATGTATATGGCGCTTCTTGAGCCAGGAGACACCGTACTCGGCATGGATCTCTCCCATGGTGGACACCTCACGCACGGACACCCAGTCACGTATCTGACCAAGATGTTCCGCTTCGTCCGCTACAAGATGAAAAACGCCGAGACCGGTGAGATCGATTACGAAGAAATGCGCCAAGTCGCCGTCATCGAACGGCCCAAGATCATTCTCGCGGGGTTTTCGGCATACCCACGCGAACTCGACTATGCCAAATTCGTCGAGATCGCGCGCGAAGTGGGCGCGACTGCCGTAATGGACATCGCGCACATCGCCGGACTCATCGCAGGCAAGGCTGTAAAGAATCCATTCGACTACGGGTTCGATATCATGACTACCACCACGCACAAGACCCTGCGCGGACCCCGTGGCGGTATGATCCTCGTGCGCGAGAGCGAAGAACTCGCCAAGAAAATAGATAAGGCGGTATTCCCGGGCCTCCAGGGTGGTCCGCACATGAACAACATTGCCGCCAAAGCGGTCGCATTCGGCGAAGCGCAGAAGCCATCGTTCAAAAAATACGCCAAACAGATTCTCAAAAACGCTCAGGCGATGGAAAAAGTGTTCAAGGATCGCGGTATCCGCCTGATCACGGGCGGTACCGACAACCACCTGCTTTTGGCGGATGTATACGGCTCGCTCGGAGTCACCGGCAAAGAAGCACAAGAAATCCTCGACATGATCGGTATCACCGTCAACAAGAATTCGATCGCGGACGATACACGCGGCCCCATGGATCCATCCGGCATCCGCTTTGGCACGCCGGCGATCACAACCCGTGGATTCAAAGAGCAGCAATGCACCCGGATCGCCGAACTCATGATCGACGCACTTGCACACAAAAACGAAACCAAAAAGCTCAAGATCATTCGCGCGGAAGTCCATTCCCTTTGTAAAAAGTTTCCGATCCCGAAATCATTCGCCGCACAGAAGTAGACATCGAATGTGTGCGGCATGATCGACAAAATATGCTACAATACAGCGACATTTTATGATGTCTCTTCTTACGCATGTGAGCTTGCCTCACCTGATACAGATCGTCGGTTACCCCGGGCTTTTTGCTGCCGTATTCCTCGAATCCGGCGTTTTTTTCGGATTCTTCCTACCAGGCGCCTCGATGCTCTTTACTGCTGGCCTCCTTGCTTCGCAGGGATTTTTCAACGTATGGGCGCTGATCCCATTACTCACCCTGGCTGCTATCCTCGGAGACAACGCTGGGTACTGGTTTGGCAACAAGGTCGGCGTAACGCTTTTTTTCAGGAAAGACTCGCGTTTCTTCAAGCACGAATACCTCGAGCGTGCGAAGGATTTTTATGACAAACACGGCGCGCAGACGATCTTCTTGGCGCGCTTCATTCCGATCGTGCGCACCTTTGCGCCCATCCTCGCTGGGATTACCAAGATGCGCTATGTGACATTCATTACGTACAACGTCCTAGGCGCGGTCTCTTGGGGAGCTGGTGTGACATTTGCGGGATTTTATCTCGGACGCCGCGTACCCAACATGGAACATTACCTCATGTATGTGGTCCTCGCGATCATTGTCGTGACGACACTGCCGATATTCTGGGAGCTGCGCAAGCCAAGGCCCGAGACCGCTAGAAAGCTTCAATAAAAAAAACAGGTCGCCCGTCGCATCCTCGCAGCAAGCTGCGAGGTATTGCGCGGGCGACACCAGGCTGTTTTTTTGGAAGGTGTAGCGGCCGCCGCCGCTTCAAATCTATTAGCCTCTCAACCCCGCAGCAAGCTGCGGGGTATTCTCGGCTTCCAATAACACCCAAGTATCCTTCCGGCTCAATCCAACTGCCTGAGCCGAGCAAGCCCGCCATGAAGGCCGCCAAGATCGCCGAGCGATGAGTGAAGTATCTCGGGAAGTTCCGGAAGTACCTTGGTGATCCTCTCGAGATGGAATCGGACTCGCTCGACTGAAATACCTATTTCATTGAACATAGACCCTCCGAGGACGATCCTGTCGGGCGACCAAAACAAAATAGCATTGTGCAGGCCGAAAGCAGTGATGATAGCGAGATCCTCCCAAACGGATGAATCAGGTCCCAGATCGCGCGGATGCTTGCCGTACCTTTTCTCGATCGAAGAACCCGAGAGAAGGTCTTCCCAGGTGATGTCATTTGATGATGGAGAGAGGTATTGGTGCCCGATCTCCGTCCCGAAGACGGCCGGATCGATCTTGTTATCGACGATACGTACACCATTGACTCCGGTAGAGACCGTAATATACATCATGATGCGCGCGCCTTGCCCTGCACCTGCAGTAGCCTCACCGAGTCCGATCTGCGCGACGTCGTTTTCAAAATAAATATTTGTAGACAAGGCGGTCTCGATATCGTCGGCGATGTGCTTCCCGATCCACTCGGGTATGTGCGGACCTGCACCTGCGATGACCCTGCGATCACGCGAAAGGAGCGCGGGTACGCCCGCAGCAATCTTGGTTATCTCCTCTCCCGCGGCGATCTCTTTTGCCGTCTCCACAAAAGCAGCGATCCCTTCTTGGTATGATTGCGGAGTCTTTATGATGACCGGCTCGTCGAAATGCTCAAGGTCGCGGCTGCCCGCGATCCGCATTTTGGTCCCCCCAATGTCTGCGATGATGTACATATAGATTACAAGGTAGATTACAAAGCGACGCTTTGTATTTTTAGGTTGTGGTCTAATGTTATTGGAATCCCGCCAAGATCTACCTTTCGGACTTCTTTATAAAGCTTGTTGGGTATCAATAGCGGGGCACCGTCGCGTTCGACGACATAATACGCGAAACCGCGCATCTGCTTGACCTGTTCATAATCGGCATGTCCCGGCATCGAAGCAGAATCATCCGGACCCGCCACAGGACTATCATCGGTCGTTACGAGCCACTGTGCGCCGGTATTGACCAGAAGATGACCGAAGCCGGACGGCATGTGTACCGAATCCCCCGCCTTGACCGGGATCGCTCTAAACTCTTCGATGATGTTTGGATTATCCACGCCGTCGATGACCGCCATCTTTTGGAGGAGTGCGATGCCTTCCCCCTGCAGGATCCAATACATCTCTTGGAGATCGCCTTTGTGATAGTGGCCGTAGGTCTTGATATATTCGCCGCCGACGGTACCCGTCTCCCAGATGGTGATGTTATGCTTCTCTGATCCGCCGCGGATCATGTAATAGTGGATCGCAGGTCCCGCAGCCTCGGGATGCATCAGGACTTCCTGCATCTTTTCGTGTGTTCGTGCGGCAAAGGCTTCAAATGACATGGGGAAATTGTATCACAAAGAATAGCGCCTCACTTCACCACCACCGTCCGTGTCGCGGTGGCCGTCTGGCCGAAGGTATCGGTGACGACGAAACGCTCTGCAAGAGGAAAATCAGCACCGGCTTTTTTAATTATTATGGGACAGGATTGCAGACCTTATGGAAACAGATCCCAAGCTCCTCGAGACGGTCGAGATATTTGAGCACTGCCGATATATATGACGCATGGCTCCAGGCCAGGGGCGACGACGATGCCGGGGCGCCGGTCTTGGGATGCAGTTGTTCGGAAAGAATGCCCGACGGCCGCGCATACCGCACGACCCAGTTGAATATCTCGCGCACACGGTCAAAGTCGGCATCGGTGTGCGCATTTGCAATGAGATACTCCGCATACCACAGCGTCGTGGTGATCCACGGATCTCCGACGACATCGCGCTCCGTACGAAAATATTCGTCATTCTCATACCGTGCGATCCCTCCTATCGTGATGCCGCGCGAAAGCGTACGCACACTCGTTTCAAAAGCCCTGCTCAATCGCGGGTCATCGGACGGAAGGACTCCGAACGAGAAGATGCCATAGACACTAGATATGTCGATCGTCTCGTCGTATACGAAACCCCCCTCTTCCTTCCGCACCAGCTTCACAAAAGTGCCCGTCTTTTCGTCGTAAAGATGCCTCATGATCGCTGCTTGCACCTCAACGGCAGCTTCGCGATACCGTGTCTCGTGTTTGCCTTTACCGAGAATGTTGGAAAGATCGGCAGCCGCCATGAGTGCTCCGTAGACCGCAGCAGCCGTAAAGGTCGATGTCCCGCGCTTCTCTTCCCATAGATCATATGAAGCTTCCGGAAGATTTGTCTCACGATCGCGATAATGCACCATGAAATCCGCCGCCTTCTCGATGAGGGGGTTATACATGGTCTCTAAGAATTCGAGATCATGACTATGCGAATAGTGTTCGCGTAGTGCAATGATGACCAGGGCCGTTTCGTCCTCTTGGATCGGGATCTGGAGCTGTCCGTTGAGTACCCAAGGGTGCCATGAGGATCCGAGTGAGCCGTCGGGCAGATACTTGTGCATAAAATAACCGTTGTGTGCAATGACCGTCTGGCAAAACTCAAAGAATCGTTTGGCGACATTGGGATCGCCCGCTCGATCGAGTGCGAGTGCCGCATACGCCGCATCGCGCGGCCAGACATACGCATACGTATCGTAGCCATGTTGAAGCATATCGGAATCAACCGAAGCGATGATCCCGCCATCGATATCCACATGAGCGCGGACGTAAAGCAGTGATTTATAAAACAGCACTACCTGTTCCGGAGTCATTCCATAAAACTGCCAATCATAGGCGGTCGCCCAGGCATGCCAATAATTACTCGCGGTGCGCAGGAGGTGTTCGGGGCGTTTTTTTTGCACATATTGATCCAACTCCAGCGCTCCCACGATGGATTGGGCCGCTACGAGCCAGTAGAAGATCGTGTGGGACTCTTGGGGTGCGTATTCGGCGTACAATCCGAGTACCGAATCCACCTGCCCATGCTCAATAGGGTTTTTCGAGAGGAGGCCGTCTTCGGCATCACGATGCGTCCCTTCTTTGCCGCCCGATCCTGTGGTGCCAGTCGCATAATCAGTGAAGCGTTCGCCGTCGATCGTAGCCGCAACCAAAAATACGCGGCGACCCTTATAGTGAATAAGCGAGCGGGAAGAGGGATCGTAGTATGCGGTATCGCCGCCATGAGCTTTGTATATTTCGAATTGCTGACCGAAATAGACCTTGATCATGCGTTTGTGGTCGGCGAGATTAGTGACGGTCGCCTTGCGAACAAAAACCGGTTTTTCGTTGTAGACGATGTCTGCGAAGATGATCTCGACCTGAAGACGTTCGTGACGCGCGATGATATGGCTCGTCAATGTCTTATCCTCGCATTCAATCGTGATCTGCCACGACGGATCTTCGGAGAACCAACTGATCTCGCCATCGACCCAGATGCCGATGCGATGTATGTAGTGTCCGCGTACGTGATTCTCGAGCCCCACATGCGGATAGTAGAGATCGCGTACGAGCCCATGATCGTCGAGTGCGACACAAAGCTCGCCATTGGAAAGGACGATAGATCGGGACATACCATTCATTATACATCGCGTATAAGATCTACTCCTCGTTATTCCACAGCGCCCCGTAGATTCCCATGTCCTAGCTATAGCTAATTTTAGGGAATATTCGTAGAGTGCGGTGTGAGACAAAAAAAATCGGGACCCATCGTGCGATGAGTCCCTTGCTATCTTTTTGACAATCACCCTCCACCTGGAATACTGTTTCGCAAAATACGGCACTTGTTCTCGATGTTTTGTTTGATCTTCTCCAATACAGCCTTATGTTCTACTGGCGCATATTTCTTCAGCCACTCCAAGTCTTCCTTTTGATGGTCACTACCATCAAAGTAATTGTAGATGCGCCATGCCAACAAAAACCTGCACTCTAGACTCAGTTTACCGCCGTCTAATATTAAGGCCATTCTACCGGCGGTATTCCTATCCATCCATCGCTCACATGCCTCATGGGTTATTAGCTGAATAAGTTCTTGAAGCTCAGCTTCCCGATCCTCCTTCACGGCATTGGCCCTATCAACCTCATCTGTCCAGTCTCGTATAAAGCCCATGACACCCTCCTCCTTTGGTTATCAAATGCCCTACAGGGGCACCTTGTCTTTCTAGCTTATACCACCCCTGCAGATCGGTGGCAATATTCCTAAGATTAGGCGGTCGCTTATTATAAGGAATATGAGTACAGGTGGAAACAAGATGGAAATTGAATCAGGAAAGAGGAGGCGGAAAAACGCAATCCAACAAACCGTGTTGGCGGCGGTCGGTATGGCAGGCTTGCTTACGGTCGCCGCCGTCGCCCCCAATATTTTCCAGGCGTTTCCGCGCATCATTGGCAAGCAACGCTACAAGCTCGCCTTTCAGGCCCGTACTGCTGTGCAACGCCTTGTGATAAAAGGGCATGTGCAGTGGGTCGAAACGAGCGGCAAAAAATATCTGGAGATCACTGAGAGCGGCCAGCGTGCCCTGGACCTATCCATTGCCCGCGCGAGCGCACCGGCCCGCAAGAAGCGCCGATGGGATCGCCGCTGGCGCATGGTTATCTTCGACATCCCCGAACGCCGCCGCGCCGTACGCGAACGACTGCGTATACTTATGCATGAGTTCGGCTTTCTCCGACTCCAAAACAGCGTCTGGATCTCACCGGATGACTGCGAGGAATTGATCGCACTCATCAAAGCCGATCTCAAGGTCGGCAAAGACATCCTTTATGTGATCGCCGACTCGATAGAAAACGACACCTGGATCAAAAAACATTTCGAGCTTTCGTAGGATCTCCTCAGACAGACTCTGCCTACATATTCTGCATATTGTTTTTTGCATTTCTGCTCTGTGCAAAAAATATTCCTATTTATTAGCTATAGCTAGTGGATAGGAATATTTCTTTGCTGATCGTTTACGGACATAAATCCCATATTCCTATTCATAGGCTATAGCCACCTCTTAGGAATCTTTCTGGGGTTCGTAATATTCCCTATTATTAGCGACCGCCTAGACTTAGGAATATGTTGCGGAAAAGGCATGGTACGTAACAAAAATCGGGACCCACCTTGCGATGAGTCCCTACCGTATTTGATATTCATGCGTCAAGGTGCTCATTCATGACTATTTCTGGGATATGATCCTGAACATAATCACAATCGAGGCAAACAAGTACGACTTTTCCATCAAGCTCCCTGGGAACAAGAACTTGGTGTCGACTATCGTTACCACACGTAAGTGGGTGAACAAGAACTGAATTTTGCCAGCGATTAACTTTGCCGATAATTTCCTGATTGGTCATTGAGACCCCTTGTCCGGAAACTTCCACTGGAGAACAGCATACTTGCGGCAGTTTGATTCCCATTTCTTCTACTCCTTAATGTTAGGAACTAGACTTTTCGAGCCCAGGAAAAACAAAGGATACTCGCGGCGATGCCCATCAACACAGTGAACATGGAGTACGCCACCAGCCACTACGACATCTTATCTTGATGTGTCGATAGTTGTGCCAAAAGCAAAATGACATCAATGGTAAAGAAGGTCGATGCTCCGTAATAACAGATCTCCTGGAAGGTTTTACTTGGTCCGGTCATCGTACATTACTCCCGCTTCACGACCTCTGAGATGCATGTTCTCCGGTCAATCTAATCGAAATATGGCACAAAAGAGACTCTCACACAAGAACAGTTACCGTGCTTTTTCTACCCGCAGACGCAGGTCGGAGAGGGCGTTCATGTAGGCTATGTAGGCGTCGTAGGGAGAATCATAGGGGGAGAAATAGGCGTGGACATCGCCATCGGCGAACCATTTGGTACACATATAGTAAAAATGGTCCGAGGTCTGCATCTTGCGCCAGTCTTCGAGGAGGCGGCCATCGTTGGCAAGCATCACATCCTCGCCCATCGCATAGATCGCATCGATCGCGGCTCTCTGCATGGGATTGCCTGTCCAGGCAGTGAGGTCGCGATCGGTGTCGGCCCAGGTGACCGTGTGTGGCATATCTACCTGATCACGCGGAGCGTAGCTCTGGATCACCTGTGTCGGCGTTTTAAAATCAATGCCCGGATTCTTGAAAAGCTCCTCGGGCAACTGCTCAAGAAAATGGAAGATGCCAGTGTCTTCCCATTGATGTTCACCGAAGGTCTCGTAGTCCATGAAGAGATTGATCGTGTCGCCCTCGGCCTCCCCTATCCACTGGCCAAATTTTTCGGTCGTGAGCGGCCACTCGGACCACTGCTTGGACGAAAAGCGGAATGCGATGTCGTCGGAAAAACGATAATTCTTGAGGAGGAGGCGGATATTGCTCGTGTCTTTGGGCTGATAGACATAATTGGGACTGCGCCAACCAAGTATCGGATCCCACCCTTCGGCGAGAATGCCGACATAGCCACGGCTGTCGGCCCACTGCGCGAGGTCGTTGCGATATGAGAGTTCGGTATTGCGAAACACACGCGGCCATACGCCGAAGGTCTTACGGATGAGATCGCGATGTTTGTTGACCTGCATCTCGAATTCGAGCGGCGAATAGAAGAATGCGAGGGAATGATAGTAGGTTTCTCCGAGTATCTCTACCTGGCCCGTGTCGACAAGCTTTTTGAAAAGGTCGAGGGCTTGAGGCGCATACCCCTCCAACTGCTCCAAAGCGATACCGGAAAAGGAGAAGCTTACGCGCATGTTGGGATGTCTCTGCAGGAGCTTGAGCAAGAGCGCGGTCGTCGGGATGTAGGATTTGGCGGCGACCTTCTCGGCTATATAGCGATTATTGAGCTTGCCTTCACTACGATCATTGAAATACTCCTGATCGTTGCCTATATCGAATACGCGATATTTCTTCACCCGATAGGGTTGGTGCACTTGGAAGTAGAAGCAAATGGATTTCATGAAAGCTTAGGTCGGTCAATTATACCGCACGCATCAGTTCCTTGAGAACATTGTCCACTTTTTGTGCCGCAAGACCCCAGGTGAGCCCTGCGGCTTCGCGTACGCCGTTCTCCGCAAGCGATGCCCGCAAGCCGGGATGCCCGATCACCGACAGTATCTGATTGGCCATCTCGTCGATATCCCAAAAATCCGCCTTGAGCGCATGGCTCACAACCTCTGAGACGCCGGACTGCTTGGAGATGAGGACGGGGGTGCCGAGACGCATCGCCTCCAGCGGCGTAATGCCGAATGGCTCGGATACCGAAGGCATGACGAAAAGATCAGCGGCCGCATAGACCTCGTAGCGATCATTTCCCTGCAAGAATCCGGTAAAGAGAACATTGGATGCGATCCCGAGCTGTGCGGCAAGGTCCATCATAGAACGCTCCATGTCTCCGGAGCCGGATATAATGAACACGACTTTCGGATTGTGTTCCAAGACGCGCTTGGCAGCGCGGATATAGTAATCGGGACCTTTTTGCAAAGTGATACGTCCCAAAAAGAGCACGATGCCATAACCTGCCTGCTTGAGGGAATGCAAGCGCAGTAAGGTACCATCGCTTTGCGGAGCGGTCGTCTCGTCGATGCCGTTGTAGATGACACTGATCTTACCCTCGTCGATGCCGTATTGGCGCACAAGGATCGCCTTGGTGAGCTCGGAGACGGCAATGATGCGATTGGACGCCTCCATACCGGCCCGCTCGATCGCATAGACCTCGCTGTTGACGCCGGTGGCACCGCCGCAGCGGTCGAATTCGGTCGCGTGCACGTGTGCTACCAGGGGCTTGCCGGTGACACGCTTGGCCTCCATCCCCGCCTCAAAAGATAGCCAATCATGCGCATAAATGATATCGAAATCTTCCTTGAGCGCGATCGAGGCTGCCATCGCGGCATAACGTTTGACCTCGTCAATGAGATTGGGCCCGTAGAACGGACGATGTCCGGATGTTTCCATTGCCATGCCTCCTGATCGCCGATATGCCTCGTAGGTCTCGGCAGTCAGGTAGGGCGTCAAGGCCACATTGACGGCTCGCATATCGAGACTTTCGGAGATTTTGCCATCTTTGTCGGCAAAAACGAAACGTGTCCATGGCACTGACAGGTCGAGTTTGCGCGGCATTACAAAGATCACCTCGAGCCCGCGTTCGGCGAGCGCACGCGTAAGACCTAAGCACGCCACACCCAAACCTCCGCTATTGTACGGCGGAAACTCCCATCCAAACATCAAGACGCGTGTTTTCCTCACATTACAAAAAAGAAGACCACTTGCATTTCCGAGAAAAATAAAGGATCGACACAACCTTCATTGCACATAGTACCATGTACCATAAAGTCATCTTTCTCGCTTTGGTGTATAACCACAGATCATTTTATGCTACCCTTTTGATCATGACTGATACATTTCCGCGCGCAATACTTTTTGATCTTGATGAGACGCTTGCCGAAAGCTTCCAGCCGCCGACCCCGGCGATGCTCGATCGGTTTGAGCGGCTGCTTGCGATTGTGCCGACTGCGATCATCACCGGCGGCAGTTATCTGCGCATCGAACATGATTTCTTGTCTGTTTTGCGTGCGCACGCCAATCTTTCGAATCTCTTCCTTTTTCCCAACAGCTCCGCCGAATGTTTCCTCTTTAAAAACGAATCTTGGGGGCTCGAATACAGTATCGGAGCACTGACACCAGAAGAAAAAGAACATATTATCGATACACTCTTGCAGACCGTAGCTGAAATACCAGATTTCAAAGACGCTCCCTTCTTCGGGAATCGCATCATCGATCGCGGCGTGCAGATCGCCTATACGGTCGTTGGTTTGGACGCTCCACAAGAGATCAAGATGGCTTGGGATCCTGATCGATCCAAGCGACTGCGCTTTTGCGAGGTACTGGGTGCCAAGCTACCTGATTTTGAGGTATTGGTCGGCGGTGCATCGACCGTCGATGTCACACGCAAGGGTATGGACAAAGCCTACGGCGTACAATGGCTTTCCAAGCGCCTCGATATACCGGTGGATCAAATGCTCTACATCGGCGATGCGCTTTTCCCCGGAGGCAATGACTACGTCGTCATCCCCACCGGCATACACACACAGATCGTGAACGGTCCGGAGGAAACCGCAAAAATCATCGACGAGCTCCTCACGGCGGCGCCCAACACCCCCCCACTCAATTAAAAGACTCCCTCGGCACATGACCGAGAGAGTCCAGATCACTTATTTCCCCTTCTTTGCTTTCGGAGGAGAAGGCTTCTTGGGAAGAAGGAGTGGGAGAAAGACCGCATGCTTTTCCTTGATGCCGGAAACCCACACCTGGAACTTGTCTGTGGTCACGCCCTGTAGCGGGTGACTCGCCTCAGTGTGAGCCTTTCGCGCCCCGTCGACGACCTCGAGAAAGATCACGATGTTCTCAAAATTTGGCTCGTGCACAGTGACAGGCGGTTCAGGCTCATTCTTGATGAGGCTCCCCACAGCAAGGTGCATCTCCTCGCAGATCTGCATGAGAACGTTCTCATTCCTTCCCTTTTCGGTTGCGACCGCCGCCAGGGCTCCCTTCCATAATTGTTGCGACTTTTCATCCATCCCGACGAGAAGCGACGAACGAACACCTTCGTCGACAGAATTCAGTGTGTCCGACATGTTGGTCCTCCATGGGGCCGTATGATCTATTTTTGGTCTAAATTGAACCTATCATGACTGACACTGTCTTGCAAAGAAAACGCCCTGTCTCAGATCTCATAGATCCGAAACAGGGCGTTTGTGTTTGCGCAGGAGGTATTACCCGCAGTTCAACATACTGCCGACCAGATATGCGATCCCAGTCTTACGGCCGACGTCCGAGAAGATTTGGCTTGATGATCATCGTCACCGCAAACACCGCGAGAGCGCCAAGTGCGAAGATACTTAACCAATCACTTGTCAAATCGACGGTATAGATCGTACTCATGATCACAATGAACGTCAGCGCAATAGCGGAATATCCGATTATGCGGTACAGGGAGGTAGAGATTGTCTTGGGCCGGTTGTCCTTATCAAACAATATCGCATATGCCGCCAATCGGCAGGCCGATACGATTGTCCACACAAGACCGCCGACTCCAAATAATGCTCCGACGCCCTGCATCACGATACCTATAGTCCAAGAGCAATCTGAGTCGCTTCCCGGAGCCACATCTGGCGCAAATGTGTACGCAAGCGCTCCACCGATACAGACGATCGATCCCCAGATGATCCCTGATCGAGACGAGTTTTTCATGTCCGGCAAGAATCGTTGGCTCGGATCATGATTATCGAGGCCCAACCAAGTGTGATAGAGGGACCAGAGACCGATCGATATACCGAGCGTGCAGAACCAAACGTACGGGCCAGTTTGCGTGAAGACTTTTGAAAGAGCGGGTAGCCACGTGCTCGGATCTGCCTTAAATACGATAGTGCCAGCCATACCTGAGACAGCCTGCGCCGCCTCAAGGGTGCATTCGTGATTGAAGAGCGAGAAAACAAGTCCGATCGTGCTCACGAGTGAACTTGTCGCGAAGAATACATGCGGCAGTTTTGCCAACATGGTATGTCGAGAGTCTTTCATCAGAGTGTCCTTTCTAGACGCCAAGGTGCTTTGACTCTTGGCATATAACACTACATTTGAGTATGAGTCAACTGCTTCCCTCCCGATACTTTGCTTTGTAAAATTATATGTAATAATCCCCTCGGTAGTTGGATCGGATCTATCCAGTAAAAGGAGGCTCCAATGAAAGCGATCGCCCTCTTTGGGGCACATGACCACGGCAAGCTCGATGCCTGGCTTCGTATCGTACGCGAGCATGGTGGGACTTTTTTACCGCAAAAGACCGCCCTTATGTTGAGTATGCGCGGAATGGCCCATCATGATAGGTACGTGCGAGTGATGGCCGATATTCCATCGGAGCAGAAGGTATCTTTTGAACTTTGTGTGCATGTTTCCGGGGTCTATACCGGTCAACCCGCTCTTGATGACCTGCATGCAGCATCCCATCATATGAAAAGTCTCCATCCGATGTGGCGAGGGTTCGATGAAGAGATATGATCGTTTCGCCCTCCACAAGAAATAACCGCCTGTCCGCACTATCGCAGACAGGCGGTTCGTTATTGACAATCCCCCCGACTGACCTACATTGGTGCTAGAGTCGCTCTCACACACAAGAAAAGGAACCGATCATGGAAACGCCGAATTTTACCCTACTTGGGATCGACCATGTCAATTTTCGTTTGCGGTCCTCACTCGGATTTGCTCGACACTTGTCGCAGGTCTGGGGCTTTGAGGAATTTGCCTATGCAGGGCGCCAGACGGGCAGAAAGGATGTCGCCGCGCGTGTACTCCGACAAGACAAGATCATCTTTAGTCTGTCGAACCCAATGCAAATCGGCTCTCCGATGATCAAATCACTCGACACCTACGGCGAAGGGATTGATGATATCGCGTTTGCCGTCTCCGACGTCCGTGCGGTTTACAATCATGTCGTCGAGCACAAGGGCATAGCCATCTCCAGACCGCAAGACTTTACCGAGATGATCGATGGAAAAAAACGAGTCGTAATGACGCAGGCCGCTATGGGTTCATGCGGACGAGTGGAGCACACACTTATCGATCGCAGTCATTATACGGGCGTTTTTGCGCCCGGGTACGTCAAGGTCGAAACACCGATACCTCATGCTCCCCCCGTTGGTCTCGTCCAGATCGATCACTATGTCCTCAATGTTGAAGCAGGGCAGATGGATCCATGGGCCGACTATTACAGACGGACATTGGGGTTCAGGGAGATCTTGAGATTCTCTGAGAAACAGATCTCGACCGATACAGCTGCTTTGCGAAGCGTCGTAATGCGAAGCGAGAACGGTGCGATCACGTCGCCGATCAACGAACCTGTCGAGGAGAAACCGAGTCATATCGACGAATTCTTGGACGACATGAAAGGCCCGGGCGTTCAGCATATTGCCCTCCTCAGCAACGACATAGTGGCAACGGTAGGTCTCTTAAGAGAGCGCGGCGAGCAGTTCATCGACGTTCCCGATGCGTACTACGATGCGACCCCGGCGCGCCTGAAGCGAGCAGGGCTCAAGACGGAAATACCTCAAGCGCTCATGGATGATCTCCGGCGGCTTCGTCTCTTGATCGACGGCGACGAACACGGATACCTCATTCAAACGTTCACCAAAGTTATGCTGGGGAACGGTGCGGGATTCTTCATCGAGATCATCCAGCGCTGCGGCGATGACGGCTTTGGCGAAGGCAACTTCCTGGCACTTTTCGAAGCGATCGAACGCGCCGCCGGACGGTGAAGTAGGTCCTTCAGATCAAAAACAGTGCGGCCTCGTCCCCTAGGGATGAGGCCGCTTTCTTGCGCTATCAATATCTATATTGTATAGTCTTTTCAGTTCAATAGTACGTGCGCACAAGAGGAGATACTCATGCGACATGGTCTTAACGTGAACATAATGCTTGGTCTCTGCATGGCAAGCCTCATTCTGGGGATCCTGTGGTGGATGGGCTGGAGCCCGGGAGAACACTGGGTATGGACGTCGCTGATCGTCCTTGTCTCTCTGCCCTACGAGTCCGGCGATGGCGATGTGTATTCCCTTTGGGGCGGTGTGGGGAAAAATGTTTATTCCCTGTTTGGAGTATATCAGCGAGCCAAATTCCACGCGTTTAGTTTGTTTGGCGTCACTTTGTACCAAAAAGCCGAAGGAGATGATGCGGTCCAACTCTTGGGCATTGTAATCTACCAATGCGCTGGGAGGGAGGCTCTGCCGGCCGTGGGATTGACTTGCTATCGGAAAGCCCCGGGGACCGGCTCCGTCTTGAGCATCATCGGGTGGCAAGAAGGCGACAACGAAGACTCGTTCATTACTTTCGTCCTCTATCGGCGGCTGTTTACCAAACCCGCAAAACCGGTGAAATCTCTCCCGGACCATCTTCCGGGAACTGTTCTGTAGGTGCAACAAAAATGGCGGCGAAGCTTAAGCTTCGCCGCCTTCTCTTTTGCAAAGATCAAACCCTTGCTGTCTGGATCGTATTTTCTATCAGGGCTGCCACTCCATTAGCGAGATCTTCGTCATCCGACTCGATCATTACCCGTATCACGGGTTCTGTACCGGACGGACGCACCACGAGCCGACCCCGACCATCCAGCGTCCGTTTGCATTCCTCGATCTGGTCTTTCACTTCCGCAAGTTCGAGAGCTTTTCCTGACTTTTTAATGTCCACATGCTTTTGAGGGATTGGTGTAAAGCGATGTAATATTTCACTCGCCTTTTTGCCGTCCTCTCGAGCCCGCTTCAAAATCGCAAGAACCTGAAACGCAGCCATGAGGCCATCGCTCGTCTCGCTAAAATCAGGGAGGATGATGTGGCCGGTTGGTTCGCCGCCGACATTGAATCGAAGCTTACCCTTCTCGTCGCGCATATGTTCGAGCACATGATGATCACCAACAGCGGTTCGTTCAAGGCTCATATGGTTCATATTGAGGTGTTGTTCGAGGCCGCCATTCGACATGATAGTGCCTACGACGGTCGAGGATCTTAGTACCCCTTCTCGTTGCCAAAACTCCGCCAACAGAGCCAAGATCTGGTCTCCATTAACGAGCTGTCCGGTCTCATCGCACATGATCACGCGATCAGCATCGCCGTCTAAAGCGATACCGACATCCGCGCGCATGTCCTTTACTTTGCACATGAGCGATTCGGGGGCCGTCGATCCACATTGGTGATTAATATTGAATCCGTCAGGATCAACACTGACCGCGACCACCTCAGCCCCCATTTCCCAGAGAGCCTCAGGAGCAACTTTGTACGCGGCACCATTGGCACAGTCGAGGACAACGCGCAAGCCATCAAAGCTCACTTCCCGCGACAATGTGTTTTTAACCAACTCAATGTATCGCGCCTGCGCGTCCTCAATACGTTTCGCACGTCCGATCTCTCGGGAGCTCGCGATCTTTCGAGATAAGTCACTATCAATGAGCTGTTGGATCGAAAGCTCCGTGTCATGAGAAAGCTTACGGCCTTTCGAGTCAAACAATTTGATCCCGTTATCTTGGAATCCATTGTGCGACGCAGTGAGCATAACGCCTACATCCGCTCTCATTGAGCGCGTCAACATCCCAACGCCAGCCGTCGGAATGGGGCCCAACACGAGCGGATTCATCCCCGCAGAAGTGAATCCTGCAACAAGCGCACTCTCAAGCATATACCCAGAGAGACGCGTATCTTTACCGATCACAACGCGGTTTGTTCCCTTACTGTGTTTAAAGGTGAGACCCGCCGCCTGTCCGACTTTGAGCGCCAGTTCTGGCGTAAGCTTAACATTGGCCAGACCGCGGATACCATCCGTACCAAAAAGGTCTCTGTTTCCCATGAGAAACTCCTCTTTTCGTCTGTTCCTATATATGTCCTAATTTGAGCCTACCAAACACACCGAGCATGTCAATTTGAGTTCTTTCTATCTATGGATTACGAAACCCACCTTCTCCGTCTTTGCGAGCGGAGCGAAGCAATCCAGCGTCCGTGCACAAACTCTGGATTGCTTCGTCGCAAAGCCTCCTCGCAAGGACGAGTTTCGTAATCCACGGTTTCTATGTCGTCTTTTTAGATGAATCACACATACACGCATCCCATGCTATAGCACGAGATACGTGTATGTGGGGTAAGGGAGAAAAAGGTGGTCCATCGTACGGTATACTTATACCCATGGATCTTCGCGAAGACCTCAAATTACTCATCAAAGGCGACGTTCAAAATGACGTCGAGACCATTCATACATACAGTCGCGACACGAGCATCTTTGAGCGCACTCCCAAGGTGGTCGTATTCCCCAAGGATGCCGACGACGTCTCAGCGATCGTAAAATACGTGCGCGAGGCCAAGGAGCGCGGCGAAGATATCAGCATCGCCGGCAGGAGCGCTGGCACCGACATGACCGGAGGTCCGCTCACGGATTCTATCTCGATGGTCTTCACCAAATACATGAATCATATCGGCACCATCGATACCGATACCGCCGTGACCGAACCAGGCGTATATTACCGTGATTTTGAGAAAGCCACCTTGTCCACTGTCGGCAAGATCCTCCCCTCGTACCCGGCCTCGCGCGGGCTCTGCGCTATGGGCGGCATCGTATCCAACAATTCCGGCGGCGAACTCACCCTGCGCTATGGCAAGACCAATCAGTACGTACGCGAGCTCGCCGTAGTACTCTCCGATGGATCGCAGACCACCTTTAAGCCCCTATCGATTGATGAAGCAAAAGAAAAAGCTCGTCAACAAGACCTCGAAGGTGCGATTTATCGAGATCTCTCCCGACTTCTCGAAGAGAATACCGATATCATAGAGGCCGCTCGTCCGACCGTCACCAAAAATTCCGCCGGATATGCGCTTTGGGATGTGATCGACCGCGACAAGGGCACCTTCGATCTCACCCAGTTGATCACTGGCTCGCAAGGCACGCTCGCCATGGTCACACAGGCCAAGATTGGCCTGGTCAAGACCAAGGAGCACCGCGCCATGCTCGTAATCTTCCTTTCGGACCTTGAGATCATCCCCGAGATCGTGCGGCGCGTACTCGTCCACCAACCCGAGTCTTTTGAGTCTTACGACAAGCACACCTTCCGTCTTGCGGTGCGATTCTTCCCGCAGTTCCTGAAGCAGATGGGACTCGTCCAGATGCTCACACTTGGCATATCATTTATCCCTGAAATGTGGATGACCCTGACCGGTGGTATCCCCGAACTCGTCCTTATGGTCGAATTTGCCGAAGACTCGCCCGAAGAGGCGCTTGAGAAAGTCCGTCAGGCGCGACTCGAGCTGGTCGGTCTTGCGGTCAAGACCGCGATCGCGCGCAACGAGGCATCCGCTGAAAAATACTGGAAAATCCGCCGCGAGAGCTTCGCTCTTCTACGCAAGAATGTAAAAGGCATATACGCGGCACCCTTCATTGATGATTTTGTCGTACATCCAAACGATTATCCGACATTCCTCCCAGAGCTCAACGCACTCCTCGCTCAGTATCATTTCGTCTATACGATCGCCGGCCATATTGGCGATGGTAATTTCCACATCATTCCCCTTCTCGATATGGCAGACCCAAAAAGCCGACAAGCCATCCTCGATCTCTCACCAAAGGTCTACGAGCTCATCGCAAAGTATCACGGATCCATTACGGGCGAGCACAACGACGGCATTATTCGCACACCGTATCTGGGCATGATGTACGGACAAAAAGTGACCGACCTCTTCACGCAAGTGAAACACATCTTCGACCCACTCAATATATTCAATCCCGGCAAAAAAGTCGGCGGTACGCTTGCCGATATCGAGCGCAGTATGATCCATCACCTCTAAGAGTCCGACTCAGATGCTCAAGCCGAAGCCGTCGCTTTCTTCTCATCAAGCGCCTTAATCACTTCATTGACGATATCGTCCAGATCATGCTCGGCTTTGATGAGGTATTTGTTGGCACCGAGTTCTTTGGTCTTTTCCATGTCTTCTTTTTGACCGAGGTTTGAAAGGACGATAATCGGAACATTGGAAAGTTTGGGGTTCGATCGTATCGCCTTCAAGACATCAAAACCTGTCATTCCGGGCAAGAGAAGATCGAGCAGTATGATATCCGGAATCTCGCGATTGAGGATCTCTATCGCCTCTTCGCCGTTTTTGGCGTACAGACCGGCACACCCTTCGTGAGAAAGCTTGACGGCAAGTATACTGCTCAAGAACTGATCGTCCTCGACCCAGAGAATCTTTCGTCCAGCCAGTTTGCCTGTGTTTTTTGTCGGCGAGGATTCGGGGGTGCCCAAGTATGCATTGATCTTCAGAAGCACCTCCGTGGGATCAAGGCGAGCCTTGATCAGGTAGTCCTTCACGCCCAGTGTGCGGGCGCGCTCGATATCGACCGGTTGGCCTGAGTCTGAAATAATGATCACCGGAATATTGGCGAGTGCAAGGTCTTTTTGTTTGGCTTCAAGTATTTCGTATCCGGTCATAGTGGGAAGGAGGACATCAAGAAGAACGAGATCTGGCTTCTCAACCTTCATCCGCTCTAATCCTTGGGCACCATCCATCGCCGCTGTCACTTTATAGCCCTCTTTCTCTATCTTATGGATCAGGATGTCTCCCAAGAGCTTATCATCGTCAATAAATAAAATATGCTTTTGTGCCATACGATATGCCGTAGTATAACACCTTTCATCCATTTGTTTGCAAAAGATATACCTGCCTGTGGAGATGGCTCAGACATACGAAGTATTGTCTTTCCTTATGTAGATACAATGCTATAATATCTGACAATGAACAAAGATCCTCATACGGAAGACGTAATCGGCGAGATCGAGGACATTCTCGCTGATCGATCATTTTTACTTCAAGTCGTACAGCCGGCCCTCGTCGGGCTCATGGATGGCTCGGTGTCGACGCTCGCTCCGCTCTTTGCGACCGCATATGCGACCAAGAGCCCCCATATTGCCTTCCTCATCGGCGTATCTGCTGCGGTCGGCGCTGCGATCAGTATGGCCTTTGCCGAGGCGCTCTCGGATACGGGCGAACACACCGGCCGCGGACACCCGGTCGTGCGCGGCCTCATCACCGGATTCATGACCTTTGTAGGCGGTATCTTGCACACACTCCCCTTCTTGATCCAAAACATCAACACCGCGCTCTACCTTGCCTTCACGGTCGTCGGTTTCGAGCTTGCCGCGATCGCCTATATCCGCTTCCATTACTTCAAAATGAGCTTTTGGCTCTCGGTCCTCCAGGTCATATTCGGCGGCGGACTCGTCCTAGCTGCAGGCCTCCTCATTGGCCACGCTTAGCGTATCGCAAGGGTCTTTTTTGAGACCACCCGGGAATGGCCACACGCCGCTCAAATCACTTGGCGAGTCCGAGATGTTTTTCTATGACAACCACGCGACTGATCGTGTGATCTATCTCTTTTGCGAAACCATCATGTGACCGCACCTTTTCTTTTATCTCTTCCACATCACGGCGTACGATGGCAAGTTCGCTCGCAGTATTCAGGGTGATGGCCTTTACCCCGGCAAGGTCAGCCTTAACTCCGACAAGGTCAGCCTTAACCTCGGCAAGGTCAGCCTTGGTGGCCATATCTCTTCGGACATCGGCAATATCTTCCTTTGTGGCCATATTCCCCACAATATAGGTCAGCATCTCACCGAGTTCGTTGATAGTCGTCTTTTTCTTTTTTACTTCCATAGAATCATCGTAACATGACTTTTTGACTCAAACAAAAAAATAACCACTATATCTGCTACTCCACCACTACCGTCCGTGTGGCGGTCGCTGTCTGGCCGAATGTGTCGGTGACGACGTAATCTATCGTACTCGTCGATGTGGTGGCGGTATCGAGATAGAAGGTAAACGCATCGGTCAATGCCCCATTGAGATACGTATTGATACCGAGATTGAGCGAATCGGTGGGCCCCGTGATCGTGGCGCCCAGGTCGGCATAGGTGTCGCCGATGTGAATGACGGCGGGATTCGCGCCGTTGATCTCTATGATAGGCGGCGTATTTGTGGACGGTGCAATGGTGCCCATTGCACCGCTTCCTCCGGCACTTGCCTCTGATGAGTTTATCGAACCCGCGGTCGTTTGGCCGGCAGCTGCGACCATTGCTTTGAATTGCTCTTCGGTGATGCAAGTCAATCCTACACATAGTTTGCGGGTTGTCGTTGTGTCAAAATCCGCATTCATCGCCACCAATTCCTTGGTTGTAAATCGCTCCGTCATGTCGCCGAGCTTCTGCGAGAGTTCCTGTATCGCCAGTATGATCGGCGCGATCAGCCCCTGATAATCGAGCTTGTAGTAATGTGTGTTTTTATCTTCTTCTACGAGATTGGGGAAGACATTTTGCACCTCCTGCGCGATGAGGCCCATCTGGGTCGAAGTGCTATTGCCCATGGATTGCATCCAGGGATTCCAATGGAACGATACCGGATTGAGCGCGTTGATAGCGGCAAGGCCGCTCGTGGTGGCAAGAGACGCGACGTCATCCTTGAGGCGTTGATCGGACGACGAACAATTGGTGGCGGAAGTACCGTTGCCGATGGTGCAGGTGGTGGCCGAGCCGACGATGGTGAGGTTGCCGTTTGCGTCGAGAGTGAAGGCGGAAACGGATGATGTGGCTGAATAAGTGGACGTGGCGATGTAGAGGATACCGCCTGCATTGCGGAAGGTCCATTCGTTGCTCGTGGCGCTCGCATCAGTGAGGGCGAGTTGTGGCGCGGATGATTTGGAGAGCGTGAGCGTGTGGCTCGGGGTAGTCGTGCCGATGCCGACGTTGCCGGAGTCCTTGAAGACCACCGCCGGGGTGGTGAATGTAGAACCGGCGTTGGCGGTAGAGGGTGTGAATTCGAGACCATCCGCTACATTCCATCGATTTGCGATGCTCCAATTTTTTGCAGTGCTTGCCCCCAATAAGTAAAGGTATGCGCCGCTGTTGCTATTTCCATTACCGATCTGAATGCCGGGAAGAGCTGTCTGTACTTGAAGTGCGCTACCGGGCGTCGTCGTCCCGATGCCCACATTCCCGCTCCCCTGCTGGAGCACGAATTGCGAAGAGCCGATGGTGAAGCCCTGGCCTGCGGCGATGGTTGTCGTGCCCGTGGTGCCGGTGAGGGCGAGGGTGCCTGCACCGATGATGTTGCCGGCTGATTTGATGGTCCCTGCGGCTGTGTTCAACACGCCGACGCCGAGGCCGCCGGTGAGGTAGCCATCGCCCGAGAGAGAGAATGCGGCCGCGGGGGAAGTGGTGCCGATGCCGATCATTCCGTTCTGATTGACGAGGAAGGCGGTCGAGGTCGCGAAACCCGCGGTCGATGTGGAGATCGCGAACAGCGGCACTGTCCCGCCGGGTGTCCCTGCAATAGACAGCTTCGCCCACGGCGTCGTGGTAGCGATGCCGGTGCTCCCTCCCGCGTCTATCTGGAACTCTCCGGATTGACCGACGGAAGCATACACGAGCGGCGTCGCTGATCGTATGTAGAGTCCGCGTATCGTTCCCCCGCCCACTATGGTCCCAGTGGCTTGGATAGGCTGGTTTACCTCGACTTCATAGACCGCGTTCCCGATCACGGTGATAAGCGGAAACACCGCGACCGAATCGGCCGGCCAGATCCTGTTGAGAGTGACGCCCACGATACCCGCGCCACTGCTCGTATCGAATGTGATGGGGCTTTCGTTGCCACTCTCGTAGAGTAGGTCTTCGATGACTATCGGCTGCATCCACGGCCCCGCCGAACTAGCACCCGCATCGCGACGGAATCGTATGCCTCGGCCGGCGAGCGTCATCTCCCGGATGTAGATCCCGTAAGAGGTGTAATTCGTGTTCGTGGACGTCCCCGTCCCCGTCACGACGATCGCCGGATCGGCGTTCGTGCTCGCGGCGTTGATATGGCCGCCGTGAATGAAGACACCCCAGCTATCACGGATGACGATCCCGGAGCCGGAAGTAGCGCCTTCGCCGAAAACAATGTTGACATTGTTGAGTCTGACATCATTGGACCCCTGGACGAGAATCCCGATATTGCCCGTGATCAAGTAATGGCCGATGGTCACATTCTCGATCAATACGTGCATACGGCCGATGATCTGTATCACCGCGCTTGTCCCGAGCCCCGACGCGTTGATCAGCGCGGACGGGGCGGTCGAGAACTGTGTGCCGTCAGAACCTGCCTCGCCGATAACGGCATAGTCGTTGGGAAGTATGAGCGGGCTGGTAAGCGTCAGATTCCCCTGCAGTTTCAAAGTGGTCCATCCTGTCTTCGTGGCAAGGGTCAGTGCGCCGACCTTATAATTTCCAGTTGAGCGTGGAACAAAAACTACCCCACCGGCAGGCATGCTATCGAATGCTGCTTGAAACGCGGCAGTGTCATCTGTTACACCGTCACCCTTGGCACCAAAGTCTTTCACGCTGATCGTTTCGATGAGTTTATCCTGCACACTGCGCGTCGTCGCGCCTGTGCCACCCTGAAGGAATAGAATCGAATTAGTGATGCCGGTCGCTGTTGTCGTCCCCGTCCCGCCATTACTGATCGCGACTATGCCCGAGAGGTTGGCGTGCGTGAGGCAATTCCCGGCAATCGCGAAGCATCCTGCGGCGAGGTTCATGCCTCCGGTGCCGTACAAACTGGAAGTGGCAGTGGTGAAGTTGGCGATGTTCGCGAGTGAGAGGAGCGAACCGGGCGAGGTGGTCCCAATCCCGATATTCCCGGTCGATACCGTCGCCCCAGTCCCGCTCAATCCTGTGCCGTAGATGAGATTGCCGATGACGAGCTGGTTGCTCGCGGTCGCGCTCGGGACGGCGATGTTGTTGCCGATACTGATATTGTTGCTGCCGGTCGTGACCTGATTGTACGACGCGGCGATGGTGGAGTGGCCGAGGAGCACATTGCGGGCACCTGTCGTGATGCCGTTGCCGCTCTGATAGCCGAGGAGGGTGTTGTAGTCAGAGCCGGTGGTGAAGTTGGCGCCGGCAGAGTATCCGACAATGGTGCCGCCTTGGTTGGAGTAGTTTGCCGTGCCTCTGGAAGCTCGAGACCCGATGGCCACGGTGTTTGTCGCAGATTGATTAAACTGCGACGCACTCAATCCTACGCCGACATTTTCGCTTCCTGTAAGGTTAGCATTGAGAGCGGAGGCGCCAAATGCGGAATTTGAACCCCCTGTCCCATTTGCACTGAGTACATTGCTACCGACCGCGTTATTGCTGATCCCTGTAGTGTTTGCCGTAAGAGCAAGATAGCCTATTGCATTGTTTGTTGCTCCGGTGGTATTGGCTTGGAGCGCGTTGATGCCGATCGCGATGTTGCGTATCGCCGCGCCGGAGGTCGGCGTCGTCGCGAGCGCCCCGCTCCCGATGGCGATCGATTGCAATGCGGCGGTCGATGTGGCGCTCATCCAACCGGCGGCTGAGGAAGCACCGACGGCAAGAGAGGAGTTGGTGGTGCTCGCATACAACACCGTATTCCCCGCCTGCTTGTACCCTCCCGTTGTGCCGTCGGTGTTGATGAAGCCGTTGACGTCGAGGGAGTAGCTCGGGGTGGTGTCCCCGATACCGACGTTCCCATTCTGTAAAATGTTGAAGCTGCTGTTCGCCGCTGTCAGGCCGCCCGCAAATGTACTTGTCGCGGTGGTCGAGGTGGCGACGATACTGGCTACGGTCGGGGTGGAGGTAGCGAGAAAGTTGCCCGAGCCGTCAGTCGCGATAAGACCCCACGGTATGGACGACATGGCGAGCGAAGATACCGCTCCGGAGAAGGTGCCTGAGACTGTTGCGCCACTGATCGAGCCGCCGGTGATCGTCGGCGTGTTGATCGCCGTATTGGTGAGCGAGTCGATACGCTGGGAAGGAGCAAAGGAGGCAGTCGAGAGCGGCGTGCTAGGAGCGGGGCCGGAGAATGCAATCGGCGCACTCGCGACGGCGGCGATGCGCAGAAGGAGGTCGTCTTTGAGACTGGCTAACCTACCGACAAGTGTTTGTTCGGATACACCTCCCGCTACAGACTGCTGGACGACCCGCTCAATCACGGGTTGTGTGACATACGTAGTATTTCCAGGAGCGGGCTGGACGATCGGAGAAGGAGGAAGGACGGGTGCAGGGAGGGTCTCCGGGGCGGGTGCCGAGACCGACAGGAATTGCATGTCGGCCGTTTGTGCGGAAGCGGCCGCGGCGGCTTGGGCATGCGGATCTACCGGCGGAAGGCTAGCGGGAGCCACTGAAGCGTACCCCCCCCCCCCCGACCGAAAAGATACTCTGCAGAAAAAGGAGAATCGAAGCAAAAAAGCCGACAATGGTGGACATATGTGGACATTATATCATCCGGGTCTATGCAAGACGTCTGGATATTCCTAGCCTGTTGATATTGCAACGAAACCAAAAAAGTTGTTGCGGTGCACATACTCAAACCGAGCTTGCGGATATGAACGCGCGAATTGCGGCGGTGGTTGTGGGATCTTTGTATCGCTCCATTTGCATTCATATGCGACAAGCGCAGTCCCGTCCCGTTCTATATAATCGACTTCTTGCTGCGACACGGAACGCCAGAAGTGCCCTTCGATAGTCTGGTTTTCACTATTGCCGAGATGTTTCCTGCGCTCAATGATAAAGGCGTTCTCGAAAAGCGGCCCGACATCTCCCCGCGCAGTCCCTTCAATCGGCGCGAAGGCGTCAATGAGCGCATTGCGCACGCCGAGATCGACGAAATATATCTTCTTCGTGCGCGTAACCTCGTTGCGCATATTCGAGCCGAATCCGGATACGCGGATGATGATAAAATTCTTCTCGAGCAGATCGATATAACGATCCACCGTCGCCGGAGATGTGCCAAGATGGCCAGCAATTTCGCGTAGAGATACTTCATTACCGATCTGATGCGCCAAAAGCCGCAATAGATTCAGAATGATCTCCGGTTTGCGGATGCCGCCGATAGCGAGGACGTTTTTGTATATGTATTGCGAGACGAGCGTCTTCAGTTTCTGGATGCGTTCATTCTCGGTACCGCTCTCTATATCAGGGTATGCACCGAAGCGCATGATGTCGGGCAGCTTCTGTGAAGCATCAAACTGATTATCCGTCATTTCCGCTATAGCGAGCGGAAAGAGGGTAAACTCATATGACCGGCCGGTGAGCGGCTCCGATACGAGATTCGCCAGATCGAAAGATGACGATCCCGTAGCGATGAGTTGCACCTGCGGACGATGGTCGTGAATTGATTTCAATACCTGTCCGATGTCGCGCACCACCTGTGCTTCATCAAATACGATTATTTCATAGCCCTCGACCAATGAGAACAGGTCGGCGGTATTTCTGCGCTCGAGCAATGCCTTGTTCTCCAATAGCTCGCAATCGACAAAGCGATATCTTTTGCCGGATTGTTCGACAATGCCACGCACGAGTGTCGTCTTGCCGACTTGCCGGGCACCATACAAGACAACGACCTTGCCTTTGTGTAGGTGTTTTTCGATGACATTTTGGAGCTTCCTTTTGTAGAACATACCGGATATTAGTATATTTATAATGTATACTTTACAAAGATATACCTATATGTAAACTTGTCAAGGGGATGGGATGACCCCACACATTTCAGCGAAGCAATCCTGTCTACGGCTCTAACCCTGGATTGCTTCGGCAAAGCCTCGCAAAGACGATTCATGGGTTGCATAGATCCTGTAATAAGTGGCAACTTTTTATGCGGGGTATATAGTGACCTGAGACATTGGTCGATGTTTGCGGTCTTTGGTATGGAGAGGAAGCGACAATGAGCGAGCAAAAGCAAATACCTCCATGGATCCAGGCGATCTTCGATAGTGTAGAGGATATGCCGGACAAACGTCCCTGTCTGGCGCACATAGATACCGGGATCGGTCCGCTGGATAAGATCATTGGGGTCGTAGACGAAGGATCACGCAAGCTCCTCATTAAATATTATGAAGTGTGGGGCGAAGCCACACGGGTCGCCGAAGAAGCAGATGCTTTATCGGACCCTATCCTTGCCGAGAACAAGCTTGGAGAAGCAGAATACCTCGCCACTACAGCAAATCCCTTAAAAGAAGCTTTCTGGGTTTATGTGTACCGGCAGTTTCCCGATGTCACGACAAAAAATGTCGATCTGCGAGACGACTGGCTGGTTATCATACACACGAAGGTGCCGGTGCTCGTACTCGATCTCGGCAATACAGAATCCGCCGACACATCCGATCAAGAAGAGATTCCCGACAGAAGTCGGATGAATTGAATCAAACATCCCCGCTCAGCGCACACTGACGGGGATGTTTCTTATTGATGCTTTTTTGCTGCACATCGGCAGCCGACATCTTTGATAAACTCGTTGTAATATTCTTCGCCGTAATCAAAGCTCAACTCCTCGCCTTTTTTGATATTCTTGACCGCATAGATCATCAAATGGCCGTCATCGATCTCCACCTCGCAATTCGAATCGCATCCATGATTGATATATCGTGCCAGATTGCTACGCGGAGAACCATCGATTGTCCACTGGTCATCTAGGTGGAAGAGATACCGCGTCGGCAGCGTGTCGGCGATCTTGGTGGGGAGTTTTTTGCCGGTGTATTCGAGAATAAAAGCGCCTTTCTTGATCGGCACTGCCGCAAAAAGCCCGTGCCCCGAGCCTGAAGCGGCCTTGCGCACTACGAAGCGTGGGTCCATTTTAGTAGTCTTAGCCTTTTCCATGAGTGAAGAATATACCATATCTCGATTTGTTTTGTACATATACTGATCCGACATGAAAGCAAGCCTCGCGCGTACTGCGCCAGGCTTGGTAAAGCATCCATGTACGCTTCGAAGCGACCAGTGTCAACACTTGCGGTAATTGTAGAAACAATTCTCCATGGCATACTTATGGCATGTTCATCTTCGAGCGTTTTATCTTTGTCTTGATCGGACTGGCGTTCATCTGCGCAGGCCTGCTCGGCGCAGCACTCTATTATCACTTCTCGCGCTTTTCTCCCGATCAGGATGTAGCAACCAAGACTATGATCATATACGGAGCAGGTGTCGGACTGCTTGCGATCATAACGCTCATTATGGCAGTCATACGATTGTAAAGGACATGGATACTATCGAATCATCGAGGAACGACGCGGTCATCATCCACCTGCACTGGGTAGCCTTCGCGCGCGATATCGGAGTACTCATCGCCGGAGTCCTTTTCCCGCCTCTCGTAGTCGTGATGTTCTTGAACAACATCGTTGTTGGCGATGTGGCGCTTGCGATCAGACACATCCTACCGCTCCTTGGCATCCTTTGGGCTCTGGTCGTCTGGATGACCATCGCAATTGTTTGGAGCAAGTATTATCTGACCCTTTGGATCATCACCGACAAACACGTCGTCTATGTCCACCAGATCAATCTCTTCATACGCCAAGTCGCCTCCTGGGAGCTCACGAGTATCCAAAGCGTCTCTGTCAGCGCCGAAGAACCGTTCGCAACGAGCCTAGATTATGGGACTGTATGGATCAAGACTCCGGAGGCAGGCGAGAGCGAATACATCATCGCCACCCCGATCCCGCAACCAGCCGTCATGTCGGAATCCATTGTCTCCCGTTTACCTATCGCATCCCCACAGATCACAGAGAAAGCCGTCCCCCAAGCAGCTGTCGTTGAGGCACCGCAGCAGGATACTTCCGAATCGCAGGTCGATCTCATACGCTCGATCAGTCACGAAATGAAAGGACACCTCACGCGCAGCCAAGTCACCTTCGCATCGATCGTCGCGGGCGATTTCGGCGAAGTACCCGAAAGACTCAAAAACATCGCCGACATGGCGCTTGCCGACACACGCGAAGGTGTCGAGACGGTCATGGACATCCTCAACTC
Source organism: Candidatus Kaiserbacteria bacterium (assembly GCA_016214605.1). GTDB lineage: Bacteria > Patescibacteriota > Minisyncoccia > Phycocordibacterales > UBA2100 > UBA10103. The sequence goes on from JACROD010000023.1 coordinate 116,163, forward strand.
CGCGAATCTCAAAAAAGGCACTCTCATGATCGAGCATCAGACATTCGACCTCTTGGAGTCTTTGCGCCAAAGCATCGCCAAATTCCGACCGGAAGCCGCCAAGAAAGGCCTGGACCTGCGATTCAACGATAAGATCGGAAGCTGTCTCATAGAGGGCGACCGCGCCAAGCTTGAACACCATGTCTTGCGCAATCTGTTGGACAATTCCATACACTACACCCCCAAGGGCAGTATTGAGGTCAATCTGACTTGGGATCTGACCTCAGCGACGCTTTCCATCATAGACACCGGTGTCGGCATCTCAGCGGCAGATATGTCGCACCTCTTCACTGAGGGCGGCAAAGGCTCTGATTCGAGTCGGGTCAATCCCGCCAGCACCGGCTACGGGCTCTACGTCGCACGCATGGTCGTGGAGGGTCATGGAGGCAAGATATGGGCCGAATCCGACGGCCCGGGACATGGCTCGCGCTTCTATGTGAAGCTCCCCCTGCATCCTTAATGCTCTGTGATATAATACCGTCCATGGCACCTAAGGATAAAGCGCCCAAAAAGGATTGTGTATCAACGGAATCCTATAAGGGTGTCCGTGATTTTTATCCTGAGGATCAATTCATCCAGCGCTATATCTTTGAGCACATGGAGCGTGTGTGTGAGCTTTTTGGCTACGAAGAATACAACGCTTCTATCCTGGAGCACGCCGAGCTCTACCGCTCCAAGACCTCGGAGGAGATCGTCAATGAACAGACCTACACCTTTACCGACCGTGGCGACCGCGAAGTGACATTGCGCCCTGAGATGACCCCCACCTTTGCCCGTATGATCGCCGCGAAGGCCCGTGAGATCCCTTTGCCGGCGCGCTGGTACACAATCGCCAATGTCTTCAGGTATGAGCGCCCGCAGCGCGGACGACTCCGCGAACACTGGCAACTCAACGCCGACCTCGTGGGTGTATCGGGTGCCCACGCCGATGCAGAGATTCTCGCCATAGCGCACGGCATTATGATGAGCTTCGGTGCGACCGAACGCGATTTTGAGATCCGCATATCGGATCGGCGCATTCTCGATACGATCTATGACTCAGTGAGGATCGACCTAGACATCCGGGCACAGGTGACGCGATTACTCGACCGCCGCGCCAAGATGGATGACTTCGAGACGGTGATCATGGAGGCACTCGGCAATGCCGAACAAGCCGCTGCACTTATTGATCATCTTAAACGGACCACATCAACCTCGTACCTCGAGGAGCTCCGCATAGAACTAGAACACATGGGTATCAACAACATGGTCGTCGACACCAAGATCACGCGTGGTTTCGATTATTACACCGGAATGGTCTTTGAGGTCTTCGACTCCGATCCTGCGAATCGCCGCTCTCTGTTTGGCGGAGGAAGATACGATAACTTACTCTCTCTGTTCGGCGGAGATCCGATTCCTTCGGTCGGTTTTGGTATGGGCGATGTGACGGCACGCGACTTTCTCGAGAGTCACAATCTCTTGCCTAGTTACGTCCCTGCCACCGAGCTTATGATCGCAATCATCGAGGAAAGCGCGACCAGCCATGCAATGCGTCTCGCACAAGATCTGCGCCGAGAGGATGTCACAGTGGCGGTAAATTTTAGCAGCAAAAAGATCGGGGATCAGATCCGCCAGGCGGATAAACTGAAGATCCCGTTCGTCATCGCGGTCGGCTCGCAAGAGCGCGAAACAGGCCGCTATACGATCAAAAATCTCGCGACCGGCCACGAGATCACCTTGCCTGCCGAGCGTATCGCCGAACACCTTTTCAGTGCACTGGGATAAAAGCGAAGCGCATAATCGGGTTCATTATGCGTGATTGTGCGTTCTTTTGTTATACTACCGGACATGCGTGTCGTTACATTTGATATAGAAACTGCCAACTGGCTCTCGGATACCGGCACCAATGATCCCGCCGACCTCACGATCGCGATCGTTTGCATCCACGATTCACAGACCGACCAATACTCAAGCTACCTTGTACCCGAATTACCCAAGCTCTGGCCGATACTGGAGCAAACGGACGTCCTTGTCGGATATAATTCCGATCACTTTGATATTCCACTCCTCAACAAATATTATCCGGGCGATCTCACCCGCATCAAGAGCCTCGATCTCATGAAAGAGGTGCAAGGCGTCGTCGGGCGGCGCCTCAAGCTCGATATGATCGCCGAAGGCACCTTGAATCAGAAGAAACTCGACGGCAAGAACGGACAATCGATTATTTGGTGGCGCGAAGGCAAGATCGATCAGGTGCGCGAGTACTGCATCAAAGACGTCGAATTGACCAAAAAGATATTTGATCACGCGCTTGCCAAAGGCGCCATCAAATACAAAGAATTGAGTAAGATCCATGAAGTGAAGATCGATACCTCTAAATGGCTCGCCCCGGCTAGTAGCGCCATGACGTTTACCCTTGGATTATAGAGATTTTTCAGCTTATTTTGTGCTTGGGGTCGGGATCGAACCGACGACCCTTCCCTCTTCAGGGGAATGCTCTACCAACTGAGCTACCCAAGCCCCGTACCAAAATCAACACAATAAGATTTCGGTATGTTTTAGGAGTTTACCATTGATCACTATTTTTGGAAATGCACCGCGACCTGAGATTTTTGGTACGGGGCAAGTGTCGCTATTCTGATGCGACAGGGGACTATTGTTGTGTACTTGAAGCCCCGCCGTTTGCCTGCATAAAGGCGGGCAGTTTCTCTCGAAAATCCTTTACCAGGGTCTGGAATCCGTCAAACTTTTGCTCGGCCTGTGCGGCTGTACCCTGCATTTTGTTGATAGTGGTCACCATTTGATCGAGGGTACCACTCACATAGGTGAGATAGAACCATATCGGCGCCGCAAAAAGGATCATATAGACGAGGAATTTCATAAAACCCCAGAAAAAGGCACTGCGACGCATACTATGGAGTATCTTGTTGTTGTCGCGCGCAAGCTGAACGATCTCATTCAGGGTTTGTCTATTTGGGTCCATCCCGTTAAAAGCAGGACGCGGAAACAGCATATGTTCCGAACCCTGGCAGACTATTTTTTATAAATAAAACCATAGATATTATATATGATCGGATCGTCCGCGGTTTCTAACGAGATCCATGGGAATGATTATACCATCAGCGCAATAAGCTGCCGCGACAATCCCCATACTTGACTTTTTCGTTCACTTATCATATAGTCATGCGTGGAAGGTATCAAAAGGAGGAGTACGAAATGCTCGGAATCATACCAGCCGTTCTGATCGGTATATCTCTCACCCCCTTGTGCAGGCGCCTGGGGAATGTTCGTGCAACACTTGTGTTCCTGATCGCCTTCATTGCCAGTTGCGTTGTGTGGAATTACATACATGGAGCAGGCGGAATCCTAGACCCCGTGTTCGCCGACTTCCTCGGCAAGTCCATACTCGCGAGCCTAATCGGCGCTACATTCGGAATCTTCTTCTTGTAGAAGTCTGAAAGTCACACGATGCGCAAAGAACCCGGTCTTCCAGACCGGGTTCTTTTTCATTTTTCTATTAGCAAAGCACTGCTCCGGCCGGCACATGTACCAAAAAACAGTCCGCAGGCACTCGTGTCCCGTTAAAATCAACATGACACAAAAAATATCCAGCAAACGCGGGATATTTTCATCATTTACGCCGTACACGATTTGAATTCGCCGTCGACCGGCTCGGGCGATACTGTAGGCATACCAGCCTCCTAACCAATATCGCCATATGCACATCGGCACCTACGTATTCAGCGAGATCATGGAATGTATTCCGCGCCGCGCGTTCGAGCAATGCGTCGCACGGCATCGGGGAAATCGATACGCGAAGATGCTC
>JACROD010000024.1 GCA_016214605.1 Candidatus Kaiserbacteria bacterium
CGTTCCTGCGGTACTTTACGGGACAGACTATGTGATATACCAACAGGTTTTTGTTGTGTCGCTTGTGTATGTGCTCGACCATTACTCAACAGAGTATCTTGCGAGTGGACCGATGCAAAGCATCGAGGTATGGGGAATCAACATCGCCATACGTCTTGCCCGTAAGTGTGTTGAAGGTGATGGTTTGATTGAGTTTATTTACCGTAACGACAGGTTGAGCCGTTATCGCTACACCACTTCCACTAAGGGGCGAGTTATCGGTATTCGTAGTGAATGTGTAATCCCCGGCTGTACTTGGTACAACGGCATTGTTATAAGAAAGCACAAACTCTTTAGTATGATTACAACTCATTGCGCTTACAGTAACTGTGTTTCCACTTACACTAATGTCCGTTGTACCTGTGTGTGGTTTGTTATTTGTACACGTCGAACTGGAAATGGTCACGTACCCGGCACTACTCGATGTTGTTTTCTGCGGCGCAGACCATCCGCTCGGAATGCTAAAAGTAACTGTGGAGCTGTCACTAAAATCTCCAGACCCCGCAGTAAAGGTAAAATTGAATGATTGCGTAGCATTAGCAAAAACACTGATCGGGCTTACTACCATTGCGCCTTGACCGTCGACAGCTGCTGCTGCCAAAGCAAAACCCGGAGCTAGTAAAATCACACACGAGAACACTGCCGGCATGATGGCCAGACGAGACACACGAGAGAAAAGATTTCCCATATATATGCAAGATGATAATTATCTACAAAAACCCCTAATAAATCATTGGAAATATCGCCCCAAAAGTGATCATTTCATGAACCCCTTAAGCGGGCGCAATTATACACTATAATAGTCACACCACAAAGAACCACCGCGGCAAGGACCTTGTCCTTGCCGCGGTGGTTGAGGAAACCTCACCTATTGGAGCTTATTTCGAGCCAAAAAGCTTCATGGCCCAGCCGAAGAGACTGAAGGAGCTTTCGTGAGTCTCTACGAAAGTCTCGAGCTTGACCTGAGAATCTTGGAGGACCGTGATTTGCGCCTCTATCTCTGCTTTGGCGGTGGCATCGGTCGTCCTCTCGGCGGCGGCTTGGAGACGGGCGATACTGCTGGAGGCCGTCACGAGCTCGCTGCGGATCTTGCCGAGATTCTTGTAGTCGCTGCCGATGAGGAATACCAGGATCGGATTGCGCTTCTCGACCTTTTCGATCGCTTCTGCAGAAGTACTTGCCGAGTCACCCTGGACACTGGCGACCAAGCGCACCTCTTCGCCGATGCCGCCCTTCACACGATTAGCGACACTGAGAAGCGACTTTACGAATGAAGCGACCGAGCTGCGGTGTTCTTCTGACATTTCCTTACCCTTGCCGCGATCTTCGGTACTCGAAGCCCCGCGACGATCGTCGCCGGCCCCGTCATTGTCATCATCATGACGCTCGCGTGCCGCACTACTGGTGGCATTGCCGCGCATACTGCTGTCGTCGTCGCTGTCATTATCGCGCGAATCTTCTATTTTTACCTTGGCTGTGGAAGAGGCCTTGACCTCTGCGCCATACAAAGCCGGCTCCGGCTTCTCGCCGCGCCGCTCATCGCTCTGTCCGCGCGATTCGCCCGCCCCTATTCCGACACGCAGATCGGCCTGTCCACCTACTTCCATTGCTGATACCAAGGTCACCGCCGCCCCGGAGAGCAAAACGGCACCGGAAACTACTGACGCTAGTGTCTTTTTCATGAGCTTATGTTTCTAACTGTGTCTATTAATTAAAGTAACGCCTTCTATTGTACCGCTTTTGCGGCTCCTACTCCTCCCTTATCCACCGCCCTTTAATACAAGACCTAGCCTTTTGTTATTACATGCATGCAGGAAGCCGAACATCAACCACCCATCCCACACACCCATCCAAATTGGGCTAATATCCAGACTCATACACACCTAAACTAAGCCACAGCTCACCTTAGGTGTGCGACCTCATCCACCCGTATCTACTACCACCTACACTCCCCATTTATCACCTCGATTCACCACACCCTACATCAAACATAAGCTATAGCTTATACTAGGTGTATGGGGACTCTGGAACACTCTTCTCGAAAAAAGATACGTCGACAAAACCTCACACGCCTCGTCATCGGCTCCGTCGGATTAGTGGGAATGCTTGGTGTCGCCGCGGTTGCACCCAATGTACTTACCGCCATGGCCAAACTCGGTCTGCTACCGAACGCGCGACAAAAGGAAAGCATCAACAGAGCGCGCGACCGCCTACTGAAACAAGGCTTGTTGAAGCGCGAGGATGGATTCCTGCGTCTCACGCCAAAAGGCGAAGCTATGTTCCACAGGATCTCCTCCTACGACCAAGCGACACGCAAACCTCCACGATGGGATGGTAGATGGCGCGTACTTATCTTTGACATACCTGAACGCCGCAAGGGACTTCGTGAGAAAATGCGCCGGACACTCACAGCGATTGGTTTTATCCGTTTGCAAGACAGTGTTTGGGTATACCCGTATGATTGCGAGGATTTTGTCGCACTTCTCAAGGCGGACTTTAAGATCGGCAAAGACGTACTGTACCTGATCGTCGAGGAGATGGAGGGAGATCGTCATCTCCGTAAATATTTTGGCATACACTAAGTCGTTGCTATAGCTTAGTTTAGGTGTATGTGGGTAACGGGTGCAGTAGGGTGAAGGTTGGGCGGGATGGGATGCTGATCGCAAGATCGACCGTCCTCAAGCTCCAAAGGAACAGTTGGTTTGGGAAATCAAATTGGAAGGCCAAACCCTGCCCTATTTTCCTCGTCGAATGGCGAAGTATTTGCGGATGATGATGATGATGAGGGAGATTACGACGAAAAAGAATGAGGAGAAGAATGCGACAGTGCCTTTCGTAACGGGATACATCCAGTCACCACTGTATTCGGGCGCGAGGAAGATAAGTATCATTGAAACCGGTATCCATATATACGAGAAACGGAGCCATGCCCGATAGATTTCCTCCCGCATTTTGTAGATGATGAGAGAGAGAAGGAAAACGGGAGCGATGGGAAAGAAATTTACTATTCCATTTGCGATAATGGAGGGACAGTTACCCTCATGTCCCACAAAAAGAATATGATCGCATATCCAGTAAGTGCCTATATAGTTTAGGGAATATAAAATTACTGTAAATATACCTGAACTCAACAATAATGTTTTTTTACCGATCATACGGAAAGTTTAATATCCAATAATCACCCTCCCCTCCTGCGTTCGTATATATGGTACCACCATTCCGGAGAGTATCTGCTTTGCCGGTCGGATATCTGAATCTTCATCATCCTCGGAATCATCCAGATCGCGAGGCTTGCTCATGAGCACCGTCACGTTTTTCTTCGGTCTGAAGTGTGATTCTGTAGTTGTTGCCGTTGTTTTAATGTGTGAGGAAAAAAGCTTGTAGGAGCCATTTTTGTCGGTGCGCCATTTGTATGAGACCGAGGTGTCGGGAAGCATAGTGGTGGCACCATTGTAGGAAATTTCTTCGAGAAGAATGGTGTCGCGTTTCTCAGGCGATGGAAGCCTCTCGGTGTAGACGAGTATGGTGGTATTCCCTGCTTGGTCACGCACTGTCACTGTGGTAGTAGCGATACCCTTGAGCTCCTTCTGATTCTTCTTGAGGGCTGGGTAGGTCGTTGTTGCAGTGATCGTGGTGGTACCCATATCATCGGTACCGATAAACCTGAGAGAATTGGTCGAGGTGGCAAAGGTGATTTGTATCTCTGAGGGTGTGGTATCCAGTGTGACTGTATCGTTGAGTTTGGGAGCGATGGATGCATCGACTGTACCATCGCCGTCCTTGTCGATACTCATCGGCGAAAGAGTGCCGATATCGGACTGTATATCGAGCGAGACAATCGTATTTTCAGTGGTCGGGATATCTTTGAAAGTCGTACTGGCCGTGAGGGTGTCGCCTACATATTGATCGGCATTGAATGTGAAGATGCCGGTATCGTATCCCTCCATCAGGATATGCGCGGTCGTCGAGGCGTCGGTGAAGATGTACTTGGTCTCGCCGAATTCCATGTAGTAGGTGCCGGGGATTTGTTCCTCTACCTGTCCCGTGGTCGTCGAGACTCCTGTGTGACGGCCCTGATCGTCGAATAGGTTGAGAGTGAGGGGTGAGTGGAGGGAGTAGCGGAGGCGGGATTCAATTGATGCAGGCGCTTGTGTAGAGAGATATCTGTACTCGGCAAGCGGTTTGGAGGTGTTGGCGACTTGGTCAGTAATAAAATTAAGAGTGCTATCTGTCTCAAGAATTCTCGAGTGCTCAAAAACAAGAAAAGGCAACCCGAATGCGGTTTGGAGAGGATGATCTTTATTATATTGTTTCAAATCCATCCAATAATTCTCCGCTCCGCTCGTCGTACTCGTCCACAATGCACTCGGTACGACTACCGTCCCGTCTCCGTCCACGGTGAGAGTTGGTTCCGGCTTTACGCCCGTGCCTTTCTGCGTGTACGTCATGCCGGAGACAGTCGTCGGCACTCCCCATCCGGCGATCTGAATCAGTTGCACGCCCGAGGGCGGCGTCCAGTTGTCGAGGTCGGCATGCACTGCTTCACCGGCCGAAAGCAGCGTACCGCTCAATCGCACCGGCTGGTCGATATCGCCCGTTTGCGTGTCTACTCGGCCGTATGAATCGACAAGAAAATCGTGTAAACGTTCCTGAGAATGGATCGTCGCGCCGTAACGAGCGATCCAATCCGGCAACGATGCGTCGAACGAAATGACCGGATCGTCTACCTGCGTGAAGTACTGTGCCGAAGGTATGAGGTGATACGTCATGGGCGAGGTACTCGCAAAGGTGCGCGCATCCGCCTCATCAACCACGACTCCGCGCGCGATCGCCTGATCGTGCCCATGCAGAGCGGCGGCGAGGGCGGCTGACGTGCCCGCTTGCGGCACTGCAACGAAGATCATTTTGTCGATGAGTACAGGGGCTTCAGGACCGAGCTTTTCCATGAGCGCCTTTGCTACAAGTCCGCCATTAGAGTGGGCGACGATCGTGACTTTGCCAGTGCGTGACGTGGCGGCGAGGCGTTTAAGTTCTTGGATCAAGTATGGTGTATCCGTCGCATTGAAATATGAGATTTGATCACTTGTTTGTTTGCCATGCGTGAGAATATCGTCGAGCGACAAGCGCCAGTCGTACGGACCCGTTTCCCAATCATTGATGAGGTCGCGCGATTCCAGGTCGTTCATTTTGTCAATGAACGACTGATAGATGTTGACTCCGATGGGAGTCTCGTCGAGCACGTCGCCTGTCTTGGCGTATACGTCATCACGGACACTCTTCCCTTCCGGATTAAGGTACAGGTCGTGTAGGTCATCATGGATACCTGGTTCCCATAACTTCTTCTCCGGATCCCCCACCACCTGAGGGCGATACAACCGACTCGCCTCAATCCCCGGCAAGAAAAGAACATTTGAATTGCAGTCGGGATCGACGCCGGGTGTGCAGGTCTGTAGCACTTGCTCGACCGGGCTATACGGCGTGGTGAGGAGAATTGTTGCCCCCTGATCAATATTGCCGTAGAGGGAGACGTATGGGGTGTCGGGGACAATGGTGCCTTCGCAACCAGTGAAGCCAAAACTGCAGACGATCTGGATATCATGCTCGTCGTCCCACAAGACCCAATGTGTCGGCGTCGTCATACGGACGGAGAAGTAACGGATGTGCGGGGTGATGGTGGCGCGCGGCATGGAGAAGAGAAAGGGTACAGCTGCATCTCTGTTGCATGAAGCGTCGAGCCGAAGCATTTGCATCCAGATCAGACGGCCGTCGTTATACGGACTAAGCAGGCGGAGGTGGATACGCAAGAGATGGTCGACATATTCGGCGTGTTCGTATGACGGGTCGAAGTAATAGCCGTTGGCGAGCATCGAGGGACACGCGGGATCTTTTGGGAGTGTGGTGCTAGCGACCACCGGCGGCTGGCCGTTTTGTTGGATCTTGAGAGTGCGTGATTGGAGCGTGCTCGCTCCCCCGTCGATCGATCCGATGAATTGCGCGCTGGTATACAGTGGAAATGCCTCGATGTCTTTTTGCACAATGATCGTGTTGTTTTGATCGTCCCAGACATCGAGATGCGTGGGAGATGCGTAGCGTATGCTCCAGTCGGTGGTGCCGACAGGCATGGTGACGTTTACAGTATTGGCATCGTAAAAGTTGAATGCGTAGTTGCAACCATCGTCAAAGTAGTACCAGGTCAACTTGAATGTACGGCCCTCAGTATACGGAGGATTTATCTTGAAGTGTGCAGTGAGGAGGTCGTTTGAGTACTCGTCTGATTCGTAGTTGGAGAAAAGGTAGCCGGAGGCTAGTGGATCGGGGATACCGCAGGGTGGGGTGTCGGCGTGGACAGTCGGAGTGAAGGCGAAGAAAGAAAGGGTGAGCACAGACAGCGCGGCGATCGCAATCGCCGCGCTGTTTTGATACACCCCTTTTGCCGACCCTAACCCACGGATATTCATGGCCGGGAGTATGGCACGCTTGGTCTGTCGTGCACAAGCCTAAAGTTGTGTCGTAATCTAGGCCTCATCCACAAATGACTGACACAGCTGTGGACGATGCACAAAGGGATCTAACCCCAAACAATGAGTACGTTATTTTGTGGAAGAGCCCCTAGTCCGCCCAGACGACGAAGGTGAAGACCTTTTGGCCGCGGCCGAGATCGCGCTCGTGGAGTGAGGTACGGCCGTCGCGAGACCTCTTGATCTCCCTACCCCATTCCGATCTATTCGAAGTATCGATATCGGCAGATGCTGCTGATGCCACGACACTCGATGAGGTGTTGATCGTATCAAGGTGAGCGTAGATCGTCTCGAGCATTTCGTAATCATGCGTATTCGGATGCTGATTGGTGAAGGGGTCGCTTGTGTAATCCATGCAGGTACCGAGATTTGGATTGTCAAAAGCCTCATCCTGGTGATCGAGCCCAAAGGTGTGACCGATCTCCTGGCACACCACGAATTGGCGCCATACCGGAGTATTGTACTTGGCGGTGTTGTAATAGGTGTCGTTGAGCTTGACGGTGCCCTGCGTGATGTGAGTACCGGATGCCCAGATCGAAGCGATACCGAGCCAGCCATTGTTGCCATATTTGCTATTGCAGACCTCGACGCGACCGGCGACCGCGCGGCAAGTCTTGGGGTTGCTCCTACCGGCTACGATCGTCGTGTCCAATACCGAGGAAAGGCTCCAGTCGGTCGACGCGACCTGAAGATACGAATCCCAAGCCGAAGTGACATCGTCACCGAGCTTGAGTGTGAGCGGATTGGTGGTACGTGCCCAGTGATATCCACCCCATGAGTGATCCGCATGAGCGGTGGTAGCAGTAAAAGCAAACACGAACCCGGTAAGAGCTACTAAAACGAATAAGGTCCACGAAAGTTTATGTGTCATGTGCCAAATATAGCACATCAAACTCTTAAACAAGATAGACACGACTTCAACCATATATCTACTGCATCAGGCTCACTCCCTCCGCCACCGTGCGGACCGGCACCGCGCTCGCATTTACATAATTGGCAATCCCCTGCAGGGTCGCAGGAGTCGCTCCATAGGGATCATGACTCAGATCATTGCTGATCATATGGAAGACGAGTATCGCCCACTGTCTGTTGGCCCTTGCCTGATCGATCCACGACTGCACTTGCGAGAGTGGCGTATCAGCATTCACCGACAACGCGAGCAAGCCGTACTTGGCCGTGTTCTTGCCGTTGAATCCGGGTATGACGGAGCGCGCGCTTTGATAGCCGGCGGCTGGCAAAATCTGCTCAAGCACATCGGGGTCGCCGCCGCACACCCTGCGCGTGCGCTCGAACTCTCTCTCATCTACATAGAAGGAATGGCCTTCTCACTCCTCATCCTTGCGCTTCCCTTCCTCAATCCGGTTTTTGCCGCGGAGATCACGTTTGGTTACCTTCTCATCGCGACCGTGTTTGCCGCATGGGCGGCGATCGTATGCAAGCGCATCGACATTCTGCTCTCGCCGATACCGTATGTGTTTCTCGCGTATGTGAATGCGTGGATCTTCGTCGAAACATTCGTGACCGAAGTCATCATGCGCCGAAAGAATCTCGTGTGGTTCAAACCGGCTCGGATCCCCGCTCTCCGGGCAAGTGAATCGTCGTCGCAGAGATCCCCCTAAAGACATATGGCAAACCCATTTTTCGGGCTTTCGATCGTCGTGCACCTCGTCATTATCGGATGCAATGTGGCGACACGGCACATCGTGCTCACATGCAAAAGTATCATGTACAGACGCGACATATTGACGCGCATCGGAAGCATCGCGATCAGCGTCAGCTTGCTGCTCGTCATCATAGGAATGGGAGGTTTGATTTTGGCCGCTTCACTCTCAAACAAATACGCTTCATATCGGATCATCCAAGACATCGTCCCGGCGGCACACGCATATGCGACGCCGTACGTCGCACGTGATTATGGCATGACGATACGTGCGTTCATCGCACAGTATGACGCAGCCCTTACGTTCACCATCGTGCTCATCGCGTCGACCTTGCTCGCTATGCTCGTATCGAGCAACGATCTGTTGTCCTCGATCTTCCTGCGATCGCGCAGACGCGGCGATGTATTCCGGACCGCAAACCCGATCCTTGCCGAGGAATAATATTTTCCGTAGTACTCTTAAAGTGCGGCGGCATGCATAACAAACTTGCCAAAGGAGCCTTGTCCGTTATATCCACTCATCTGCTCTTTAACCTGAGCATGTGGACGTTTGTGCATCTCAGATAATCACTGGGGCGCGGTGCAAAAACCGTCGACACGAGAATGTCGGCGGTTTTCTTTCTTCTTTTGTATAAAAATCCAAAGTCTACTTTCCCATCAAATGCGCGTGGTCGTTCCACGTCCAGAGCCACCACGAGCGCGGCGCTTTCTCGTCGTACATCAGGAGCGAGATGCCGGTGTTGGCGGTGCGAAATGAGACAAGAAAATGCTCGCATAATTCGGGTGTGAGATTCTCTCCCGCGAGCGCCGCTGCGAGCATGACGCGCATAAAGAATCCATGCGTGACGACGGCGATCTCGTCTTGCGAATGCTCGGCGAGATATGTGAGCGCCGCCTTGGCACGCGCCATCATGTCTTCAAAATTCTCCTCGTCGGAATGACGCCATCCAGAGGTCCCAAAATTCATATTGATCTGCGCATCGACCTCCAGCGAGCGCGGGTCGTTGCGCGCCACGCCGATGAGCTCGGTCGGTCGGCGCCGCTCGACGAAGAGCTCGGAAAACTCTATCTCCTTACCGACCTGTGCCACGATCGCTTCGGCGGTCTCTTTGGCGCGCTCGAAGGGGCTCGAGATCAACGCAGAGAACGGAATCGTCCTCATCCGCTCGGCGACACTCGCTGCCTGCGAGCGACCCTTCTGCGTGAGCGACCCATGCGGCCCCTGCCAAGCATTGCCCACATTGCCTTGGCTCTCGCCATGGCGGATGAAATAGATCTTTTTCATGTGGCCAGTTTAACATAGCCACCGGGACATAGAGCAAATCTCCGCACGTACTTATCTTGTCCTATAGGACAGTGTAAGTACACTTGCCTGCGCAGCAAAAATAGAGTAGGAGGAGCAAAACTCCGTCCCCTCATCGAACCGTACGTGCGGATTGCCCGCATACGGCTCTCCGATACGGTTGCCCCGTCATAGGGCAAGACCGCGAAGCGCCTTGCGCTCCGCGAATAGATCGAACAA
>JACROD010000026.1 GCA_016214605.1 Candidatus Kaiserbacteria bacterium
CGCCTTGCTTGATACCGTACTACAGACTCCAAGAAGATCGTGAATTGACTCTTTTTACGCATGCCTCTCAGTGTACCTCATTCGCGGCTCATTCATTTGCTCCGTTCAACAAATACTGTGCCGTGTGGGGATACGCACCGAAAAGCGCAGAATTGCTGCGCGTGGCCTGGTATAAAAGGATGTCAGGCGGAGGCTCGACCACTTCTCTTGATGCCTCCCCCTACCTGTGATTATATTCGATTCGGAAGGTGAGGAGGAGTGAATCATGGGAAATCCCCTACTGAGGATCGTGGTGTATGGCCTGTTGCTCAGCGGTGTCCTGGCGTTGATGATACCAGCCTTGTTCGCGTGTGTCGTACTGGGTTTAGAATTTGCAGGATTCATTGTGATCTGTGAGGAAAATAGTCCCAACCGCACGGTATACGATTATTTTCATGGGATGTCCTGGGAAAGATTTAAATTCGGCGTTTTTATGGCCTTATTTTTTGCTTTCCCGGCAGTCATAATGGAACTTTGCGGGGAGAAATTCCACCTCCTCCCAATCGTGGCCGTTAGTCTCGTAGGGTTTCTGATAGGCGAATCAGCAGCAGACGACAGTACGCCCTAATCAAAAAAGCGCGGATCCATTCCGCGCTTTTCCTGTGTGCTAGCGAACCATAAAGGACACACCGTGTCTTTTATGTCCCATGTCCTAAAGGACTTGTTCAAAAAGACGGCATCGAGCCTTCCTTTCCTTGGTATTTAGGAAGACCCCCACCGCGTCGATCTGGTACTCGCGGTCATCTCCCCTCTCATTCATGTATATTTCGGCCGTACGGGCTATTTTACGCAGCTTGAAGGGGTGTATTTGCTCCTCGGGCCGGTAGCTCGACATTTCACGTGTAACATCCGGCAGGTTTTCACGTGTAACACTTTTGACCTCCACAAACCGGACCACACCACCTTTCTCAGCAATAATATCAATCTCACCCCAGGGTTTTCGGTAGTTTTTGGCGATCACCTTAAAACCCTTTCGTTCGAGGAATTGCGCGGCGATATCCTCCCCTATCCTGCCGATCTCTTTGCGATGTTGGTCGAGATTCATGTTGAATGGATTGATTATACTCGGAGAAACACTTTCTACTACTTGATCCTTTGAAAATGTATCTGGCAAAGTGTATAAGGCCGTTCCAGTACATTTCACGCGAAACATGTACTTAGAAACATTTTGGTGCAAAAGACCTTTGGAACATAAGAAAAACCAATCGGTCCTTTTGTGAATATTGTACAAAACTGCAAAATTTGGCTTAAAATAAGCTTTTTATGCACATATTGTACACAAATGTCCTTTGTTTGGCCGTGTCTCTTATCCCCATATCCCCAGGGTTTTCCCCAGATTTGATCAAAATATCCAGGTTTTTCAACGCTGGGGACAGGGGAGTGGACAAGTAGTCCGTGAGTCTGAGCTAATACAGTTGAGGCATGTCCGATCTGTAACACAAAAGACCTTGCATATCGCAAGGCCTTTTGTTCCTCCATTTGTTTTGCTCTTTGTGCGGGCAGGGAGAATCGAACTCCCGACTCATCCTTGGCAAGGACGTGTTATACCACTTAACCATGCCCGCTGATTAACTACTTTTATACCACAGCCATGTTCAATGACTATAGATACTGTCTTACCACTTAACCATGCCCGCGAACGTAGATGATTATACAGCATCAATTTGAGTGAGCAATTACCGCGTGTGTCCCTGGCAGGACTCGAACCCACAACCTCTTCGTCCGAAGCGAAGCGCTCTATCCTTTGAGCTACAGGGACAATATTATTGACAATGACTACGCTCGTCACTGTACTATTTTTCGCGGTAATACTCAACCATCATGTTTGTCCAAAATAGCATCTTCCTCAGGTGCGCAGTCTTACCGGTCTCTATACGGAGGCACCCTTTGTAATTCGGCCTCTTTTTAATAAGAAGCCCTGTTGGTTTATAAATTGTTTTCCCAAAATTAGCACGTGGGATCCCTGTTCGTTCCGCCCAGTATTCTTCGCATTGTTCATGTGCGTATGGTTTATGTATGTATAAACGTGCCCTGATTTCTGAGGTGTGTAGGCCAAGGAACTGTTTCATCCATAACAACATGACACGCACCATATCGGAGTCGGAATTAGTAAAGGCAAAGCCACCTTGTCGTTTGGACCCCTCTGCCCAGTACAAGGATATTCCGGTCAAAAATAGTGGGTTATGTTTGGATGCCTCGAACTCTTGTTTTGCGACAGAAAAAAGCACTTGATCGCGTTTTAGTCGCTTATCTCGGAGGGCCGCTGCCGCACGAATTCTCCCCCTGGAAATATTTGAATTTGTGTGCTTTTTCAACACTGTTTTTTCTGAATCGGTAAGCGAGCAATCTTTCAACCAGTCTGAGATAGAGCTTTTAGAAACAGGTACTTGTTGTGCAATCTCTTTGTAGGTCAAACCACTTTTCCGTAGGGCAATAACCCGTTCTTTTTCCCGTACCATTTTTCTCATTAATGTAGTATACATTCGCTATCCACATATTTGAAATAGTAAATCTGTGTATAACGAGTACAATGAACATATTATGCTGACTGATCCATTTATCGTTCCCGTCGCTGTCTTTAATGTATGCAAGACCCTTAAAAACGCTGGATTTGAAGCCTATTTGGTCGGTGGGTGTGTGCGCGACCTGATCGTTTCACGTGAACCAAAAGACTGGGACGTGACCACCAATGCAAACCCAGAACAGATCCAAGGCCTCTTTTCTGAGACATTTTATGAAAACGACTACGGTACCGTGGGTGTCGTGACCGAATCTTCGGACCCCAAGCTTAAAGTGATCGAGGTGACTCCGTATCGCGTAGAATCCGGTTATTCCAATGCTCGACACCCGGACGAGGTGCGTTTTAGCGAATCCTTGAGCGAAGACCTTAAAAGGCGTGACTTTACGATCAATGCGATCGCATATGACCCGATCGCCCACATCCTCGTTGATGAGCATGGTGGCAAAGGGGATATCGAGCGCAGAGTGATCGCAGCGGTAGGGGACCCGAATGAGCGTTTCTGGGAGGATGCGCTCCGTATGCTCCGTGCAGTACGCTTGGCGGCGGAGCTTGATTTTGTCATTGAGGCGCAGACATCTGCGGGCATCGTCGCTCAGGCCGCTCAGCTCGAGAAGATCTCTCGTGAGCGGGTGCGGGACGAGTTTGTACGCATCCTCATGTCGCCGCGACCTATGCAGGCCCTTTATGTGGCTCAAAAGCTCGGTATTTTGAAGTACATACTTCCCGAAATAGAAGAGGGGATCGGGATTGATCAGAACCAGGCACATTCTTTTGACGTATTCGAGCATAATCTGCGCTCAATGCAGCATGCCGCCGACAAGGAGTGGCCCCTAGAGGTCCGTCTCGCGGCTCTATTGCACGACATAGGCAAGCCTGTGGCGCGCCGGTGGTCGGACGAGAAACGCGACTGGACATTTCACGGGCACGAAGTAATCGGTGCCAGAATGGCCAAGAAAATACTACAAAACCTGAAATTTTCACGTGAAACGATCGAAGTGGTGACCACGCTCATCCGCTGGCACATGTTTTTCTCGGATCCGGATACTGTCACACTCTCGGCCGTGCGCCGCATGATCGTCAATGTGGGCAAGGAACACATCGAGGAGCTTCTCAATTTGCGCATGTGCGATCGTATAGGCACCGGCAGACCCAAGGAGCAGCCCTTTCGGCTCCGTAAGTACATGTCGATGGTGGATGAGGCTATGCGCGACCCGATATCGGTGGCTATGCTCAAAATGGACGGCGCTCGGGTGATGGACGTTACACGTGAAAAGCCCGGACCCCGCATAGGCTGGATCCTCCACGCTCTCCTCGAAGAAGTACTCGATGATCCGGCGAAGAACACCGTTGAGTATCTAGACAAACGCTCAACTGAACTCTCTGAGTTCAACGATGAGGGTCTCAAAAAGCTCGGCCTAGCCGGCAAAGACCGCCGCGCAGAGGAAGATGCCGCCGCTGTGCAGGAGCTTCGTGAGAAGCACCACGTCTCCTAGGTCTGAAAAGACTGATCCTGCGATTCTTTGAGGAAAGTGTACTTAAAAGTTGATTTATAAGATCTAATGCACTGTATTTTCATAAGAAAGTAAACTTGCAGTTTACTGTCAAAAAGGTACTCTAGGGAGATGAGTTTGTTGGATCCAAAGAGTTTGGACGAAAAGATGATCCTGCTACTCAAAAATGGTGGCTTAAATACTCAGGATTCACTTATTCAGCTACGCAAGAGCGAGGCCGTGACGAAACAGGGTTTCTATGCCGCCTTGCGCCGACTCAAGGCGGAAGATTGCGTGGTCGTGCAGAAGAGGACGGTGTCACTCAATACGACCTGGATCCAAAAAATGCGCAACCTGATCCTAGGGATGGAGAGGGTGTACACCGACGATACCGGAGCGATCGGTATCCTCTCACTCGCGGACAAAGAGAGCATTTCGTATTCGTTTGCGACGATCCAACAACTCGACGCTTTTTGGGGCCATGCTCAAAACATCATCGTCCATGCTACGCCAGCCAGTGATGCGGTATACACCTACGACCCGCACTATTGGTTTTATATCGGCCGCAAGGATACCGAACACGCACTGATAGACGAAGTGACCTCGCTCGGGAAGCAATTCCTCATGACGGTGGGCGGGAATACGGCGCTTGATAAGGTAATTCGTCCTGATTTCAACACCGAACTGCGCCAGTACCATATTGAGCGGCTTTTTGAAGACGAGACCTACTATGTGGTGGTAATGGGGGACTTTATCTTTGAAACACGGCTTGATCCCAAGGCCACCGAGCTGATTGAGGAGATCTATCAGCGAAATACCGAGATTACCGGGATCGTGGCTCAAATGCTCGCTCAAATACCCAAAATGCGGGTCCGATCCAAGCTAAAAATATCCAGAAACAGGACATGTGCCAAGAAACTAAGGTCAAAAATGGCCAAGAATTTCTTTGTGAAGGGGTTTAAATAGCCAGTTTAGTATCTCCTAAGTTAAGTCACTTATCTCGGGAGGCTTAATAAATCGGATGCAGTTCGAGGCGCGCAAGCAAAGCATTGTGAGCCCTACAAGAAGTAGGGTGAGCGATGTTTTGCGCAGTGCAACGAAGAAATGCGCCGATTTATTCAGTCTCAAAAGAAAAACCGCCTCGTGAGGGGATTGGATCAGTATGTCGCTACTGATCCAATTACCTTGCGAGGCGGCTTAATCTACGTCTTCTCGTTTTTTCTTTATAAAGAGCGCGAGAATCTTTTTTTGACAAATATACTTTGGCGTCCAATACGATACGGAGGTATCGTTAAATTTTTAGTAGCGTAAGTAATTTGTACGTATGTGTTCTCGTTGTGGTTAAGAACAACGGAAGACGTCAAAGAGCACTGAAGGTAAGAATACTGTACTATCGGACAGTGTAAAGGACATGCCTGTGGATAACTAAAGGACAGTGGTTAGCCACTAGGGTATAGCCGGTAGTGGGGCTCTATTACTAGACCCTATTGGCTAGTGGCTAACAACTATGCTGACAGGGCAATGATCGGATCCCAACACATCCGCGTGAATTTTTGCAGCGGACACATGCTGCATGAGTTTTTTCTGTACAAAAATATAATCAATGCGCCAGCCGACATTGCGCTCGCGTGCGTTTGCAAAAGGACTCCACCACGAGTAATGACCATTGCCTTGTGTGAAATGGCGAAAGGAATCCACAAACCCTGATTTGATCATCGAATCGATCCCTGCACGCTCTTCCTTTGTAAATCCTTTCTTCCCCTCGTTGGGTTTTGGATTGGCGAGGTCGTCGGGCGTATGGGCGACATTGAGATCGCCGCAAAATATCACCGGTTTTTCCTCATTGAGGCGCTTACAATATGCCAAAAATGCAGGATCCCACTTCTTGTGTCTGAGGGGGATTCGGGAAAGGTCGTCTTTGGCATTGGGTGTATAGACATTTACTACATAAAAATCATCGAATTCTGCCGCTATGACACGCCCTTCGGTGTTGGGATTGCCGTACTTATCATCAGAAAGGCCATATTTTTCCTCGATATCCTCGGGAAGGTCAAAGGTGATACTCAGGGGCTTGTGTTTAGTGAAGATGGCGGTACCGCTATAGCCCTTTTTGGTCGCACTGTTCCAGTATTCTTCATAATCCGGCAGATCCACTTCGGATTGGTGTTGCTCGGCCTTGGTCTCTTGGAGGCAGAGAATATCCGGTCGCAAGCCCTTGATCATGGGCTCAAAAAACCCTTTCTTGTGCACGGCACGAATCCCATTCACATTCCACGAGACGATTTTCATAGGGCGATTGCTTTTATTTTAGGCTGATATATACTTTAATCAATCAGAAAAAACCCTTGCAGGTCACGTGCCTGCCGGGGGTTTTTCTTTGGTGATAAGTGCCCCTAGTTCAACGAGATAGGAAACCTTGGCGAACTGACGTCTTTTGATGACACGAGAGCAGCTGACAGGGTCGAAGGCCATTACTTTGATCGTAATGTCTTTGGACTGGGCGAAGTCGCACAGACATGCAAAATCACCATCTCCACTCAAAAGTACGATCTTTTCTGCTGTACCGAGCAAAAGGTCGGATGTCATGCGGTGCGAAATCTCTACATCGCAATTCGCCTTGGATTTGTTGTGTTCGTTGTAGATCTCCTTGTACACCATCTCCACTTCCATCTGTTCGAGTGCTAGAAATTCTTCCTGTTTGCTCTTGAAATTGCCCGTAAAGTAAACGATGTGAGCAGAACGAAACGAATCCTTGAGATGTTGTATCAGTTTGAATATATCAAGGTCGAAGTCTAGGTTTTGTGCCGAAAGAATGATATTTGCCGCATCAATGTAGATGATTGTCTCCGGCATGGTGGACGCATCGTAGCACGGCGTCTCCGTAAAAAGAAAAGCTGCTCATGTTACCGAGCGGTATAGTATGCATCCCGCTTGCTCCTCGAGGCCCCGGCTAGTAGTCTGGGGGCAGAAGATATGGTCCTTGGATCAAGGGGAGGTGATACATGAATCTCAAAATTTTGCCGGAGCATATACACGATCTTATGGGTCGCGGCGCTACAGCTCTTGCTTCACTCGATACATCAGAGCTTGAACGACTGTGTGACGAGGCGCGCGCTTTACCTTTTCACGATGTGGAGGTGGTCACTAAGACGGGGGTCGTGCAGAATTTCCGGTCTTGCGACACGCTACCGGAAGACGGTGCGCTTCGGTCGTTGATGCAGGCCGCTGAGGTTGTTATAGACGATCAACTGCACAGAAAATATCAGGTGATCCAGACGCCGCTGCGGTTTAATGAGGGGGTCGTGCAGGTGTATCGAGAGGCCGCGATAAGTCAAAAGTATTCGATATCGCCACATCGCGACCACAAAGAGTGTATCAATGTGATCGCCGTGTTCGTGCTCGAAGGAGAAGCGTCATTTTGTGTCTGCAAAGAGAGGAGTGGTGCCGATCCTGAAGTGATATCGAGCCGACCGGGCGACCTGATTCTGATGCGCGGGTATGGTTTTTTGGGACTTCCGCGGCCGTTTCATTTTGTCGACAACGTGAAGCAGGGCACGCGTATTAGTTTTGGTCTGCGCCACCTTATGAAAAGGGAAGTGATGAGCAATCGTCGGTGAGCGATAGTGGAAAAGCGGCCGCACACTCGTGCGCGGCCGCACTTTTTATACAATTACTCCTCTCTTGTTCGGTGGAGTCGGGCTACGAGGCGTTCCATCAAATAAAAACAGTGGGTAAGATAATCCAGAGCAGGCCCTTGATAGAAAAGAAAAGGAATCCGGCCACGCCTGCGCGCTTGATCCATTTTCTACCTTTATGAGAATTATCGCCGTCGTTTTCCATGAAATGCTTTGTGAATCTCGCGGAGGTGTTTGTCGGTGACGTGGGTGTAGACCTGCGTGGTCGCGATATTGGCATGGCCGAGGAGTGCTTGGACACTACGGAGGTCAGCGCCGTTTTCGAGGAGGTCGGTCGCAAATGAGTGACGGATCACGTGCGGGGTGACTTTGCGGGTGATGCCGGCTTTGATTGCATATTGCTTCACGAGCCGCTCGACGGATCGGGGAGTGAGGCGCGGGAGATCCTTACCCTTAGGGGCGCCGACACCGTAGCTCACGAAGAGTGCGTCGCTCATGTCGCCGCGTTTCTTCAGGTATGCAGCGATCGCTTTCTTGGCATCATTAGAGAGGAATACGACGCGCACCTTCTCTCCCTTGCCGCGCACAGAGAATTCATCACGTGAGAGATCGAGATCCTGATCTAGATTGCACAGCTCGGAGACGCGCAAGCCGGTCGAGAAGAAGAGCTCGAGGATCGCGCGGTCGCGCAGTGCCGTGAGCGAATCGCCGCTGGGACCCTTCAGTAGGCGATCGAGTTCATTCGCACTGATCAGGTCGAGATCGCGTCCGCCGACCTTGGCGAGCTCGATGCGTTCGGGATTGAGCGAGTCGATGTCGCGCCGTCGGAGGAATTTGAGGAACGCGCGTAGCGCGATGAGGTGATAATTCTGTGTGTTCTTTTTCATGGTGCCCGAGGTGCCGCTCGAGCGATTGAGCGTGATGCGGAATTCGCGGACCATCTGCTCGGTGATCTTCTTGGGGTCGGACACCTTGGCAAAGGTGAAAAATCGCGTGAGGTATCGATCGTAATTCTCGACTGTCTTCACACTGCGACCTTTTTCGATCTCGAGGTATTCAAGGAACTGCATTTTGAGGTCTTTGAGATTAGCCGCCATACTCCCATGGTATCAGAAAATGTTATCCACTGTTGTCTACTTCACGAACCCTTCATGCATAGTATTGTGGAAAGAGCACATAAAGTAACACACCAAAAGAAAGGAGGATGCCATGTCTACCAAAATCTTTGCGCGATACACTGCGCTCGTTTTTGCGCTCTGCACCGGCTTCCTTCTGACTTTTCAAGAAGAGGCCCATGCCAGATCCAAACATCATTCACGACCGCATCACGGACGACACCACCAAATCGTTCCGCAGAGGCACCATCATCCCAGGAAGCACATTCGTCCGCCGGTGATCCTCACCCAAGACGATCGGGAGTGTATGATCCGGAATGTGTTTTGGGAGAGTTCTGCCGCATTGGAACCGCCTCCGGGCAACAGAATGGTTGCGCATGTCACTTTGATGCGACTGATCTACGACATCAGTGGTATCGTGTTTGCTCCCCATGGGCAGCCGGGGACTATCTGCGAAGCCGTCCGGGCGCGCAAACAGTTTTCTTGGTCGCCTGATCCGAGGAAGTGGCTACGCGTGCTCTCTGGTGCCGCTTATCGAGAAGCGGTCGAAGCGGCAGACGATGTGCTGCATGGATGGGTGCCGCCGGAGCCACTGCAACGCGCACTGTATTACATGCGGCCGGAATTTTCTGACCGCAAGAACGTGTGCGCTTTTCGGACAGAGCTTTTCTTCATCTTGAAGATCGGAAATCATGAGTACTATACGCCACCTATGGATGATTTCGAGAAGCAGCTATTGGCGGAAGCCAATGCCAAGAAGAAGGATCGGTGTGCAGAGAAAACCGACTATATCCTGATTCAGGAATATCGCTTGAGTCAGGAAAATAAAAACCCGTGACCCCTCTAAGGTCACGGGTTTTTCTCATGGGAGAAACATTGCACCTATTTCAAATACTTCCGCTTCGTCAATTTTTCCGGTAGATAACTTAACCTAAACCAAGGGCCAGAGATTTTTGAATACTTCGCGCTGGTCGTTGGCCATCAACGAGTCGTGGATCTCTACGAGATAGAAGGGCTTGGTGCGGGTGTTGATCATCACCATGTAATCACCGATCGCCCATAGGGTGGAGCGGAACAGTGCGGCTTCCCCCCAATACTTGATGAGTCGTCGCGGGGCTAACTTCTTGCCGAATTTGACTTCCGATTCCGCAAAATTAGAGAGGAGTTTGAGATCAATCGGCTGCGGTGATTGCGCCCAATACCAACTGATCCAATCGCCGTAGTGTTCGACGAAGGCGTGGTCTTGGAATCCCCACCACGTCGTCTCGCCGGTATCGAGAATGTTTTTGTCCCAGATCGGTGTTTGCTGTTTCAAGAAGCTGGCAATCTTATTCTCCTCAATAAAGCGCAGTGTTGGCACCGGATAATGAGTTTTTGTAGAAAGCTCCGTCAGCTCATCAGCTACTGCCTTGAGCACGATCTCTTTCTGATGTAGACGTTTCTTTTCTTCATCTAAAAGAGCAAGTACGTCGACAGGCTTCGCAAGAGTAAACGTGCGCGGCCGTGTAGTGACATCCTCGACCAAGAGTCCCTTATCGACAAGATTGCGCGCAATGCTATAGGCGGTGGTGCGCTTCACCCCCGCGGCCTTTCCAAGGCTGACAGGGGTTGCGGTGCCAAGCTTGAGCATGGCGCGATATGCACCAATCTCCTTGTGGTTCAGCCCGAGCGAATCAAGCATTTTTTCTTCCATTATACAAGGGTATTCTGTTGTCGAAACCTTGTCAACAATTGTCGGACAAAGTTTGACAGTTGGTATGTAATATGCAATAATTCCAGCGGAATAGAAACAGGAGGTTCGTATGACTATAAGCAACTCACTTACTGACATGCTCCTTGCATACAAGCAGCGAGAGCGGTTCAGTAACAGAGAGATTGGCACCAGGTTCCGAATCAGCCCAAGCACAGTTGGAAAAATAGAGTCCGGCAGCTTTGAAAGCCATATCTCAACGGTATTGACGGACAAGAAACGGAGACACACGTGGCGCTCCCTCGCCGGCACAGTCTCCCGAATCGCTCGTGGTTGCGGCGAAAGCGAGAAGGAGTGGCTGCACAAACTCGGTTTTCCATCTACCGTCGTACCGGAAAGGGACAAGCGACAAGGCGGAGAAGGTATAACTTTAACCGAGCATGACCTGCTGTTGCTTCTTCGGGTAGTGAAAGCACTAGGACCAATAACTCTCGAAAAAGCACTTGAGGTTTTGAAACCGTGTCCGGTAGACGACCTTTGAGCAACCGCGCGGCGCAAGCGTCGCGCGGTTTTCTATTTCAAATACTTTTTCTTCTGCAATTTTTCCGGCAGATAACTTTCATCAGAATATTTTTCATACCCCTTGCCGTATCCGATGTCTTTCATGAGTTTGGTCGGGGCGTTGCGGATGTTCATCGGGATGGGGAGGTTGCCGAATTGTTGTACATCTGCTTGCGCGGTGCGGAGGGCATCGTATGCGCTGCGATCTTTTTTGCATTGAGCAAGATAGGCGACGCCGTGTGCGAGATTGATCGCCGCTTCCGGATAGCCGACCGTCTCTACGGCGCGGAAGACGGCGTTGGCGACCACGAGTGCCGTCGGCTGGGCGAGGCCGATGTCTTCACTCGCGAATATCACCATGCGTCGCGCAATGAATATCGGGTCTTCTCCTGCCGCTACCATACGCGCCAGATAGTAGAGCGCGGCATCCGGCTGAGAGGCGCGCATGGATTTGATGAATGCGCTGATGGTATTGAAGTGCTCCTCACCTTTTTTATCGTAGCGGATATGTGTCGACTGCACGGCTTCCTTGAGTGTTTCAAGCGTGATCTTGTTGTAGAGCTTTTGTGCGGTCTCGAGTACGGTGATCGCTTGTCGCGCATCGCCGCCGGCCATCTCGATGAGCCATTCGCGCGCTGGTTTTGGTAGCTTGATCTTGGTGCGTGCAATGATGCGAGTCATCTCCTCGGGCGTGTGTTCCTTGAGTACAAAGACTCGGCAGCGCGACAGAAGGGGAGAGATGATCTCGAAACTCGGGTTTTCGGTGGTGGCGCCGATGAGCGTGATATCGCCGCGCTCGACGAAGGGGAGGAGGAAGTCCTGTTGGGCTTTGTTGAATCGATGTATTTCGTCTATAAACAAGATCTTGGGTTTATGGAGAGCAAGCGCGCTTTGCCCGCCATAGCCTTGGCGAAGGCGGGTGCCGAGTACCTTGCGGATGTCGTCTTTGCCTGCTTCGACCGCTGAGAGCTCATAAAAGTCGGCTTCCAGTGCTTGCGCATAAATGCGTGCGAGCGTCGTCTTGCCGCTTCCTGGTGGCCCCCATAGGATAAATGAGAACAACTCTTTCTTTTCGATCGCGATGCGCAGGGGTTTTGCCGCGCCGGTCAAATGCTCTTGGCCGACGAATTCATTGAAGGTTTTAGGGCGTATTTGCGATGCAAGCGGTTCCATAGGGTCAGTATACTCTTTCTATGAGTTGTACCACGAGAGCATTCCTATTTTTCTAAAGTAGAGTACTGCTAAGAAAAATGAGTTGTCCACAGTCACAACACTTGCGTTTGCAAAACAGGCGCGTATTCTTGATGAATATGAATACAAAATCTATCATTATTTGGGTAGTGCTTATTATTATCGTGCTCGCAGGCCTCTACTTCGTATTTATGGGTCGAGCAGCTGTCACTCAGCCTGCTGCGAATGCTACGGCTACCACTACAGCCGCCGCCGCTGAGACACAGGTCCAGGCGCAAGACGTAACCGTAGGTACGGGTACAGAGGCTACTCCTGGTTCGACTGTGGCAGTTCTTTACGTCGGTAAACTTCCTGATGGAACTGTTTTCGACAGCTCCGAGGCGCATAACAATGAACCTCTCACGTTCACGCTTGGTGCACAAGGTCTTATCCCTGGATTCCAGATCGGTGTTAATGGTATGAAAGAGGGAGGTGAACGCTTGATGGCAATCCCTCCGGCTCTGGGCTATGGTACGCAGGATGTTAAGGATGCTTCAGGAAAGGTGATCATCCCGGCCAATTCGACAATCGTGTTCGATGTAAAGCTCGTAAAGGTCACTGCTGCAGCCGCTGCTCCTGCTACCAATACCAAAAAGAATTAGCCATTTTAGGGCTTATATACAGGAGTCCTTGCAAAATCTAGGGTAATGTGCTACGATTGCTTCATGCTTACAAAGCGAAAGAAGCAGAATGAGATCGTCAAGGCGCAGCGCCATGATACCGATACAGGTTCTCCTGAGGTACAGGTAGCTGTTCTTACGCGCCGTATTGAGGAACTCTCTCAGCATTTAAACAAAAATACAAAAGACAAACACTCTCGTCGAGGTCTTTTGGGTCTCGTTGCGGATCGTCGTAAGCATTTGAAGTATCTTGAGACACATAATAAGCGCGCGTACGGCACGCTTGTCAAAAAGCTCGGTCTCAAAAAGTAAGGTTTTAGCCAATAGCCACTCGGGTATAGGGAGCCCTATGGCGAATATTTGGGTATAATTGGTTTGGGTAAATGCCCATTTCTATAAAGAGTTTTTGTGCGAATTTTTAATAACTTACCATTGGCTATACCCTAGTGGCTAACTACTATTTTTATGGCAATCATAAAACATCCAGAACAGCGAGTCGGTGTATTCATCGACACGCAAAACCTTTATCACAGTGCGAAAAATATCTATCATTCGCGCGTTAATTTTGGCAATGTGCTCAAGGATGCGGTCCAGGATCGCCGCCTCATCCGAGCGCGCGCCTACCTCGTGACCACCGAATCCGGCGAAGAGACGGCCTTTTTGGACGCGCTCACCAAGATGGGCATCGAACCCAAGACCAAAGATCTCCAGATCTTCTATGGCGGTGCCAAGAAAGCAGACTGGGATGTCGGCCTCGCGGTCGATGCGATCACGGTCTCTTCCAAGGTAGACACGGTCATACTCTTCACCGGCGACGGCGATTTCGTGCCGCTCGTCGAATACCTCAAGATCCATGGTGGATGCCAGGTAGAGGTCGTCTCATTTGGGCGCTCTACTTCGGGCCGCCTCAAGGAGGTCGCCGACCACTTCCTCGATCTCGACGAAGATCCTCGCCGCTACCTCATCAACTACCGCCCAGTCCGCCGCACAGGCGGCCGCGGCCCTCGTCGCAACGACGAGCCAATGCGCGATTCGACAGACGGCGTCACTGATTTTGGTGATGCGGAGTAAAAATAAGAGAGAAGACTCCTGGCGCCGTATATGGCGGCAGGAGTACTTGAATGCATCTATATGTATATGGACAAAAGAGAGTTTATCCACTATTATGGCGCGCGGTAGTATCCGTAGTGGGTATGCCCAGAAGGAAAGGATGGAACAATGCGTACATTTATGATTGCTACGCTCCTTGTGCTCGGGTGCGCGGCCGGCTCAGCGTATGCCGAAGCCATCGACACCCCCATTGCTCTCAAGGCGTTTGCTTGTTTCTCCCATAACGACCTGGCAGCAGCTGCTGGGATGCGTAATGAAAGTCGAGAAGTGCAAATGAGTTTTCTTGAAAAGGCGTATGCAGAAGACCGGTGTGTCCCGACCATCCTAACGGACATAGAAGCGCTTGAGACGGCACCGATTGATAAGGAGGGTGTCCAGGCTCTTGAAGTCTACCCCTACAAGGGTTTGCATAAGCTCGGACTTTCTATCCCGGAAGGTCTCGCGCGTGCGCAGGAAGATTTTCTGGCAGGGAAGCGCCCCGAGAAAACACTCATGTACGTGTTGGGGCAATAAGAACAAGATTAATGCGGCCGCTCTGCCAAGATGCGGCCGCTTTTTATATGGAGGAGTTCATCTTTCCAATGGTTTATGGTATGGTGTTCGTATTACAAGCGGTCCTTGGATAGGTAGGATTCAAACATGCGTTTGAGCCCTAAAATCTAAGGATCGATTAAAAAACGATCTTATTATGGTGAAAAAAGAATATTCCCTCGAAATCGGGGGGAAGACCTTATCAGCAGAATTCAATGATTGGGCGGACCAGGCCAACGGCTCGGTGCTCGTACGTTACGGCAACTCGGCTGTGCTCGCGACCGCGGTCATGGGCTCCAAGGACTCAAATCTTGATTATTTCCCGCTTTCCGTCGAATACGAAGAGAAGTTTTATGCCGCCGGAGCGATCCTCGGCTCACGCTTCATGCGCCGCGAAGGTAGGCCGTCCGACGAAGCTGTGCTTTCGGGCCGTATCGTCGATCGTACGATCCGCCCACTTTTTCCCAAGGGCCTCAAACGCGATGTGCAGGTGATCATCACCGTGCTCGCGCTCGAAGAATATGATACCGATGTGCTCGCGGTCACGGCCGCGTCGCTCGCACTCGCTACCTCCAATATCCCGTGGAACGGTCCGGTCTCTGCGGTACGCATCGGCCTCGAAGAGGGGAGCGAGCAATTCATCGTCAATCCCACCTACAAACAGCGCGATGAAGACGGCTCTCCGCGCGCGATCATGGACCTCACAGCCTGCGGCAAGGATGGCCTCATCAACATGATCGAAGTCGGCTCACGCGAAGTCTCCGAGGAGACGCTCGAAAAGGCGCTCAAGACGGCGAGTGAGTCGATCGAGCAGATCCAGGCCTGGCAGCAGTCTATTATCAAGGAGCAGGGCAAGGAAAAGTCCGTTTTCCCCGTCTTTACCCCGACTCCCGAGATCGAAGCTGCTTTTGCGGAGATCATCGAGCCCAAGCTTGCCGCGACCGGAGGTCTCCTTGGCAAGACTGAGCTCGGCTCCTTCAAGGCAGAGTGGGTCAAGGCCGCCGCAGAAAGATTTGAAGATGTCCCGCACAACAAGCTTGATGCGTACTACGAAGAGCGTATGGACGCCTACGTGCATGACCTTGCGATCAAAGAAGACAAGCGTGTCGATGGTCGTGCGATGGACGAGATCCGGCCGTTGTTTGCGCAGGCGGGCGGCGTGTCTTCGATGATCCACGGTACCGGTATCTTTTATCGCGGTGCCACACACGTACTCGCCGCACTCACGCTCGGCGGTCCTGGCGATGCACAGCTCCTCGACACAATCGAGTATCAGGAGGCCAAAAAGACTTTCATGCTCCACTACAACTTCCCGCCATTCTCCGTCGGAGAGACGGGTCGCGTCGGCGGCATGAATCGTCGCATGATTGGCCACGGTGCACTCGCCGAGAAGGCGCTACGTGCAGTGCTTCCCACTAAAGACATTTTCCCTTATACGATTCGTATTGTCGCAGAATCACTTGCATCCAATGGCTCCACCTCGATGGCGTCGGTATGCGCAGGGACACTCGCTCTCATGGATGCGGGTGTACCGATCCAAAAGCCGGTCGCCGGTATCGCGATGGGTATGATGAGTGATGGCAAGACCCACAAAGTACTCACTGATATCCAGGGTCCCGAAGATCATCATGGCGACATGGACTTCAAGGTCGCCGGTACTCGCGACGGTGTCACTGCCGTACAGATGGACGTCAAGGTAGAAGGTGTGCCCGTGCCCGTGCTCGCACAAGCTTTTGCGCAGGCCAAGAAGGCGCGCATGCAGATCCTCGACGTGATCAAGGGCGCAATCGAAGCGCCTCGTGAAGACATCAGTTCGCGCGCTCCCAAGATCATTACCATGCATGTGAAGGTCGATCAGATCGGTCTCGTCATCGGACCCGGAGGCAAGATGATCAACGGCATTCGTGAGCGCACCAAGTGCGACGACATCACCATCGAAGACGACGGTACGATATTTATCACCGGCCGCAACGGCACCGCGGAGGCCGCGCAAAAAGAGATATTCGATCTCACACGCGAATTCTTCGTCGGTGAGCGATTCGAGGGCCCTGTCGTGCGCATGATGGACTTCGGTGCATTCGTAAAGATCGGTGCCAACACCGACGGTCTCGTACATGTCTCAGAAGTCGCCCCATTCCGCATCGGCAATATCGCCGATGCCGTGGAGCTGGGCGAAGTAGTCCCCGTGGTCATTAAGGAAATTGACGAGAAAGGGAGGTATAATCTTTCTATCAAAGCCGCTGATCCGGATTGGGCCGCACGCAAGGGTCTGTCTCCGGAGCAAGGTGGTGGAAGAAATGATCATGGCGGACGACATTCAGAAAAAGATCAGCATCGAAGAAGGATCTGAAGCACTTCAGGGCGATATCGCTAAGATCCTTCAGGGTGTGAAATTGTCCGAGACTCCCGCTGAAAGAATGTCGCGGGAAATAAACACTTCCGATGGAGATATCGAGAAGGTTGTTGAGGATGTTGGATTACTCAAGACCTCTGGTGTCAAAACTTCAGCCGTTCCACCTATTGTCAGTGGTGACATTAGTAAGGTCATCGAAGACGTAAAACTGGTCAACGCTCAAAACGCTGCTGCTCAAGAGAAAGTTTCGTCCGCGCCACAGGATTTCAGCAAGATATTGGAAGAGGTAAAACTTCCGGAAGCGCGGGACGTGCGAATGTCGGGGGACATTCCCGTCGCACAAGTCATGCCCAAGGAGCCGCCGATTAGTGTTGCGTTGGCAGGGACCAAAGAAGCTCAGGCGGCGAGAGAAAAGATCGATTCGAATATGACGGGTTCCAAGTCGCCGGAGGTGAAGAAGGCTGTTGAGAAAGGAGCCGTGGTCCCGTTGCGCACACTCAAGGATGACATGAGCTCCATCGTAGAGAACAGTAAAATATCGCTTATTCGAGCAGCTTCCCTCGAAGAGGAAAAGAAGAGTAAGGCAACAAAGATCACATCCATGGTCGAGGAAAAAAGGGCTCGACAAAGATCTCGTCACATTCTGGCGATGGTCTTCGCGATATTCATGCTATTTGGTATCGGAGCCGCGGCACTTTTCGGTGTTTATACCATCACGA
The DNA here is from genome assembly GCA_016214605.1 of Candidatus Kaiserbacteria bacterium. Lineage (GTDB taxonomy): Bacteria > Patescibacteriota > Minisyncoccia > Phycocordibacterales > UBA2100 > UBA10103. Next base: position 17,615 of record JACROD010000026.1, read on the forward strand.
GTCTGCAGCGTGGCACGCAATCACAGAATCCTGCCTCGTCGATCCTTTTTGCGGAACATTCTTTATCATTGGTCATTGATGGTCAATCATCTGACCAGATCAAACAGATTCTTGGCCAAGCACGCGTTTCTTCTACCGGAGCGATAGGGTCGATCGCACGTATTGTGCCAGTCATCTCCAGTGTGGATGCCAATGGTGTAGCCACCCAGCGTCAGGCGACCCTGAAAGAATTTCTGACCGCCTTGGGTGCCCATGCTCCTGATGATCTCTTGCGCGCTCTGAGCGACTCATTCTTTTTCGGTATTCATACGGTCAACAAAAATGCGCCGGTATTTGTGATCCCTGTCGTGTCGTATAGCCGCGCCTTTGCCGGCATGCTCGCATGGGAGCCAAGTATGAATGCGGATCTGGTGCCGATCTTCACCGTTGTGCCGGCGCTCACCAGAGACGAAAACGATCTGCCAGTCCTGCGCAAGTTTCAGGATTCCGTTATGAATAATTATGATGTCCGTGAGCTCAAAGATGACGCGGGCGAAATAGTCCTCTACTATTCGTTTCCCACGACGCAGGTACTCGTGATCGCGGAGAGTCCGTACAGCTTTGTTGAAATACTGAGTCGCTTGCAAGCGAGTCGTCAGCTTTGATGAAATGACAATCAGCATCCTATAGGAAAAGTTGGAACCTTTAGGTATGATGTGTTCTATGACACACTTACCCGAATCCGCATTACATGAGTTACGCGCTTCTCTTGAGGCTGAACAAGTATCGCTTCAAGAAGAGCTTGCCATGTACGGTAAGAGAGATACGACGACGGGCGAGTGGGAAGGTTCATCGGCTGATGAGACCACTATGGAAGAGGCCGATCCGACCGATGCGGCAGATCAGATCGAGGAGCTTTTGACCAACGTCCCGCTCGTCGCCGATCTGCAAAAGCGCGCTAATGAGGTAGACGATGCGCTTGATCGTATGGAAAAGGGCACCTACGGTACCTGTGAGGTCTGTCGTGAGCCGATCCCACTTGAGCGCCTCGAGGCCAATCCCGCCGCCAAGACCTGCATTGCGCATACATAAATAAAAGGGCTCCAAATAAAATATTGACTTCTGTTGGAAACACTAGTGTTTCCGCGTCTACCATCTGCGTCTATCATTGATGCTGCAGGTGTATGGTATGCTGCCACGATGAAAGTTGCCTATATTGATGCGTCCAATCTGAAATTCGGTGTTGCGCAGAGTGGCTGGCACATGGACTATCGGAAATTTCGCGCATGGCTTCGTGACAAATTCGGCGTCACCCATGCCATTTTGTTTATGGGACTCAGGCAGGAACATGCTGATTTGTACAATAACTTGCAGTCATACGGATTTGATATTGTATTTCGGCCGACACTCACGAACAAAGACGGCGTCACAAAAGGCAATGTCGATGGCGAGCTTATATTGAAGATCAGTCGTGATTTCTTTGAAAATAATCTTTCCGCAGCGGTGCTTGTATCGGGAGACGGTGATTATCACTGCATCGTTGAATTTTTGAAACAAAAGAACGTCCCCATCACGATCGTCTCTCCAAATAAAAAATATCTGTCTCTCTTGCTCAAACGTACCAATGTCCCCATCGTGATCCTGGATGAATTCGCTCGTAAGCTTTATTTGAATAACCCTAAATAAAAAAAGCCCCCGGATACGCCATGACGTATCAAGGGTCCTTTTCTTGTTTATACCTGCATAATATACGACTCTTCGTTTCTGTCAAATCGCATACGGTATCTGGGGTGACATCACTTTTTCTATGCAAAACAGGGGAACCTGTTATACTGCCGCCATGAATCGGGGTCGAGATTATACATCCATACCTACACTGCGATGAATTTTGCGCGGGTTTTTGGCGCTCAGCCGGCTTTGCCGGTCGCGAAGCTCGTATCGGTCGAGACCGATATCGGGCGCGGCCTCCATGCTTTCAGTATTGTAGGCTTGCCCGACAAGGCGGTCGAAGAGGCGCGCGATCGTGTGGCGAGCGCCATCAAAAACAGCGGCCTCGTCTCGCCCAAGAGCACCAATAAAAAGATCGTCATATCGCTAGCCCCCGCCGAGCTCAAAAAAGAGGGCTCGGCTTTTGACTTGCCGGTGGCGCTCTCGTATTTGCAGGCGGTCGAAGACATCACCTTTGACCCCGCGGGCAAGCTCTTTGCTGGCGAGCTCGGGCTCGACGGCACGCTGCGCCCGATACGCGGCGCACTCTCTATAGCGCTACTCGCACGCGCCGAAGGCCTCACCGAAGTATTTATCCCGGTAGAAAATGCACACGAAGCATCGCTCGTGTCGGGGATCACGATCTATCCGGTGGCGACACTCGCCGATATCATCATGCACCTCAATCCGCTCAATGATTATAAGATCACACCGAGTCCCGCATATGACATGAGTGACGGCGATACTGAAATACATGCAGGTGTCTCGCTTGCCGACATCCGCGGCCAAGAGAGTGCCAAGCGCGGGCTCGAGATCGCCGCAGCAGGCAGGCACAACATCGCACTCTACGGCCCGCCGGGCACCGGCAAGACCATGCTCGCACGTGCCGCCGCAGCGCTCTTGCCGCAGCTCTCCGAAGAAGAAATGATCGAAGTCACCGCCATCCACTCGCTCGCGGGTACGCTCAGCGGCTACGTGATGCGCACGCCACCTTTCCGCTCCCCGCATCACACCTCAAGCTATGCATCGCTCATCGGCGGCGGCACGATCCCCCGCCCGGGCGAGGTCACGCTCGCACACCGCGGTGTGCTGTTTCTCGACGAATTCCCCGAGTTTCACCGTGATGTGGTCAATGCACTACGTGAACCACTCGAAGACGCGCAGGTGTCGGTGGCGCGCTCGCGCGCATCGGCGACTTTTCCCGCCAATTTTATGCTCATCGCCGCCTTGAATCCCTGCCCGTGCGGCAAATATGGCACACGAGACTGTCATTGCATGCCGACCGCGATCGACCGCTACCGCCGCAAGATATCAGGTCCGGTCGCCGATCGCATCGACATGTGGGTGCACGTGGGCGATATGCCGCCGGAAACCCTGCGGATCAATTTGAAAAAAGAAAAAGACGACACACAGGTCGTGCGCGATCGTATCAATGATGCTCGCACGACACAGCTTGAACGATTCCGTGGCATTAAAGACGTGTCGACCAACGCCGACATGGGCCCCAAAGAGATCGAAACGGTCGCACGGCTCTCGAGCGCGGCCGAAGAGACGCTGATAGCAGCCGCCAAGACCATGAAACTCTCCGCGAGAGGCTACCACCGCACCATCAAGCTCGCCCGCACCATAGCCGACCTCGCCGGCTCAGAAACGATCGAACCGGCGCACATGCTTGAAGCGCTCCAATATCGTGCACGGGAGATGTAATCGCATTTAACGCTAACATACCCCTGTGATAATAATGGTCTATGGATAAACAAGACGAAGAATTGGAACTGGAATATGCGACGGCTAAGATAGCCGATGAAAAAGTCCTGCATTATGCGGAGATTAAGTCAGGGGCGCAAAAACTCTATTCTTCCCTTAAGCCAGTAAAATGCCCCGCACTTGGGAACCATTCGGTCTCATTCTCATCTGAAGGATTCAACCACCTAGTTTATAGAATACCAAAACAAGAGCGTCACAAGCGTGTGCAAATAATGCGTTTTGAATTACTCAGTAAAGCGAGGGAGCTCTTAGAACTTACGACAACGATTCAGGAATATGAAGATTACTTAGATCAGGTAGTGGGATGGAAGTTCAAGAAGAAACAACTTATAAACACAAAGATCAGAGATTGGGGATTTGTGGGGATCGTTCGAGGATATCGGATCAAGGTTGTTGTCCGACAGATGGGAAACGGCGATAAACAATTCTTGAGTGTAATTCCTGCGTGGAGCACCAAATATTATAGAGATATAAAAATCGTTCGTAATAGTAAAGGCAATGTTGCAGACTAGAAAAAACACCATCTTGTGATGGTGCTTTTTCTAGTGCTTGCTTTCGACACGATGTTTTGGTCGATAGGCCTGACGGCCCAACAAGCACGTACCTATTTATATAAGAAGTAAGCCTAAAAGCAAGTGAAGTTATACAGTGTCTAGTAATAGAGCCATAAAATAACCTTCTTTCAAAAAGAACAGAAAGGTAAGAGTGTTGGTGAGAAATAACGATTTCCTTTACCCCCGCCACCCAAAGTGTTAGATTCAAAACAGGATCTTTGAAAGGAAGCAAAAGATGATACCTCGTTATTCAGACCCGCGGATCGCGGAAATCTTCACAGACCAAGCGAAACTTAATGGTTGGCAATGGGTAGAACTGTCCGTAGTACAGGCACGGTCCAATCTCGGGCTTATTCCATCGAGCACATACTTTGAGATGGCGAACATTCTCTACAATGTCTCGTTCGACATCGATTTTTGGCTTGCGGAAGACAAGCGAATCCACCACGATCTCAATGCCTTCATCGCCGAGCGCGTGCGTCATCTCCCGCCGGAACTCGCGCATGAGTTTCACAAGGACATGACGAGTTATGACACGGAAGATCCCGCGTTTGCGCGCGCTCTTCTCGATGCGGCGTCTGTCATCCGCCTTGAGCTCGAAGATCTCACTCGTCTGCTCGGAGAAATGGCTCGTCAGTATCGATATGTCGTCATGCTTCGCCGCACGCATGGTCAGTGGGCGAAGCTGGGCTCATTTGGCGGTCGCGTACTGACCTGGATCGCGATGCTCAATAGTGCGATGTCGTCGCTTGATAGCGATATAGAGCAATGTAAAAAGTCTCGGATATCGGGTGCTATCGGCAACTATGGCGGCAACATGACTCCTCTGATCGAAGCGAGGGCGCTGAGGCTGGTAGGACTCGAGCCATTCTATGGAGCGACGCAGATCATGCCGCGTACGGTACATGCGCGTCTCGCCCAGACACTGCAGCTTATCGCGGAAGCGATCGGTAAGATCGCGCTCGATATACGTCTTGGCGCGCGCAGTGGGAAGCCCTTGTGGCACGAGCCCTTCAGTAAGGTGCAAAAAGGTTCGAGCGCTATGCCGCACAAGAAAAATACGATTAACACTGAGAAGATCTGCGGCATGGTGAACTTGGTGCGCGGTAATGTCATGAGTATCGTGCAGAGTATCCAGACATGGGAAGAGCGCGCGATCGAACAGTCATGCGTCGAGCGCGTCGCATGGCCTGATCTGTTTCACACGATGGCGCACATGACCACTGTATTGACGAAAGTCTTGCAAGGTCTCGTCGTCTACCCGGATCATATGATGCAGGAGATCGTCGAATCGCGTGGCACCTATGCCTCCGATGAAGCAAAAAACTTTCTGGCGACAGAATGTGCGTCGCGAGGTGTCGGGTCGGAAACAGCGTACCGGATCATCCAGCTCTCATCTTTTTGCGTGTTCGAACCAACACCCCTCGGTAATTGGGCCCGTAACGAGTCTTTTACGAATCATGAGCAAGCAGATGAATTTTTGTCATCTGCTTTGAGGCCCATAACAAATGACGGCACTATAAAGAACATGATCGGTAGAGCGCAGCTCTTTCCCGTTGAAGGTCTCGCGGCTACTGTGGAGAATGTCGACGCATGGAACGCGCTCTTGCGGGATATATTTTCCGATGAAGCGACACAAGGACGGTGGGAACACCTGTTCAAACCATCCAACCTCCTCAAGGGCGAAGCATTCCTCTTCGAACAGATACTCGATCATTCTTGAAGAATCCAGGGCTGGCGCAAGTATTGCGCCAGCCCTTTTGTATTTACACGTACTGTATCCAGTGATATGGTCGCGGCAGAGATAGAGCGGAAAGAGGAGGGTTTGATGGCTCGCAAAGTGGTCTTCGTCTCAGAATCGACGTCGTTGACGATCGAGCGCCTGAGCGCACGATTGGCCGAGATGGATTGGGCGATCGTCTCGGTCGATCAGCGATTCGCGCGTAGCGCGTGGGACACGATTGCCGTCCCCAAGAAGTCGCCTTCGGCGGATTCCATCATATGGATCCGGCCGGAGGGCGATGGATCGGTATGCGTTCGGCCGTATGAGGGCAGGGCATTGAGACTCAAGGTAAAAAAGGAGATCGAGAAGCTGCGTAAAAGCACGGGAGTACCCCTGCATTGGAGGCAAAAACCCCTCTTCTTCGTATCGGAGGCAAAAGTGCCCTGGTACGAGCGCATTTCACCTGATGGGCGCGAAACGCTCAAAGGTCTCAAGGTCGCCTTTTGGTAAGAAAAAAATGCCCGGTCTGTGCGACCGGGCATTCTGATATGTTATGTGGCTTGTGTATAGATGTGGCAAAGTCAAAAAGGCGTACAATGTATCTCATATGCTGTATGCCGTCGCTATCGGGCTGAGCGCACTCCTTCTCTTCGCGGTCGAGCCGATGACGGTCAAACACCTGCTCCCATGGTTTGGCGGATCGTCCGAGGTGTGGGCGACGAGCCTCGTCTTCTTCACCGCGATGCTTTTTGTCGGATATCTCTATGTGTATCTTTTAAGCAGGCGTCCGTTTCGGCAGCAGACGATCGTGCATTTTTATATGATAGTGATCGCTGTCTGTGCGACGCTCTTCTCACTCTATCAATGGCACTCGATCTATCCGCCGCTCGACTGGACGATCAGTAGTGCGGCAGCGCCAGCGATCAATGTGCTCAAGGCGCTCCTTTTTGCGATCGGTGCGCCATTTTTCTTCCTTTCGACCACCGGACCCCTGCTCCAATATTGGTACGGCATCTCCACGCGCAAAGATCCATATATCCTCTATGCGCTTTCCAATACAGGGTCGTTGGCGGCGCTGGTCGGCTACGTTTTCCTCGCAGAGCCATATAGCACGCTTACGGTGCAATCAAGTATTTGGGCCGCGTTGTTCATCGCTTGTGCTGCGATCAACATCGTGATCGCAGTGCGTTTCTATCGCGAAGCAGGCAAACACACCGCCAAGAATCTGTTGGTGGTGCATGAGGGCGCAAAGGATTCACATCGTATATCTTGGCGTTTGTATCTTGCCTGGGTGTGGTATGGAGCGCTTCCGGCATTCATGCTTGTCGCGACTACGGTCGAGATCACACAAAAGATCGCTCCAGTGCCTCTTTTGTGGATCGTACCGCTCATGATCTATCTTTTGGCGTTCATACTGGCTTTTGCCGGGATCGGACGCTCTATCTTCATCCCACTCGCATTTCTTGTCGCGTCGATCATCGCATATTCGTATGCGAGCGCGTCGTATGTCAGTATTGTAAATGGCACATTCGCCTACCTCACACTCCTTTTCTTCTGCGGGCTTGGCTGTGCCGCGCAATTGTATCGCTTGCGTCCCTCTACTGCGGGGTTACCGTTCTTCTATCTCCTTTTGTCGTTGGGCGGTATGATCGGTACGCTTTGTGCGAGTATCCTAGCACCACTTATCTTCACGGACTTTTGGGAGTTCCCGCTCGGGATCGCGCTGTCGGCGGGAGTGGCGGTCTACTTGATCGACGAAGATCTCTTTCCGCGCATCCTTGATCCGCGCAAAATAATGCTCACCAAAATACTGGCGACAGCAATGGTCGCATATCTCTTTGCGGGGATCATTTTTGTGAGCGATGAATATACGTCGGTACGATCGAGAGATTTTTATGGGAGCGTTCAGGTCCAGTTTGGCGGGCAATGGACCGCTCTCATGCATGGGGCGACGCTGCATGGGCTCCAGCTTGCCGACAAGGATCAAAAGTATCTGCCCACCACGTATTATGTCCCACAAAGCGGTGTCGGACGATCGATCCAATACGAGCGCGACGTACACAAAGGCAAAAGCATACGCGTCGGGATCATCGGGCTCGGTACGGGCACCATGGCTGCGTATTGCCGTGCGGGCGACACGTTCGTCTTTTATGATATTGATCCGCAGGTCATTGATCTTGCGGGGAAATATTTTAGCTATCTCGCGCACTGTGCAGGGTCTGCGGTGCGGCAGGGCGACGGCAGAATACTGCTCGAACAGGAGCGCCGTACGGGAGATCTCGGCAGGTATGATGTGATCGTCATCGATGCATTTAGCGACGACACGATACCGGTGCATTTGCTCACAGAGCAGGCAGTGGATCTCTATGCGGCGCATATGCATGCGTCCGACAGCATTATTGCGGTACACGTATCAAACAGATATCTCGATCTGGCACCGATCGTGCTGCGGCTTGCGGCGCAGATAGGAATGAATGCGACCGTCATTTCTGACAACGGCAGATCGGGAGCGGGCGGAAGTCCTTCCGAGTGGGTGCTCCTCTCCAAGGACCCGAGCGTATTTCGTGCGGAGGTCTTTGCTGGCGGCAACAGCAGCATTCCTCAAGCGAGCGCAGAGGTCTGGACAGACGAATTCACCAGCCTCGTCCCGGTGTTGCAAGTAGGGTCAATCTTTTGATCCCGATAAGCTAAGAAAGCCCCAACCTCTTTTAGGTTGGGGCTGTTTTCACCATCGTGTTAGAACGGATTCCTGATGTCCTGCCGGCAGGCAGGTGCTGCGATTAAAATGGATTTCTAATACCACTTCTGATTTCGAAGTGGAGATGTGGTCCGGTCGCTTTGCCGGTCGCACCGACATAACCGATGACTTCGCCTTGCTGCACATGATCTCCATCGTAGGTTGTGACCTTGGACATGTGCGCGTAGAGGGTCTGGCTTCCATTGCTGTGGCTGATCACGACATAGCTGCCGTAGCCTCCGTTCCATCCGCCTTCGCGCGCAACGACCACGTCGCCTGCGGCTGAGGCGACGATCGACGTGCCGGTCGGTGCCGCCAAGTCGACAGCGTTGTAGCCATGGACGCCTTGGGTCTTGGTGTAGTGCGAGAGCGGTGCCATATAGTAGGAGACGTCGCTCGCAGAGCCGTTCGGACCCACGTCATGTGCGGGGTTGGCGGCGATCTTTGCAGTTGTGGTCTTTACAGATGGTGTTGTGGTCTTTGCCGGTGTTGCGGTAACGGTTGGTTCGCCGTCGGGGATGATGATCTCATCGCCCACAGCGAGAGTCTCATCAGTGATGTTGTTGTATCCGGCAATATCGCCGCCGTCGGCACCGTAGCGTTTGGCGATCGAGGCAAGCGTATCGCCCTTTTTCACGGTATATCTGATACCGGGGACGGGGAGGATAGTGAGTTTGTCGCCTGGCCTGATAGTGGATTTATTGGTGAGATCGTTTGCCCAAAGAATCGTACTCTGAGGAATATCAAAGAGCATTGCGATCGAAGACAGGGTATCGCCCTCGCGTACGATGTATGTGCTGATGGTGCCGTTTTTGGACTTTTCGATATCGGCGATGGTTCCAGAGGGTCCGTCTTGTGCGATGACCGCCGTATTGTCGACGATATTCACGTCGCCGCCGCCTGTCGCGGAGATTGGGTTGATGTTGGTTGCCGGCTGCGGCAGAGACATTGTTTGTAGATTGTTCGGTATCTCAGGAGTATTTGGGGAGGTTGGAGTAGCTCGTAGAGGGATCAGTTGGCCCCATATGTCTGCTCGTGTCACAGAAGGGAGGAGTGTGCCGATCAAAAGAATCAGGGAAATCCAAGAGACCGTCGTCGATACGACTCGGCGCTTCCGATATGACATCCTCAGCATGCGTTTGCCTGCTGGAGAATCTGGTTTTTTTGTTGAAATAAGCCGTTTTTTAGCCTTTTCAATTTCCGAGAGCTTCTAGATAGATGCTATACCGCCTAAGAAGATCCTAGCGTAGCTGTAAAGCGAGCTCCCAAATCGACAAAGCAAAAGACTTCTTTTGCTGGGACGAATTTGGTCGGAATTAAAAAGCCTTGTTTTGACAGTAGAATTACAGGGTGTCGGGAAAATACGCTTCAATCAATGGGTTTTTAGGGTCCATGAGAAGCCGGTGAATTTCAGATTTCTACTGCTAAATACCACTGTACTCGTCGAGAAAATGAAGTCAACGTGAATTTCGGCTGGGGAGTGGATAACATTTTTGTCAATTGGAGGGATTGACTAATTGAGATGCACATGATAAAGCTTTAAAAGCTCACAACCCCCTGCGCTAGGGAGGGATATGTTATGTCTACGGCAGAATTATGGTGGCGTTTTGGAGCACGGTTCTTAGAATGGTACGTAATCCTAATTGGTTGCAATGCTCTTGCGTATGTTGTTGCGGACAAGTCTCGGCAGAAGTTGAAGGGTCTTACTGAATCCTTGCCAATAATAATGCTCGTCCTCATTGTTCCAGCTACAGTGATCGCACTTATGTACACTGCTGAATAATATAGTTCAAACCTGCGTATTACTAAGAAGTAAAAAACAGTCCTACGTGACTCTCTAAATTGAAAAAGCCCCGATTGCTCGGGGCTTTTTTCGTGTGCCGGGCAGGCACATCATCGAACGGGTACCCAATCCCGTCTACCTCGCGCTGACGAGGAGTAGGAGCCTAACCCAAGGGTGTCTCGGGTAACTGAGAATCCGAAAGAGGGAGCGGCGGTCATCCAGCCCCGAACGAA
>JACROD010000025.1 GCA_016214605.1 Candidatus Kaiserbacteria bacterium
CGCCTTGCTTGATACCGTACTACAGACTCCAAGAAGATCGTGAATTGACTCTTTTTACGCATGCCTCTCAGTGTACCTCATTCGCGGCTCATTCATTTGCTCCGTTCAACAAATACTGTGCCGTGTGGGGATACGCACCCATAACCTCGAGCGATCATGTATTTGTTTACAAACGTATCATCCGGCAGGCGCACATAGGCAAGCAGACGGCCATATTTGTCGTACGTATCTTGTGAGGGGTCGGTCTCGACCCGCACGCTTGTATCGTCGAGGAGTCTGTGTGCTTCGATGGATGCTTCGCGGCCGAAGCATTGCACCGGCTTGCGCGGATCGACCACTTCGGGCGTGTCGATGCCGAGCAGTCGTACACGCATTTTGGTCCCGTCTTTGAGTATGTCGATCGTATCACCGTCGACGACCTTGACGACCGGGTAGAGTCGCGTTGGGGATACGGCCGCACTGGCGGATCGTATCGACGATCTTTCCGGTACGGTCATCGGTACAGTCGAATATCGCTCCACGCCATAGAGCGCGAGGGCAAGCACCAGAGCGATCAGACTTATATGGCGTTTGCGCATACGTATAAAATGTGGGCGAGGGGAGACTCGAACTCCCATGTCTTGCGACACCAGCTCCTAAGGCTGGCGCGTCTACCAATTTCGCCACTCGCCCTTATGGACACATCCTAACACATTGCTCTTTAATTTCCTTAAATTTAGTCTATAATTGCGTGCATCCCGACGTCTACGGTCTACGGATGGGATAATGATTTCCGCACCCATAGCTCAGCTGGTAGAGCAGTCGCCTCTTAAGCGAACGGTCGTTGGTTCGAATCCAACTGGGTGCACATGACCAAAAACAGTGCTCCAGCGCTGCTTTTGTGTACATGTGCGAGCCGGAGCGATGTGAGGCCAGCAGGCGAAACCGCGAGGCCGGGTCGGGAAAATTTCTGGGCGACGGCGAAGAAATTATTCCTGACCACAAGTAAACGCCGGGGCTTTTAGGCACCGGCGTCGTATTTCTCAGTTTAAGTCTAGGAGTTCGATAACTCCATGAACTCGGGACTGGGAGGTGTTTGCTCCCATCCGTTTTCCAGCACAAACTTGTGGTTTGCGAGGCTCCATTCATCTGGTGTTGCGAACGGAAAGAGCCAGGCGTACCCAAATCTTTTGTGCGGCTCATAATCGAGCTCGACCCACATTACGCGTGCGCCGTACTCGATGAGATATCCGCAGATCGCCAAGTTCGGGGCAAGGAACATGTTTGGTCCTTTGGCCTTGGGAGGCCAAAAGAGACCGCTCACTTCCAGTCTAAAGGATGACGATCTTCCATTGCGTTTCAGATAGAACCACGGGGGATTTGCCAAAACACTTTTTTCGTCGAACTTACCGAAGTCTGTCACCAAGGTAAGGAGTGACGGACCGTCTTCGATAATGCATGTCTTATGGAGGTCTATTCCCTTTTTGACGATGCCGTCGGCGGTCTTAGTGTACCGCGAGTAGTCAACGAATGGACCGGTGCTTTTCAAATCACGAGAAGCCATCCGACGTTCTCCTTTTGTCATGGCCCCTGAATCATGGGTAGGAACCGAACCCCACTCGCACTGAGTGACCCAACCCATCCGGGTTAAGGTTTTTACATTATAGCATGGTATCAAATAGTTTGTCAAGCAATCGCGACAGGTCTGTTCTTTGTGCCGGGAGTGGGAGTCGAACCCACACGCTTTTTAGGCATTCGATCTTAAGTCGAACGTGGCTACCAATTACACCATCCCGGCAGTATGCTCATCTTACGGCATTTTATGTTACAGTACAGTCGTTGGCCATATGGCGAAGTAGCAACGCGGCGGTCTGCAAAACCGCTATGGGTGGGTGCAACTCCCACTGTGGCCTCCAGGTAATTAATTACGCGTCAGTTCATCGATCCGCTGGCGATTCTTCTCGCCCTCATCGATGAGGAAATCGATATGCGGCAAATGACCTAAGCGGGTGCTACTCGTGAGGTACTTGCGAAAGTCGGTGGTGCGGCGCTTCATAAAAAGGAGTGCGGTGTCCTCGAATTGGATCGGTAGGACCGACATAAAGAGATTCACATGCTTGAGATCCGGGGAGACGTCGGCGCGCGTGATGGTGATGAGTGATTCGCGGTTGGATTCGCGCGCGATGAATTCGCCGGCGGCATGCGCGATCACTTCGGCGACTTGTGTTTGACGTTTGCTCGACATAGAAATGTAATGATATTCCTCGTAGTCTGACTACGAGGTTATTGCTCCACTGAAGTGAATGATTCCAAGATGTCCCCTTGTGCGATCTCAAACTCGGCATTGACCTGTGCGCCAAATTCGGTCCCGACGTCGACCTTGTCGACATTCTTCTTGTTGGTTTGGATGTTGATGACCTTGCCGACTCCGATCACGGTCTTGCGGCGCAAGACGCGGACGACGGCTCCCTTTGCGAGAGTGCCATCGGAGACCTTGCCGCCGATCACTTGCTCGCCGCGATGGCTGCTGAAGCATTTGAGGACCTGTGCATGACCCTGGATCTCTTCGACGATGCGCTTGGGGGCGGAAGCCTTGAGGATCTCCTGTAGGCGTTCGGTGAGCTTGTAGATGATGGTGAATGTCTCGACAGGGATATTGTGGGTGCGGGCGAGCGCCTCGGCGATCGGGTCGACGCCGACGTTGAACCCAATGAGTACGGCGCCACCGGCGTGCGAGGCCATGACCGACTTTACGTCATTTTCCGACACATTGCCGATGCCGGACTGGATGATCGAGATACTGGTGTACTCGTCGCCGATCTTTGCGGTCTCATGGAGGATCGCTTCGAGCGAGCCGGTCGTGTCGGCGCGGACGATGACGGGAAGGGCGAAGTGCTCTCCAGCGATGGTCGCCCTGCCGCTCGAGACAAAGGCGCGTGCCTGAGAATGAGCGGCGCCGGCCTCGCGAGCGGCCTCGGCGGTCTTCTTATTTGTATAAGTGGTGAAGGACTCGCCTACGGCAGGAAGCTCGTCAAAGCCGACCAGTGTGATCGGGGTCGAGAAGGTCGCTTCGCGGATGGCTTTGCCGGTATGATCTTCCATAATGCGCACCGGCGCAATCGCATGGCCCGCGAGGATCGACGAGCCGCTTTTGAGAGTGCCGTTGGTGATGATGAGGGTGGCCGCGATGCCGCGCTTGGCGTCGCGGTGAGCTTCGATCACATAGCCTTCTGCGGGGACGGTAGTATCGCCGCGGAATTCTTGCAATTCAGAGACGATCAGGATGAGGTCGAGGAGTTCGGTGACGCCGGTACCGGCCTTGGCCGAGATGGCGACCCATGGCACATCACCGCCGAGCTTCTCGAGATACACTTCTTTTTCAAGGAGGGATGCTTGGGTACGGGAGATGTCGGCATTGGGTTTGTCGATCTTGTTGATCGCGACGATGAAAGGGATCTTGGCCTCACGGATGCTAGCAAGCGCTTCGAGGGTCTGCGCCTTCACACCGTCGTCTGCGGCGACGACGAGGATCGCGATGTCGGCGACGTTGGCGCCGCGCGCGCGGATCGACTGGAAAGCCGCGTGGCCGGGCGTATCGATAAATGTAATTTTTTTTGTGAGCAGACCTGCCCCGTGACCGCCCTCAGGCGGTTTTACGGGGTGCTCGACTTCGTAGGCGGCTACGTGCTGGGTGATGCCGCCGGCCTCGCCTGCAACGACGCTGGTGTGTCGGATGAAATCAAGCAGTGTCGACTTGCCGTGATCGACATGGCCCATGACTACCACGATAGGCGGACGTTCGGTGGAGTTGGCGGTTGATTTTGTCATAAGTGATTGCGCGATCCATACGCGGTGAATGGGGCACATTGTACAGTAAAAATGCGGGTTTGTGGATGTTGACAATACTTACTATATGTTATACCTTATCATCAGATTGAGTTGAGGGTTGAGGAGAGAAAAAAGATGAAAAAAGGTCGTATCTTTGGCATCATCGGGTTTATGGCTGCTGGAGCAGCTACGCGAATCATGGACCAAAACTTGTTCATTGGCGTTAGCATTGCTGTCGCTCTGATGGTTGCTGTTCTATATCTTGGGTATAAGCAGTGGCATGAATGGTGATGCGGACCTAAGTGTAGTGATAGACTTGCAGTCTAAGAGATTGCAAGTCTATTCTTTTTTACGCTTGTAGCGTAGTATTTTGATATGTTTGATTGGTTTAAAAAGAAACCAGAGAGGATCTACCTCGACTACGCGAGCGCGACGCCGGTGTGTGAGGCGGCGGCTTTGGCCGCGGCCAAAGCCGCCGCTACCTTCGGCAATCCCGGCTCCATTCATGCCGAGGGAGTGCAGGCCAAACGCACATTGGAAAATGCGCGCGAATCCATCGCCGCCGAGCTCGGCTGCAAGGCACACGAAGTCGTCTTTACCTCCGGCGGCACTGAAGCCAACAATCTCGCGATTCTCGGCTTTGCGCGCAAGCTTGTTATGAGCGGACCTTCTGGAAGGTCTGACCTTCCAGGATTGGAAGGTCAGACCTTCCAGAATAGTTTGGCGGGGACACACTGGGTAGTGAGTTCGATCGAACATCCTTCAGTCCTTGAGTGTTTTGTCGAGATCGAACGGCTTGGCGGCGAAGTAGCGCATGTCGATCCGGATATACATGGAATCATTACGCCGGAGGCAGTATCGTTCGCCTTGCGGCCCAATACGGTATTCGTCTCGATCGGATGGGGCAACAGCGAGATTGGCACCATCCAACCCCTCGCGCAGACCGCAAGAGTCATTCGCGATTTTGAAAAGACACGCTATATCACGTCACAGAACTCGGAGGTGACGCCTCCGAGTTCGCGATCGTTGCATAATATAGTTTTTCATACCGACGCGGGACAGGCTTCGCTCTACCAGCCACTTCAGGTGCATTCGCTCGGCGTCGATCTACTCTCACTCGATTCTGGCAAGCTCTATGGCCCGCGCGGTATCGGCGCGCTTTTTGTCGGCAAGGACGTCGAGCTTGCACCGATCATCCTCGGAGGTAAACAGGAGCGCAGGCTTCGTGCCGGCACTGAGAATGTTGCGCTTGCGGCCGGCTTTGCGGCGGCGCTCACGTATGCGGCAAGCGAGCGCGCGAGCGAATCGAAGCGCTTGGAAAAACTGCGCGATCATTTCGCGCGCGAAATGATCGCGCATGTCTCTGGTGTCGCCATCAATGGCAGTCTCGAGCACGCGATGCCGCATATCCTCAACATTTCCATCCCTGATATCAATAGCGAATACGTGACGCTCGCGCTCGATCACGAGGGTATCGCGCTCTCGACCAAAAGCGCTTGCCGCGAGGGTGAAGCGAGTCGTTCGCATGTGGTAGAGGCGCTTGGCGGTGAGCCGTGGCGCGCCCAAAATACGCTTCGATTCTCCCTCGGAAGATCGACGAATGCGGAGGATTTGAAAAGGGTAGTGCACGTGCTAGCATCGCGGATAGAATCGAATAAAGCATAACAGACTCGGAGAAGGAGAGACATCATGAAATATGCGATTGTAGTCGCCGGTATTTTGTTGATCGCCGAAGTCGCGCTTTTCGTCGCCTATTTCTTTGCAAGTCGCAAAGACTTGGCCACATGGCGAAACATCGGGCTTCTCAAGACGACTCCGTCGGAGGCGGATGCGCAGGAAAAAATGCTTCGTTTGCAAAGGAAAAACAAGGCGGCAAGCATAATCGCCAGGTATTGTGTCTATCTGGTGATCATAGGCGGGGCAGCACTAGTGATTACGATCTTTATTGCGTGGATGATCTTTTTCGGGGGCGCACTGCTTCCCCATGTAGAAGTGGACTTTAGATCCCTACTTAGATCCCTGTCGGTATATATCGACAGGGATCTTTTTGCGTAGAGGTATCCCGTCGGAGCACGGCGATATTCCACAGACTTATCCCATTTTTCATATATTTCATCCGTATCGCAGCTGATGCTATAGTTATGAGTGTATGGATATTGAAGACCTGACAAAATCCCAGATCATTCTCCTCACTTTGCTCGTCTCGTTCATGACATCGATCGCGACAGGGATCGTCACAGTCGCTCTTATGCAGCAAGCGCCGCCGACGGTAGTTCAATCGGTCAATCGCATCATTAGGCAGACCGTCGGGCAGGTTGCCTCAAGCACACGTGCGACACAGCCGGCCGCCGCTACGGTGACGCAGGTCAAGACTGTCGTCGTACGCGATTCCGATACGATCTCGCAAGCTGTCGAGAGTGTCTCACACTCTGTCGTGCGATTGTATTCGCATAACGTCGAGAGTTCGCGATCCCTCGGACTCGGTGTCATCATCAATTCATCTGGATTGGTTATATTTGATGAGTCGGCGCTCGGGGAGGAGTCGCAAGCAGATATCAAACTTGCCGACGGGTCATTGATACGGGCTTTTGTCATCAATCGTGACAACAATCATGGCCTCGCGTACCTTGCGCAGGCTATGTCAAGCACGACCCCGCCCAAGGGATCTGCTGTTGCCCTATCGACTACTGCGGCAAAATTAGGCGATATGGTTGTTGCGATTGAAGGAAGCTCTGCCGATCGGATACGGGCCGGATATGTGACGGCGATCTTTTCGGCAAAGGATACCGGCTCTGTAAATGTCTTGGAGACCGATATTCCGAATCAGGGAATAGTGCCCGGGACACCCTTGATAGATTCCACGGGGAATCTCATCGGTCTTAGTACGGGGGTGTCGCGGGCAGCGGGAGATGGCGCTTTTATACCGGCATCAGCCTTCTCCCCGCCGCTTGAGCAGACCACAGGTCAAACGTCAAACGCACTTGCCAAGTGAATAAGTATGTATTAAAATAAAGACCTATGGCTCCATTCAACAACTACACGACAAAGGCCAAGGAAGCGATCCATCGAGCTCATCAGCTCGCCGTGGAGCGCGGACAAAGCCAGGTATCCACGCTGCACCTTTTGGCGGCGCTTCTGACACAGGAAGAGTCGATGGTCTTGCCGATGTTTGAGCAGATCGAGGTGGACACGGTACACCTCACCGATTCGGTGCTCGAGCTGGTGGAAGGCGGTGGGAGTTCTACGACGATCTCCCCAAGCTTCCAGCTTTACCTTACCCCAGAACTCGTGCGCGTCTTCGAAGCCGCGCCGCGGATAGCTGCTAGTTTCAATGACCAATTCGTTTCTCCCGAACACCTCATTCTCGGCCTTGTCGAGCATCCAGGGCCCGCTGCCGAGATACTTGCGCGTTTTCGCGTCGATCGTGCGGCGCTCGCCCGGGTCCTCACCGACATCAAAGAAGGCAAGATCCGCGACATCGACGAGCCTAAGAAGCCGCGTGCGCTCACGCGTTTTGCGCGTTCGCTCACTGATCGCGCGAGAGAGAACAAGCTCGATCCGGTGATCGGCCGCGACAGCGAGATCACACGCGTGATCCAGATATTGAGCCGCCGCACCAAGAATAATCCGATCCTGATCGGCGAGGCCGGTGTCGGTAAGACCGCGATCGCCGAAGGTCTCGCGATCCGCGTCGCCGCCGGCGATGTGCCAGATAGTCTGCGCGGCAAAGACATCGTCCAGCTCGACCTCGGGCTACTGATCGCAGGCACCAAGTACCGCGGCGAATTCGAAGAGCGCCTCAAGGCTGTCATGAAAGAAGTCGAACATGCCGAAGGCAAGATCATCCTCTTCATCGACGAACTCCATACATTGGTGGGTGCCGGTGCCGCCGAAGGATCGATGGATGCCTCAAACATGCTCAAGCCTGCGCTCGCACGCGGCGAGATCCGCGTTATCGGCGCGACCACCATCAAGGAGTACCAGAAGCATATCGAGCACGACGCGGCGCTGACGCGTCGTTTCCAGCCGGTATACGTCAACGAACCAAGTGTGGAAGACGCCATATCGATCTTGCGTGGGCTCAAGGAGCGCTACGAGCTCTATCACGGCGTGCACATCACGGATGCGGCTATCATTGCAGCGGTCCAGCTTTCGAGCCGCTACATCACCGAACGTTTTCTCCCGGACAAGGCGATCGACCTGATCGACGAAGCGGCATCCGCCTTGCGCCTATCGCTCGAGAATAAGCCGCCAGCGCTCGAAGACGCTCATCGCAAGATCACGCGTCTTGAGATCGAACGCGAAGCGCTCAAAAAAGACGCGGAAGCTGGCGAGGGCAAGGAGCGTGTACGTGTCCAGTCGATCGAGAAAGAAATCGCCGATCTCAAAGATTCGACCCATGAGCTCGAGCTCAAATGGAAGAATGAGAAAGAGACACTCAGCGACATCAAGAAAGCCAAGACCGACCTCGAAAAGGCACGCCTTGAAGCCGATACGGCCGAATCTCATGCTGATCTCACCAAGACTGCCGAGATCCGCTACGGTCGGATCCCCGCTCTTGAAAAAGATATAGAGACCGCCACCAAGCGCTTGAAGAAACTCCAGTCCACGCGCCGTGTCCTCAAAGAAGACATCCGCGAGGAAGACATCGCGAGTGTGGTCTCGCGATGGACCGGCGTGCCGGTGTCGCGCATGCTCGAAGAAGAGGCTGAGAAGCTCTCGCGTATGGAAGAGAAGCTCAAGGGTCATATCGTCGGCCAGGACGATGCCGTACAAAAGGTCTCGGATGCGATCAAGCGATCACGCGCAGGTATCAGTGATCCGAATCGTCCCGTCGGCTCGTTCCTTTTCCTCGGTCCTACCGGAGTCGGCAAGACGGAGCTCACGCGAGCACTCGCCGAATTCCTCTTCAACAGCGATCGCGCGCTCATCCGCGTGGATATGTCCGAATATATGGAAAAGCACTCGGTATCCAAGATGATCGGCAGCCCGCCGGGCTATATCGGCCACGACGAGGGCGGAGGATTGACGGAGCTCGTTCGCCATCGCCCGTACTCGGTGATCCTCTTCGACGAGATCGAAAAGGCGCATCCCGAGGTTTTCAACGTCCTCCTGCAAGTCTTGGACAACGGCCGCCTCACCGACTCGAAGGGTCGTACGGTCAACTTCAAGAACACGGTGATCATCATGACCTCCAACATCGGCGCCGAGTACATTGATCGCATGTCGGGGCTCGGCTTCGGCAGCGGTGCAACGACCACTCAAGATCAGCGCTATGAGCAGGCAAAAGATAAAGTCATGGGATCGCTCAAAGAGTTTTTCCGCCCTGAGTTCTTGAATCGTTTGGATGAGATCATTCTCTTCAATATCCTCACGCCGGAAGCGATCGCCGACATCGTGCGTATGCAAGTGAATATCGTCGCCAAACGCTTGGAGGAGAAGCAAATCACGCTCGTATTCACTCCGGCGGCACTCGCCCAGCTTGCCAAGGACGGCTATAGCCCGCAATACGGTGCCCGGCCGCTCAAGAGGATCATACAAACCAAGATACTCACTCCTGTCGCCAATATGATGATCGCACGCGGCGTGATGGAGGGTGGTTCGGTATCGGTGGATTTCAAGAACGAGGCATTTACCTTTGATGTCCGCAAGGGTCCTGAACGCGTGCGAAGCGTGCGCTCCCGAGCAAAGGTGACGGCCTGATCTTCCACGCCGCCACTTCCATAAAGGTCGTACATGGTGCATAATAGGCGCCATGCGCGTCGGTGGCAGAGTGGTCTAATGCAACAGGCTGTAAACCTGTCGGATTTATCCTTCGTTGGTTCGAATCCAACCCGGCGCACAGGCAAAACAAAAGGCACTTATGGGTGCCTTTTGTTTTGCCTGCTTTCGGGTATTAGATTCGAACCTCGGACCACATTTCGTCGGGTTGTAATGCACAGCGGCAAATCCCGGATATACCTTATTCATGCTACGATGTAGCTATGCTAGCCAAACAGAAGATCGCATCTTTCGCGGTTTCCTCGATCATCGTCCTTGTGCCGGCTCTATCGCTGGCGGCGGGTGGACTTGTCACGGTGGTCCCCGGTGCCAGTCAGGGCAGTCATTGCAATGATGTAGGGGGGTGCCAAAGCATCTGCGACTTCGCCCAGTTGGCCCAAAACGTCCTTAATGACAGCATTTACCTTGCCATCGTAGTGTCGGCTATCTTTATCGCGTGGGCAGGGTGGCAATATATGACTGCCAACGGCCAGCCATACAAGATCAAGGCTGGCAAGAAGCTGTTTTTCAACATCTTTGTCGGCCTTCTTTTGGCCGTCGGGGCGTGGCTTTTGGTCGACGTGCTTATCAGTGGCCTGACGGGTTCAAGCGGCTTGCAGTGGAATAGGATTTGCTAGCTTACACAACGGCTTTTCGGGGTGCCTCGACAAAAGCTTGACCAGGAAGACTTCTTTGGCTATAGTTGCTCACGTTATGTCTCAAGACCAGATTTTCAAGCTCGCCTGCACCAAATGCGATCGTATCAATTATTGGTCGCGCAAGAACAAAAAGCTCGTCACCAAAAAGATCGAGCTCAAGAAATACTGCCGCTGGTGCAAGGCTCATACGAAGCATAAGGAATTGAAGAAGTAGGACCTGATCCTATAGTTATCCCCACAAAGCCACACGCATGGCTTATCATTTCGTTCTTCGGTGATATGGTTATGTCGATGTAATCAATGGTTCGGATATGAAACAAGAAGAACAAGAGCAGGCAATTGTACTACGCAAGAAAGGTCATTCGTTGAATGAGATATCTACCCGCCTCGGCGTAGCAAAAAGTAGTGTATCGGTCTGGGTAAAAGATGTGACGCTGTCAACGCAGGCTCAGCGCCGGATCGAGTCTCGGTACACTAAAGGCCAACTGGCATCCATGCGCACGCATCGTCAAATGACGACACAAAAACTGGAGGATGCGGAACAATATGCCGATGCTATTCTTGGAAATCTTCACACGGATGTTCCCGTTGATCAGATTATTTGTGCAATGTTGTATTGGTGTGAGGGCTCGAAAATGTATGCCAATAAAGGCATTTTCTCATTCACCAATGCCGATCCTGATTTGGTTGCAACTTTCCTCTCTCTGCTGCGTCGGTCATTTGATGTTGATGAGTCGAAACTCCGAGTGTGCATGCACTTGCACGGATATCATGATGAGGCTCGGCAGTTGAGTTTCTGGTCAAAAACGACTAGTATTCCTAAGGAGCAATTCATTCGTTCATATCGAAAACAGGAAACTGCCATCACTATCCGTAAGGGATACCAAGGATGCATCCAAATTCGATATTATGATACAGTGTTGCTTCGTCGTATTCTCGCGATCGCGCGAGGGTATATGACAAAACATACGGGCCTATAGTTCAGTGGTAGAATATCTCTCTCCAAAAGAGCAGACCGAGGTTCGAATCCTCGTGGGCCCGCCTTCGCTTCGCAGTAGCGAAGCTTCGGCGTGGCAAAGCCCGCTGAAGATTCGCGAAGGCGAGATCTGCCCTCAAGGTTGACAGGAATAAACAAAACCCCGGGCCATAACGGTCCGAGGTTTTTCTGTGTGCCGGGCAGGCACATCATCGAACGGGTACCCAATCCCGTCTACCTCGCGCTGACGAGGAGTAGGAGCCTAACCCAAGGGTGTCTCGGGTAACTGAGAATCCGAAAGAGGGAGCGGCGGTCATCCAGCC
>JACROD010000028.1 GCA_016214605.1 Candidatus Kaiserbacteria bacterium
ACGGCAACGAATCCGTCATCGCCACATACGTGAAGAACCAGGGCAAAAAATACACGCAATATCACCGCGACCATCCGACTTTGTTTGAGGGGTTAGCATAACCACGATACCGCGACAGCTTGGCTGCGCGGTAGTTCATTTTGATGTCTCCGCCACCTCCACTTCGGGATTGGCTCCGACGTTCACCTCACAGACCACGGGTGTTTGTACGGTCAGCGGCTCGACGGTGCATATCGTCTCGGCGGGTACCTGTACCATTCGCGCATCGCAAGCGGGTGATAGCACCTACAACGCAGCTCCGGATGTCGATCAGCCGTTTGCCGTGGCGCAAAAGTCGCTGACGGTCACCGCGACGGGCATCAACAAGCTCTACGATGGCACAACCGTCGCGACAGTCACGCTTTCGTCCGACAAAGTCGGCAGCGACGACGTGACGCCGTCGTATACGAGCGCCACGTTTGCCACCTCGACGGTCGGTACCGGCATTGGGATCGCAGTCAGCGGCATTTCAATCGGCGGTTCTGCCGCGAGCAATTACACGCTCTTCAATACGACCGCATCGACAACGGCCAACATCACAACCGCTTCGGCGACGATCACGCTCGATACGAGCAATCTGTCTCGCGTGTACGACGCGACCGCGCAGTCCGTGCCGGTCCTCTCGACCGTCCCCGCTGATTTGAGCTACACTGTTACTTACGACGGCTCGCTTACGCCGCCGACCAATGTCGGCACGTATGCGGTCTTCGCCACTATCACCGATCCTAACTATGCCGGTACCGACAGTGCCACACTCACGATCACTGCGCGTCCGGTCACCGTGACCGCAATTACTGACAATAAGACTTATGACGGCACTACCAGTTCGACTGGTGTCCCAACGATTACATCGGGAAGCCTTGCAGGTGGCGACTCGGTGGCATGGACACAGATATTCGATACCAAAATCGTCGGCACTGGCAAGACCCTCACTCCGAGCGGTACGGTGAGTGATGGCAACAGTGGCAACAACTACTCGTACACATTCGTTGCCGATACGACTGGTGAGATCACTACGCGTGCGATCACGGTCACGGCGGTCGCCAATACCAAGGCATACGACGGCGACACGACTGCTCTAGGGGTTCCTACCCTTACCGCAGGTACATTGGCGGCAGGTGACACTGGTACTTTTTCTGAATCGTACGATACTAAAGATGCCGGATCAAGCCACATCCTCACTTCGAGCGGCACAATCGCAGATGCGGGCGTCGTCGACATGACCGGCAACTACACCATCACCTTCGATACTATCTCGACAGGCATCATCACCGCGCGCCCGCTTACCGTCACAGGCATCACGGCGAATAATAAAACGTACGATGCGACTACCGATGCGACCTTGAGTGGCGGTGGCGTGCTTTCGGGAGTGGTAGGCAGCGAAGACGTCTCTCTGACCGGCACGCCCGTCGGTGCCTTTGACGATGTCAATGCCACGACCGGCAAGACGGTCACCATCAGTGGGTTTTCACTCTCGGGTGCTGATATCGGCAATTACTCTCTGACGACACCGACAGCGACGGCGGATATCGCCGAGCGCGCGATCACGATCACAGCACAGCCCAACACCAAGACATA
This sequence comes from Candidatus Kaiserbacteria bacterium, assembly GCA_016214605.1. Lineage (GTDB taxonomy): Bacteria > Patescibacteriota > Minisyncoccia > Phycocordibacterales > UBA2100 > UBA10103. Next base: position 1,618 of record JACROD010000028.1, read on the forward strand.
CGATGGCACCACGGATGCCGCGGCGCTCCCCACCCACTCTGCAGATTTACAGGGCACCGATACGATCACTGACCTCGCTGAGGTCTATGACACCCAGCACGCGGGAACGGGCAAGACGCTCTCGGTATCGGCTTACACTGTCAACGACGGCAATAGCGGAGCCAACTACGACGTAACGACAGTCGCCGACCACACGGGCGTGATTGATCAGGAAGCCGTGACCGTTACCGCCGCGGCCAATACCAAAGTATACGATGGCGATACTACTGCCGTCGCTGTGCCAACGGTCACTTCGGGCACGATCGCGAGCGGAGACACGACAAACTTTGCCGAAAGCTATTCGGTCAAAACGGTTGGCACCGGCAAGACGCTCACTCCGAGCGGCACGATCACGGACGGCAATAGCGGAAACAATTACATCGTCACCTTTGAATCGACCCTCAACGGTACGATCACCCAAAAGGAATTGACGGTGAGCGGTGTGACGGCAGGCGACAAGACGTACGATGCGACTACCGATGTGACGCTTGGCGGTTCGGGTGCGCTCGCTGGCGTGGTGCCGGGTGACACCGTAACGCTTGACGGGACGCTGACCGGTGTTTTCAGCTCAAAGAATGTCGGGACACATTCGGTTGTGGTCTCCGGCTTCTCGATCACCGGTGACGATGCTGCGAACTACTCGCTCACGCAACCGACCCCGAGCGCCACTATTTCCGCCGCACCACTTTCGATCACGGCGGTGACGGACTCAAAGGTTTACGACAGTACGCAGAGTTCCTCTTCGACTCCGACCGTCTCAGGCTTGCAGGCAAGCGACTCGGTCACCGGTCTCGCGCAGGAATACGACAACAAGAACGTGGGAACGGGCAAGACGCTCTCGGTATCGGCTTACACTGTCAACGACGGCAATAGCGGCAATAACTACACAGTCACGACCAACGACGATACCACTGGCGTGATCACCTCAGCCGCACTCACGATCACCGCCCAGACCGATTCAAAGATCTATGACGGCGCCACGACTTCTTCGGTGACGCCGATCGTTGTCGGTCTGCAGGGAAGCGACTCGGTCACCGGTCTCGCGCAGGAATACGACAACAAGAACGTGGGAACGGGCAAGACGCTCTCGGTATCGGCTTACACTGTCAACGACGGCAATAGCGGAGCCAACTACGCAGTGACGCCACAAACGGACACGACCGGTGTCATCACACAGAAGACGATCACCATCACCGGTATGACGGCTGATGACAAGATCTACGACGCGACCACCACTGCGGCACTGGGCGGCTCGGGTGCGCTTCAGGGGATCATCGGTAGCGACGTGGTGACTTCCAATACGCTCTCTGCCACCGGCGTGTTTGCCGATAAGAATGTCGGTGCGGGAAAGATCGTGACCATCTCGGGTGTCTTGATCTCGGGCGGTGATGCCGATAACTACGCGCTGACGCAGCCGACCGCAACCGCAAGCATCACTGCGCGTGCACTCTCGGTCACGGCCGCCACCAACACAAAGATGTACGACGGCACGACCGATGCTGCCGCAGTGCCGACCATTACCTCCGGTGCGCTACAAGGATCAGATACGGCGACGTTTACCGAAAGCTACAACACCAAGGATGCCGGTACGGGCAAGGTTCTCACTCCGAGCGGCGCGGCAAACGATGGCAACGGCGGCACCAATTACTCGTATGTATTCCAAGACGATACGACAGGTGTCATTACGCCGGCTGCGCTGAGCGTTTCGGCTGATGCTCAGACCAAATACTACGGTGATGCCGACCCGACGCTCACGTATGCGACGACCTCGGGTTCGCTCTTCGGCAGTGATGCATTCAGCGGGGCGCTCAGTCGTGCGGCAGGTGAGAATCCCGGTGCATACGCGATCGATCAAGGGACACTCACGGCGGGCAGCGATTACACCCTCACGTTTACACCCAACACGCTGACCATTCTCAGTGCGCTTGGATTGGCGACGAGTACGAGCGCCAGTTCGACTACGGGAACCGTATCAGGTGCGGTGACCGCATCAACGACATCGAGTGGCGTTGCCATGACAATGACCATTCCCTTCGGTACTGAAGTCAGCGGCCCGACGGCTTGGGATGGAGTGGTAAACTTCCCGGAAGCGACAACCACCTACACACTCACGCCCGACTCCGGTTTTACGGCCTCTGCAGTGTCTGCGGTGGCGATCGGTGCGGGAGATACGGCACTTACCTTCGATAAGGGCGTACGTCTCATTTTTACGGGCCAGGCGGGCAAGCTCACTGGCTGGTCGCGAAACGGCGTTTTCACTCCTATCACTGCAGTCTGCTCGGCTGATAGACAAACCGTAGGCGATGCGCTTGCACCAGGTGGCGATTGTAAGATCGATGCCGGCAGCGACCTCGTCGTGTGGACCAAGCACTTCACGACCTATGTGGTTTACACACAGACAGCTATTCCGTCGACTTCTGGCGGAAATGGCGGTGGAGGTGGCGGCAACGGCCCCGTTGCCGGTTCACTCGGCTTTGTCGGCGGCCAGGTCCTCGGCGCAGCGACCTCAACGGTGACAACTGAGAATCATCAGACGACGGCCGGCGGCGAGAGCTATCATTTCGCCAAGAACCTCAGTATCGGTTCGCGCGGTACTGATGTGATCGAACTCCAAAAGATATTAATCACAGGCGGATTCCTCAAGATCACCGCGCCGACAGGATATTTCGGCCCGGCGACCAAGGTCGCAGTGATCGCGTATCAGCAGGCGCATAGCATCACGCCCGCTTTAGGATACGTCGGTACCTTGACCCGCGCAGCGCTCAATGGCGGCACGACCTTGAGCGACGAGAAAGCATCGATGATCAAAAAACTTCAGGATCAGTTGAAGGCACTTCTCGCTAAGATTACGGCTCTCCAAACTACGAGCACTACGTCGACAACGACTACGCAATAAGAATTTCTTGCGAACACAGAAAAACAAGTCCTCCTGCGGAGGGCTTGTTTTGTATAAAAGGCAGAGTATGAGAAAATTGGTCGTCAACACCGATATAGCAAAAAAGAAGATCACAGGAATGAAGGGGGCCGTCATCTACCAGGCAAAGTCTGGAGCCATTGAGCTGCGTGGTGATTTTAGTCGTGAGACCGTCTGGGCGACACAGGCCCAGATCGCGGACGCATTTGATGTTGATGTGCGCACGATTAACGAGCACATCAAAAACATTTTAAAAACGGGAGAATTAAGTGAACGGTCAACTATCCGGAAATTCCGGATAGTTCAAAAGGAAGGTAGGAGGGATGTCGAGCGTGATGTGAATCATTATAACCTCGTTATGATTCTCTCTGTTGGTTATCGTGTCAACTCTGTGACAGCGACAAGATTCCGCCAATGGGCCACCAAGACGCTTCGTGCCTATATTACCGACGGGTATGAGGTCAATAAAAAGCGTATCGGTCAGAATTACGAACAATTCATGATGGTGGTGCGCGATATCCAAAAACTTCTGCCAGAAGGGTCGGTCATGAGCGCGGTGGGTTCTCCGATGGCAACAAGCACAGTGGAGCGTACGCGTTTGTCTGGTTCTTGCAATACGGGGGAATCTTGGATGTGCGCAGATTGACCTCCTCGGCTCTTACCACCTTGACGATTCTCGTAGCAGAAAGCCACGCGGGGCATAAGGACCGCATTGTGGGATTGATCCCGAATCTCATCTCAAGGTAGCCATCTTGCAGTGCATCATCTCGACAGGTAAAAGCCGGCCCCCCACCTGTGGAGGGCCGGCTTTGCATTGCGCAAAAGCATGAGAAAATGAATAGACGATGAAAGTCTCGATTAATAAAAAGAAAAGGGGATCAGCGCGGCAAGAAGGCTCGCCGAGAGCTCAAGCTCCTCTCCGGCGCATCGGTCAGCATGCTTACCGTCGTAATCGTGCTCATGTTTGCCGCCTCGGGTGCCGCTCCGCGCTATGCGATGCGCTTCCCGCAGGTCGCTGCGGTCGTGTCTGCGGTGATCGTCGATCTCACCAACGGCGACCGCACAACGAATGATCTCTCGATCCTCAAGGTCAATCCGGTCTTGGTCGCTGCCGCACAGACCAAGGCCGACGACATGGCGGCCAAGGGCTATTTTGCCCACACATCGCCCGACGGCACCGATCCGTGGCATTGGTTTGCCGAGGCGGGATATCAGTTTGACTATGCGGGAGAGAATCTCGCGATCGATTTCTCCGATTCCGCCGATGTGGAGCGTGCTTGGATGAATAGCCCGACGCATCGCGAAAATATCCTCAATACGCAATTCACCGAGATCGGCATTGCGACCGCAGTCGGCATGTATCAAGGCCGTATGACCACTTTTGTCGTGCAGGAATTCGGCACGCCCAAGGGGACCTCCCGCAAGCATGTCGCGACCGCGATCGTGCCGACTGATCCATCCGAGCCGGCGATCGCATCGGCACCCGCAGGACCTCAGAGTGCTCAAGTGCTCGGTACCTCGGCAGGGGAGCCGAAGGCCGCTTCGGCAGTAGTCGCCCAAAACGCCACGCGTCGAGATGTCGAGGCGGTCGCTCCGACGACGGCGATCGATCCTGCATCTGTTGTCGCGCAGGTACCCCAGAAGCCGCCGCTCTGGGCTTATATGATCGGTGTGCCGCATGCGGCGCTACAGTATTCGTATTACTTTCTCGGCCTTTTGGTGCTCGTGGCGCTTGCGTACACGACGCGATTGGAGATGCACCGGCATCATATCCGCCATGCGACGAGCGCAGGGTATCTCCTCGGTCTCATGGGATTCCTACTACTCATCGCCCACTTTACGATCTTTGCCGAGCCGGTCTTGGCGGCGGTTATTGCCTCACATTGAAGCGCTCCAGCGAGCGCTCTATCATGATGCCGATGACGGCAAGGGCGGCGCCGAGTACGGCGCCGCCCACCACGTCGCTCAGATAATGCACACCCAGATATAAGCGGCTGAATCCGACTCCCGAGATGACGATAAGCCCGAGGCAAAAAGCCAGGGCGGGTGCAATGGTGCCCATTGCACCCGCCCGCTCCCTCGTGAGGCGATAGACGAGATACACGACAAAGACGCAGAGCGCGGTCGCGAGTGCGGTGTGTTCGCTCGGGAATGCATATCCGGTCTCCGGGTATGCCTGATACATGATGTCGGGTCGTGGACGCGCGAAGAGATCCTTCAAGAAAGAAGATGCCGCTGCCGTGCCGAGCAGTGCCACGGTGAGACCGATGGTCTCCGCGACGCGCTGATGCAAGGTGAGGATCAGCGCGATCACGCCGCCAACCAAAAAGACGGCGATTACGTTGCCGAGCTGGGTGATATCGACAAACACATCGAGGATCTGCGGGTTTCGCACCGCGAAGATCGCGTGAAGCATGGAAAGGTCAAAAGAAGAAATGATCTGAAGCATAGGTGATATCAGGCATCAAAGAGGCGCGCGCGTACATTATCAGTACATCTTGAGGTGATATACTTCGCCGGTACCCTTACATTCATTATATCGTATGAATATCATCGAAGTAGCCGATCTCACCAGGACTTTTGGCGAAGTCAGTGCGGTCCAAGACATATCTTTCAATGTGCAACAAGGCGAGATGTTCGCCTTCCTCGGCCCCAACGGCGCCGGCAAATCCACGACGATCAAGATGCTAACCACGCTGCTTCATCCGACCTCCGGTACGATCAAGATCGACGGGGTTGATCCGGTCTTGGATGCCGGTGCCGTGCGGCGCAGCTTCGGTATCGTCTTCCAGGATCCTTCGCTCGATGACGACCTTACCGCATGGGAGAATCTCGAATTTCACGGCGTGCTCTATGGCATGCCGCGCGCCTTGCGCCGCAAGCGCGTCGACGAGATGCTCGCATTCGTCGAGCTCTCCGATCGCCGCGACAGCTACGTGCGGGATTTCTCGGGCGGCATGAAGCGCCGGCTCGAGATTGCGCGCGGACTCCTGCATCATCCCAAGGTGCTCTTCCTCGACGAACCGACCCTGGGGCTCGACCCGCAGACGCGCAATCACATGTGGAGCTATCTCCAACAGCTCAACAAGACCGAAGGCATCACGGTCTTCCTCACCACGCACTACATGGACGAGGCCGATCGCGTGGCGCATCGCATCGCGATCATCGATCATGGCAAGATCGTCGCGACCGGCAGCGGTGAGGAGCTCAAAAAGCAGACTAACACCACGACGCTCGAAGAGGCCTTTCTCGCGCTCACCGGCAGCGACATCCGCCACGAGCAGGGCAGCTCGGCAGATCGTATGCGCATGATGCATCGGTCGTATAGCGGCGGCAAGCGATAATAGTATCTGTATGATTCAAGTCATCTACATCATGTGGTTGCGCGAGATCAAGCGCTTTTTGCGCTCCAAATCCCGCATTGTGGGCGCGCTCGGGCAGCCGCTGCTTTTCTTCTTGTCGCTCGGCTATGGGCTCGGCCATGTATTTCAGGCGTCGGGGCAGGGCAATTACCTCAACTTTCTCGCGCCAGGGATCATCGGCATGGCGATCATCTTCACCTCGATCTTCAATGGTATGCAGGTGATCTGGGATCGGCAATTCGGCTTCCTCAAAGAGACGCTCGTGGCACCCGTCCCGCGCTTGTCGATCATGATTGGCCGCACGCTCGGGGGTGCGACCGTCGCCACGCTCCAAGGGTGTCTCGTGCTCGCGGTCGTGATCATCGCAGGATTTCGGCCCGACTCGTGGATCATGATCTTGCCGGCGATTCTTATTATGTGTTTAGTCGGATTGCTCTTTAGCGCGCTCGGTATCATGGTCGCGTCATTCCTGCGCGATATGCAGGGTTTTCAGCTCATCATGAATTTCCTCGTGATGCCGCTCTTTTTCCTTTCGGGTGCGCTCTTTCCGCTCGACAACGTCCCCGTCGCGCTTTTGTGGGTCGCGCGCTTCGACCCGCTCTCCTACGGGATCGACGCCATGCGCGCACTTCTCATCAATACCAGCACCTTCGGCCTCTGGCTCGACCTCGGCGTGCTCGCGATATGCACCGCGGTCTTCCTCGGGCTCGGCAGCTACTTCTTCTCCAAGATACAGATCTAAGACCGATCTGCCGTAAAGCCAAAGACACCCGCCCGATCGGTTCATCCGAACATAAGGCATGCTTGTTGTTTTGAATGAAAGGGGATTATACTGGTACCATTCGCAACATCTATCTCTTCTTGTATGAAAAAATCCCTCACCGCAAAGACAAAAGACAACGATGCAAACAAGCCCGTCTTTGTGGTCGGTATCGGGGCATCGGCGGGCGGGCTCGAAGCGATCACCGGCATGCTCAAGCATGTGCCCCAGCAGACCGGGTCGGCGTATGTCTATGTACAGCATCTCGACCCGACGCATGAGAGCATGCTGACCGAGCTCTTGTCGCGCGCGGCCGCCATACCGGTGGTGGAAGCGTCCGATGGCATGCCTGTCGAACCCGATCATCTCTATGTGATCCCGCCCGGCAAAAGCATGACCATTGCGAGGGGTGTATTGCATGTCGCGTTGAGGAAGAAAGACGATCGATTCGCCACGGTCGATCACTTTTTCCGCGCGCTCGCATCCGACCAAAAAGACCGCGCGGTCGGCGTCGTGCTCTCGGGCAATGCCTCGGATGGCGCAGCGGGGCTCAAGGCGATCAAGGCAAAAGGCGGGGTCACCTTTGCCCAAGACGAAGCATCGGCCAAATACGCGAGCATGCCCGAGAGCGCCATCGCCTCCGGCGTGGTCGATCATGTCCTTGCTCCTGCACAGATCGCTCAGAGGATCGTGCACATGAGCAAAAATCCTTCGGCGATCGCTCCGACGAGCTCGCGCTTGCCGCGTTTCGGCAAAGACGAAGAAAAGCCGCTCCAAAAGATCTTCGCGCTCCTGCACACCGCCACGTCTGCCAACTTTTCCCAATACAAACCGGCGACGCTCAAGCGACGCATCGCCCGGAGAATGAACCTCAATCACATGGAGCATTTGTCTGAATACGTGACGTATCTGGAGCGCGATCCCCAGGAGCTTGAGCGGCTGTTCCAAGACATTCTCATCAACGTCACCGACTTTTTCCGCGATCCGGAGATCTTTGATTTTCTCAAGAAAAAGATCTTTCCCGCGCTCATCAAAGGCCGCGCCAAAGACGCGCCGCTGCGCATATGGGTGGCAGGCTGTTCGACTGGCGAGGAGGTCTATTCGCTTGCGATCGCGCTCGTAGAATTCTTTGATACCGAAAAGCAGCGATATCCGATACAGCTTTTCGGCACCGACCTCAATGAGACGATGGTCGAAAAGGCCCGCAAGGGGATCTATTCCAAGAATATCACCGAGACCGTCTCGCCCGCGCGGTTGCGGCGCTTCTTCACCGAAGTAGACGGCTGTTATCGCATCAACAAGACCGTACGCGATATGTGCGTCTTCGCCAAACAAGACCTGACGCGGGACCCGCCTTTTTCACAGCTGGATCTCATTTCGTGCCGCAATGTATTTATCTATCTCGAGTCTTCCGTGCAGAAGAAGATATTTCCCATCTTTCACTATGCCTTGAAGCCCGGGGCGTATCTGATGCTCGGCAAATCGGAGACGGTCGGCGAATTCACTGATATGTTTCAGCTGCAAGATAAGGCGCACAAACTGTACGCCAAGAAAGATTCGCCGACGCGGCCGCGTTTTGCAGGCTTCGCTCCGGATCGGAGCTATATACGCAAAGACACGGCGCCCAAGACCGCTGCGCGACGAGAGAGCATCCGGATACCGCACGAGACAGACCTCTCCAAAGAAATACATCGTCTGCTTCTTGCCTTGACCCAGTCTCCGGCACGAGTGACCGGCCGCAAACGCAAAGGACTTGCCGCGAAGAAATCCGGCGAGGTCGAGACGCTCGAACAAGAGCTCGCGGCGCTCAAAGAGAACCTCAATGCCGTCCTCGAAGAGCAGGGAGCGACCAACGAAGAATTCCAGTCGGCCAACGAAGAATTGCAAAGCATCAACGAAGAACTGGAGACCGCCAAAGAAGAACTGCAATCGACCAACGAAGAGCTCATCACCGTCAACGACGAGCTCCAGACGCGCAATATCGAATTGAATCAGGTCAACAACGACCTGCTCAATGTGCTCGCGAGTGCGAGCGTCCCCATGATCATCGTGGATAGCGGCCTGCGCATTCGGCGCTTCACGCCGCTCGTACAAAAGCATTTCCGCATCATCCCGTCGGATGTGGGCAGGCCGATCACCGACATCAAGCTTCCGATCCATATTCCGGACCTGGAGCAGGTGCTCCTGCGCGTGATCGATACGGTCCAGTCGGAGCGCCAAGATGTCGCGGACGAAGAAGGGCGTTGGTACAATCTGTGGATCAGACCCTACAAGACCGCCGACAACAAGATCGACGGCGCGATCCTTACCTTGATCGAGATCACCGAAGCGCGTGAGCAACAAGAAAAGATACAAAAGACCTTGTCCTATGTCGAAGCGGTCCTGCGCACCATGCGCGAGCCTTTCCTCGTGCTTGACGAGACCATGCACGTCGTGAGCACCAACGAAGCGTTTTATCGCGTATTCAAGGCCTCGCCCGCCGACACCGAAGGCAAGCTGATCTATGAGATAGGCAACAGACAGTGGGATACGCCGCGCCTGCGGCAGTTATTGGAAAAAGTGCTCTCCGAAAAAGGGGAGCTTCAAGATGTCCAAGTTGAGCATGATTTTCCGTACATCGGTCGCCGCGTGATGCTTCTCAATGCGCGCCGACTGGTCGAAGAGGGCGATCCGGACCGCATACTCCTTTCCATGAGCGACATCACCGAGCGCAAACTCTTGGAGGAGAGTGAATCATTTGCACGGCGCAACGCGCTTTTTGTCAGCATGGCCAGTCATGAGCTCAAGACGCCGGTGACGACGATCAAGACGCTCCTCCAGCTCTTGGAGCGGCGCTTCGAGGGTAGCGACGATGCGACATTGCGAGAATATCTCGCCCGGATGTCCCAGCACATAGATCAAATGATGAAGATCGTGAACGATCTCTTGGATGTCGAACGGATAAAAGAAGGCAAAATGCGCTTGGAGCGCGAGACGTTTGATCTCGATCTTTTGGTGCAGGAGGTCATACAAAATGCTCAATTACTCACCTCGACCCACGCGATCGAGCTGGAGGGTGCGACCAGGGTATCGGTCTGTGCCGACCGTGGTCGCATCGGCGAGGTGCTCGTCAATCTCATCGACAACGCCGTCAAATATTCTCCCCAAGCCGACCGGGTGATCGTGTGTCTTGCGGGATCTGCGGATTCGGTCGAGGTGAGTGTGCGGGATTTTGGCGTCGGCATCAGCAAGGAGGACCAGTCACAGGTCTTCAATCGATTTTTTCAGAGTGACATGCAAGAGAAGACGTTCCCTGGCCTCGGTATAGGGCTCTATATCGCCAAAAACATCATCGAGCTTCATGATGGCCATATCCGCGTCGAGAGCGAGGTGGGAAAGGGCTCGACTTTTTCCTTCATCATTCCTTCATTGCATATACAGTAGGATCACACGGAGCGATTTGCACGCACGCACGCTATTCACTATGGACCCCAAGAAAAAAATACTCATCATCGACGACAACAAAGGGATCCTTTTTGCATTGGAACAAGCCCTGAAGGCTGGCGGATACGATGTCTCCGCGTGGGATTCGTTCAAGGGTATGGATCCGATACGGGCACTGGACCCTGACCTCATCTTGCTCGATGTTTTTTTGGTCGGCGCGGATGGTCGCGCCGTCGCACAAGAGATCAAGTCCAATGCCGGTACCAAAAACATTCCCGTCATCATGATCACCGCCTATCCCAACGGCAACGCGCTTATGCGAGAAGCTAAGGCAGACGACTGCCTCGCCAAACCCTTTGATCTCAAGGAACTTTACGAAAAAGCCGCCCGCTACACGAGCGGCCCGATGTCAGCCGCCGTCGCGTGATCTCAGAAAGAGATGAGACGACAAATAACAGCGACCTAACGATAATTAAAAATATTCCTAAATCTAGGCTATAGCCTAGAAAAGGGAATATTTTATAGATGGCGATGGTGTGGTGCCCATTGTATGTATTCGCCGTGTTTGGCCAAAAATCTGGTATGATATCCGGTAATGGCAGAAGCAGACATACGTGAAGATCGGATCAAAAAGCTGGAGAAGCTCACGGCGGCGGGGATGGACCCGTATCCGGCTACGGTGGAGCGCGATTATATGCTTGTCGAGGTCGGCGAGCGCTTCGAGGCGCTCGCGGCCGACGGTGCACAGATCAAGGTCGCCGGGCGCATTATGGCGCGTCGTGGTCAGGGCGGAATCATGTTTGCCGACCTGTATGATGGTACGGCCAAGCTCCAAGTGGTCTTCCAAAAAGAATCCATGGATGAAGCGCATTTTGCACTCTTTGCCGATGCGACCGATGTCGGGGATTTTATCGCCGTCGAAGGTACACTCTTCATCACCAAGCGCGGTGAGCGTTCGCTACAGGTCCAGACTTGGCAAATGGCGGCCAAATCCATCCTCCCGATCCCGGATCAGTGGTACGGTCTCAAGGACGAAGAGAAGATATTGCGCGAACGCTATCTCGACATACTGCTCAATACCGAAGTGCGCGACATGTTTGTCCGTCGCGCCAAATTCTGGGCGACGATCCGTAAGTTTTTGACGGACAGAGATTTTCTCGAAGTCGAAACGCCTGTTTTGGAAAATAGTCCCGGCGGTGCCGATGCGCGACCGTTTATCACATATCACAATGCGCTCGACCTCGACGTATACCTGCGTATCGCCGACGAGCTCTGGCTCAAGCGACTTTTGGTGGCGGGATACCCTCGTGTCTTTGAGATCGGGCGCGTCTTTCGCAACGAAGGCATTTCGCGCGAACATTTGCAGGACTATACAGCACTCGAATTTTATCAATCATTTTCTGACTATCGGGAGGGGATGCGAATGACCCAAGAGATGTATCGCACGATCGCAAAAGAAGTCTACGGCAAATACACCTTTGAGATCAACGGCCATGAGGTGGATTTTGCGGCCGAGTGGCCAGAGGTGGATCTTTGCCAAGCTATCCGCGAGCGATTCGGTATCGATCCGCTCAATAGCACCGAAGAAGAGGCGATACAGGCCGTGCACGACGCCCACATACAGGTCGGAGAGGCTCTCAACAAAGCTCGCGCGGTCGATCATCTCTGGAAGGTGATCCGCAAGGGGATCGCGGGCCCGGCATTTCTCGTCAATGTGCCTGCGTATCTCGAGCCGCTCGCCAAGCGCTCCGCGGCTGATCCGCGCATTGTGGAGCGATTCCAGATACTCATCGCCGGCAGTGAGATGGGCAAGGGTTTTAGCGAGCTCAATGATCCGCTCGATCAACGCGCCCGCTTCGAAGAACAGCAGGGCATGCGCGACCAAGGAGACGACGAGGCTCAGCGGCTCGATGAAGACTATGTGCGCGCCATGGAATACGGTATGCCGCCTTCATTCGGCTTCGGCGTCTCCGAGCGATTCTTTGCGTTCCTCGAAAACAAATCCGCCCACGAGACCCAGCTCTTCCCGCTCCTAAGGCCGAAAAGTGACTAGAAATAATGGTTTTTACGTGATATTGACAGATTGCTGTATTTTTGTTAAAATAGTAACGGTAAATTGAAGCTTGGGGAGAAAGCGGATGACTCGCGAAGAGTTTGCCAAAGCGGTGCATTGGCCGAAGATCTTTTGGTTTACGGCTATGCTGAACCCGGCAGCGTTCCTGCCGCAGTTGTATTCGATACTCACGACCGGCAAGGTCGAGGGTATCTCGGTCCCGATGTTCGCTTTGTTCATCGTGATCCAGTTGAGTTTTATGTATCAGGGGTATCTCCAACGAAGCGTTCAGCAGATGCTTTCAATGGGAATCTCTGCGTTTCTTACCGCGGCGATTATAGCGGCAACGCTATTCTACTCATGATTTGCTCGCGCGGTAAAATCTAGGCGCACGACCTTCGGGTACGGCGCCTTTTACTTTACCTCGCGTGTTATCAGAGACGATTCAAATAAAAGTTTATCCCTCGCGGTCGTCTCTGGAAGGTCAGACCTTCCAGAAAACATTCCTTGAAAATAGGTCCGTCCACGAGACCCAGCTTTTTCGGCTCTTACGGCCGAAAGGGGAGTAAAAATAAGGGTACCATATCGGGCAGCTGGGGGTTGAGAGCAGAGTTTTGATTATTGACAATTTATTCCAAAAGTAATACCGCGGCAGCTTGCTGCGCGGTCAACGAACTCCCGTATAATCAGTGAATGTCCAAGCACATCACCAAAGAACACAACAAGAGCCTGATGCTGTACCATATCGTTTGTCCCGCGAAGTATCGA
>JACROD010000031.1 GCA_016214605.1 Candidatus Kaiserbacteria bacterium
ACGGCAACGAATCCGTCATCGCCACATACGTGAAGAACCAGGGCAAAAAATACACGCAATATCACCGCGACCATCCGACTTTGTTTGAGGGGTTAGCATAACCACGATACCGCGACAGCTTGGCTGCGCGGTAGTTCATTTGATGCCCCGGTAATTTAAGCGATTACTCAGATTACAGGAGTATTCGCATTTTGAATGCGAAGGATTTTAATGCGCTTCGTGCGGGTCGGTGATCGCAAGCTTGAGGAAGAAAAGCGTGAGGAGTGCGAAGACCGCCGCTTGGATGAATCCGACGAACGTCTCAAATGCCATCAAGGGTGCCGGCACGATATAAGGTGCAAAAAATGTGACGACCGCGATCAGAACTTCCCCGGCGAAGATGTTGCCGAAGAGGCGAAAAGAAAAGGAGACGAGACGCGCGGTCTCTGATACAAGCTCGATCAGGCCGACTACAAAGCCGACCGGCGAAGAAAAGTTGATGAATTTGCCCGCGTAGCGGGAGAATCCGATAGCGATGATCCCCATGATCTCGATCGCAATGACGACGATGATCGCCAGTGCGAGTGTCACATTGAGGTCGGTGTTCACACTGCGGAAAAGCGGTACGAACTCCGCTCCCCCATGACTGAAGAATCCGATCGAGCCGATGCCGGGGGTGAATTCGATGAGATTTGAGGTGAAGATAAAAAGGAAGATCGCAAGAATGAGCGGAAAGGCGCGACGCGTCCATTTTTCGCTTTCGAGAGTCTCGGAGACGAAATCATGCATGAAAAGTACGACCGTCTCGATGAGGGTCTGGAATTTGCCGGGCACCATTTTGAGCCGGCTGCCGAGAATGAAGATGATCGTAAGCAGTATTGCGATCGATACCCAGCTCATCAGGAGTGTGTTGGTGATCGGCACACTGCCGATCGTGGCGATGGTCTCAGGTGCGAGCGATACATGGATCCCGTGGGAATCAGAATGTGCCGTCTCCGTCAATCCCGGCGTAGCGAGCGTTTCTTCTGGCATGATGCCGGTAGTCTAACATATCTCTATAATGTTGGTTTCTTGACAAAAACTAAAATTATGCTAGATTTTACGACGGAGCTCCCGCGAAGTCAGTTGCCCTGTCTGTCTTGCGTACGCGCAGGAACAATACGGACATGGATGCAATTGGCCGGGTAATGCTCCTTGAAAGGAAGGGTAAAGATGACTACAACCGATACAAAGCTCGCCATCGATGTCGCAGCCAAAATCTCGGCCGAAATGCTTCTCGGCAAGATCCGATTGAGACATATGGGGGAGCCGCGATATCTGGTGCGTTTGCGCGAGATCGCGATGCAGTTCAAGAAATCGGTCGGCGAGACAGCTTTCAAAGAGCTTGTCGACTCCGGTCGTCCGTCCGTGCATGCACTCGTTGCCGCACTCTTTGATGCGGTGACCGACACGCACCGACCGGCAACGGTCCATCTTCTCAAGGGCCTGCACCCGATGCATCGGGCGCTTGTCGAACGGACGATCATGCGCGCCACCGGCAAGGCGGATCGTGAAGATCGATGGCCAAATGAACTCTGGTCCGTGAAGCAGAATCTGAAAAGCATCTGCGACCAGTCGATCTCTGGACTGACCTTGGAGGAGATTCGCGAAGGATACGACCCGCTCATCCATGCGATCGTCGATCACGTCTATGATCGGATCGACACGTTGGTCAACTAATCCAACAAAACGCCTTTTAGTTTAGTATAGGCGTAATAGGGCTCCCGAGCGATCGGGGGCCTTTTCTTTTTGTTATAGCCGCTGCGGCGGCAGGAGGACGTTGTCTATGAGATAGACGACGCCGTTGCTCGCTTGGTGCTTTTCTATAAAGATCGCGCTGTTGACGAGCGGTATCTGGTCGACGCCGAAACTAAAATTGAGCGCGTCGCCCGAGAGCGATTGGATCGTGCCAGCAGTCTGTGCCTGTGGATCGATCGCGCGGCCCTCAATGACATGGTATTGGATGAAGCGGAGCTTTTGAGCGTTGGTCATCTTGGAGATAGTGCCCGGCGGGAGCTGGCTGAAGGCGCCGTTGGTCGACACCAAGACGGTGTATGGCCCTTTGCCGGATAGTTCTCCAGCGACGCCGGTGGATTTAAAGAGTGAGAGGAATTGAGACACCCCCGAGAGGCCTTGAACGACCGCAACGACGGACACATGCTTGGGAACGGCCTTTTTTGCCGAAGCATTCGTAATGGATGGTACGGATATCGTCGATGAGGCGGTGCTCGTGGCTGCACGAATACCAAAGCCAAGATCCCCTAAAAACGTACCTTGGCCAAGGGTTTGTATTCCATACGCCCAGAGACCCCCGAGGATAATGATTCCTCCTAGTATCCAGATCAGCGGCATGCGCATGTCCTGCCAAGAGCGTTTGAATGATGGTCGCATCGCATGATCATACCATGAGCAGAACCAAGGGAGGAAGAAAATTAGACGTGCATATACAGAGATGATATGGTCCTTATCAGAAGTGACGTGAAGGAGGAAGCAAATGTCTTGGTGGACACATCGCCGATGTCCGATCCTTACGTTTGGAGAAGTGGCACAACTGCAGGGCGGAGAGTCGGTCATTGTACACGGAGTGACAGGCCTGGTACCGGTCGTTGTGACAGCGGTCGAAGAAAAGACTCAGAAAGCATGCCGTGTTCATGTGAGGGTGCTTGAAGTGTATGCTCACGTGTATCATTACTATCATGCAGTATTGAATGTCACGGAGGGCGAAGGTGAGATCATATTCTACAAAGAAAATGCTTTTTGGAGTACGGTGCGTTGGATCAAATGGTTTATGTCGTAGAAAATCGTCCCTCGGCTCGCTACCCATAGGCTCCCTTGCGAAAGGGAGCCTATTTTTATGCACACACTATGCTACTTTCGTAGCGTGACGTTGATCGTATAGTCCGACGCTTCGAAAAAGGCTTTGGCGAATTCGGCGGTCTGCACGGGGTCGTAGAATTTGCACGAGAAGACGTCGAGGTATGTCGTGTTGGTGGCGTTGGCAAAATGCGCGGAGATAAGGCTGGTTTCGATGAGCTGTGTCATCGAGAATCCCGCGACGCGTTCGTCTTCGCCGAAGTCGACGACGACCGTATCACCGAAACGCTTCATACCAATACGGTCGCACAAGGCGACCACGAATTGTCTTATCTTTTCCGCATCGCGGATTGTCTCCGCTTTGCAATCGTGCAGGTCTATCGAAGCCGCTAAACCCCACGCGTCTGACGAGGCGTATTCTGCCTCAATGTTTTGTATGTCTATCATGAGCCATAAAATATGTTCCTATTGATATACCGCAAATATAGCAACAACTAGGAAGTCAACCAGACTTATCCACAGGCGGCTAGCCAGTGTGCCGATGATCGCCGATCCCCTCTTCTTGCTCGCGCTGCCGTACCTCGGATTCGTTCATACCAAAATGATGCGCGAATTCGTGCCAGATCGTGTCTGCGACCACATCGCGCACATCCAGATCGTCTTCGTGCGCGGCTTGCAGGATCGGTAGGCGAAAGAGTGTGATGGTGTCCGGCATGGTCATACCGATGCCATACTCTTCGCCGCGCGCCGAGAGCGGAATACCATGGTAGTAGCCCAGGAGGGTTTCATTGTCTTCCAGTTCTTCGTGCGCGCGCAGTTCTTGCGACGGTTCGTCTTCCACGAGAAGTGCGACGTTCTTGATCTTGTCGCGCACCCAGGCGGGCAAGCGCTCGTATCCTTCGACGACGAGCTTCTCAAATGCCGTGTCATTCATGATGACTACAGTAACACAAAAAGAAAACCACCCTCGCCTTCTAGGCGAGGGTGGTTTTCTCCTTCGTCGAGATTACTCCTATCCACGCGAGGCGGCAAGCGCGCGTTTTGCAGAAAGTGAGGTGTCACGCTATAGTCACATTGGACACAAGTGAAAGGAATGTACGATGGAACGAATCCTTTTTTACGAAGGGCCGTGGTACCTGTTTTCGAATTTTTCTGCCTTTGCGGTGCATTGGCGCGGAGAAGATTGGAGCACGGTCGAGCACGCATACCAAGCGGCAAAGTTTGGCGACGAAAGAATCAGATCGCATATCCGGATTGCGCGTTCTGCACATGAGGCCAAGAAACTCGCACGCGCATATCACGATTACATGCGTCGCGATTGGCAAGACGTAAAACTCGGCATTATGGAAGAGATCTTGCGCGTCAAGCTCGCGCAGCACCTGTATGTGCGACAACAACTGCTCGAGACGGGAGATGCGGAGATTGTCGAAGATTCTCCAAAAGACAGCTTCTGGGGGCGCGGACCCGATTGGCAGGGAGAAAATCATCTCGGGCGTTTGTGGATGAAGTTGCGCGAAGAACTGAGGCGCGCTGCAGCATAAGAGCTTCAAAAGGTGCAGCCGATCGACTGCGCCTTTTTTATTAGTACATGAGATGTGTTTTTGATACTGCACGGGCGTTCGACTTCTGCTACACTCTGCCCATGTCCAATTTTCTCGGGGAGGTGCGTGTGTCTCGAGTGGCGACTTCTCTCATGTCGACCAACGAGCTCATGATGCGCGAAGGGATGAATCTGCAAAAAGGTATGAATTTTCCCAAGCACGGCGAGCAACTTCCCTTCTTCCTCGTGCTGCCGTCGCACGAAGGTGGCTACAGTGATGAGTGGGATCCGGCGACCGGTGTATACACCTTTGAAGGACACGACTCGACCACGGTCGAAGCGGGCGGGCGCACCCCTGACCAGCTCCTCATGTATGCAGACGGCAAGATGACCGAAAACGGCAAATTTTATCGCGCGGCACAAGAATACAAAGACGGCGTCCGCGAGACTCCCCTCTCGATCCACGTGTACGAGAAGCTTGATCCCGGCGTGTGGTACGATAAGGGCTTATTTGATCTCCTCGATGCGCGGGCGGTATCGGTAGAAGGAAGAAAGATATTCAAATTCGATCTCAAGCCGGTCGGTGGCGACGCCGCCGACGTCGACGAGCGTATGATGCCGGTCGTAGTCAAGATCGACATATGGCAGCGCGACAATGGTCGCTGCACCGAATGTGGCACACAAGATGGCCTCAGATTCGTGCGCGACGCTCAAGGAGCGTCGCGCACCCATCTCCTCTGCCCCATGCATCGTGGTGAAGCCAGCGGGCTTTTGGGGTGATTACGCGAGGCTTGGCTTATCCACCTGAAACGGCAGTAAATCTTCTTTTGAGAACAGGCGCTGTGTGTTGCACTCTTTTACCATCCCGATCGACGGCATGCCTGCAAAACCAATATATTCGACCACCTTGTTCTTCCCATTCCTGACGTACTTAATCGCGGGAATCAGGTCCGTGTCTGAACTAACCACGATCGCCACGTCATACATGTCGTCGGCGGCACCGATCACCAGATCGACGGCAAGCTTTACGTCGACGCCTTTTTCACGAATCCGATCCTTACCATCGTACATGATCCTGCCCGGCTTCACATCAAAACCATCCGTTCGCAAGCCATCAAGGAATTTTTGTTGACCTTTCACAAACGCTTCGCCTTTTTCTGAATTGTCATGATTTCTCACAATGCCTACGTAATATCTTTTGGAAACGAGCTCTCTGTCCTCCCCGACAAGGTGAGCGGCGAACTTGGCAAAACTGAAGCGCTGCGATCTCTCCGGAAGACCCAAACCCTTAAGTTTATTGTACGTATTATTGCCATCAAAATATATTGCAACCCTGTCCCTTTTTGAAAATATCATGGGGATAGTTTACCTGATACGCAACCAGAAACCACCCCTGCCCGCGAGGACAGAGGTGGTGCTGTTAGTGCCCACACTATACACGATTCTTTTCCAATATGCAAGTTGTCCACAGGAATGAGATATGGTGATCAAGGAAGTATTTCGTATGGTCTGATGGAACGTCGCGCACCCGTCTCCTCTGCCTCGTACATCGAGGTGAAGGCGACGGGCTTTTGGGGTAGGTCAAGCGGGCATTTTCTCATCACCCGCTCACCACCAGCGCGGTGACGAGCAGGAGTACGATGCCAGCGGCGAAGATGCCTACCGTCTGCAGGAAAAGCTTGACCGCCTCTTCTCGTTTGCCCTCAAGCAGCATCAGGACGGGTTGGTAGAAAAAGAGAAAGGCCATCAGAGCGACGGAGAGGACGAGCAGCGAGAGCATCACCATCGGATAGATGATGCTTTTTTCCGGAGCGAAATGAAAAGTAGCACCCAAGGATATGACGGACACGAGTACGACGATGTATGCGATCGCGAATACTGCGTTGTAGAAAGGGTTTGTAGTCATAGGGTTATTTTGTATATGGTGAATCTTGTAACCAAAGCGGATTGAGAGTGCCGCCCGTCAGATAGAAGCCGAGTTGTCCCGCTGCATTGAAGGGCGGCGGACAATCCTCTTCCGGTACGGCGCATGCATAGTGGATTACGGTTCCGAGGTATCGGATGCCGAGAAAGCATGCGAGGACAATCACCGCAACTCCAGCTATTTTTAGATACCGTTCCATAAAAACGTTATTTTTTAAATTCTATTAAATCCCCCGGCTGACAGGCCAGGGCTTTGCAAATCGCTTCGAGGGTCGAAAATCGGATCGCGCGCGCCTTTCCGTTCTTCAAAATCGAGACGTTGGCCATGGTGATACCAACTTTCTCGGTGAGTTCGGTGACACTCATCTTGCGCTTCGCGAGCATTACGTCGATGTTGATGATGATCGCCATAGGATTCGTTTAGACGGTAAGATCGTTCTCCGATTTGATGTCGATGGCATTTTGGAGAAGCTTCTCGAGTACTGCTGCAAAGACGCATACGACCAGTGGAGCGACAATGAGCACCAGCCCGATCAGTACAACGCCGGGGGCGTCGTCCTTGTCCGCGATGTGAATGATGTATGGCATTGCCGCAGCGTAGAGCACACTGATCGTAAATGCGCAGTATTTGATGTTTCGTATCGCGCGTACCGACCGGTCCGAGAACGCGATATTCTTATCGATATAATTCAAAAGCTGCACTCCCTGATAGAGTGCATAGAAGAATGGTACGGCCGCTGCAAGTATGACAAGCATCACCGGAAGATGTATTCCGGCATTCCCGACAGAAATCACCCCTACCAAAATGATACAGAGGAACAGTACCGCGAGTCCCAAACAATAAATGACCGTTTTCAAAAATAATGTTGATCCTTGCTTCATACATACAGGGTAATCCGGCACTTATCGTTTGTCAATATATTAATATCGTTAACCTGTGGATTGCGATGTGCGTGTGTCGAGGTTCACCGTTGTTCGCCTTACGGCCTCGTACACTTGCGGGACAACACCCTGTTTTCAAAAGACGCAAAAACAAAAAAAGTGGAGCAGCCTACTTTGTATAAATTTGTGGTCACAGATAATTCGATCGCCGTCGCGATCGAATTTCCGCGACCCCGCCTCGCGGTCGCATCTACTGATGCGACATCGCTCCGGCCGTCACACGTATACGAAAAAGGCGGAACAATCCGCCTTTTTCGATCGTGTGACCCCACGGAGAATCGAACTTCGCTTTCATCCGTGAGAGGGATGTGTCCTAGCCGATAGACAATAGGGCCTTACCGGAGCAAAATAACACAAAA
The DNA here is from genome assembly GCA_016214605.1 of Candidatus Kaiserbacteria bacterium. Lineage (GTDB taxonomy): Bacteria > Patescibacteriota > Minisyncoccia > Phycocordibacterales > UBA2100 > UBA10103. The sequence goes on from JACROD010000031.1 coordinate 7,597, forward strand.
AATCAGCGCGGGAGAAACGGGGACTGTTCCCGTTTCTCCAAATCGCTCCTAATCAATCCTCATAAATATGAGGAGGGCAACCGATAAAATTGACAATCATGGGAAGTCCGCATTGATCGGGGTATTGAGAACAACCAATCACGATTACCCAAATATTATGCGGTTTGTTTTCCCATCCTCCGGCGGTAGAAGAGGCCCCTCCTCGCGCAAGCATCGATAGTCGATGCATTAGCAGATCGGAGGGATTGTACAAAACGAGCACCCATCGACAGTTGTTCGTTTGTTCATTTTGTATCTGTTCATTTTGTTTGGTGGCTTCTCCGTGCGCCCACTCTGTACAACGAAGGTCGGCTTCCCAACCGGGGGTGGCGGTATGTTGTCCCAGACCAAGTTGTTTTACAAAACCGGCGCAATCCCACCCCGTATTTTCAAGGAGTGTTTGAAATTCCGTTTCAGAAAGCCCGTCGAGTCCCGCTGTCGCGATTTTACCGTTCAAACCCAAGGGGTCTTTGAATCCTAACATTTTTCGCTGCAGACGCTTCATTTCTTCAATGAGGTTCATGCGGTGCATGCCGTCGACGCGGGGGTCCTCCATGATTTTCTGTATTTGCCGGATTCGTTCTTCTATCTCTTCCGGAGTCAGTTCTTTTTCCTTTTGATCCTCCGGTATGTTGTCGGATGTCGGATCCATAATTATTATTCCTGATTATACCACCCTCCTAATGCGGGGTCTCTCAAATCCCCCAGATCGTCCAAGCCGTCATATCTCCATTCACCTGTTTCAAGATATCGCCGATGGATCTCCAATATTCGTTCGTTTTCTTCCGCGATTTTTACGTTTCCTTCGGTCACATTCTTGAGGGCCTCCTGACGTATCCTTTCGTTCAATTCACGCTGGACATCAAACGGATTGCGAACCTTGTCCTTATAGGGGCTATTGGGAAACTCACCGAGAGCTTCATCGAAGTAGTCAAATCTCTTTGTCAGATCAGTGGGGGCTTCTTTTTCGATCTTGCCCATGAACTCCATGATCTCCGCTCTTATTTTTGCGATCTTTTTCGTGGCTTTCGTTTCTTTTGCCGTTTTTCCCAGAGCGTCTCCCACCCATGGGACCATAGACAAAAGGGACAATCCGGCACCGATCAAATCCCCGTCCGATAAACTCATCGTGGCCCCGACGGCGTCGGAAATTGGCGTGGGATCAAATACGCCCGCTATGTCGACGGCGGCTTTCTCGATTTCCCACGCCATCTCCGCTTCCAGTCGTCTCAACTCCTCTTCGGGATCTACAGGGATTTCTTGTTCGGGATTTTCGCCAGTCATATTTTTTTTAATGTTTACGTAGTATGCACGATTTTATCGTTTCCAGTAATTGGCAACAGGGACTATGTGTGGAGAAGGCTGAGGGAAATAATCTTTTTCTGCAATCAATCCTTTTTCTGTAAAATACTCCTCAGGGAGTTTTTCTGATTGGGTCTTAGGCATAGTTATTGAGTCGGATTTGAAGAAATATCTGTCAGCACTGTTGATGTGCTTTGTAGAGATTTCAGTTGTGTTTCGTCAATCCTTACTGTCTGCGTAAGCATTTGAGCAACAACGACTGGCATAACGATAGCAGCAAGGGCCGCTCCAATAGAAACAGCAATGGCTATTACTGCCAAGTGCTTCGCTTCTTTTGCATTCTCACGTGCAAACTTCAGTTCGTGATAGTCAATAAATTTGAAGTGTGCATCAAAACTCATGATGTACTTATGGTCTTGATGCATAAATCCACCAGTAGCCCCTTCTCTTACTAAGAAAAAAGGGCTATGTGCACTACCTCTAATACCATGAATCCCTGCATTGTAGGCGTTTTTGTAAGCAATCTCCAAATACTCATCCACTATCTTCCGCTCCCACCCCTCTAGCTCTAGCCCATCTACCAATTCGGTATATGAAAAACCATCAGGATAGCCAAGACCATGATCAATAACACGAAGAAAAATGCTGTCCTCCAGTTTTGCTTCAAGCTTGTCCTTCTCGATGTCCTCGATAGTTCTAGTTTTCATGTCAACTAAGTTTAGCCGAATTTCTAACTTTGAGAAAGGACAGTGCAGTTTGTGGGAAATGACAATGGGGGTTGGACTGATAAATTCAGTAGCGTTGCTAATGATTGAGCGCTTCGCGCACGTGTCTACGTGAGCCACAATAATTTCCGCGCCGTCGCGCGAAAATTTTCCAGCCCCGGACTCGCCCGTTTCGCTTGCTAGCGAAACATGGCTCCGTCTTCACAAATTCAGAAAAACCTGAAGCAGTTCAGGTTTTTCTGTAATTTGTGACCCCACGGAGAATCGAACTCCGATTAACGGCTTGAGAAGCCGGCGTCCTAACCGTTAGACGATGGGGCCCTTCTTCGCCAAGGCTACGAAGGACAAGCCTTCCTCGCAAAGCGAACTCATGCAAAATAACACAAAAAATCAGCGCGAGCAATCTGCTCGCGCTTGGACACTTATTGGGATGGCTTGGGGGTCTGGGCCGCTACCTTGGTCGATCGGGGTATTTCGCCTTTGGCCACTTTTTGTGCGAGCTGGCTAAGCTCTGCTCTCGAGGGGCCGGTGTTGGGGCGCGAATGTACGCGTGATACCTCGTGGCGAATCTGTGTAAGCGTCTTCTTCTTGGTCACGACTTTTGACTCCGTTTAGTCGCTGAATACTGCGCATACTATACCACAGATATCCTGCCTGTATGGCGTGGTGGGATTACGCTTCTTTGATCAGCTTGAATCGCGGGCGGCCGTCGGGGAGTGTGGAGAAGAAATCCTTTTCGTGGCGATACCAAAAGTCGTGATCGTGGGGCCACAAATGCTCGTAGATCACTCCTGGCTCGGTATGTTGTTCACAATCGCGGACACCGCGCTGTACGAGCCGATAGATGCCGCCTTTATAATGCTCGTAGACCTCGCCGGGTGCGGCGAGTGCTTCATCACGGGTCGCAAAGAGCGGGTGTTCTTGGTCCTTCATGTGTGGTTATTTGCCATCGTCGATGAATCGTTCATAAAAGGCGGTGATTGTCGCTGAGTAGCAGAGAGCCCAAAAGAATAGTTCCTCAAGCGGAAACGTGACCCCAAAGACATTGACCCATCCGACGTACTGGCCGGGATAAATCCAGTTCCCGTTTTTTACCGCTATGACCTCAGCTACGAGCCAGACGAAAAAGAAAAATAGTGACAGGATGGCGAATTTTCCGATGATCTTCGGGTTTCGCCAACTGAAAATAATAGGAAAGATCAGAGCTGCGAGACCTCCTTTAAGGTACGCGTGCGAAATACTCATCGAGAGCGGGTCGGCAATGAACATCACGATCGTGAAAATCACCAATACGGCCCCTATGAACAGCGCTTGAGATAGGCCGGAAGAAAGGCGTTTCGTCCGCTCGTCGTCGAGGAAATGTTCGTAGAAAAGAAAGGTGAACAATGTCATCAAAACAAAACCGATCATGTCGTCGACGGGCAAGACCCCCAAGACTTTATACGGAATGACGAGATTGACCACGGTCCAGGCTCCGCTGTAGGTCTCAATAAAATCAAAGAAGAACCCGAAGAGTAGTCCGAAGACGAGCGTTCCAAGGAATATCTTTTGGTAATTTTTCCTTTCACGAAGCATCAAGTACACAGATGCGGGTACAAGATACACGAGGCCTGCATTGAGAGCTTTCAGGGAAAGGGCTAGAGAAAGAATCGCCCCTAAGCTTAGTAGAATGACGATCACCAGGAGATCAATTTTCTTTCGAGACATACTTATCGATCCATCCACTCGGGGTCTTGGCGGACGAGGAGCTCCGCCCTCTCGGGTGCGGCCATGATCTCGAGGACAGTGCGCTCCATACGCATCGACTGCGAGCCTTTGATGAGGACGATGTCGCCCTCTTGGAGCTCTGACTCGAGCTCTTTGCCGGCGCGGACGGCTTCGTTTTGTTCGTATTTGCGAATGTTGAGATCAGGCATACCGGCATCGAGCGCGGCCTCCCCTATCGCCCGCGCGCGGAAGCCGACGGTGGCCAGCAGGTCGGTGCAGGTGGCGGCTCGCTCGCCGACGGTGCGATGCGCCCCCGCCGAGTATTTGCCGAGCTCGAGCATGTCGCCCAGGACGGCGATCTTTTTGCCGCCGTTTTGGATGCTGGCGAGCGTATCGAGCGCCGCGAGTACGGCCGCAGGAGAAGAATTATATGTGTCGTCGATGATGATCGATCCGCGCAATCCGGGGAGCAGGCGCATCCTGCCCTGTGCCGGTACCCATGCGGCGAGGCCGGCTGAGGCGGATACGATGTCCACACCCACGCAGCGGGCAGCGGCGAGCGCGGCGAGTGCCGCATACACGCGCGGGCGGCCGAGTGCCCCATGGAGAGTGACCGGGATAGAATTGCCCTCATGATTCACCCGGAAACGGATCCCGACAGGAGCTTTGCCGTCGTAGACGATCTCATCGTGCGACGCGCTGTAATTGTTGGTGGGTGCTGAGCCGTAGGTGGTGGTGACGCCGTGAAAAGCCATGCGCAGTTCTTCCATACGAGTGTCGTCGCCGTTGATGATGAGCCTGCCGCCGGGCTTGAGGTATTCGGCGAGTGCACGCTTTTCCCGGAGCAAGGCCTCGGGCGAATCGAAGTATTCGACGTGTACGGGGATCTCGGGGATGGATGTGATGACCGCGATATCAGGGCGGAGCCACTGCGCGATAGAGCGGATGTCGCCGGGGCGATCGGCGCCGACTTCGAGGATGAGCCATTGCGGATACTCAGTACCTCGGATGACAAGCATGAATCCTTGGATGATATTCCACAGCCATTTGAAGGGATTGCGCCAAGCATTATCCAAGCCGAGGATCGTGAGCGGGACGCCGATCTCGCTGTTGAAGCTCTTCTCGCTCTTGCGCACATGCAAGTGCTCGGAGAGTGCGGCAAAGATCGCGTCTTTGGTGGTGGTCTTGCCGACGCTGCCGGTGATCGCGATCACGTGCGGCTGGTAGCGCCGCAGCACCGCCCGCGCTTCCCAAATGAGTATGTGTACGACGATCTTTTTGAGCATAGCAATCTGACACATGTATTTTAGCATAAAAGAAAAAAGGCTTTCGCGCAGGGCGCGAAAGCCGGATTTTGGATGACGCCTATTTTATCGGTAGGTCAGCCTGCTCAGATACGCCAAGGCGGCGGCCGCGTAGCGCGGATCGCTGTCGTTGACGATGATCTGTTCGATCCAGTACCTATCTATCCGGTGGGATGTTGTAGTAGTTGATCAAATACTGCGCGACGCTCATGAAGGGTCGCGCCAAGGTCGCCGAGGCGTATTGTTGACCGTGCGGCTCGATGGTAAAGAGGAAGACGATGAATCGCGGATCGTGCGCCGGGAAATACCCGAAGAATGAGTGCAGATACGTGCCCGCCGGATAGTAGCCCCCGCCCGGCTTGGGGATCTGCGCGGTCCCCGTCTTGGCGGCGATCGAATAGTGCTCTTGCTTGAGCTCGCCATGCAGGAGCTCGTTGTCGAATACTTTGATGAGCATGTTGGTCACGGTGGATGCGGTGTGTGGCTTGATCACTTGTACGCCGGGCGGGACGTCGATCGTGCGCGTGATCCCGCTGTCGTACTTGACCGCAGTCACGATGTGGGGATTGGGCAAAACTCCGCCATTGGCGAGAGCCGAGAGTGCGCGAGTCATCTCGATCGGTGATACCGAAATTCCCTGTCCAAAAGAAGCAGTGTCGTAGTTGACGTCGGATTCATGGCCATTGCCCAAGGGAGAGAGGTCGCCTGTCACCTCTCCAGGTAGATCGATGCCCGTCTTGTCGCCAAAGCCGAAGAGTCGCATATATCTGGTAAATGTCGGATAGCCGGTCTTGTCGGCGACGAATGAAGCGCCGACATTGAGCGATTGATTGAGGATCTCTTGCATCGGGATCACACCGCGCGCCTTCTGATCGAAGTTGCATACCTTGTAGGTACTCACCGTGATGCAGCCACGGTCGTTGTAGGTGGTCTCCGGCGTGATCGCGTCAGAATCGAGGCCGATCGCCATCGTGATCGGCTTCATGATGCTCCCGAGCTCATAGCGGCCGCTCACCATTCCGTTGGAAAAGACGGCCACGCTACTCTCGAGATTATACGTATTGGGATCGAAAGAGGGCCGCACGGCCATCGCGACGACCTCGCCGGTATGTGGATCCATGACAATGCCTCCGGCCGACTTGGAGCCGTATGTATTCATGACGCCATCGAGCGTGTCTTCCAGCTGGTGTTGGACATTGGGTTCGATGGAGGTGACGATACTGCCCTGATGCGCAGCGGGATCGCGTGAGATGAGTGTCTGTGCGCTCGTAAAGATCTCGGCGAAGGGATTCATCGATGTATTCGAAGATGAGTGTGCGAGCGTGTCCTGATAGAAATTTTCGAGGCCATACAAGCCACTCTTACTTGTGCCCCCGCTGTATCCGACGAAACCCAAGACATTGGCGGCGAGCGCTTTTGCCGGGTAAAAGCGCCACTGATCGTGTACGAGTATTACACCGGGGATATTCTGGGCGCGCACGGATTTTGCGGTCGCATCGTCGAGCTGGAAGGCTACCTCTTCGTAAGGGTCGTCTTTCTTGGTGGCACTTTGCATAAAACGGTCATGGTCGATCGGAGTGATCGTATTGATCGCTGTGTATGCCGCCGCCGCATCAGTGATAGTGGGTGGTTGTATGGCGACGCGCCAGCCGCTTTGCATGATGGCGGCTGAAATGATCTCTTTGTTCCTGGTGGTGAAATAGATCGATCCACGGTCGATCGAATCCGGATTGGACTCGACATACTGCCCCATTGCGTTCTTTCGGTAATCCTCTTGATGCACGATCTGTACAAAATAGAGACGCGTGATCAACAGGAGCGCGAATGCAATGAAAAAGGCCGACAAAATGCGTGCGCGGATCTTGATAGCAGAGCGTGATCGATGGGATGTGGTCATACCATGAAAAAACAGCAGACGGAGAGAAGGTCCTCGCCCTTTTTCGGCCTATCCGACTGCATGAAGCCTATTATATCGCACCCTGGATCGAAGCGATGGTCGCCGCGCCGATGTTGCCAGGGCGATACACATATGACTGATCACTAATCTTCGAAAGGCCCAAAGTGCCGCCGCTCTCCGGAGTGATCTCTTGCGAGAGTGCGAAGTATTGGCGTTCGAGAAGACCGGTCGAGGTTTCAAGTGCGGTTGAACGCACGTCTGCTTCCTTGTGCGCGATGACGTTCATGACGGACGCTGCGACAAAATACAAATAACTAAGCGTAAGAATGAAAAGAATACCAAGAAGCACACGAAGAAGCCTCTGTTCCCAGTGATATTCGATGCTGAGTATTTGTACTTTTTTGTCCATCATATGGTTTTTTGATCTTTGGAAATAGTATTTTTTTCTATGACACGAAGTTTTGCGCTGCGGGCGCGAGGATTGTGGGAGAGCTCGTCGTCGGATGGTACGATCGGCTTTTTGGTGATGCGCTTGCCGCCTTCTTCCCTTTCCCATTGCACGAAGAGCTGTTTGACGATGCGATCCTCGATGCTGTGAAAAGTGATGACCGCGATGCGCCCACCGGGGGCGAGCATCCGCCATGCGCTTGCGAGGCCTTCTTGGAGGGCGCCGAGCTCGTCGTTGACCGCGATGCGCAATGCCTGGAAGGTCTTGGTCGCGGGATGGATGCGTCCCCAGCGGTAGACGCTCGGTACGCACGCCTTGATCTCTTCGGCGAGGTCGCGCGCGGTCAGGAAAGGCTTGGTACTGCGGCGGCTCACGATCATAGATGCGATGCGTCGCGAGTATCGCTCTTCTCCCCAGCCGGAGATGATGTCGATGAGGGATTCTTCTTCCCATTCATTGACGATCTCGCGTGCGGTCAGGGTCTCGGGCGTGATGTCGGTGACGTAGGTCATCAAGAGCGGTTCGTCGCTCAAGAATGAGAATCCCCTGCCGCCAGACAGCTGATAGCCACTCCAGCCGAGATCGAAGAGTGCTTTGTCGATCGATAATATCTCGCGCGCCGCAAGCTCGCTCCCGAGATTGCGAAAGTTGGATCGGATCAGATGGACCTGAGGCTTTGCATCGGCGAGCGCGGTCTGCGCTCGTACGATGGCGTCTTGATCGAGATCGAATCCGACGAGGATACCCGACGACTCGAGCGCTTCAGCGATAGCACGGGCATGTCCCGCGCCGCCGAGCGTGGCGTCGATGACGATGTCATCGGGCCGTATCTCAAGCTCTCGTAGTGCTTCGTGTAAAAGAACGCTTTGGTGCCCGCCCTGCGTAGCTTCAGCGGAGTAGGGTTCACCTTTTGGTGATGGCACCGGGTCGCTGGAGGAGTTAACAAGTCGTGTGCGCATGACGTATAGAAATCCCCCAACGACCCCGTACCACCTAGGACTGATGAAATCGGTGCATTTCTTCGTTGCCCTGCGGAAAATACCGTTCACCGTACTTCAAATACGCCTCACGATATTTTCCTTGTGCGCCTCGAACTGCATCCAATTTCATAAGTCCTATCTACTCGTTTACAAAGCTCCGATCTCGCCGAGCTTCTCGGCCATGGCATCGGCCTTCTTCTCGATGCCGGCCTTGTACTGCTTCCAGGTATGCACATCCCAGATCTCGACCCGATCCGACACTCCCGCGAAAACGACGGTTTTTTTCAATCCGGCGAATTGCTTTTGGTGATCCGGTACCAAGATCCTGCCTGCACTATCGGCCTCGACCTCGACCGCACCTGAAAGCAAAAAACGATTGAAGCCGCGCGTGTCCGCCTGAGCGAAAGACAAGGCCTGCAGCTTTTCGGCCATTTTGCTCCATGAATCAGCGGCAAAGAGGAAGAGACATCCGTCGAGACCGCGTGTCATGACCATTTTCTTGCCGAGGTCCTTGGTAAAAGACTTAGGCAGCATGACGCGCTTTTTCTCGTCGAGTGTATGTTCGTATTCGCCGATCAGCATGGTATTTCGTGAAAGAAGAGCCTGGCGAGCTTTTGCGCGATACAAAGGCCCTTTCCCACTCTCTCCCACTGAATATAAAATATACACCACTTTGTACCACTGCAAGACAGTTATCCCCATTCTGATCCCGTGTGTAAAGTATTACAAAACAAAAAAGCGCCCGCGCGCTAGAGGCGCGGGCGCTTATATCCAGGACAAGAACATCACTGAGGGGTCATTGAAAATGAAAAGCCCCACAAAAGTGAAACGCGGGGCTTCTCTTTGCGGGGCTTGTGGAATCGCATTCTAGCGAGTCATCACAAAAATGGTGCCTATCATAAGGATGCTGTTCTCAAGAGAAAGAGCAGATTCCTCGAAGATGGACGATAGGTTCTTGTTTTTCTTGAAGGTGGTCCAGTATTTTGTCCTCGACATCCAGAGCTTTGGGAAGAATCCTTCCACAAAAACAATGTTGACGATAGCTCCCGCAAGCATCATTCCCCAACCCAACAAAAGCCAGTTGGTCGGGGGGTCGTGCGGAAGCAAATACTGTTTTACCTGCGGGTAGAACGACAGGACATCCACCATGACAGAGCCTAGAAAGAGGATGCGAGGATTCCATTTCCCCGTGATTCCTCCCACAGTGGCCCATGCACCGACGCACTCGTGTCCCGTTAAAAATCAAACAACGAAGCCATATTTTCAAAACCCTTGACGTTGTTTTGTAGCTTGCGCTCGGAAAATAGCTCAACCAAGCCGTTTTTGTCGAATAGCGACACGCTCAATATCTGTAGGATTTCG
>JACROD010000015.1 GCA_016214605.1 Candidatus Kaiserbacteria bacterium
CCCCGATGCAAAGCATCGAGGTATCGTGTGGTTGAGTAGCGTTACTCGAACAAAGAGAGCGTTTGATGGTGTAGTTGCGTGTAGTCTTTGCGGCCTTGTTTCTTTACGTAGTTTTGCAGCATGGCGAGATTGCCGTACTGACCGACCGTATTGACGTAGTAACCCATCGTCCAGAAGTTTCCTCCCCACAGGAACCTCTTCACCTCCGGATGTTGTTTAAACACTTGTTTGGCTGTGATGCTTTTGATGAGTTTTACCAGATCGGAAACACACTTGTTTGGAACCGATTGGATGAGAAAGTGCGCATGATCGCCATCAATACCTATTTCGAGGAAAATGATTTCGTAGCGTATTCCTAGTTCCAAACAAGTGCGTTTCAGGGTTTGTTCGGATTCTTCAGTGAAGACGTTCCTGCGGTACTTTACGGGACAGACTATGTGATATACCAACAGGTTTTTGTTGTGTCGCTTGTGTATGTGCTCGACCATTACTCAACAGAGTATCTTGCGAGTGGACCGATGCAAAGCATCGAGGTATGGGGAATCAATTTATCTCTTACGATCGTATGTTATAAACTTGTTGGTTGGGGTTGGGGTGATGTGAGGAAGAGAGCGCGTGGTGATCGGGGAGATGGAATGAGTGGGTTTTGGTCTATGGGATGGTACGGGGAGGTGCTATGTAATTTGCGGTGCGCTCGATGGCATACAAAGTGAAAGCCCGGCGATTTTTCGTCGGGCTTCAAGTTTCATTCAGTTCTCAGAACAAGAACGGGTTATACCCCTTCGTAATTCCTCGTTCGAATTCGCAGGCGCATTTGCGCGCGGGAGTCACTACGGAATAGACCGCCCACGCAAGACCTGCGATGATCGCAAGAACTGCGGCGACCCTGATAACCCACTCTCGAGACATGATCATCTCCCACTTCATCGTCTGAAAGAATCAATGAATCCCCAGAGACCGAGGCCTCCGATGGTCTGAGCGACCACGCAAATGAAGACGATGCCCCCAAAGGTTGGACTGGGATGAAATACTTCCGATACGGTAAGCGCAATCCCCCCGATGAATATCACCAACGGGATCAATGTAACTCCGATTTCCAAGAAGAAAAGATCCTGACCTTTTGAAGACAGCCGAGTCATAGCACACTCCTCTTTTTTATCTGAAAAAATGCTACCACGATATAATAAAAAGTAAATGCCCGACAGTCTCCTGCCGGGCATTTACTTTTTTAGAATAAGAATTGACTAGGCCTTCATCTGTTCGACTTCGGCTTCCTCCGCTACTTCTTCGAAGCCGCCCATGGAGGCGAACCCTGCTTCCATTTCTTCCACCAATGCATGCTTCTTACTTCCAGCAAAGCCGGTGCCTGCCGGGATGAGGCGGCCGATGATGACGTTCTCCTTGAGACCGACCAGCCGGTCGACTGCTCCGGAAACGGCAGCTTCGGCGAGCTTGCGCGGAGTGTTTTGGAATGAGATCGCCGAGAGGAACGAAGCGCGCGTGAGCGAGACCTCGGTGATGCCGAGGAGCAATTGCTTGCCCTTGGCCGGCTCGCCGCCTGCTTCCTTCACGTGCTTGTTGATGCGATCGAATTCGAAGTCTGCAACGATCTCACCGACGGAGATGCCGGTGTCGCCCGAATTCGTGACCGATACGCGCGAGAACATCTGTTTGACGATGATCTCGAGGTGCTTGCGGCCGGTGCCGACGCCCTGGAGCTCGTAGATGCGTGTGATCTCGTTGATGATGTACTCCTGCGCAGCGACCTTACCGGCAAGGTGGAAGTACTCTTCGAGTTCGGCCGAACCGTCGGTGAGGAAATCTCCCTTTTGGACCGCGTCGCCGACCTTCACGAGGATGGTGCGCAGCGGGCCCACGCGGTATTCGGCTTCTTTCTTGATGCCCTTGGCGGTTTTGGCAGTAGAGGCGATCTCGGGGACGATCGTGATGATCGTTTCATTGCCTTCCTTGATGATGTCAGAGATGACGCCGTCGACACGAGCGATGGTCGCGGGAGCCTTGGGCATGCGCGTCTCGAAGACTTCTTCGACACGCGGGAGGCCTGCGGTGATGTCGCCGCCTGCGACCGCGACGCCTCCGGTGTGGAAGGTACGCATGGTCAGCTGAGTACCCGGCTCGCCGATAGCTTGAGCGGCGATGACGCCGACCGCCTCGCCGAGGTCGATCATTTCGCCTGAGGCGAGATCCATGCCGTAGCACTTTTGACACACGCCGCGATAGACCTTGCAGGTCATCGGAGAGCGGACGATCACTTCTTGTACAGAGGCATCGTCTTCGATCGCTTTGGCATCATCATGCAGGAGCATCGTACCGCGTTTGTACGATCCCGCGTCTTCCGCGAGCACACGGCCGTTGATGCGCTCAGCGAAAGAACCGCCGATATTCTCCTTACCCGGGCGCTTGATGAGCACGCCTTCCTTGGTGCCGCAGTCGGCTTCGAGGATGATGACGTCATGAGATACATCGAAGAGACGGCGCGTCAGGTAGCCGGCGCGCGCGGTGTTGAGCGCGGTATCGGCAAGACCTTTGCGCGCACCGTGCGTCGAGATGAAGTATTCGATCGGCGTGAGGCCTTCTTTGAGAGAAGACGTGATCGGGAATTCGATGACCTCTCCGCGCGGATTGGTGATGAGACCCTTCATGCCAGCCATCTGATGGAGCTGCACGACAGAGCCGCGCGCACCGGAGGTGATCATGTCGTGTACCGGACCGGTCGTGTCGAGCGATTCGACGACATGCTTGCGGAGCTCGCCCGAGAGCTTGCCCCATATCTCGATCGTCGCGCGCTTGCGCTCTTCCTCGGTGAGGAAGCCGTTGTCGTAGTTCTCCTGCTCTTTGGCGACAGCAGCGCGGCCCTTCTCAATCATCTCGTGTTTGACCTTCGGCACGACGACGTCGGAGATAGACCAGGTGATACCCGCGTATGTAGCGTAGCGGAAACCAAAGGTCTTTATCTTGTCGAGGATCGCCGGGATGCCGTCGAGCTTGTAGTGCGTAACGAGATTGTCGACGAGACTCGTCATGCGCGACTTGGTGATGTCTTCGTTGAGGAACGGGAAGTCAGTCGGAAGGACGGAGTTGAAGAGGAGGCGTCCGACCGTAGTCTCGAAGACCTTGCCTTCAAACTGCGCGTACTTGGCAGAATCGGTCGGCAAGACCCTGATCTTGGCGCGCAGATCGATCGCGCCAAAGTCGTGTGCGGTGATGGCGGCGTTTGGCGTAGGAAAGGCACTTCCCTCTCCCTTGAGGTCAGCGACAGACTTGGTCATCCAGTAACAACCGAGCACGATGTCGAGGAGCTTTGAAGCGACGACGACGTCACCCGAACCCGGCTTGAGGACGTTCTTGTTGGCGGACATGATCTTGGCCGCTTCCATCTGTGCCGCCTCAGAGAGCGGCACGTGCACCGACATAGTGTCGCCGTCGAAGTCCGCGTTGTATGCGGGACAGACGAGCGGGTGTACCTGGATGGCGTTGCCTTCGATGAGTACCGGACGGAATGCCTGCATCGACTGACGGTGAAGCGTCGGCGCGCGATTGAGAAGCACGTATTTGCCCTTGATCGCCTCTTCGAGGATCGGCCAGACTTCGGATGATTCGTCTTCGATGAGACGGCCTGCTCCGCGGATGTTGAAAGCGAGCTCGCGTGCGAGGAGGCCCTGGATCACAAACGGACGGAAGAGCTCGAGCACCATGTGCTTGGGCAGACCGCATTCGTCGAGTGCGAGGTCAGGACCGACGACGATGACCGAGCGGCCCGAGTAGTCCACGCGCTTACCGAGAAGGTTTTGGCGGAGATATCCGTGCTTGCCCTTGAGGTAATCGGCGAGCGACTTGAGCGCGCGGCGACGACCGCCGAGGATACCGGAGACGCCTGCACCGCGGCGCATACTATTGTCGAGCAATGCATCGATGGCTTCCTGCAAGATGCGCTTTTCGTTTCTTAGAATAACCTCCGGAGCGTGGATCGCGAGCAAACGCTTGAGGCGGTTGTTTCTATTGATCACGCGGCGGTAGAGGTCGTTGAGGTCAGATGATGCATGGCGACCTCCTTCGAGAGCGACCATCGGGCGGAGCGCTGGCGGGACGACCGGCAAGCGGGTCATAAACATCCACTCGGGGCGGACGTCGGCGCGCTTCAAAGCCTCTGCAAGTGCGAGGCGCTTGCGGAGCTTGTCCTTATCGGCGGCGCCGGACTTTTCAAATTGTTCTTTGAGTTTGGGGATGAGCACATCGAGGTCGATTGCCTTCAAGATCGTATGGAGAGCCTCAGCGCCGATCGCCGCGCGAAACATCGCACCATACTTGACCGCAAACTGGTGGTATGCGGCTTCGTCGAGGACGACGCCAGGACGGACCGACTCGATCTCTTTCTTGGCCTTGGCGGCGAGATCTTTGAGGCGGGTCTTCTCGTCTTCATTGTTGGATGACTTGGTCTTGATCATGAGCTCCTGCTCGAGGTCCTTGAGGAGACGAGCGCGCTCATCCTCCTGCACGGAGGTGACGATGTAGCCGGCGAAGTACACAACCTTCTCGACCTCTGCGGCAGAGAGTCCGAGCATGAGGGCGATGCGCGACGGGATGCCGCGGAGGAACCAGATGTGTGCGACCGGAGTGGCGAGGTCGATGTGACCCATGCGCTCGCGGCGCACGATGGCGCGCGTGATTTCGACGCCGCACTTCTCGCAGACGATGCCGCGGAAGCGGATGCCGCGATATTTGCCGCAGTAGCATTCGTAGTCCTTTTCGGGGCCGAATACGCGCTCATCGAAGAGACCGTTCTTTTCGGGGCGCTGGGTGCGGTAGTTGATGGTCTCCGGCTTGGTGATCTCGCCGTATGACCATTCGGCTATCGCTTCGGGGCTCGCGAGCCGCATTGCGACTGCGTCGAATTCCTGAGGGAGCGCATCTTTCTTTTTTTGCATAGACATAAGTGATGTGTGATTTAGATTAATAATTAAGCTTCTACCCCCTTATTACGGAATTCGATATTGATGCCCAACCCGCGCAGGTGTCGTACGAGTACGTTGAAGGTCGCCGGTGTATTGGACTCTTCGATGCGCTTGCCGGAGACGATGGCGTCGAAGGCAGCTGAGCGGCCGAGGATGTCGTCTGATTTGATGGTGAGAATTTCGCGCAAGCTGTAGGCAGCTCCGTAGCCGAGGAACGCCCAGACTTCCATTTCTCCCACGCGCTGGCCACCGTTTTGGGCTTTGCCGCCGAGAGGCTGCTGGGTCGTGAGGCTGTATGGTCCGATTGAGCGCATGTGGATCTTGTCTTCCACCATGTGGTGTAGCTTCAACATGTACATAACGCCGACGGATACCGGCTGAGCGAAGGCTTCGCCCGTGCGGCCGTTGAAGAGCACACGCTTGCCGGACTCCGATACGCCAGCTTTCTTGAGCTCATCGCGGATCTCCTCTTCGGTCGCACCCGCAAATGACGGAACGACTGCTTGATAGCCAAGCATATCTGCGGCAAGTCCGAGATGCAGCTCAAGGATCTGACCGAGATTCATACGAGACGGCACGCCGAGCGGTGTAAGGATGATGTCGACGGGATTGCCTTGCTCATCGAATGGCATGTCTTCTTCGGGCAAAATGCGCGAAATGACACCCTTGTTGCCGTGGCGACCAGCGAGCTTGTCTCCTACCGAGATGGTGCGGAGCTGTGCGACCTCGATATGCACGCGCTTGATGACGCCGCTTTCGAGACTGTCGCCGGTCTCACGTGAGAATATCTTGACACCGATGATGCGGCCACGCTTACCTCCTTCCATGCGAAGACTTGTGTCTTTCACATCCTTGGCCTTTTCGCCAAAGATCGCGTGTAGGAGGCGCTCTTCAGGAGTGAGCTGAGTCTCGCCCTTTGGTGTGACCTTGCCGACGAGGATGTCGCCGGGGCGCACTTCGGCGCCGATGCGGACGATGCCGTCTTCATCGAGATTGCGGAGTTTGAATTCGGAGACATTCGGGATGTCATGGGTCGTGACCTCGGGTCCGAGCTTGGTGTCGCGCACGACGCAGATAAACTCTTCCATGTGGATCGAGGTGAAGCGGGCTTCTTTGGCGAGCTTCTCCGAGATGACGATCGCGTCTTCGAAGTTGGCGCCAAACCACGGGAGGAATGCGACGCGGAGATTTTGACCAATCGCCATCTGGCCGCCGACCGAAGTCGACGTGTCGGCCAAAAGGTCGCCTTTCTTCACACTCTGTCCTACCGATACGGCAGGGCGCTGGTGGAAGGTCGTGAATCCGTTGGTGCGAGAGAAATTGACGAGCGAGTAGTCTTTGGTCTTGCCGGCCTCATTCTTGACGGAGATCTTGGCCGCGTCGGCATAGGTGACCTCGCCCGCTTCAGCAGCGAGAATGAGGCGGCCTGAATCGCGCGCAGCGATCGACTCGACACCTGTAGCCACGTACGGCGCATCGGGTATGACGAGCGGGACCGCCTGCTTTTGCATGTTGGAACCCATGAGTGCGCGGTTGGCATCGTCGTTCTCGACGAATGGGATGAGCGATGTCGCGACGGAGAACGGCTGGTTGGTCGCGACCTCCATATAATCCACATCCTTGGCGCGGACAATCGTCGGGTTGCCGTTCTTGCGGACCTCGATTGTCTCTAGCGTGATCTTGCCGTCTTCGTCGCGTCCGGTCGCGGCATGCGCGATGGCATACTGCTCCTCTTCGAGCGCATTCATATAGACGATCTTCTTGGTGACCACTCCTTTCTCTACCTTGGCGTACGGCGTCTCAATGATGCCAAATTCGTTGGGGCGAGCGTAGAGCGACATGTGAAGCACGAGACCGATGTTCTTGCCTTCTGGTGTATGGATCGGGCAGACGCGGCCGTAGTGCGAAGAGTGCACGTCGCGCACTTCGAGGCCAGCACGCTCACTCGTGAGACCACCGCGACCGAGGGTACTAAGTGTGCGCAAGTGCTCGATCTCGTCGAGGGTGTTGTACTGCTGCATGAGCTGTGAGAGCTGGTCGGTGGTGAAGAATTCGCGAATCGCCGCTTGGAACGGTCGCGGATTGACGAATGATACCGGCGTCGAGATCTCGGGATCCACCATCGCCATGCGGTCTTGGATGTTGCGCTTCATGCGAGAGAGGCCGACGCGCATGCGCTGCTCGAGAAGCTCGCCGGCGAAACGCACGCGGCGGAATCCGAGGTGGTCGATGTCGTCCGGCTCTGCTCCGGGATTGATGTTTTGCTCGGCGATGTGCGCGATGATGCGGATCACATCCTCGAGCGTGAGTGTTGAGTTGGTGAGATTCTTCTCATCGGTGGGAAGACTGAATCGGCGGTTGAAATGGTAGCGACCGACTTTGGAGAAGTCGTAGCGATCAGGAGAGAGGATCGAATTGACATAATCGCGCGCAGTATCGGAGGTCGCGATGTCGCCGTCGCGGAGGCGGCGGTAGATCTCGACATATGCCTCTTCTTTGGTCTTGGCGTGATCATGTACGAGCGACATTGCGATCGCGTCGTGGCCGGCCTGCGACTTTTTGAATGCCGCCTTGATGTCTTCGTCGGTGACGAGACCAAGCACGCGCAAGAGCGCTGTGACCGGAAAGCGGCGCTTGCGATCAATCTTGACATAGATGCCACCGTCGGGATCGGATTCGATCTCGATCCATACACCGCGAGCCGGAATGATCTTGGCGGCAAAGTAATTCTTGCCCTTATATGGAACCGGCTCAAAAAAGACGCCGTAGGAACGCGCGAGCTGAGGGACGACGATGCGCTCGACTCCGTTGATGATGAATGTACCGTGCGCGGTCATCCAGGGGAAATCCGCCAAGAAGATCTCCTGCTCTTTTTCCTCGCCGGTGGTCTTATTTTTCAAATGAGCGACCATCGAAAGCGGAGCTTCGTAGGTCTTCATCGCGCGCTTGGCGTACTGCTCGTCCCAACGCAATGGACCAAACGTAAATTTGATCAACTTCATCTCAAACTTCTTGCCCGAATGATCGGAGATCGGCGAGAATTCTTTGAATACACGCTCTGCACCTCCCTCTACGAAATCACGAAAAGACCCGATCTGGGCCTCGACGAGATTAGGCAACTTCACCAAAGGTTCATTGAATCGACCGAAGTATTTCTGCGGTCGCGCACCGTTTGCGTTCGTTTTTGCCATGATTATATGCGGCTAATTTTAGGACTACAGAAAATTGATGCAGTTCAAGGAGCGCAAGCTAAATGTTCCGAGATGTACTAAATGTACATTGAGGGACATTTTGTGAAGCGCGACGACGAAATGCGCAATTTTATGTCTGTCCTGACTCTATTAAATAAAGGCTGTACAACTTCCTTTATTTACTGCAAAGCGGAGCAACCATTCCGTTATGCCTGCAAGCAAATATGGCGCGCAGTATACACCCGATTTTGACCTTGTCAACACATAAAAACTGGGGATAAAGTCACCACCCATTCCCCAGGGCCGCAAAGCGGCACAGGTATTGGCGGACATCGCGCAACCCGACAATCATCTACCACAAAAGCAGAGACGTAGCCCAAGTGGTAACGTTGGTAAGGAGGTCAGGTTCGCCAATACCTGTGCCGCTTTGCGGCTTCCCCTATTTCTCCTGAAACACCGGCACGATATTGACCGTCGTCGATCGCGTCGCATTGACGGCGCCTGATCCCGGAAGCGGTGTGCAATTGAGGGTGAAGATAGTCTGCGTCGGGATCGGGCCGGATACCTTGGTGCCGGTAAGACCG
>JACROD010000027.1 GCA_016214605.1 Candidatus Kaiserbacteria bacterium
ACGGCAACGAATCCGTCATCGCCACATACGTGAAGAACCAGGGCAAAAAATACACGCAATATCACCGCGACCATCCGACTTTGTTTGAGGGGTTAGCATAACCACGATACCGCGACAGCTTGGCTGCGCGGTAGTTCATTGGGGGTTTTCCTATGCGACGGAGCGTCAATGCCATCACACATATTGGTCAGAGCAATACCTACATTGTGGTTATAGGCAACGAGCCTTCCCCCGTCAAATAATAATTCGACCCCACGCTCCGGTGCGGGGTCGAAAACTTTTAATAACCACATGTTTGGAAGGTCAGACCTTCCAGAAATCAAATGAAAGCACCTCTGAAAGCGTTTTTGTCGTCGGTGCCCAAATGAGCGCGGCCCAGGATCATATCCTCAGCGTATTTTTTGTATTCACCCGGCGACCACATACTGGCAAATAAATCGCTCGAAACGATTCCACGTCCTGGCCTTGGAAGGTCAGACCTTCCAAGGTGATCATGTAGGCTACTGTAGGGGAATTGAAGTGCCCATTCGTATGCTCGGTCGAATTGCTCGGTGGCCGAGCGATATCCATCCGGGAACTGTTCAAATGTGTTTTTAACTTGGATGTAGGTAATCACATAGCGCAGGTATGTATCAGTATCAATCGTCTTCGACTTGTATGCGCCTTGAAACGGACTGCCATATTCATGATACTTCTCATTGAGTGAGCCGGACAGTCCATTTCCGACCTTCTGCATAAAAGAACTGATGCCGCCCTCTCGGATTTCTTCGAGTAAAAAATGGAGATGATTATCGTGAATACAAAACGCAAGGATTTTTGTCAAAGGATCCTGATCGGGCCATGAAGTAGCTCTTTCGAATGTTGTGATCTTTTTTTCCTCGAGCAAATCATTAAACCAAAAAGGTCGCGATGGCTTATCATTGAAGTGTGCAAGCATGAGGAGTAAACGATGTCGATCTGCACCGTCTTTCAGAAAGGGAAGTCCGCGCGTACCACGTTTGACCACGTGTATGATCGATCCGACTCCGTATGGTTCGCGGCGCATGTCGTGCAGTATACACCGAACATCAAATCCTGGAAGGTCAGACCTTCCAACGTGGTAGAGCCATTCTTTAAGCGTCAACTCTCTGTCTGGAAGGTCAGACCTTCCAGAGGTTGCCGCCTTCATTTGGCTTCGGCGTCTCCGAGCGATTCTTTGCGTTCCTCGAAAACAAATCCGCCCACGAGACCCAGCTCTTCCCGCTCTTACGGCCAAAAGAATAAGCCTTACCTGTGTAAAGAAAGTGATGGTATAGTCCCAGAGGAGGCTTCCTCCTTTGAAGTCATGACGTGCAAGGAGACTGTGCAATGACCGACTCAGCGGTTCTTTTTATCAACCTGTTTGCTCTAGGCTTTGGGATCGTGGTCTCAAGATATGGCAAAGACGTTGTCTCAAGCGGGATCTACTATTTGGTCGGCGTCTTCGGGGCAAAGCTTGCGATCTGGGGAGTCCTGATCATTTCTACAATAGTAGCAGGTCTTTTGAAAATCTTGTGAAGCAAGCAAAAGAGCCTCGACCAATGACGGTCGAGGCTCTTTTTCGTGGATTTGTTATACTGTCGGCATGCAAACAGCAATATTCGGTGGGGGATGTTTTTGGTGTACGGAGGCGGTCTTTCAGATGTTGCGCGGGGTAGAAAAGGTAGAGTCTGGATACGCCGGTGGTACAAAAGAAAATCCGTCGTACGAGGCGGTATCGAGCGGCACGACCGGCCATGCCGAGGTGATCCGTGTCACCTACGACCCCGCGGTCATATCATACGAGGACCTACTCACGGTATTCTTCGGGTCGCACGATCCGACCACGCCCAATAGGCAGGGGAATGACGTCGGTGAGCAGTATCGCTCGATCATTCTCTATACCGATGACGCACAAAAAGAAGCGGCAGAAAAGCTGATCAAGGAATTGCAGGCCGACATCACGGATCATACGCGCATCGTCACACAGGTAGTCCCACTAGGTACCTTTTTCAAAGCCGAGGACTATCATCAAAATTATTACAATGACAACAAATCCGCGCCGTATTGCCAGATCATCATCGAATCCAAGATCAAAAAAGTGCGCGATAGATTCGCCAAGCTCCTGAAGGAAGGGGTGAAGTAATACGGATCGGATCTGTTGACGGATCTGGCGAGGTGATGTAGAGTGACCCTCAGTTCAGTATAGATGTCCAAAAACAGGAGTCTTGTCATGTCGAATATCGTTCGCCTTGCGCTGGTGAGCTTTCTGCAGCTCGCCTTTATTGTTGCGGTGTGGGTGCTCGTCACATTGAGCCACTTCCGCGCTATGGACTCCGGTCAGTTGTGGATTCTGATCCTGATCGTCGGCTCCGTCTTGGGCACGATCTATATGCTGCGCCGGGGGGCCAAGCTGGATGCGTGGGTGGTCGCGCTGAGCCCAGTGATCAGCAACGAGGTTCTCAGTGAAAACAGCTTCAGATTGAGCGCTTTGTTTTCGCACGATGCCGTATACGTTTTCGTCGTCTTGGCGATCTGGATCGGTATCGCCGTCGCGATGAAGTGCGTTTTTGAGGTCATCTCGCGCATCGCGGATTGATCCGACTCTGTCTGATAAGCTTTCCAAGCGCCTCGGGACTCCGGTCCCGAGGCGCATCTTTTTTGCCTCGATATGGTATATTTTAACCATGTCAAAACTGTCCGATATATTGCGTGAGCGAGGATACGTCTACCAGTATTCATCCGAGACGCTCGAAGAGATCACGGACGGCGCCAAGCGCACCGTCTATCTCGGCATCGATCCGTCGGCTGATTCGCTCCATGTGGGCAATCTCCAGGCCATGCTCGTCTTGCGGCGGTTTCTCGAAGACGGTCATCAGGCCATCCTCCTCGTGGGTGGCGGCACGGGCATGATCGGCGACCCTTCGGGCAAGAGCGAGGAGCGCAATCTCCTTGACGACGCGACCATTACGCACAATGCCGCCGCGATCCGCGTGCAGGCCGAATATCTCTTCGGCGGCCTGGATTTCAAGATTG
Source organism: Candidatus Kaiserbacteria bacterium (assembly GCA_016214605.1). Taxonomy (GTDB): domain Bacteria; phylum Patescibacteriota; class Minisyncoccia; order Phycocordibacterales; family UBA2100; genus UBA10103. Next base: position 3,034 of record JACROD010000027.1, read on the forward strand.
TCAATAATGCCGATTGGCTCGCCAAGCTCGATTTGATCTCATTCTTGCGCGATATAGGCAAGTATTTCTCGGTCAATGCGATGCTCCAGCGCGATTCGGTCAAGAATCGCCTCGAAAATCAAGAAGAGGGAATCTCATATACCGAATTTTCGTATATGTTGCTCCAGTCGTACGATTTTTTCCATTTACATCAGCAATACGGCTGTGATCTCCAGATCGGCGCATCGGATCAGTGGGGGAATATGGTCTCGGGTATCGACCTGATCCGCCGCAAGGCAGGCCAGCAGGCATTTGCGCTCTCGTGTCCCCTTCTGATAAACAAATCCACCGGCAAGAAATTTGGCAAGAGCGAAGGCGGTGCCGTATGGCTCGACGCGGCCAAGACCTCACCGTTTGAGTTCTACCAATTCTGGTTCAACACCGAGGATGAAGCGGTCGAAGAATACCTCCTCAAGATGACCATGCTGCCTAAGGCGGACATCGACGAGGGTCTCGCCGCACATACTCAAGACCCCGCCGCGCGCATCGCCCAAAAGAAGCTCGCATACGAGGTGACCAAGCTCGTCCATGGCGAGGAGATCGCCCAAGGCTGCGAAAAAAGCCCGGAGATACTCTATGCCAAGACCATCCAAGAGATCACATCTGATGATGTCGCGATTCTCCACCTCATCAAGGCGCCGATGTGTCGCGTAGCTGCCGGTGATGCGCTCGTCGATGTGCTTGTCACGAGTCTTGTCGCTTCATCCAAGCGCGAAGCGCGCCAATTTATCGACGATGGAGCCGTATCACTCAACGGCACACGCGTGAGCGATGCCGCTCAAGTGCTAACGGACGGAGATTTTCACCATGACATAGCACTCCTTAAGCGCGGCAAGCGCACGGTGGCAGTATTGATACATTCCTAACTATCGCCGTTGATCCAGGAGATAGAAGCTACGCGTTCACGAGGTGAGTACAACAGATGATCAACATCCCAAAACGGGTGTGGATAACCGCATGATATCGGCTTACGTGCTCTATAATTATTCAACATGTCTACTTACAAATCTATTATCTGGTTGGCCATCCTTATTATCGTTCTCGTGTTCATTGCATATTTCTTTGGTGTGTTCGGTTCGAGTACAGCATCTCCGGTTGTTACGTCGACCCCGCTGCGGACGCCGCCTCCGACACCTGCGCTTGTTGAGAGTCGCACGGTCAAAGCGATCGGTACCAAGGGTTTTTCGCTCCTCGTTTCATACACCGACCAGGGATTCGAACCGAAGACTGCGAGTATCCACACAGGTGATGTCGTCCGATTCGTCAACAATTCCACCAAGCCAATGTGGATCACCAATTCAAATTACCCGGCTAAGAATAAGAAATGCGGGACCAGTGCTCTCGATACCTGCAAGGAGCTTTCGCCAGGCGAATACTGGGAGTTTACTTTCAGCGCTCCGGGCGTATGGACCTTTGCTGATAAGTTCTCGGACACAGCAAAGGGCTCTGTCACCGTGCAGTAAAGAATTATTATTTTAACTTCACTTCTTTCATGATCACCTCCCTTAGATTCCGGACGGCATTCCTCTCCATTGCGGCAGTGCTCTTCTCCCTGCTTCCTGTGGCCGCGTTCGCAGGTTCGCAAACATTCAATGCTACCGGAGGCGATCAGTATTTCACCGTCCCCTCAGGCGTGACTTCAATCACGGTTGAATTGTGGGGGGCGGGAGGGGGTTTTTCAGCTGACGTATCCTATAGCCCGAAAATGAGTACGGGAGGGTCGGGCGGATACACTTCAGGCACTATTTCGGTCACTCCCGGACAACAGATCATGGTCATGGCTGGCCAGGCGGGAAAGTCTTCTGCATATGGAGGAGGACCTGGCACTGGTTCCTATGGCGGTGGCGGAGATAGTTATGATGGTCGTGTAGGTGCTGGCGGTGGGCGTTCGGCGATCTTTGCTGGCGGTATTGAGCTCATTACTGCGGGCGGTGGCGGTGGCGGGCCGTTTAGAACCGGAGTTCCCTGGGGCAGTTCATTTGCCGGTGACGGGGGCGGGCTTGTCGGAGGATTCACAGGTGATGCCACCACAGCCGATTGGTCTCCACCGGCAACACCGGCCACATGGGCAGCTCTGGGTGGCACGCAGACAGGGGGTGGTGCATGCGTAGGTGGCGCAGCGTGTCGTTCGGGCTATACCAACGGCCAGGCTACCCCTGGATCAAGAGGTCAGGGTGGCATCGGGGGTAATACCTGTGGCTCGGGTGGCGGTGGCTACTATGGAGGTGGCGGCGTCGATTGTCCCTCAGGTACAGGAACAGGCAACATCGGCGGAGGCGGTGGCTCCGGCTACTGTGGCGGAGCATCTGCATGTACTACTACAAAAGGTGCCGGTGCCCCCGGTGCTGCCAACGGCAAAGTCGTCCTCACCTGGAGCAACGTCCCACCACCACCTCCACCACCAGCTCCAGCTCCAGCTCCAGCTCCACAAACAGATACACTCTCGTGCAAAATTACCTTCGACAAAAACCCGATTACTACGGGCCAAGGCACTACGGTGCACTGGACGTCGAATGGTGCCGACGCTTTTTATGTCAAATCAATCGGTTTTGTCGGCAGTGCGGGATCAACATCAGTTTTCCCGAGCCGGACGACTGATTATTCAGGTACCGTCTATAGCTGCCCCGGTGGCTATGTGCTCAGCTCCGATGGTACCCAATGCAGTAAAACAAAGCAGGCTCAGGTCACGGTCGGTACGAGTGGGTCGGAGACATTTGAGGGTATGCCTCAGAGTGACTCCGTCGGAAATTTTATCGTCCCCGCATACGGCTCTCTCACGGTGGAAGTATGGGGCGGCGGGGGTATGAGTAGCGCCGATCTCTACGATCCGAATGGTGCCTATTGTACTCAGTTTTCACCTGGCACTTGCAACATTGCAGATTCTAATGGCGGTCGATCATCATGGAATGGCAGTGTCATCGCAAATGGCGGTCAGCATGCATCAACGATCATGGGTGGTACAGGTAGTTATACCTACGGCGGAGCAGGAGGGTCCGCATCAGGTGGAGATGTAAATATAGCAGGGGAAGCAGGCCACTCAGCGTCGCCCGCAGGTGATGGAGTAGGTGGCAAGACGGCCGGCAATTCGCCAAGTTATGGCTTATCTTCTCGCTACGGCGATGGGGGCGGTCGCGGTGTATTTGGAAGCACTATTGGCGCGGGGGGCGGAGCAGGCGGGTATGCCAAGAAGACGTACGCTCCCGGACAGCTCGCTGTCGGTGCATCTATACGGGTGGTCGCAGGAAGTGGAGGTGTGATGGTAGTCTCAGGTCTTGCAGGCGGGTATGGAAATCCCGGATTCGTCAAGGTGACGTGGACGGCTCCGCCATCAACCACGAGTGTCGGCGGTTCTGATGTGGTCGCCCCCCAGAAAGCCACCTGCCCCGCCACCCTCACCGTCAACTGCCCCACCGGTCAGCATTGGAACACCACCACCAACCAATGCGTCCCCGACACCGACACCAGTATCGTGATCATCGGCACGCCGAGCGTCGTCGGATGGGGAACCACATCGGTCATCAGTTGGTCTGCCGTCGGTGCTGCATCATGTGTCGGCACCGGTTTCGACACCGGCGGCGCTACATCCGGTACCTATACCACCGATCCGCTCCTACAGACGACCACCTTCACCCTTTCCTGTAATAACGGCACCTCGAAATCCGTCACGATCGAGGTCCCCTCATGTCCCGCAGGCTACACCGGTACTCCCCCAGTCTGTTCGCTCAGGTCGGACATGTGTCCGCCCGGCTACACCGGTACCCCGCCTAATTGCTCTGTCGCGTCATCCTGTCCGATCGGTTACACCGGCACACCTCCCAATTGTATCCCAAGTCCCAATCCGACTTGCACTCCGACCAACATCTGCTCTGGCAACAACGTAGTCAATTCCTGCACCGGAGAGGTCGTGCAAGCCTGCACCTACCAGTGTGCAAACGGAGCCTGCTTTGTCCCCGCACCAAGGATCGTCTCATGGACCGTCTCACCGATACTTGTCCATAGCGGTGACACCACCAATGTCTCTTGGGAGGCCACGAACGTCACTTCATGCCGGGTGACCGCCACCAACGGTGACTCCTGGACCGGTCTTACCGGCACCAAGGTATCCGGCCCGATCCCGACGCAGACTGTATTCACCCTCAATTGCACACCGCTTCCGGGATCAGGCGCCGTCAATGCGACGCGATCGACGACGGTCAATATCGTGCCGGTTTTCCAGGAGAAATAGGTGTGGATAAGAGACGTCTCCACCGGTTAAGCATGTAGAATGTAACTATATGATGGACGCGACCCACAGTGGTACAGGTATCTGGAAACATTGGAAACTCATTACAAGCGGACTCTCAGTACTCTTTGTGATAGCTGTTGGCGTAGATATTTTGTTGTGGTTCTCACTCAATAAGGACAGAGCCGGGGTACAGACCCTCAATGAGATAATAGCCAATCAGCCGCCCGCACCCAAGACCGACGAAGACAAGACAGCGCTGCTCGATGAGCTTGCCGCAGCGCACAAAGCAGCAGTAGCCCAGGTCACCGCGCAGGGTCAGGCGAAGTCAAGCACCGGAACTGCTTCACCGGCGCCGGTCCCCGTGCAACACACTGTGCCACCACCGAGCAATACCTCTGCAGGACAGACTACCCCCTCGTCTGAGGATTCTGCGGTACAAGCAAAGATCAAGTTACTGGATTCTTTGCAAAAATCTCAACAAAAATAATAATAACTTCATGCATGCGCGCACACGTAAACACACCTCGTCACTCGCACTCCTCGGTCTAGGGGCTTTGTTGCTTGGAGGGATGCTCTTTTTCTTTCCGCCACACGCAATATCCGCGAGCGCGACGTCGGTCATCGGCTACGCCTGGAGCGACAACATCGGCTGGGTTTCGTTCAACTGTTCCAATACAAGCTCTTGCGGCACATCGAATTATGGATTGTGGATCGCATCGGATGGCACGGTTTCCGGCTACGCCTGGAGCGACAACATCGGCTGGATTAGCGCTCAAGGCGCCGATGTTTCCGGCTGTCCATCCGCTCCGTGTACGCCCGCTATCAACATCACAACCGGCGCGATGACGGGCTGGTTCCGGGCGCTTGCTTATGGCGGCGGCTGGGACGGCTGGATTAGCCTCAGTGGCGCGGGATACGGCCCTATGTTGACCGGCGGCGCATTTCGCGGCTATGCGTGGGGAAGCACGGTCGTAGGGTGGCTTTCCTTTGCGGGACTCGCGCCGAGTGCGACGTACTATACCAACGAACTGACGTCTTATACCGCCTCCCATTACAATACGGGACCTTTCTATTCCCAGGCGCAGACGACATTCCAGCCGTGCGTCCCCAATTCCAACGTCTGCATGGATGGTCAGACCATCCGGCATTACAACGCCGATTGCACCTACACTGATGCCATATGCCAATTCGCATCCTATGGATATGGGTGTTCGGGCAATGCATGTCTCGTGCCGCCTTCTCCCGGCGAAGGTTCAGTGCCGGGAGGCATCACTGCGACACCGCGTCTCGTGCGGACGGGCAATACTGTTCAGGTATCGTGGGATGTGGCCAGTGCGGATCCCGCTTCATGTACCGTCACCGGTTCCAATGGCGATTTCTGGAACGGTCTTGCGTCAAGTACGAAAACATCGAGTCCGATCACCGAACAGACCACATATCTGCTCCACTGCAATGGTTCGGCGGTCAATATTCTCACCTATGATGCACAGGCCGTCGTCAATATCGTCCCGACGTTCAAAGAAACATGATATGAGCTACCGAGCGATTTCCTTTTATATTTTCGTAGCTGTAGTCGCGGTCGCTGCTGTTGTTCCGCACGGCGCAGCGCTTGCATGGGCGGGTCCCTCACAAGCGGCCCCGTCGGGCAATACGCCGTTGCCCATAAATGTCGGTTCCGTTTCGCAAGTAAAATCAGGGAGTTTTTGGGCGACCGCGATCGGATCGGATAGTGGGTATTGTATCGGCGGTTCGTGTATCAGCACATGGCCGACAAGTCCGTGGACATTGTCGGGGACGAGCCTCTATTACTTGGGCGGCAGTGTAGGAATACAGACCTCATCACCGGTCGCGACTCTCGATATCAACGGTACTGCGCATCTTAAAAAACATACATCTGCGCCAGTCGCATGCGCCGCAGAGCTCAAAGGCACTATCGCGTACGCGGGATCAGGTCGCCTCTGTGTGTGCAACGGTACCTCATGGGTCTTTGATTATAATGCTGCCGCATGTTCGTGGAGTGCCGGCGACAGCACTGCTCCCACTGTCTCTATCACCGCACCCGCGGGCGGCGCCACCGTCTCCGGCACGATCGCGGTCAATGCGACCGCCTCCGACAACGTCGGCGTCGCGGGCGTGCAGTTCAAGCTCGATGGTGCAAACCTCGGCGCCGAAGACTCCTCTTCGCCTTACAGCGTCTCGTGGAACACCACATCTACCGCCAATGGATCGCATACACTCACCGCGGTCGCGCGCGATGCGGCCGGTAATACGACCACCAGCGTGGTGGTCAATGTGACAGTCAGTAATGACACTACAGCGCCCACCACATGGATCACGAGTCCTGCACCCAGTGCGACCGTCTCCGGCACGATTGCCGTCACCGCGACCGCAAGCGACAACGTCGGTGTCGTCGGCGTCCAATTCAAGCTCAACGGTGCGAATCTCGGAGCCGAAGATACGACATCTCCGTATAGTGTCTCATGGAATACTACCGGTGTGGCCAATGGTTCGTATCCGCTCAATGTTGTCGCACGCGATGCGGCAGGCAACACGGCATCAGGCAGTGATGTCTGGGTGACGGTAAACAACGTTGTACCTGGTTCGCAAAACTACACCGCAGCAGGCTCATACAACTTTACCGTGCCCGCATATAACAATCTCACTATCAAAGTCTGGGGCGGCGGCGGTGGTGGTGGCGAGAGTCGTCGAGCGGGTAGCACCGGCGGACAGTCGTCTTGGAATGGAATCGTTAGTGCTAACGGCGGCGACGGGGGTGTCGGCTATGGTGGTTATGGAGGTGGAGCAGGTGGTACGGCATCGGGTGGTTCGATAAACACGACCGGTAACGCAGGTACAGACACCGTCGGTGGCAGTGCTCCCGGTGGAGGCGGTGCCGGAGGAGCATGGCAGACCAACGGTACGGCTCCCGGTGGTGGGGGAGGTGGCGGCGCATACATGAGCGGTGCTGGCGGCGGCGGCTCCGGCGGCTATTCATCAATAACCTATAGTGCCGGTCAGCTCACCGTTGGCTCGCAGGTTTCGCTTGTGGTGGGTGTGGGAGGAGTACGTGGTACCGATGGGTACGGTAATAGTGCTGCCGGAGTCGGAGGCACAGGCGGCGTCTACATCACCTGGAATTGATAAAAATATGAAAACCAAAAACATCCCGTTCGGCATCTTCATCGGCACCACGGCCGTTCTCGCACTATTCTTCATTGCTACGTTGGTCTTTGCATGGAGCGGTCCGAGCGCCAATCCGCCTGCGGGTAACGTATTTACGCCGATCAACGTGACCAGTACCGGACAGGTAAAAGCGGGTGGTTTCTGGGCATCCGCAGTCGGATCGGACAGCGGATATTGTATCGGTGGCTCATGCATCAGCTCGTGGCCGACCGATCTGTGGACTTCTTTGGGGGTGAACCTCTACTACACGAGCGGCAATGTGGGAATAGGCACGGCAGCTCCGGTGACGACCTTGGATGTCAATGGATACATGCGCCTCGCGGTGCAATCCTCAGCGCCCATGGCATGTTCTGCGACGTACGATGGTGTGATCGCACTCAATTCCGTCGGATGGGTTTGCATTTGCAATGGTTCCACATGGATAGCTGATTCGACGGGTGCGGCGTGTTCGTGGGTACCCGATACCACTGCTCCCACGGTGACCCTCACAGCACCCGCCGCCGGGACCGTCTCCGGTACGATCGCCGTCTCCGCCACCTCCTCCGACAACGTCGGTGTGGTCGGCGTACAATTCCAACTCGATGGCGCCAATCTCAGTGCCGAAGACACTACTTCTCCGTACAGTATTTCATGGAACACCACGACCGCGACCAATGGTTCGCATAATGTCACTGCAGTTGCGCGCGACGCCGCGGGTAATACGACCACCTATCCTCCTGTGCTGGTGACGGTCAACAATGCCGACGTCACGCCGCCTACGGTCGTCCTCACCGTACCTGCGGATGGCGCGACGGTGTCCGGTACGACTGCCGTCTCTGCCACCGCCTCCGACAATGTCGGCGTCGCGGGCGTGCAGTTCAAGCTTGATGGCGCAAATCTCGGTGCCGAAGACACCACATCGCCCTACAGCATCTCATGGAATACTACAACTGCGGCCAGTGGTTCGCACACGCTCACCGCGGTCGCACGCGATGCGGCCGGCAACACGACCACCAGTGCTGCACACGCCGTGACGGTGCCTGACACCGCTGCGCCCACCGTCTCCATCACAGCACCCGCTAATGGCGCGACGGTGTCCGGTACGACTGCCGTCTCTGCCACCGCCTCCGACAATGTCGGCGTCGCGGGCGTGCAGTTCAAGCTTGATGGCGAAAATCTCGGTGCCGAAGATACAACCTCTCCGTACAGTGTTTCCTGGGATACAACGTCTGCGACCAACGGATCATCGCACACACTTACCGCAACTGCGCGGGATGCTGCGGGCAATACGACCACGAGTACGAGTATCAGTGTGACAGTGTCGAATGGTAGATAGATTTTGGAATTGATACAATAATATACACCTATGAAATTTCGCACAGTCACAGCAGTGCTGATTCTCGGTCTCGGGCTCTCATATGCGACGACCGCCGCCGCCTGGACCGCTCCCACCCAGTCTCCGCCCAACGGCAATACGTCGG
>JACROD010000034.1 GCA_016214605.1 Candidatus Kaiserbacteria bacterium
AAATCCTACAGATATTGAGCGTGTCGCTATTCGACAAAAACGGCTTGGTTGAGCTATTTTCCGAGCGCAAGCTACAAAACAACGTCAAGGGTTTTGAAAATATGGCTTCGTTGTTTGATTTTTAACGGGACACGAGTGGTACGGGCCCCAATTTTAATTGCCTTTTAACCGATCCTTACCTTATTTGAGCAAATCGTCGATCACCGATTTAAACTTAGGAAACTGCTCCGCCCCAGAGATAAGGGCCTTCCCGACGACGAATCCCGGCGTGCCATTGATACCCATCTTGGTCCCCTCTTCGCGATTAGCCGCAATGATCGCATCATACGCATTTTTCTTTGAAGCGATCTGCGCCTTAATCGCAGCAACATCCATTTGGGATAAAGACTTCTGGATAAGCGCATCAATTGAGGCAGCATCGCCGAAACCCTGATCACCCTCGTCGTCTTGCGCTTTGTACATGGCAGTGCGCCATGCGAAATATTGCGCCGGATACAGATCCCATACCGCACGACCGTATTCTGCGGCTGTCGTTGAATCCTCACCCAAGAACGGATAGTCCTTAAATACGATCTTAAGCTTGCCAGTATTCACGTATTCGGTAATGAGCAACGGCAAAGCGGGTTCGATATTGATCTGCGGAATACCTCCTGTCTCGAAGGCCTTGCAGAAGGGGCACTGGAAGTCCGACCAAAAGGCCATCACGACCGGTGCATTGGCCTTACCGATGAAAGGTTCGCCTTTGATCGAGACGTCTTTGATATCTACATTTGCGACTGGCTGCTGTCGATCCGGTGCAGCAGTGCCCGACGCCCCCTTGGCCGCAAGACCAAAGTAAAGCCCCCCGCCGATAATGAGTGCGGCAATGATGATCGAAACGGGTACATACAAGGCGCTCATATCACGCTTGGTTTCAGTGTTCATAGTCTGATTTGAATTGGTATTAGGTTTGCTATTTGATAATAGATCAGATCGCACTAGAGTACCTGCCTCGCGAACAACATTCTGCTTCTCAGGAATCTCATGCTTATGACCTTTCATGCAAGATATTCTACACTAAGCACCTACTCTGCGCACCAGTGTACACGCCTAAAAAAATGTTGTCCGTCCGCAATTTACCTCTTCACCCCCTGAAGCGTGTTCCAGATGGCCGGGTCTTGGCTGCCATCGAATTTGAAGATCGAAATGCCGCGCACACCGAGCTTCTTGGCAAGGTCGATCTTTTGTTGGACAGCGGAAGCATCTACCCAGTCGAGCATGCGGAAACCGAGATGCGAATTATAGGTGGTGGCATAGAGACTCGCCGCGGCTGCAGCGACAAGACCAGACATAGGCGCGACCGGTTCGACGACCGACGCTGCAGATGCCTGGGGTGATCCCACGGCAGCGTTAGACGGGACAGGCGCAGTATTGGGAGGCACTGCCGAATCATTCGGTGTATAGGTGAGTGTCATCTCACCCGAGAGCGGGCTACGTGTTGGCGCAATGTTGTATTGCTGAGCTATCTGAAGAGCATAGCCCGGATTGAAGCTCCAGAGAATATCATAGAGATATTCGTTGTTGGCATAGGCGGTCACCGCATATTCGTATCCGTATGTCGGCACACCGATCATAATCTTACTTCGTTTGATGTCCTTGGCGGCAAGGTTCACGACCTTCTCGACCCATGCGGGATCGGCAAGCGGCGCATAGAGCTGCGATGACGAAGCAGCGGTGGAAGCGAGCTTCTGGTCGATACCTTGCTGATCATAGGCCATGATGCGTACACGATCGCAGTATTTGTTGATCGCAACGAAGTCGTTGGCATAGATCTCAGCATCGGCGGGTATGGTCGTGCCGTAGTAGCGAGAATCGAGCGGGGTACGCGACTCGATCGTACACATGACCCACTTTTTGCCCATGCGCATATAGAGACCTTTGAGGAACGTCGCGAAGTACGCTTTGTCCTCGGCGCGCTTGCCTTCGAAATCGATATCAATGCCGTCATAACCTTCGTCCTTCACGAGCTTGGTAATACGGTCTTCGAACGCGATGCGCGTCTTTTGATTGCTTAAGAGTGTGTGCAATAAATCGCCGTTACTCGTCATGATGGTCGGGATGACACGGACCTTTTTGCGCTTGGCCTCGATGACAAAGCTCTTCCATGGCTCCTCGTTGAGAAAACCGTTGTCGAGAAGCGTGCCGTCGGATTTGATCGTGTATACGAATGGGTTGATCTCGGTCAGCGAATCAAGATGCGGAAGCACATCGGCCGTACCGGTCGCGGTGCGCCAATATGGGATCCAGCCGGATACCTCGAAAGTGCCCGCATGCGCCGAGAGTGGCATAAGTAAAACGAAAAAGATCGCTAAGGCGCGGAAATACTTCATATGCTCTAATACATCTTGAGTATACCAATTCTTTCTTCTTATGCGAGCATCTTTTTCGTCTCGTCCTCGATCATTTTCTTGATGCGGCCTTCAAACATACGCATCATAAGCGGGAGCTTCACATCAAGCTCAAACGAGCGGTCCTGCACGTCGAGCGTGCCGGAAATGCTCTGTTTTTGTGCGGTAAAGGCAAACGTGAGCACATTATTATTCCATTCTTCTTTTTCGACCGTCAGATGTGCGGCCATTTGCGAGCGGGAGTCACTGAGGATCTTCTTGACGTGCGTGATCGCAGCGATCTGGGTCTGTTTGTGAGGAATGGATATTTTCATAGTCCAAGCATTGTACTATCAACGTTCGATTAGGGCAAAAATTGTATCAATACCACGTCGCTTGGCCATCGCTTTTGAGATCGATCGCCGGACCGAGGTCGGTGGGCAAGCGGTAGAAAGCCAGATCCCAGAGTGCCTTGACTGATGCGGGGATCTCGCGCATATAGCCATTGACGATCCCCCCTTGACCATCGGCCACCACGCCGTAGGTCTCGAGTCCGAGGTGCCGCGCGATATAGAGCGCGCGCGGCAAATGAAAATCCTGTGTGACGATCGTTGCCGAGTGCGCCCCGAATATTCTAACGGTACGGTACATACTGCTGTAGGTATCAAAACCTGCGTGATCGAGAAAGATATCGCGCGCAGGAATACCCGCATCGATCAGGTAATCGCGCACTGGCATAACTTCGTCATAATGAATTTCGCTGTCTCCCGTGACCAATATCTTCCCGACCTTACCCTTGAAATACAGCTGGATCGCCGCGTCGGCGCGGTTGGCTAATATAGGCGAAGGCTTTTTGCCAATGACCGAAGCGCCCGGGATGATCGCGACTTCAGACTTGGGTACCTGATCAAGCGATACATAAGTGTAGGAATGCATCGCCGTGCGCATCACGATTGGCACCAAGAGGAGTATCACCGCAACCGTGAAGATGATCACGACAGCGATCTTCACGTAGGCGGTAATCGCGCGCATAGGCTTTTATTTTACTATGTTTGGTCGAATACAAACAGGCCGGCCGCGCCCAGGGGCGCGGCCGGCCTGTTGTGAATGGGCACCATTCACACTATTGAACAGTGAAGATAGAAGCATTGCTCGAGAGGCCGTTGCCGTTGATGACAGATACGGGATACACGCCAGGAGAGACCACTTGCGCATACATGGCGCATGCGTAGTTGAGCGGGCAATACGGCGAGAGATAGGTCGGCACCGTGAAGGTAATGGTCGTACCATTGGTCGAAGCGACGTTGGTGATCGCGCCATTACCGAAGCGGACGGTGTTGCCCCACTGGCTAAAATTGGTGCCGTAGATCGTGACCGTAGTCCCGACCGGTCCGGAGACGGGCGCGAGATATGAGATCGTCGGTGTGCCGGCGGTCGTGCTCGATCCGGTCACTGTGACCGTCGTCGTGACAGTACTCGACTGACCGCTCGCATTGCTCGCCGTGAAGGTGATCGTGTAGGTACCGGCGGTCTGGTAGACATGATTGAAGGTCAGGGTCTGGGTACCTTGGAGTTGAATGGTCTGGGCAGCTGAGGCCGCGGCATACGGATATGCACTCTGATCGCCCCAATTCACGCTAACCGAGAGGTAGTTGCTACCGGGATTGTAAGCCTGGATCGTCCATACGCCGCTCGTGCCTGCCGCGATCGATGTCGGGCCGCTGATATTGCTGATCGTCGGACGGCCGGATGCCCCAAGCGAAGTGACCGTGTACGAAACGGAATTGCTTCGCTGGCCCGCGGCGTTGGTGACAGCGATACTGTAGGTGTCGATCGTCGTCGCATGTGTCCCGTAGCCAGTGAGCTGTGCAGGCACGGTAAACGTGACCGAGCGCCCATCGATAGAAGTGAGACCCGAGATGATCCCGATGCCAAAGTTCACGGAGTTGTCGCGCGCACTAAAGCCGGTGCCGTAGACGGTCACCACATCGCCCACCGCACCCGAGATCGGACTGATGTACTGGATCGAGATCGGTGCATTCGTGTTTGTGTTGGTACCGCAGTTGTTGTAGGCGTACCACCCCGCAGAGCCGTAATTGTAATTCACATTGCAACCGGATGTGTACGGAGGGACGTAGGCAGGAGTATAGGTGTAGGGATACGTACCGTAGTTGTTGTAGTTGTACTGTGTCCCGCCGTAGCCTGGTGCGAAGGAGGACGGGAAGGTGTTGTACGTATACGGCGGAGTGGTCGGATAGAGATACGGGTATTGTGATTGATTGGAGTAGCTGCCACCGCAACCTACGCGAGAGATCGCGTCGCGCGTCGGGGCATCAAGCATACCAGTCTGTGCGATCCTCATCTCCTGTTGGAAGTTGCGCACTGCTGCGCGTGTGGCGGCACCAAAGTATCCGGTCACCATCCAAGCGCCACCGCCGGGATAATTGCGATCGACGAGAAACGACTGAAGCTGCGTCACCTGAGTGCCGCGAGAACCTACAGAGAGATTCTGGGTCAAGTTCGCACATGTGCTCGGCGACGAGTTGGTATACGCATAGAACGACTGAAACGTCTGAGCGAAAACCTGCGAAGCGCTCATAGAGATCCCAATAATAAGAGTCAAAACAAAGGTGATTTTCTTCATAAAGTGGTGATTTGTTATTAAAAGATTACTCGTCGGACCACCGGCCATGATCCCCTGTTATGCACGACTTATACATCATTTTTGCTTTTTTTGCAAGGGGTGCCAAAACTGCCCGCATGCGCGGGCAGTTTTGCTGACTGAATCGGCCGTGAAGCCTGGAAGTCTTATACTTGGACCATCTGGCTCTCTGCCGACCCTAAGGTCGCGACCGAGCTTGGGAGCGGGCAAACCGAAGGTTTGCCCGCGGCTATATGCACCTCATCAAGCGCATAGACACTGCCTGCACCGAGGGTCACACAGGCCACAAGCGCTGAAATAACTGTTATCTTTCTCATAAATGGCTTAATTTCGTTAGAATGGCTTAAAGACGTGCTTTTGGCCACGACAAGGCCAAAGCGAGTATCTTTATGGCCCGGAACGGGTTTTTAAGCAAGAAGTGGCGTTTGCACCGAAAAATAAATTGACCGACGTCAAATCAACGGGTTTGCCTCATTACAAGTCGACTCTGGGGCCCTTTTGTACCCTGGTGTTTGTATCCTGGCGGGTTATACTCCGACATTATGAAGACAAAAAGGCAAGGGACCGCCCGGCGAGTCCCAAAATCTGCACCGGGACGCAAAAAGACCGTCCGGCCAAGTCATCATAAACAAACCGCTACGGCAACAACCTCTACTCCACCAACCTTCCCGATGAGGATAAACCGTTATCTAGCCCTCCAAGGCCACAGCACCCGCCGCGGCGCCGACGAGATGATCGAAAAAGGCTTGGTATTTCTCAATCGCCGCCCGGCCAAGGTCGGCGACACGGTCCAAAAGACCGACACCGTCGAGGTCCGCCGCTCGGGCAAGATGCCCGTCTATACCTATATCGCCATCAATAAGCCCAGCGGGGTCAATACTCACAAAGAGACCACCGGCGAGAAAGACATCGTAAGCACCCTCCCCAAAGACCTCCAACAGCTCAACCTCTTCCCGGTCGGCCGGCTCGACAAGGATTCCGAAGGCCTCATCATCCTCACCAACGACGGCCGCGTGACCGACCGCCTCTTGAATCCTATCTACGATCACGAGAAGACCTATGAGGTGAAGACCAAAATGCCCTTGCGCAATAACTTTAAAGAAAAGATGGAGGGTGGCGTCAACATCGAAGGCTACACGACCAAGCCGTGCAAGGTCGAGATCCTCAGCGAGAAGCGCTTCCGCGTGACCCTGACCGAAGGCAAGACGCACCAGATCCGCCGCATGTGCGTCGCGCTCTTCAACGAGGTCTCAGCTCTGCGCCGCGTCAGCGTGATGAACATCCGTCTCAACAACCTCCCCTCGGGAGGATATCGTCTGATCGAGGGTAAAGAACGCGAGGAATTCCTCAAAGCGCTTTCGCTGGTGTAACAAGAAAGCGCCTCGTCACAATCGTGTGACGAGGCGCTTTTATGTGCCATCCTTTGCGCCCTTATACGCAAAGAGCGTGACGAACACAAGCTCCTTTGATCCGGGAACACGCCGGCAAAACGTGTCGTCCCGCATATGGTGCTGAGCCAACAGATAGTATGCAAACATCGCGTTGTTTGCATACGCCTCCATACTCTGCACGCGCGCAATCGGCATAAAGTGCCCAAAGAGAGCGCGTACCCGCTTGGTATCCGTGATCAGGATCGTTTTCTCCGGACACTCATCCGCCTCCGGCGGAAAGGATATCATCGACTCCGGCTTCCACAGCGCCGCAGGGACAAAGGGCCCTCCCTTGGATGAGACGAGGAGTTCTCTCCCCTGACCATGATGGTCGAGGTTTATATTGTACGCGACCAAAACCTCTTCCACGAATGCCCTCATATCCGGCGACACGACATATCCGAACATTTGCTGAGCTGCCCATACCGCGCGAGAAGATAGTTGCAATCGCAAGAATTTTTTCGCGTCTTTTCCGAACGCCTGATCGTCGCTCATGACCGCCTCCTCTGTGTCACTGATCACTTCTCTCATCAGAATAGTCCCTCGGCTCCGATCGCACAATGCCGTTGGTGGAGTCTGGTCTTCTAAAGACCGTAGCCACTAAGTACTCCTGCTTGTATAATCACCCCCTATGAAACGATACGCGTTTATTGACGTACAAAATACAGAGACAACGACGCTCAAGGTTTTGAAATTTGCGATTGATCACGAACGACTCTTCGCATACCTTGAAAAAGTCACCGTTCAGGGCGCAAAAGTTGCTATCGTTTCGAGTGCAAAGAAAGTGCAAAAAGGTCCGAGATATTCGATTTCTCGCTTATCGACCAAACTCCGCAAACTGACCCAAGCGAGCGGCGCACCAGTGCGATTCATCGAGATAGACAACCTCAAATTTCAGATCAAAAAGGAGGCCTAAAAAGGAAAAAGCCGCGAAGCGCGACTTTTTCTAAGGACACAGTAATTATAGGCGAGACCAGTCTTTTGTCAACAACAATTTATTTTTTACTTCTTGGATGGTCTGACTCCTAGGGTCTTGAGACCCTACCAGAAATGATAGAGTGCCGCGCCTCCTAGTAAGACGATTGAAATAAGAATTGCACCAAGAAGACTCCATACTATTTTTGCCGATACAATCATGTCTTCTTGAGTATTTTGCAAGACCGTAGCGATGTTATCCAGTTGCACTTCGGTGAGCTCATCGCGTGTTAAATGTTCTCGACTCATATTTCACTAGGTGTAAAATTTAGTTTGTTTTACAAAAAACCTGTAGGCCCAGCTCCTCACCATCGACTTGACTGTGATTGTTGAGATTGATTTGTACATCCTCAACAATGAAGCCTCCCTCCTTGATTTTGATTATCATTCCTTTGAATACAGGCACGAGGCCAGGCATACTGGCGATTCGTCCTTGTTTTTCATTATAAAAGTAGGTATTTAGTTCCATAGAATTCATTATATCACTTTCTAAAGTGAGCGCACGGTGTCCCGCTAAAAAGACGAGGGATATGGTTTAGTGTCTGTCCTATTTCTCCAAATCCAACACTTCATCTATACGTATCTGCGCGACGAATTCGGGGACGTGGCTCACGAGGACCATCGCGCCTTCGTATTCGCTGAGGGCTTTTGCTATCACCGGCAGGTGGCGGAAGTTGATGTGGTTGGTGGGCTCATCGAGGATGAGCAGGCCCGGGCGCTCCAGCACGAGGCGCGCGAAAGCGACGAGGCCTTTTTGACCTTCGGAGAGATGGCCGATGCGCGTATTGATGATATCAGCAGTGATGAGGAATCCTGCCGCGATTGCGCGCATCTTTTCTTCGTCGGGTTTGGGCATCGCATCTTCGAGGGATTTGTACACTGTGTCTTCAAAATTGAGCGTCGAAAAATCCTGTCGGTAGTAGCCGACCTTCACGCCATCCCCTATCGTCGCCCCCGTCGCCGTGCCGGTCGCGATCGATTCGAGGAGTGTGCTCTTGCCGATGCCGTTGGGACCCTTCAGGAGCAGATGCTTGCCGCGCTTGAGCGAGACGTTGGCCTTGTGCGAGACGGATTTATGGTTTTTTATCGTGTTGTATAAATTGATGTGCAGGATCTCGCCCTTGATGTCTTGTACCGGAATGACGAATGCTTTGATGGTCTTGTCTTCCTTGCGCACATCGACCACCTCGTCTTCCATTTCTTGGATCTGATCGCGCATCTTCTTGGCGATCAGGCGCATCTTGCCGCCCTTGTGTGCGAAGTAGTTGATCTTGTCTTTGTTGGCCTGGATCTCTTTTGCAAGCAATGCATTCTTGCGATTCTCGCGCTCGATGCGCTCGGTGATCTGCTTGACCACATTGAAATAATTGCCGGTGTACTGCTCGACCTTGCGCGTCTTTACATCGAGATAGAGTACGCCGTCGGAAAAAGCATTCAAGAAATCCGCATCGTGCGAGATCACGACCACGGTCTTGGGGTATTCGATGAGGTACTCGGTGAGGTGTTTGATCCCGGCATGGTCGAGATTGTTGGTCGGCTCGTCGAGGAGGAGCAGATCGGGATTTTGGATGAGTGCGGAGGCAAGCAAGAGCCGCGCCTGCTGGCCGCCGGAAAAAGATTTAATGATGCGATCGTGGACCTTTTCGTGTCCCTTGAGATTGACCACTTCGAGCGCCTCATCGATGCGCGGATCAATGTCGTACATTTTTCCTCGGAAACATTTCTCGAAGAACTCGCGGACCGTGAGATCCATCTCCGCGCGCGGGATCACCTGGCGCGAGGTCGCTATCGTGAGGCCGCGCGGTATGTGCATCTCGCCGTCTTCGAGCGTGTGTGCGCCGGTGATGAGGCCAAATATCGTGCTCTTGCCCGCGCCATTTTGACCCATGATCGTGATCTTGCTCCCGCGTCGGATGTTGAAATCCACCTCATCGAGAATGGGTTTCTGGGGGCCATATTCAAAAGATGCGCCTTCGAAGCGCACGATCGTTTCTTCCTTTGCCATCGGAGTACCTTACTGTATTTATGGGCAAATAGAAAGCGGGAAACGGATGATAAAGTTGCTCCCCTTGCCCACGCCCTCGCTCTCGGCGCGAATGGTGCCCTCATGCATTTCGACGAGCTGTCGCGTGATCGAAAGACCGAGACCCAAGCCCGAGTGTGTGTATTGGTTTGTACGCGACTGCCGGAACGACTCAAAAATATGCCCGATCTCATCTTCTGTTATACCGGTACCATTGTCTTCCACGCGTATATCGAGTTCTTGGCCGACCACACTGAGGCGGAGAGAGATGCGCCCGCCGCGGTCGGTGTACTTCGCCGCGTTGTGGAGAAGGTTGGTAATGATCTGTTCAAAACGCACTGGATCGACAAAAAGCCTCACCGGCTGCGGTGGTACTGAGACCGACAGTTGGTGACCACACTCCTGCATAAACGTCTGCGTCGCTGAAACGGAGTTATTGATGAGACCCTGCACTTCGATATGCTCTTTCTTGAGATTGAATTTATTCTGTGTTATCCGCGAGACATCGAGCAGATCCTCGAGTATCCGCCGCATGGCCGCGGTCTGTGTCTGCGCACCCTCAATCAAGCGGCGATTCTCATCTGACTGAGGCTCCATCTGCAATACTTCCAGCGTGCTCGTTGCCACCGCCAGAGGATTGCGCAGTTCGTGGGCGAGGATCGCAATGAACTACCGCGCAGCCAAGCTGTCGCGGTATCGTGGTTATGCTAACCCCTCAAACAAAGTCGGATGGTCGCGGTGATATTGCGTGTATTTTTTGCCCTGGTTCTTCACGTATGTGGCGATGACGGATTCGTTGCCGT
>JACROD010000002.1 GCA_016214605.1 Candidatus Kaiserbacteria bacterium
AGCTTGTTCGATCTATTCGCGGAGCGCAAGGCGCTTCGCGGTCTTGCCCTATGACGGGGCAACCGTATCGGAGAGCCGTATGCGGGCAATCCGCACGTACGGTTCGATGAGGGGACGGAGTTTTGCTCCTCCTACTCTATTGAGCGCCATTTTATTTGATGACAAAAACAAACACGATGGCGAAGGTGACGATCGCCGCGATCACGACGATCCCGAAAATAGGAGCGCATACGGGGCAGCTTTTTTTGAACATTTCGTTTCCTCCTTTTGCCCGGCTCTATTATGTACTTTGTATTACAGGCGGCAAGAGCATGAAGCAGAATACTGTGGTCATTTCGCACCCAACCATTTGCGGATGGTGCGCAGAGCAGTCTCGTGTTGCGACGGTTTGATCCATTTGATCTCTGTATTGCGCTTCCAGTAGGAGAGCTGGTGTTTGGCGTAGCGGCGTATGTCTCGGTTGAGCTCGGCTTCCATTTCCGGTCTCGTGATCTTGCCTTGCAGGAATCGCGCGAGTGATCGGTATTCGAGCCCGAGCGCTTCCATACGCTTGTATGAGAGGCCTCTCGCATGCAATCGCTTGGCTTCGGCTATCATGCCGATCTTGAGCCGCTGTGAAAGGCGTTTGGAGATCTTCTGTTCGAGGACTTTGAACGGAGGATTGATCCCTATCCAGAGTGTCTCGTACCTTGGAAGGTCAGACCTTTTATGGAAGGTCTGACCTTCCAAGCCGTCGGCTATCTCAAGTGCGCGGATAAGACGGACTTTGTTGTTGCGTTCGCTCGGCGTATTCATCGAGAGGGCGCGCGAAGGGTCTTTTTTCTTGAGCAGTGCGAATAATTGCGCGGCGGAGTTACCCGCGAGCTTTTTTCGCAGGGCCGGATTCGGCGGGACATCCGGCAGTGCAATACGACCGACGAGTGCGTCGATATAGAATCCTGTGCCGCCAGCGATGATGGGCAAACGCTCCCTACATGCAACTCGTGCTATAGCATCAGATGCGTGTATGACGAAGTCGCCCGCGCTCAATGCCTTGCGTGGCGAGGCGATATCGAGCAGGTGGTGAGGGATGCCCTGCATCTCGCGCTTGGTCACTTTGCCGGTGCCGATATCGAGCCCACGGTAGACCTGCCGCGAATCGGCCGAAATGACCTCTCCGCCGAGCTTCTTTGCCAGCTCGATAGCCAAGGCTGTTTTGCCTGAGGCTGTAGGCCCCACGATGATGAGTATTTTCGGTCTTTTCATGCAATAGACAATATAACGAAAGTATCCACTCGTCACGGGTCGCCTAAAACGATGACGTGCGCTACACTGGACACAGAGACAAGCAAGATGTCGTTGGCACGACATCCTCCCGAGGAGGATACAATGCTCACTCCGTATACAGCTACGCAACTAGAGTTTGTTGGAAAGCCGGTTATCCGACCGGTCCGTTCCGTTTTCCGCAACGACCGCCTCAATGCGTATAGTCTTTCATGTGAGGCAAAATGCGAAGCCAGATCAAGTGTGAAGACTTATTATTTGCATGAAGGGGGGCACTGGTTCCGTTCCTTGTATAAGACAAAACAAAATAACGGATATTACTTTTCTGTCGAAGAGGCTAAGGTCGAGTATGAACGTGCTGTCGGCAGGCCTTTTGATGGGGACATCAGAGTATGAAAGCGCATATTACAAACCGGCTTTAGAAAAAGAAGCCGGTTTTTTCTGGATGTATGCTAAGAGTTATCTCCTGTATCATCTGGGGTCTTGCGTAGACGCAAGCGTTCAGAAAGGAGCGGTGCGGATTTATTCTCTTCGATCACATGGTGTGCGATGCTGTAGATGAAGCTCAAAAGCACGCCGACGCCGACAAATAGGTACACGATCGTGAAGACCTTTCCGAGATCTGTGTGCGGAGAAAGGTCGCCGTAGCCGACCGTCATGAGCGTGATGACGCTGAAATAGAATGAATCGAGATAATTCCACCCTTCCAGTCCGTGATAGGTAAGCGTCCCCGACAGCAAGATGATGATGACGAGGGTGAAGAGCGTTTCGAATTCGGGTTCTTTCATCGCCCGCCAGATGCTTTTGGCGAAACGGTAAAAGGGATAGAAAAATGGAATCATGTTTATATTTTACACTAAAAAATTGTGCCGGGAGGGAGAATCGAACTCCCACATCTTGCGATACACGATTTTGAGTCGTGCGCGTCTACCAATTCCGCCATCCCGGCAGTACCCTTCGTAGCTTTTTAGCGAAGTAGGGCATTGAAGGCCAGTTTAGCGGATGATATACTTATTGGCAATGAGCAGTTATCAAGGTGATTCTATTTTCTGGGTCGAGGTGGATCGGATCAAGCCGAATCCGTTTCAGCCGCGTCGCACGTTTGAGGAGGCGGCGCTCATGTCGCTTGCCGAATCGATCCGCCAATACGGCGTACTACAGCCGCTCACCGTTACCCGCAAAGAGATCGAGCGTCCCGGCGAGGGCATATTTGTCGAGTACGAGCTCGTGGCCGGAGAGCGCCGCCTGCGCGCATCCAAGCTCGCAGGCATACAGCAAGTGCCCGTCGTCATCCGCACCACCGAAGACTCGGACCGCGTCAAGCTTGAGCTCGCCATCATCGAAAACCTCCAACGCGAAGATCTCAACGCCGTCGATCGCGCCGAGGCATTCGCGCGCTTGGTCAACGAATTTGGTCTCAAGCATCTCGATGTCGGCAAGCGCGTCGGAAGAAGCCGCGAGTATGTGTCCAACACGCTGCGCATTTTGGCGCTACCAGCAGAAATGATACAAGCGTTGCGCGACGGTGCTATTTCCGAGGGGCATACGCGTCCGCTTCTCATGCTCTCGGATCGGCCCGAAGAGCAGCAAACCCTTTTCAAAGACATTACTACGCGCCGGGTCAATGTCCGTGACGCCGAGCAGCTCGCGCGTCGCATCGCGGTCGATCGTGCACGTACCAAACAATCCGCCGATGTGGTCTCGCTCGAAAAGGAGCTCAGCGAGAAGCTCGGCACCCGTGTGCGTATCGAGAAGAACGAGGCCGGCGGCAAGGTCACGATCGACTTCTTCTCGCCCGAAGACCTCACCAATCTCTGCCTCACCCTGGTCAATCCCGCTGCACCGGTAGGGAATTCCAACACCGAATCAGAAATAGCGATGGGAGCACCCGAGATCGTCGTCTTGGAGCCGGATCCCGCGCTCGCACCCGCCGACGCCGAAGGCTCTGGCGTGGCGATGGAAGTAAAAAAGTCCGAAGACGAAGATCTCTACTCAATCAGTAATTTTACGGTGTAGTTATTGCCACCGAGATGGTCGGTCTTGCGATTCGTGGAAGACGCGCAAGATCTCGATGCGATCTGCGATGACGCGATAGGGCAGAAGATAGGGAAGATGCGGTACCTGTAATTCGTGTGTACCATCAGTGCTCCCTGATGGAGACCCAAGATGAGGATTGTGGATGAGCAGGGACGCACTGTGGACTATCACCTGTAAGATATGGGCCGAGATTTCTTTGCCCGCGACACCTTGGTAGTATTCGGCGATCGACAGCAGATCGCGTTGTGCGAAGGCGAGCCAGACTATTTTCATGATGCGCGGCGTTTGGGGAATACGTCCGGTTTCGGTGCGCGAATCTTCTTGCCATTGGCGAGCGAATCGACCCACACGGTCATCGCTTCGTGTGAAATGAAGACGCCTTTATCAGCCTCCTTGATCGCGGTCTGGAGTTCCTGCGCTTTCCACGCATTCTTCCTCACGTAGTCGGCGAGCGCCTCTGCAGCCAGGTAAGCTTTGGATCGTTTGGTCGCCCGACTCAAGGATTCCAGCTGTCCCTTGAGCTCCTCCGGCACACGGACGGAAAGTACTGAAGAGGAAATAGGTTGATTTGTAGACATATGTAGTAAGTGTATACAATCAGAAAAGAAAGTCAACCAACCTTTTGCGGGATTTTTTATGGAGAAATTTGATCCTTGGACAAAGCTTGCAGGTACTCTCGCATTGTGCAAATATTGTATCCTTTTGGTATGGGGTTCTGTTCCGGTTTCCTAAATACTAGCAGATGTTCTTGTGTGCATGTCCTAACATCAATTCTTCCTCCGGTAGTGTTTGGACCAACAATAACTCGTGCGGTCTTTTCGGGGAAATATGTACGCGTGATTTTGTGTAATAGAAGCATAGAGCGAATATAGTGTTCACGCATGTTCGTATCCACATCTTGCCTGCCACTTTTTTGCAAGATTTCTTTATTTGAAAAAGATTCACTGTATGGTAGATCAAAGAAATTCCCCCCAAAAAAAGCAAATGAAACGGTGTCTTGGTCTGTTTTTGCAATGAATTCCTGTAATCTTTTATTGAAGTCCTCAAAAAAAGACACGTCTATATTCTTGTGCGTATAGAGAAATGCCCCCGGATCTTGATGTGTTTGAAACGCAACCGGATGATGCGGATCTTTGGTTTGAGCAAAAAAGACCGCTCCAGAGCAATCAGCGTAGTCGCGAGACAAAATATCTTTTTCTGTGACCGATGATATAACGTAAGAGTTTTTTCCTGCGGTTAATTGACCTCGTGCTTTCGTTTCTTCGGGAGGCGAATAGTAGTTGAGAGTTTCAACACGCGGGTCTTGGTAGTCGAAGATGTGTTCATCGTCAGAAAAGGCAACACGAATTTTGGATGCGGAATCCGATGTCTCAAGGGAACAGCTCTTCAGTGAATCGTCGACCAATTCCTCTAATCGGACCTTTGGATCAAGATAATGACGGATGATCTCGAATGCCCCCACTGTTGTCAGTGTCAGTGCGCCAGCTCCAAGCAAGAATGATCGTCTGTTTATGATAGAAGGGTCTTTTTCCCCTTCGAGCCTTTGTTTTTTGGGATATTCCATATATTTGATGTTTGAATTACTGCTATAGTGCAGATCACCGCTTCTTTGCCTCCAGAGCCGCGAGGGTGGCGCGGATGTGTCGCTTGGCCATGTTGGTCTTGGCTATGTCGAGCCACTTGCGCGAGGGTTTGGCTGAGGGCTTGGTGATGATCTCTACGACATCGCCGTTCTTGAGTGGGGTCGCTATGGCGACCATTTTGCCGTTGACCCGCGCTCCCGCCATCGTGTCGCCGAGGTCGGAGTGGACCGCATAGGCAAAGTCGATCGGAGTCGCCTCGATCGGCATGTCGATCGCATCATTTTCTGGCGTGAATACAAAAATGCGGTGACTGAAAAAGTCTGATTTGAGTGTATCGAGGTAT
Organism: Candidatus Kaiserbacteria bacterium; assembly: GCA_016214605.1. Classification (GTDB taxonomy): domain Bacteria; phylum Patescibacteriota; class Minisyncoccia; order Phycocordibacterales; family UBA2100; genus UBA10103. The sequence continues at coordinate 5,227 of JACROD010000002.1, forward strand.
TGCTCGGAGCTCTCTGAGCTGGGCTCCGCATGTGCGAGCTGATGGAGCCAATCAGGTACGAGCTGTTTCTTGTCGGCCCTGCTGATCAGTGCGTTGGATCCCTTGTGATCCTTACTCATTGATGGGAAGAATTGTTTGACCCATTCGAGACCGACTCGTTTGCCGCCGGGGACCTTTTGCTGCTGCATCTCCTTGTATGAGAGGTGCGAGGCGATACCGTAGAGCGCTTCCTGATGCATGGCCTCGGTGCGCAGCTGTATCTCGAGGGCGCCACCGTCGCCGGTGTAGATGGTGGTGTGGATCGACTGATAGCCGTTGGGCTTGGGATTGGCGATGTAGTCTTTGATCTTGCCCGGTACGGGGCGCCAATGCCCATGAATGATGCCGAGTGCGGTGTAGCAATCGGCCATCGAGGGAAAGATGATACGCAGTGCGAGTATGTCGTAGATCTTGTCAATGTCCCACTGTTTGCGCTCCAGCTTGCGGAAGAGGCTGTAGACGCCCTTCACGCGCGCCTCCGCGCGGAAGTCGCGGATGCCGGCGTCGGCAAACTCGCGTTTGAGATCCTTCTCGGTCTTCTCGAGGCGCTTTTCGTTCTCATTTTTACGCTCCTTGAGGAGCTCGCGCGTCTTCTCGTAGTCTTTGGGGTGTGCATAAGGAAAGGCGGCGTCCTCGAGGTCTTGCTTGAGGACACTCATACCGAGGCGATCGGCGATCGGTGCGTAAATCTCGAGCGTCTCCAGTGCGATGCGTGCGCGTTTCTCGGGGACGGGGACGTGTTCGAGTGTGCGGGCGTTGTGTAGGCGGTCGAAGAGCTTGATGATGAGGACACGGATGTCCTTGGCGGTTGCCGCAAAGAGCTTGCGCAGGGATTCGGTATGGCGCTCCACGCCGTGATAGCGGAGGGTGCCGAGCTTGGTGACGCCCTCGACGAGTGCGAGTACCTCGGCGCCGAATTGCTCCTTCATCACTTCACGCTTCACACCCGCATCTTCGATCGTATCGTGCAGGAGCCCTGCAGCGATCATCACCGCACCCATATGTGCGGCAGCCAGCGTGTAGCCGACCTCGGCAGGATGGATGAAATAAGCATCGCCTGAATAGCGCTTTTGATCGCCGTGTGCGGTGCGCGAGAATTCGTATGCGCGCGAGACGAGATCGGTATCTTTGGGATCTCGGCTGATCATGGCGTCGAGTATTTCTTGGAGCGAGCGAGGTTTTACAGTGTTCGTCATAGATGTAAATGATACGCGGAGGCGTCATTGTTGGCAAACAGTAGCATCAACAAGCGACCTCTTGTTGTGTACAGAGATAGAAGGCATATACATGTATTTGATGCTATAGCATAGGATGCATGTATGTGTTTAATGCATGAATGCATGTGAGACTGAAGAGATATAGGTGCGTATCCCCACACGGCACAGTATTTGTTGAACGGAGCAAATGAATGAGCCGCGAATGAGGTACACTGAGAGGCATGCGTAAAAAGAGTCAATTCACGATCTTCTTGGAGTCTGTAGTACGGTATCAAGCAAGGCGA
>JACROD010000029.1 GCA_016214605.1 Candidatus Kaiserbacteria bacterium
CAAGAGCATCACTGCGCGAGAAATATTCAAGTACCACCGTGAAGTGAAGAAGATACTGTGGGGAGGTCAATTTTGGACGAAGGGGTATTACATTGCGACGGTAGGAGCGCACGGCAACGAATCCGTCATCGCCACATACGTAAAGAACCAGGGCAAAAAATACACGCAATATCACCGTGACCAGCCGACTTTGTTTGAGGGGTTAGCATAACCACGATACCGCGACAGCTTGGCTGCGCGGTAGTTCATTGCAGTCCTTGTATATGTAGCGGCTCCAGCAAAAAAAGGTGGAACTATAGTATTCATGCGCCAAGAAAAGGCAGTATTGCCGCTGCACCAAGTATTCCGCCGTCCGGGCTTTTTTTTATCTATTTTTTTGTTACACTCGACTTATCTATTAATAAAATCACAACAATCAATCTATTTTATGAATTTGTGGCACGACATACCCTTGGGCGAAAACGCTCCCGAAGAGATCAACGCGATCATCGAGATCCCCAAGGGCTCGAATAATAAGTACGAGATCGACAAAGCGACCGGCTTGATCAAGCTCGACCGCGCCAATTACACCGCCGCATCATTCCCCTACGACTACGGCTTCGCCCCGCAGACCCTCTGGGAAGACGGCGATCCGCTCGATCTCATCGTACTCACCACCTACCCGCTCTTCCCCGGTATCTTGGTTGCCGTGCGCCCGGTCGCGGTCATCGAGATGATCGACAACGGCGAATCCGACTTCAAGGTGATCGCAGTGCCCGTCGAAGACAAACGTTGGGAAGAAGTCCACGACTTGGGTGACCTCAACAAACACATGGTCAAGGAATTTCAGCATTTTCTCGAATCCTACAAAGCTCTCAAGGGCAAGCCGTCTCCTGTCGAAATCAGGGGTATCAAGGGCCGCACCGAGGCGATGGAGGCGGTCAAGAAGTCGATCGAACTCTACAAGGCGAAGTATCAAAAATAGTTGCCAAGTAAGTTTTGCGAGAATCAGACCTTCGCACTTTGCGAAGGTCTGATTCTCGCAAACTCTGGTGGTTGTCCACTGTTTGAGCAAGTCTTGCCAAAACACAAAGGTGTACACTTTGACCATATGCCTCCGCAACAGCCGCAAAGCAACGGGCCGATCTCCGATCCGGATCACCTCCTTCCCCGACACCAGAAGTCTTCCGGTCCGCTTTTTGGTACGGGCATCGTCATCGTGCTTTTGCTGGTCGGGGCATTCTATTTTTGGGGTGCCGAGCTCAATCGGCGCAATAACGAAACTCAACTTCCACTCATTCCTGCGAGCGACACTACAATTCCTGCGAGCGTAAAATAAGTGGCGTTTCGGTTATTTTCTGTTAAACTCGCGCGATGGGAAATACCACTAATGTCAAAATAATCCGCGACGAAAAAGCGTGGGAAGTCGAAGTAAAAGCCGAGATCAGCGCCGAGGCGCTTGATTCATATCGCACCAAAGCGCTTGCCGAGGTCCAAAAGGGTGCCAAGATGGACGGCTTCCGTCCCGGCAAGGCGCCGATCGAGGCCGTGCTCAAGTTGTACGGCGAAGACACCATCATGCGCCGCGCCGCCGAGATGGCGATTCAGCATGAGCTCCCCGAGATCCTCGTCGCGCAGCAGGTCCTCGTGATCGAGGCTCCTCATGTGACGACCGATACTCCGGTAGCTGGCAAGGCTCTCCCCTTCACCGCCAAAGCTCCCATGGCGCCACGCGTCGAGCTCGGTGATTACAAAGCGACCGCCCAGAAGCATCGCGAGATCACCGATGACCTGAGTGTCACCGACAAAGAGCATGAGGAAGCAATGACACACATCCGCCGCGAGCGTGCGCGTATCGACAAGATTGAAGCGGGCATCGAGCCGCAAGCGGCCGCCGAAGAATCTCGCAAGATGGAGCCCAAGGACCTTCCTGAGATTGACGATACCTTTGCACAGACGATCGGATACGCAGATGCAGCAGCTTTTTCCGAAGCCTTGCGCGGCAATATCAAACACGAAAAAGAATTGAAGGCCGGGGAGAAACGCCGTTCACTGATTCTCGAAGAACTCGTCAAAGGTTCGAAGGTCTCCTACCCCGCACGCTTGCGCGAGTATGAGCTCGACGATATGGAGGCACGCATCAAGGATGATCTCGCCCGCACTGGCACGAGCTACGAAGCATATCTCGCCGAGATCAAAAAGACGCGCGAAGAACTGCGTGACACATGGAAAGACGCCGCCGACACACGCACCAAAGTACGCCTCATCCTCGCCGAGATCGCGCGCGTCGAGCACATCGAACCGAGCATCGAGGCACTCGATCACGAGCTCCAGCACGCACGTGAGCACTACAAAGACGCTGACCCCAATATCCTACGCACACATATAGCGCACGCGATGCGCAACGAAGCCACCCTTCGATTCCTCGAAGGCAATCAGGAGAAAGTCGGCCACACCGAGGCGGATCACTAGCAAAAAAAGAGAGGCAACGCTTACATCAAGTCCTGTTCGAAGGCGCGCCTGACTTCGGCGTTCGGTTGTTCATTGGACTTGGGTGGAAACATAAACTCGAACAAAGTACCTACATCGACAGGATTATTCAGATCGAGTTTCTGATCTGGAAATCTTTTTATGTATTCGCGGAATTTTTCCGATAATTTGTCTGCGCCGGTTTCGTCGACCCACTGATTGAATGCTTCGTGCTGGAGCCTTCGCTCCTCTTTTCGTAGGGCAATGGCTTCTTTTTCTCTTTCGTCCATCCCCTCTTTCTCTCGTATCTCATCAGTATGTATAGGTTCGAGTCGAATCGGCGGCAGACCCTCTTTTTGTCTTTTGTAGTTGTACATCATTACGGCAAGCGGGTGTTGCAGTGCAAAAGATTCACCCCCTGTCATTTCGCCGAGCTTGGTTTCAACCCCTGCCCTTTTCGGTGAAATTCTATCAAGACCTCCCATATGTCTGGAAGTGTACCAACTCTTCCACGGAATTCAAATAGTTGCAAAAAATGAGCCAAAAACCAACCACAGCGATGCGCGGAGAAGGCGCAATATAAAATATTGTGCCAGAGGAGAGAGATGTCTCCGCGCATCGCTGTAATCACTTTCTGGAAGGTCAGACCTTCCCAAAAATCCTCTCTTTGAAACCGTCTCGTGTGAGAAGGACTCAAAAGAAGTGCCGATCCCACAAACCAGTGGAATCGGCGACCTTGGACGAACGCGAGAACCAACTTGCGTTTGTCACCAAAATTAGAGCGCGATACGGATTTCCGCGCTCGAACTCGAAACCCCGCTGTGGCCTTGTTGGCTCCAGCGAGTCGGCGGACAAGCCGCTGGTTCGCACTTCGCGAGGCCCAAGCTCGCGAAGTGGTTTTTAAGGACGCTGCAATACGCGGCGACCCCTGTCGGGCTGCCGTTAATTTTTACGGATACCTCCTTGCCGTTACGTAGTTCATTTGCGTAACATTCATTCGTATCGTCTACTACGGCAAAAATGAGTACGCGGATCGCTTCCTCCCATCGCGGAAGGTCACGGCTGGCGCCTTCCAGCGCCATCCTCAAGCATTCCTTTTTGCTTGCGGCTTCCTTGGCCGCTTTTTCTGCGATCGCAGCGGCGCGGCCCGTTTGGGCCGCCGCAACAAGTTCGCGCAAATTGGTCATGATATTTCTCCATACCCCAGTTCCCCGAGGCGCGGGCCGGCTTTGCGGGCCAGAATGAACACCCTGTTTCATCTTGCCGACTCGTCCGCACACGGCGGAGTCGTCATCGGAAGACTCATCAGTCCGGCTGTGCCGGAGACAGACCTCCCACGCACGAAGCTACGGGAGGATGAATAGGATTTTGAACCACGGATAATCCTGAACCGCTTGCAAACGCGCCATGCCGCGTTTGCCAGAGAACATTACCCTTGCATGGTGGGTTTAATCCTGCGGTTACGCGGCGAAGCGCTCCCGCAGGAATTTTTCGACCTCGGCGTGGGGCGGATTGCCGCCCCAGAAGGCGTTGCCGCCTTCCTGGCCGAGGCCGGACCCGCCAGTCCAGCCGGCGAACTTTTCTTTGAGGACGGCGCAGAGCGCGCCGTCCCCATAAAAATTTGCTTCTCCGTCGCCCGAAAGGACGAGGAGCTGGTCGTACCGGCCGAAAAGACGGTCGGTGATGGTGGCGCACTTGCTGTGCGCCAGGTGGACGACCTTCAAGCGGCCGTCCACCTCGGTCGAAGCGATCGCTCGCTCGGCCTCGGATTCCTGCTCGGGCGTGATGCCCTGAGCAGAGCGGTCGGCGGCGCGCACCGAATCGACCTCCCAATCAGTCGCACCGATTGCCAACATAGCGGGGATGAACCCGCTATCGTTGGCCGCGATGAGGTCATCCCATCGCGTCGGCTCGCGCCCAATCAGCGCGAGCACCTGTAAAATCGAAGCGGGTTCGCCGCTCCGATTTCCGTGGTGATCAACGACCACTGTCCCTGGCGGCAGAGCCACCGGATTTTTCGCCGGCGACCACTCGGTCGCCGCGTGAAGCTCGTTGTCGAGCTCCACGAGGACGGGTGTGAACCCGTCCTGCGCGGCGACGGCGATTTCCGCCGCATAGGCCGAGGCGTGTGCGCCCCAGCCGAGTCCGGCGTCGACGAACGGCACGTCGTTCGTCGACAAAACTTCTGCGATGTGGCGCATTTCGGCGTCGGCGCCGCCGAGGAAGAATTTGAAGCTCATCTTTTTTCTCCTAGGCCGGAATGGCCCGTTGGAAGCGCAACGTATTTCGCTCCCGACGGGACATTCCTCTCACCGCTCCCCTCTTTGAACCCGCCTCGGTATGAGACGGACTCAAATAAGGTGGCGAACGCGGAACCAACCGCGTTCGCCAAAACCGTACGAAAGCCTGTGCGCTTTCGTTTCAAGAACAATTATTCGGCACTGTGGGCGCGCGTTACGCGGCACGGAGCAATTCGATATTGTTGCCCGAGCCGCGTTTTTCCGCGTAGCTCATCTCCATGGGGGTGAGGCGTTGGCCTCCCAGCCAATACATCATTCCCCCTCCTTCCCACTTGGCGCGGACTCCCATCCAGAGATGGGGGAACTCGGCCGAGACGCGATCAAGCATCCCGAATACGATTTCCTTCTGCGGCACGACCCAATCACAGCCGTGGACGGCTTTGTAAAGCCGCCACGTCCAGAAGGTCGTGCGTGGGTTGTTTTTGGAGACAGTCTCGGCCAGCTGGCGCATCTCCTCGAGCGAGGTATCGCCGAAGATCGGCGTCCTCACGTCGAGGATGACGCCAGCAGACGACAAGATCGCCTGTGTCTCCTCGGAGAGACGATATATCCGCTCTCCGAGCGCCGCGCTCACCCCCATGATGTGCCCCATCTTTTCGGACACGGCCTTGAGGTCGATCGCGGCAGATGCGAGGTCGGGCGCGAGCTTCTTCACCCACGCCGGCCCGGAGCCGTTGTGAGCGATCGAAACTTTCGCCCCGTATCGCCGCCGCATGTACGCGGCGATGGCAAGCGTCTGCTTGGGCAAGACGACGGGGTCGCCTCCCGAGAAGCGGACGGTCTCGCCACGCGCGTACGCCCCCTCCGCCAGGGCGAAGAGGTCGCGCAAAGCGACATCGGTCGCGACAATGATGTTGCCATCCTCGTCGCGAAACTGGCAATCCCTTTTGCAGTAAGGACAACTGACGTTGCACTTACCGAAAGAGAAAATGCGCGTGACAGGCAGAGCCGACCTTATGTCGGCGACTTGCCGCAAGGCGGGCTCGGTGTTGAAGAGCCCGTCCTGGCCGCGGGCGAGATCGAAATAAAGTCGTCTGGTCTCCCAGCCGACCTTTCCCCGATCCCCATAGGGGAGCATGGAAGCGCTCCCTTCCGGGTCGAGCCGGTATTCCGCGCAGACCGCGCGGAACAAGTCTTCGTCGATTATTCCCGGCTCGAAAATCATGTACGTCATGTTCGTAATCTCCTCCGGAACCGCCGGGTACGGGACGCGGCGAAGCGCGTCATTTGATCCAAACAGCCGACCAGAATCGAACCAATCGGCTGTATAAGACCGGGGATGCGCATGGAGTACCAACTCCCGCGCATCCCCATTTTTGCCTACACCAAAAACAGCAAAGCGTATGTGGCGTATGCAAGAAAGATAAACCTGAGGAAGGCAGCCGCCCTCCTCACAAACAGAGTGACGGTCATGTTGCCCTCCTCGAAACCGTGTCGATGCGCCGTGCCGCACTGGCAACCAAAGAACTTTCCTCTCGCACGGGAGAGTGGTCGTCGATTACTCGACGACCGTGTACTCGGAGAATTCGAAAGTAGCTTGCGCCACTTCATCCTCCGTGTATTCGTGACGGTCGGTGAGTCGCGGCAAGCCGCGGACTCCCATCACAATTATGGAATCACCGACGCCGACCGACACGCGCGGAGGTGTGGTTGGAATCGGTACGTCGAGCCCGTACCGCGACCGCATCGCGGCGATGGTCGCCGCGTGCGACGGGTTCAAGGCCGGCTCGACGCCAGCGGCGACGCGCTCGGTCACCTCACCGACCGACAGCTTGCGTCGGCGGATGAGGAAGTCGCCCGCGAACATTGAGTCTGCGAGGGCGAAACCGAAGTATGTTGTCGTCATTGTTTGTTCCCCTAACAGCACCCCACAAGCAATTGCTCGTGGACAGGTGCTGTATAAGAGTCTCGAGCCAGCGACCAAGCTGGCTCGAGAAACCTCAGTTTCGCCGCCTCGTCATGTATGGAGGCGGGTTATTTTGTAGTATGTATGCGTGTCGGTCCCTCCCCACCAATAACGGACATACTGGTCCGTTTTGCGGATGTCGAGCCCGGGAATGGCTCGAGTCACAACACACGCCGCGAGCTCGGACGGCCCGCCCGCATCGTGCCATGCGTCCTCGCTCCCGGCGCGCACATCGACGGCGCGTGCGATAGCGAACGGGAGCAACACAGTTGCCCCCATCGCCGCGAGAATTGCCACAACAAGCACGATCATTGCCCCCAGTGGGAGCACGATCGAGCCGAAGCACGCCCATGCTGCGGCCGAGGTCTTGTGCTCGCCCATGGCGAGCGTGATGTAATAGGTGAGCACGCTCGTGCTCACCACGTACAATATGGAGTACATCATTTGCTTACCCTCCTCGGGCATGTTTTTGCGCGAAACACCTGTCGCACGTATCAGGCCGGCCGGGTTGGCCGGAGTTTCGATTCCGAGACCTCTTTCGAGCATCCCGCCCTGTGAGATAAATAATTTTGTTGTGTCCATTTGTTTTTACAGATTTCAATTGATTTGTGATTGGATACAAACTTTTGACTCTTATCTCACTGGGCGGAATCATGAGCTTTCTCCAGGCTCATGTTCCGCGCTTTATCGAATAATCTTCTACATCCGCGCGCCGAAAGTGAAAACGGCGCAAAGGTTGAGAAACTATCTTGTTCTAAGGTTAGGCCTCAGAACATCATGCACTCGTCACTGCACCTCCGCAGAGCATGCATAGAGTGGTCATCATCGAGCCCACGATTCGTATCTACTCGATTTTTGTCAAAGATCTTGTCCTTCGGGACGCCGTAGCTTTAGCGAAGGTGCCTCTCCTCTCCCCTTGCGGGTAGCAAAGACATTTCTGAAGATGAGAAGTTGGTTAGGATCTCCTCTTCAGCCGATGTCTCGACTCTCTGTCGGACCCTCCGGTCATCCTCGCACATCTCGTATCTTGGCGGGCTGTGCCGCGCCGAAGCCGAGCTTGTGAGGCGGAGGCGGGTGGTAGGCAGTCCTTCCGGACCTTGCTTGCTATGTGGGAGTGGGATTTGCGGCCCGGCCTTCCCTTTCAAGCGCTCTACCCTGCCCTCCTCCGCATAAAGCTACAGGAGGGCACGCAAATAAATGTTTTATGAATCACGCCTCTCTCCTCAGGTGGGGTTGGTCACTTTGACCTCTCCTTCCCTCGGTGCGGTTCACAAGACACTCCAAAGAACTCTTTATTTCTACGGTGAGTATAGCACCGGCATTGCCATGTGTCAACACATATGGCACAGAATAATCTGATTTGTCATGCCAAAATAGGCTTATTTTGCAATATATAAGGAATATGTGGATAAATCTGTCACAGATGCTTGACAGAAAATAGAAAATCGGCTATACTTCCCTTATGACAGAACCCACCTATCAGCATTCGCTCATCCAAGCGGGCCTCGCCAAGGATCAGGCGGCTCTCTATGAGACTCTGCTTGCGAGCGATGCCCTGCCCGCGCGTACCATAGCGCTCAAGTCAGGCGTGAGCCGTACGCTCACCTATAAAATCCTCGATGAGCTTATAAATATGGGTATTATTGAGAAAAGGGACGAGCCAAAGAAGGTGGCAACCTTTACCGCCCTGCATCCCGTGGCGCTTAAGCATTTGATAGACAACAAACTTTCTGCCGCGACCGATGCTAAAATGGCCCTCCAAAACGTACTCGGTAATCTAATATCGCAGTTTGATACGACGCATGGCCAGCCCGGCATTCGCATCATGGAGGGGGTGGCGGGCATCAGTGAGCTGTATGAGGACATACTCAACGAAGGTCAGCCGATCCTGCTCATGCGCTCACCGCTCGACGATACGCGCCCCGATCTATCGGCACTGATAGAAAAGCAGATACGCGAGCAGAGAAATGCAGGTATACATGTGCGCGCCATTACGCCGCCTGAGCAGGATCCCGTGAGTGTGTATGGACCCCAAGACGAAGCCAATCTGGTCGAGCGGCGCATCGTACCACGTGATCAGCTGGGCAATCCGGCGCAGATCGTGATCTATGGCAACAAAGTCGCCATGACCGCCTACGAAGGGCCGCTCATCACCACTATCGTTGATAACATCGCTATCAAGAAGACTTTTGAGATGGTCTTCGAATTCATGTGGCGAGCGATACCGGATGAAGATACATTCTCCGGGCATTTGCAGCATTGAGCTGTGCTATCGCTCCAAAAAGAAAGGCGACACCTTTCTTTTATGCGCTGATTCGGCTGCAATACGAGCGGAATTCTTCGGCGATCTTGGCGAAAGTGTCGGGGTCTGAAAATTTAGGGTCGAATGATTCGATCAGGTGATGGCCGTGAGGGGCTATTTGATCGAGTATTCTGCCGAGTACGTCCCCCGTCCTCTTTTGTGTTTCGTCTTGCCACTCATTGCGGCCCATATCAAAGGAAATGCGTGGCGGATCGTACTGGTCGTCGAGATCAAAACCAAATCGTATGACGCTCGTCTCGATGGTTTTTTTCTTGTCGGCGTATTCGGTGTGATTCAAAAAGGCCTTACGCAAGAGATTATCAGATGGAAGCTCATCGAGGGAGAGTTCTATGTTGATGCGTGCTTGAAATGTCCGCTCCTCTTTTTCCGCTTTCCCGTCCACTTTTTTAGTGCGCATCTCGGTCTGTGCGCGTGGGCGGACAAATATCTTGAGTCCGTACCTTACGCCGGAGCCCTTGTCGGTCACATTGAAAAAGAAATTATCGTCACGTGTCTTTTGGGTATCGGGTGTGAAAAGAAAATGCTCATCCGACTGCATATCGGCGAGCAATCCGGAGAGGAGAGCGATGCCCCGGAAGGATTCTTGCAGATCGCGCATCGTCTCGCCTTTGTATTGCGTCTGTGCGTCGTACCATGATGTAGCCATCTTCTCGGCACCATAGAAGAGATGTGCGGATCGCCGGACGAATGCCTCGAAGAGCTGGCTCGAGAATTGAGCGATATCGTCGCTCTTGTCGCGCCCTTGCGTGACCGCAGAGGTGACCTTCTCGGCATTATCGAGTACCGATGTATAGCTGGCAAAGATATCTTTCACCACTACCTCATCGGTGAGCGCGGCAAAGGTGAAGATCCGCTCCGACATCTTTTCGTCGTACGAATTGGTGAGGAAGGTGCGGAGACCGCCCACGCCGAATTGTTTGGAAAATTCCTGGACGTGCTCGGCTTGTTCGTATGTTTGTTCCTTCAAAAAAGTCAGAAGATAGAACTGTTCTTTGAGGGTTAGGTCGTTTATCTGTACCCCAAAGTCTTTTTCCAGAATAGGACGCGTTTCTTCAGACAGTAGAAGTGTGTAATCATTCATCAAATGCGGCAAATCGTCGTTACTGATGGCTTCTCTATGTTCAATCATCACCATGTCTGGAGTGACTGCCGTGGGACAGAGTGCGCGCAATGTATCCTTCCGACCCAGAGAAAGACTTCGCCAGTGCGTCCCGTTACTTTCCTTATTCTCCTCTAATTCATCAGTTCGATATTTTTCAGCTTCCTGCGCCACGGCTTGTATTACTGATGGTTCCGAGACGTGAAGTTGACCATGATCAATATATCCATATTGATCTTTACTCACTTGAAATATCGGCATATGGACCGTATAAGGAGCTGTCTCAATACGAGTGTGGACTTCTTGTGTGCGATCAAATCCGACACCAAACATCTCCAAGAGCTTTGCCGTCTGACGATTCAGAATATAGTTACCGCGTTTCTGTGTCACTACTTGTTTGAGTAGGTTTTCAAGGGCTTTTGAACCACTTGTTATCTTTTCGAATGTTGCCGAATCAATTTCTTTTGTATCGAACACGGTCGCATATTCGAGGTCTTCCTCCTGATCCCATAGAAGTTCCCCATACAGACCTTGGATTTCTTGTAAAAGCGCACTCGTTTCGGCAAAGTGTTTAGAACCTATCCACTATCTCCAAATCTCCTCAAAAGCAAGGAAACAAAAGCCAATATGATCATTTGACGGCTGGTTGATAATTTCCGCTCGCAGTTCTTCCAGAGCCTCCGGCACTTCTCCAACCACGCGAACGATCGCTCCACCACCCAGCGTTTGGGGATCACTTTGAATGAGTGCAGTTCGCTCCGCTTCACCACTTCGACCGTCGCACCGATTGCTTTTTTGATCGCATGAGCAAACTTCTCTCCTGAATACCCGCCGTCAACAAGCATCTTCTCTACCATGGAGAAGTTCTCCCTTGAACGCTTCGTCAGTTCGATAGCTCCGTCTCGGTCGGTTACGTTGGCGGTGCTCACGTCAATGCCATGCGGCAAACCGTTCGTATCAACGGCGATGTGACGTTTGATGCCGGACACTTTCTTGCCCGCATCATATCCTTTTTCCCTTGCGGTATCAGTGTTTTTGACGCTTTGCGCATCAACGATGACCATGCTTGTTCTCTCTTTGCGACCATGGGACATGCGCTCCTCGCCAACTGATTTTTTTTAAAACTTGCTCCAGTATGCTCGGTTGCTTTTTTCTGCGTATCGTTTTTTCTTCGCTCCATTTCATGAAATAGGAGTGCACTGTTTTGTATTTGGGAAAGTCGTGCGGGAGAGCGTCCCATTGGCATCCTGTCTTGAGCACGTACAACACCGCATTGAACACCTCGTACAGATCGAGCGTTCGCGGGTGTGTTTTCTTTCGCGCCGACTCAAGGAGCGGCCGTATCTTTTCAAACTGTTCCCTCGTGAGGTCACTCGGGTATGTTTTCATTGGGAGTGTATATTATGTGGCTAATATACAATCTATTTTATCAAATATTTAGGTTGGGGAGATGGTGGATTGGTACTTAGGATCATCAAAATCGAGCAGTTTTGCAAAAGCGGAAAAAAATTCGGCGGATTTGTTGCGTGCCAACGAGAGCATAATCCCCTCTACATCCTCCTGTGCCATATAGTCGGCGAATCTTCCTGCTTGCAATAATCGCGGAAGCAGGTCTTCTATGGGAGCAGATTCGATCTTTGAGATATCGATACCGAATTGCCCAAGTTCCTCGTCGAGGTATTTGTCATAACCAACCAAAACAGGAGTCGTGTCTTTTTTATCAGGATCGTTTTCTTTATTATGCTTTTTTGGCTTGTCTAGAAATGATGGTATACGGTCTCCTTTCATACCATCAAGCATACCACTCTCCAATAGTTGCAAAAAATGAGCGGTATCTACCCACGCCCGGTTAGATAAAAGTTATACCCCCAATTCTTCTACTGGTATTGGGGAGTCTGCTTCCCCTAGAAATCCACTTGTTTGAAATTATCTAACGGGGTAAACTTCGACACATGAACAACATCACAGCCAGCATGCTCGTGCCGATGGTCGTCGAGAAGACCTCCATGGGAGAGCGCGCATACGACATTTATTCACGTCTTCTCAAGGAGCGTATTATCTTCCTCGGCGGCGGGATCAACGACGAAGTGGCCAATTTGGTCATCGCTCAGCTCCTCTTCCTCCAGTCCGAAGACCCCAAGAAGGACATCTCCCTCTATATCAACTCCCCTGGCGGTGTGGTGACGGCCGGCCTCGCGATCATGGACACCATGCGCCACATCCAGCCGGCGGTATCGACCGTCTGTGTCGGTATGGCCGCTTCTATGGGTGCGGTACTTCTCGCGACCGGCGAAAAAGGCAAGCGATTTATCCTCCCCAACGCCGAAGTAATGATCCATCAGCCTTCCGGCGGCGCCGAGGGCATGGCGACCGATATCGAGATCACCGCCAAGCAGATCCTCAAGATCCGCGCCCGTCTCAACAAGATCCTCTCAGACGTCACCAACCAGCCGCTCAAAAAGATCGAAGATGACGTCGACCGCGATTTCTTCATGACAGCCGAAGAGGCCGTCAAATACGGCATCGTTGACAAGGTGCTGAAGTAGAACAGAGAAGGGAGACCACGGAAGATAAAAACCGGCCGAAGCGTAGCTTCGGCCGGTTCATCACCTGATGACCTTATACAGGCCCTGTGAGGCCCCAATCAATAGGGGCAATGAGCATGCCAGATTCCCGATCGCCGCAAAGGAGACCACATGCGGGCATCAGGTTAGGTAAGTACGCAGGCTTATTTGTACAGGTGTCCACAAACAACGCCTCGACCAATAGATTCTTGATTTTCAGCTGTTCCATCCAACTCTCCTTTCAAGCAAAGATCAGGCACTTGTTCTCGCTGCAATTCCGATGGGGAATCCTGACGCTAGTGGTGGAGGAAACACCAAGATCACGCCTTCTATGGGTGCAGTGATCAACACGAGTGCGCCGAATGAATATTTGTGCCCGTCACTCGGTCCAATAATTCCCGGATCAAATGCCTTGACTTTTTCGCACTCGACATAACGATGCAGGTCATTGGCTCGGATCGCGAAAGTCACCGTATGAGTCATTTTTCTACTCCTTATGCAAGCCACGGAAGTTACCCGTGGACTGACAGTACTTTACAGCATCACTGACGCAATGCATATCTTTTCACATCTATTGTGATGAAATATCTTGCATAAACATGGCTCTAATGTAGACTATTCACATGGAAATACTCACCGACATCGGCCTTACCAAGACGGAATCTGCTGTGTATGAGCGGCTTCTGCGGCTGGGCGAGGTGTCCGTGTCCGCGTTGCAAAAGTCGCTCAAATTACACCCGCAGATCATCTACCGCACCGTGGAGGGCCTAGGTGCGAAGGGTTTGGTGGCTGTATACAGCAAGAAGAATAAGAAATATGTGAGTCCGGAGCACCCCAAGAAGCTCGAAGAGCTCGAAAAGGCTCGGCTCGCCCGGCTCAAGGATGCAATGCCCGAGCTCATGCAGATGATGCAGCCGCACAAACAGGATGCCTTAGTGAAGACAAGCGTCGGTATCGATGCGATCCGGGCATTCCGCCGTCTCGCCATCGACACGCTCAAGCACGACGACTCGCTTCTCATTATCGGCGCTTCGCCGGATCGGTTCTACACGGCGATGGGGGATGAGTTCGGCGAGATAGAGACGAAGCGGATTAAGAAGAAGATCTGGCGCAAGATCATCGCCTCCCCTGCCGGGCGCGAGCAGTTTGAGAAAGACCCGTATCGTGAACACACGCTGTTCCGCTACTTTTCTGCGTCGCAGCCCGCAACGTCGACTATCACCATATTTGCCAACCACGTCGGTATCACCATTTGGGCCACCGATCCGATCCTGCTCCATATCCGTAATGAGGACGTTGCTGCCTCCTATCGACATTATTTTGACGAACTCTGGAAGGCTTCGTCCGCCTAGTCTGGTCGTTTCCAAAACGCGTGCTATACTCAATTTCGTGCCTATTAGCATGATTCAATTTCAATTTCCAAGCGACCACCTTGACAGTATCTATGAGATTCCTAACACGACTTTTGGCTCAAAATAAAGGTTTCTAGAGCATATTCGAGGGTCTTTTTGTACGGAGGGGTGCAACGCGGGAACCAAACGCGTATGTCATTAAAAATAGTTTTTCTACTACTCGCCTTCACAGGGGTAGCTAGTATTGCGATCGGATATTACCTCCGATTGATTATCAGTCTCGGCAAACGAGGCTCGATGGAGCTCGAGATCAAGAAAATGATGCTCGATGCCGAGGTCAAAGCCAAGACCATCACCGAAGCCGCCGAAAAGCGCGCCGAAGAAAAGGCCCAAGAACTCTCCGGAGAGTTCAAGGAGAAAGAACGTGAGCTTAAGGGCACCGAAGAGCGCCTCATCCGCAAGGAAGAGCTTCTCGACAAGCGTCAGGGCAATCTTGAGCACGACCAAGAAAACCTCGTCAAGAAGGGTGAGGTCCTCCAGGCTTCACAGCAAGAAGTAGAAGGTTTGATTCGTGCTCAGCAAGGAAAGCTCGAATCTATGGCAGGAATCTCGGTAGAGGAAGCCAAGGCCGAGCTCCTCCGCTCGATCGAGAAACAGTATGAAAATGATATCGAGAACCGCATGCGCAAGCTGGAGGTCGCGAGCGACCAGAAGCTTGAGCGTCGTGCCAATGAGATCATCACTACAGCAGTGCATCGATTGGGCAATTCGGTCGTTTCCGACGTGCTTGCGACGACCGTCACTCTCCCGAGCGACGAGATCAAAGGCAAGATCATTGGCAAAGAAGGTCGCAATATTCGTGCCTTTGAGCGTGCGACGGGTGTTGACGTGATCGTCGATGATACGCCGGGCACCATCACCCTTTCTTCATACGATCCGATCCGCCGTCAGGTGGCACGCATCGCACTCGAAAATCTCATCATCGACGGCCGCATCCAGCCTGCCAAGATCGAAGAGTCGGTCCAAAAGGCCGAGGCCGAGATCAACAACATCATCAAGAAGAAGGGTGCCGAAGCCGCCTATGAAGCGCGCGTGCCCAATCTCGATCCCAAACTCCTTATGGTCTTGGGCCGCCTCTATTTCCGCAGCAGCTATGGCCAAAACGTCCTCGATCACTCGGTCGAGGTCGCTCATCTCGCTGGTATGCTCGCCGAGGAGCTCGGTGCTGATCCTGCGGTCGCGCGCGCCGGTGCGCTCTTCCATGACATAGGCAAGGCCGTCGACCATGAGGTCCCCGGTACGCACGTCGAGATCGGTCGCCGCATCCTGCAGAAGTTTGGTATCGACGAAGCGGTGATAAAAGCGATGCAGGCGCATCATGAAGAGTATCCGTACGAGACGCCCGAATCCATGATCGTACAGGTCGCCGACGCCATCTCCGGTGCTCGCCCGGGTGCCCGCCGCGATTCTGTCGAGCAGTACATCAAGCGCCTCGAGGACCTCGAGGGTATCGCCAATAGCCAGCCGGGCGTCGAAAAGAGCTACGCGATCGCCGCCGGCCGCGAGGTGCGCGTCATCGTGAAGCCAGAGGCGATCACCGACCTCGAAGCGCGCAAACTGGCTCGAGATATCGCCGACAAGATCGAAAAAGAGATGCAATATCCGGGAGAGATCAAAGTCTCGGTGATAAGAGAAACAAGAGTTATCGAATACGCACGATAATCCGAGTCTCAGTCCTGTGCAAGTCTGACTTGCGCAACAAAGAAAACGCCCGATCACAAGGATCGGGCGTTTGGGCATTCAGTATTTTCTCCGCGTTTCGTTTAGTTCCGGGAGAGTGGTTTATGGCAGTGGGTCCAGTTCTTTCATGCAGACATCGATCTCTTTTGGGTCAATGCCGGGGAGCTTACCCGCGCGCGCTTTTGCATTGATACCGATCTCCCACATGACAGTATCTTCGTCCCTGGAATGCGAAACCCGTGTGAAGTGTACATCCCCATCTAGCCACTGGTTCCATGTGCCTTCTATGAGGTGTAGCCTACGCAGGCATTCTGCGGCCTTTAGTGTCTCATCTGCATATTTCACCGTTGGCGGCACTTTATTGGGCGGCAAAAGATGATTTGCCTGGACATGCGATGTCGGCACGAGCGAAAACATCAGTAGTGAGCAGAGCGCCATGCTTTTCTTGGTCATAACGAACTCCCGTTTGTGAGTGGGGAAAACAACTTTTGGCACAGTACCAGGATTAGCCTATTGAGGCAAGGAATCAATTCGCTCCTCGACATCTTGCAAGGAAAATGCGTACCGGGGTTTGTCTCCTGTAAACAAGAAAACGTCTTGTAAACACTTCTGGTCTGAATGTTCTGGGCCAGGAGTTCTTTTTATTGCACAAGCGAGACGATTTTTGCCTGCACTTCGGCAAGTGTTTCTGATGCGAGGTTGGCAGTATATCGCAATCTTCGTGCGTGCCAGTCCACCGACTTGATCTGATCAGTGAGAATAACGCCCGATATTGTCTTGGTCTCGAAATACACTTCAAAAGGATAGCCCTTACGAGTTGATGTGATGGGGCAGATAAGTGCCATACCTACTTTTTGATTGTAGGAAGCATCAGAGATGACGACTGCGGGACGAAAACCGCCTTG
Organism: Candidatus Kaiserbacteria bacterium; assembly: GCA_016214605.1. Classification (GTDB taxonomy): domain Bacteria; phylum Patescibacteriota; class Minisyncoccia; order Phycocordibacterales; family UBA2100; genus UBA10103. The sequence continues at coordinate 16,638 of JACROD010000029.1, forward strand.
CTCGTGCCCTATTGACGGGTCGAAATTCGTCATATAAACACCACCCCGAACAGGTACCTCCATTTTTGCTACCATATTTCCTTGCCTTGCGGTGTGCCCCAATCAACGGTCTCGTGTTTATTTTTTGAAGTGACCCCCTTCAGTAGTTCCTTGAGTGAATACTGCAGTATTTTTACTGGTTGTACCGTGAGAATGTCCCCATCTTTTGCAACGAGCACCTGTTTTCCTTCGGAAAGTCCGAGGTTTTCTGCAAGTTCGCGTGGAATCCGTACCGCCAAACTATTTCCCCACTTTTGAATCGTTGCCATAGTATATACATTGTATATCCGTACGCTATTCTGTCAAGAAAAGTCTGTAAACGGTCAAAGACACTCCCTGTGGATAGCACTATGCAAAATGATTGACAGCGGGAAAATATGGCTCAAAATGGTAGGCAGTAAGGTCGAATGGATGCGGGGACATCCCCGCGACGATTTATTATCTAATAGGACCTTCGTAAATAGCGTATCTCGTTGTCGCACTGCGCAAAATGAAGTTCAAAGTGCATTAGCACATCTCACTTCATTTAGCTTGTGCTTCTAGAGCTGCATCTATTTACGGTAAGTCCTATGTTAAACAAATAATTCATATGGCAAATAAAATGGATTTGGCAGACGCAGTGCAGGCAGCTATCGGCTCGACAAAGGCCGATGCAGAGCGTGCAGTCGAAGCGGTGATCGCAGGCATTACTGATCACCTCAAGAAGGGTGATGAGGTCTCGATCGCTGGCCTCGGCATCTTCGAGGCGAAGACTCGCGCAGGTCGCACGGGTCGCAATCCTCGCACCGGCGAGACCATCCAGATCAAGGCTATGCGCGTACCGAAGTTCCGCGCTTCCAAGACTCTGAAGGATGCAATCAAATAAGCTTCCAAACTCGATTTCCTGCCTATCAGCAAGCAGGTCGAGAACACAAAAACCCGCAGTACTGCGGGTTTTTGTGTTTAATTCGGTGCGTATCCCCACACGGCACAATTTGGCGATATACTTGTTGGCATGAGTAGCCGATTTGGCATCCGTAGTTTGCGGAAGCGGTTTCCTTCCGAGGATGCATGCCTCGAATACATCTTCAAGAAACGCCACTCGAAAC
>JACROD010000030.1 GCA_016214605.1 Candidatus Kaiserbacteria bacterium
CGAAATCCTACAGATATTGAGCGTGTCGCTATTCGACAAAAACGGCTTGGTTGAGCTATTTTCCGAGCGCAAGCTACAAAACAACGTCAAGGGTTTTGAAAATATGGCTTCGTTGTTTGATTTTTAACGGGACACGAGTGCTATTTTATAATGAGGCCGAGACAGAAGGCGGTTTTTGGGCGTTTATGGAAGAACGATACGTCCAACGAAATGTCCCGACCGGATATTGCAAGAAATGTGGAAAGTGGCTCGGACCCCAAGAGGGAAATGTCCGAATCATACGTCTCTATGAGATCGATGAAAACTTTCGCCGGACAGGGAAGTTGACCGAACGGCCTGATTGTCCGGATGGTGCTCATGAAGAAGGCGTGGGCGATTCGATCGGTTATCAAGGTCTCCATCTCTTGCAAAACGGCCATCATCTCACTATCTACCGGAGAGGCAAGCCGCTTCGCTTCGTATGGTCCGGGATCATAGAGTTGGTCGAATATCCCGCCGATGCCGTCCATAAGCCGGGTTTCTTGATACAGAGCGGCGTCGATCCGCAGGAATGGAAAAGATGGTTCGACGAAAGATATCCTGCGACGCTGACTATTGTAGAGTAGTTGGATAATGCCTTGTTTGGGGGCCCGGAAAATGCTGCGCATTTTCCGGGCTGGTTTTTATTGCCAAAATAGGGTATCATGGTGTTATGTCCGTTTCGGACAACACCCATACAGTAGGGCTCTGGCCCGTCATAGCGGCACTCGGCGGCAACACGATAGTAACCGTCTTCAAATTCACCGCGGCGATCACTTCCGGGTCGAGTGCGATGTTTTCCGAGGCGATACACAGTGTCGCGGATACTTCCAATCAGGTCTTGCTCTTGATCGGCCTCAAGCGTTCGCGCAAAAAGGCCGATGAAGATTTTGGATACGGATACGGGCTCGAGCGCTTTTTCTGGGCGCTGCTTTCGGCATGCGGCGTCTTTTTTGTCGGCGCAGGGGTGACCATATCGCACGGCATAGGATCGCTCTTGGAACCGCATCCGATCGAAATACAGATGTCGGTCTTTGTGGTGCTTTTCGTGTCGCTCGTCGTCGAGTCTTGGACGCTTTTCTTGGCAGTGCGCTCGCTTGAGCGCATGTTTCCCGACCACACATGGCGCGAGCGCATGGCTATCGCCGACCCGACCACGCTTGCTGTATGTCTCGAGGATGGCGTGGCCGTGATCGGAGTGATCTTGGCGGCCGCGAGTATCGGCCTTTCGTACTATACGCGAAACCCTCTTTGGGATGCGATAGGGTCGCTCTTGATCGGTCTGATGCTGGCCGGGGTCGCTACCACTTTGATCATGCGCAACAAATCATACCTCTTGGGGCGTGCTATTCCCGAAGATCTCAAGGAAGAGATCATTGCATCCATGAAAACCGATCCAGCAATTGAGAAGGTTATCGATTTTAAATCATCGGTCCTCGATATCGGCGTGTATCGCATCAAGTGCGAAGTCGAGATGACCGGTTCGGCATTGCTCAAGGAGATATACAAACATAACTCCCTCAAGGAGGAATACGAGGAAGTGCACAATGACTTTGAAGAATTCAAGAAATTTTGCGTCGGCTATAGCAATCGTATTCCTCGCATGATCGGCAAGCATATCGACAAACTCGAAGCTCGGCTGAGGAAAGAATTCCCTGCAGTGCGCCACATCGATATCGAGATCAATTAAGGAGGCTCCTGCACCTAGCGGCCCAGACCGCGCAGTGCGAGCCCTACCGCCACCGCAAAGCGCGGTCCGTCTTCGCGCAGGGCGTGTTCGAGTATTATGGGGCCTTTGGTGCGGTCAAAAGCGCGGATCAGCTCGACCGGCAGTGAGAGCTTGCTCGCTACGAGCTCGACGATTCCGGGCATATACGAGCCGCCGCCCGCAAGGAAGACGCGTTCGATCGGCTTGGATTCGCGTTTCTTTTGCTCCTCAAACATCTGCTCTACGTATGTCCAAATCGGCGCGAGCGCGGGCTCGATGACAGTGCGCACCTCACTTCCCGCCGAGAGGCCGTGCTCGCATTTGACGCGTTCGGCCACGAGCGAGTCGAGTGATCGCGCCTTTCCGATCTCTTGGGTGAGCGAGGCTCCTCCGACCGGGATCACACGTGCATCGACGGGGACGCGATGCTCGTTGAGGATGTATGCTTTGGTGGATGACGCGCCGAGATCCAAGAGAAGTGCCGGAGTCTCGGTGGTATGTATGCATGCGCGCGCTGCACTAAACATTTCTATCTCGAAAAAAGCCGGAGTGAGCCGGGAGTCTTTCGCGATCTGTCCGAGTCGGTAGGCACTGTCGTTGTTGACGGCCACGACGATCACTTTTTGAAAATGCGCCTCGGTTTGTTTGTTGGGGACGAGCACGTCAAACACACTCGATTCTTCTTCCTTGACCGGATACCAGTCGATCATGAGCTTGTCGACCGAGATCGGGATGAATTTTTGTACTTCGGATGGGACGAGACGAAGCATTTGTTCGGGGTCTCTTTTGGGCAGGTCGATCACATTGATGAAGGACTCTGAGAGGGGGACTGCTACGCCGCAGCGGCGCGATTGAGCGTCGACCTCGTGCAAGAGGTCCGAGAGCTCGGCGCTCCGGATAGCGGGATTGGCGTCCGAGGTCTTGCCCGGATCTTGGCCCACGTCGTAGGGGGTATTGCTGATCTCACCATATGTCTCGAGGACGATGTCATTGTCGATCATCGACAATTGGACGATTTTGATCGAGGACGAGCCGATATCGACGCCGACGAAGCTTCCGGTGTAGGGGATGACGTCACTGATCTTTTTTATGATCTTGGAAACAGTGTGAGTGTCCATCCAGGAAATATAGCATGATAAATGTTCGCGTTGTATAATTCGCGCATGAATGTGCTCATGGTTACGAGCGATGCGAGCGCCCTCATCGACGGGAGCGCCGCTCAATCAATGCTCCGAGAGCAGGCGACTCTGACCAATCGCCTGATGGTCGTCGTCATGAACGGATACGGCACGCACGCGTCGCCGCGCAAGGTATCCGACAATCTATGGATTTTCCCGACGAATTCGTGGATCCCTTTTTTGAAAATACTTGATGTGTTGTATATCGTGAAGCGCGAATTCTTCTTCCAAAAGCGCCTACAGGCCGATATCGTTGTTGCCAACGATCCAGGTAGTGCGGGTATTGCGGGATATCTGCTCGCTGCACGGTACAAGAAGCCGCTGCATGTGCACCTCGAACACGACCTCGTCTCTTTGTCATATCTCCGATTCTCTATTTTGGGCGCCTTTCGTACGGTCTTTGCGAGAATCGTGGCGGGGCAGGCGACCACGGTGAGCGTGGGCCAAGCACAGACAAAAGCCGCCATGGTCCGGATGGATCCGCGCTTTGCCGATCGCACCACGGTCATACCGCGTTACATCGATACCAAAGCGCTCCAGAGCGAGGAAGCCGTCCCGGCCGACGATCTCCACCTCAAATACACTGACTTCCGCGCGATCATGCTCGTCGTGGCTCCGTTGACCCACGAGCACAACGTACAGTTGGCGATACGATCGTTGGCTCAAGTCTCCAAATTCTACCGGCACATCGGTCTGGTGATCGTCGGCAACGGCCCCCTCAAGCTACCGCTCAAGTGGCTTGCCTGGAGACTCAAAGTGGCCGACAAGGTGATCTTTGAAAGCATGCGCGAGGATCTCACTTCGTACTACAAGAGCGCACATTTGCTCATGGTGCCGTCGCGTCACGAAGAGTATGGGACGATCATCGAAGATGCCGCCGCTACGGGGTGCGCGATTGTGACCTCTCCGGTCGGTATCGCGCCCGCTCTCATCGAACACACGAAGAATGGTTTCCTCTGCGATCCAAAGGTGCCTTCAGAATTTTGGAACGCGGCGGATGCCCTGATCCGCAATTGGCGTTTGTGGGACGAGGTCAAGAAAAATATCCTCATCTCCGTGGAGACATACATGCACCAGGACAAGTCCGAGCACCTCGCCCTCTACAAGGCGTCGTGGGAAAGCGCTATTCGTCTCGCGCGCGGCGTACAGATCTAATCTTCCAAAGGACTAGATCCAGGCTTCAATGAGGGCGTCCATGGTGCCGCGATAAAAGAGCACGGTGCCGGTCACGAGTGCGGTCGCATAGAGCGCCCACATGGTGTATTCGAGCCATGCAGGTGTGTACCAGAAAGCGAGCGCCGCAAGTGAGACAAAGAAGAGGATCGACGACGCGAGATGGATATGAAAGAGGTGTCCGCGGTGCGTGCGAAAACCCATCCGGACGCGCAGCTTGATGAGGAGTATCAGGATGATAAAAGTATAAAAAGCAAGCTGGTAAAAGTACGTCTCCAATGCGCCGGTATGGATCATGCCATTAATGACGAAGCTGGTCGCGAAAGCAAGGATGATCCCCGTGACGGCGCTCAGGCGCATGTAGAGGGTCTTTTTTGAGGGGGACATAGGGAGACTATACAACGATACCGGCGATTGACGCATCCCGTGGGCGCGTGTACAGTTTGCCGCAGAAATTGACTCGGATTGAAGAGGAAAATGGACATGCAGGACTCTCACATCCTACTGCCGCTCCTGGAACTCGCGGCCGCGCTTGCGGCAGGGATACTCGTCATCAGCTTCGTTTTGACCTATTTGTATGGACAGGAGACGGCGCGGACGCGACGGATCTTCAGAGCGACGTATTCGGGATTCGACGAGTGTCAGTATCAAGACGCCTATGATCGACATCGTTTCTATCGGTGGATGTATCTTGGATCGTTCACTGTCGCGATTCTTGTGATTGAATCCATGGTGCGTATTGCGGGGGTATCGTTTGAGTTTACGCCGCTCAAAGTAGCGCACTATACCCTTGATGGGATCTATTGCATTTTACTCGGACTGACTCTCTGGTACAACGGATTTAGAAGCGAATTCCATGGGAAATTCGCGTACTGGCTCGCGGTGTCCGGTATTGGTGTGCTGACGACCGGCCTGTATCTTTATGTCGACTTTATTTTGAAGCACTGAATAAGCGCGCCGACCCTTCCAGGGTCGGCGCGCAACTCTTTTTCCGCGCGTTTTTATCCGAATCAATTCCTATTTCCAAGCTTTTTTGGCCTACCCCGTGAGAAATTTCAAGAAATTTCTTTTACGGGGTATGATACGCCGCATGACTCAAGCCGAAGCTGTCGCGATCCTCAAGACCGGAGCCAATGTATTTCTCACCGGTGAGCCGGGTGCTGGCAAGACACATACGATCAATACGTTTGTCAGGTGGCTCCGCGAGTGCAGTATCGAGCCCTCCATCACCGCCTCGACCGGTATTGCGGCCACGCATATCGGCGGCATGACCATCCACTCATGGAGCGGCATCGGTATTCGCAACACGCTCAATGATTATGACCTCGACCAGATCACGCAAAACGAGCGCGTGGTCAAGCGTGTGCGCGGCACACACACACTCATCATCGACGAGATCTCGATGCTCTCTGCGACCACATTTACCATGGTCGATCGGGTGTGTCGCGCGATCCGCCACAGTGAAGACCCTTTCGGTGGGTTGCAGGTCGTGCTGGTGGGGGATTTTTTCCAGCTCCCGCCGATCCAGCGATATGAGGCGGTGCGTCCCGATCAGGGAGAGCTTTTTATCGACGAAGATGACGAAGACACCTCGGTATTCGCCTGCGGATCGCGCGCATGGCGCACACTCAATCCGATCGTCTGCTATCTCTCCGAGCAGCACCGCCAAGAAGACGCGGGCTTTCTTGAGGTCCTCTCCGCGATCCGCAGCGGTGCAGTATCGAGTGAGCACAAAGCTCTCCTCGAGACACGCCGCGTCGAGGCCAAGAGCGTCGATATCACCCACCTCTATTCGCACAATGCCGACGTCGATCGGATCAACGATATCGAGCTCGGCAAGATCAAAGGCGAAGCACACAATTTCCTCATGACCTCGACGGGAAGTATGGGATTGACCGCATCTCTCAAGCGCGGATGCCTCTCACCGGAGACCTTGAATCTCAAGGTCGGCGCACGCGTCATGTGTACCAAGAATGATCTCAATGGCAAGTATGTAAACGGCACCATCGGCACGGTGAAGGGATTTGTCAAAGAGAGCGGATTTCCGATCGTCGAGACCAAGGATAAGCGGACACTCGTGATCGATCCGGTCGAATGGGCGGTTCAGGATGGCGGCAAGGTGCTCGCCAAGATTGTGCAGGTGCCGCTGCGCCTCGCCTGGGCGATCACCGTGCACAAGAGTCAGGGTATGTCGCTCGACGCCGCGCATATGGATCTCTCCAGTGCTTTTGAATACGGCCAGGGCTATGTGGCGATCTCGCGCGTGCGTACGCTCGCCGGCCTTTCACTCGGCGGGATCAATGCCAAGGCGCTGCAGGTGCACCCCGAGATCAGCGAAAAAGACGTCGAGTTTCGCGCTGCCTCGGAGCGCGCGCAAGCGATATTTGCGGCGATGAGCGCGGATGATCTCACCAAGCTCCAAGAGAATTTTGTCCGCGCCTGCGGCGGCCATATTGCCACCAAGACAGAGCTCAAAGTGCGCGCCAAAGAAAAAGAACAGAAGGGTGCCAAACTCGCCGAGATCCGTGAAAAATTCCCCAACGCCTACCGCCCCTGGACGGAGGCTGAAGACGCCGATCTGATCGCACGATTCAACAGCGACGAAAAGCAATCCCATATAGCCGCGAAACTGGGCCGTAAACCGGGCGCGATCCATATGCGCCTGGTCAAGCTGGGGCTCATCATGGAGGAATAAAAAAGAAAGCCGCCCGCGGAAAGCAATGAGCTTCCCGTGAGCGGATAAATGTTATTCCCAAGAAGAATCTTTCTTCAGATATGAGAATGATGGCACTTCAGCATACACAGTGATGAGTTTGTCGCGGAGATGATGGACGACCTCCACAACGGTTCCGGATGTCCAATATGCGCCACCCTCCGGCCACTCTCCATCTAGTCCTAATTTATGTCCGATTCCTGGAACACACGAGTGCTCAAAATTGCGCGCGAGCGTTTTGCCGGTGTGGTTGCCGTCGTCGTCGACTTCTCTGGCTACGACACGGAACCGTACTGCCATTTCGACGTAAAGACCCATCGTATCCTCCCTGAGTAAAGTTCTAATAGAGAGAATAACATGTAAATTACGTATCGTCAAATAACTAGATTTTCAGCCAAAATGTGTTATTATGATCCTTATGTTAATCGATGAGATCATGGTGACCCTCACGGGTGGGCATGGCGGCAAGGGCGCTGTGGCTTGGAACAACATCAAGCTTCACCGCGGTCCGGTGGGGGGCGATGGCGCGCGCGGTGCCTCGATCTATTTTGAAGGCGTCGGTGATATCGGTATGCTGTCTCAATTCCAGAGTATGAAGGACGTTCACGGCAAAGACGGAGAAAATGGTAAGGGCCAGTGGCGCGATGGTGCCAATCCCGACCATCTCATCCTTAAGGTACCGACCGGTACGATCGCGACCAATGTAGAGACGGGCAAAGTGATCGAGATCACCAAGATCGGACAGCGCGAGCTCATGGTCGCCGGAGGCTTGGGCGGATGGGGAAATTTCAAGTATAAATCATCGACCAATCAGTCGCCGCTGCAGTCCCAGCCGGGCCTACCCGGCGACACGGCGACCCTTCGACTTGACCTCAAGCTCATCGCCGATGTCGGTCTCATCGGCTTGCCCAATGCCGGAAAATCGAGCCTCTTAAACGCGCTCACTTCGGCAAAGGCCAAAGTCGGCGCATACCAATTCACGACACTCGAGCCAAACCTCGGGTCGTACTACGGTCTCATCATCGCCGACATCCCGGGGCTCATCGAGGGTGCTTCCGATGGTCGCGGACTCGGGGTCAAATTCCTCAAGCATATCGAGCGCACCGGCTCACTCATGCACCTCGTCTCTGCCGAATCCGACGATGTGGTAGGCGATTACAAGACCATCCGCGCGGAACTCAAGAAATACAACAAATCACTGACGGAGAAAGACGAATATGTGTTTCTCACCAAGAGCGACACAGTCGATGCAAAGACGCTCGAGACCCAGCTCAAGGCGCTCAAAAAGGCAAAGATAAAAGCGACGCCGATATCGGTCTACGATGACGAGAGTCTCAAACACGTCCAAAAGGTCCTCAATGAGATCAGTGAAGGGAAGCGAGTAGTGACGGAGGCTGTCTCAGTAAAATAACGTTTCGGATACATATATATACATACATATGCTCCTGTAATTCTCGCAATTGCGAGAATTACAGGAGCAACTCATGCCAAAAAAGCAGTGAGGTGTTTGCGTGCGTGGTCAAAATATGGTTTAATAACGGTCGCGAACACATGTAAAAAACGGGAGATCGTTCATGGTGCATTGTGTGGACTTGACCATGCAAAAAAGAGACGAAATAAAACGTCTTTTTAATGCCTATAAATTAAACCTATTCCAAGATAATCGAGCCATGTATTTATGTCGCATTGCACTGCTGAACGATGCTGGATATCTCGATAGGAAACAGCGGCGTGAATTGGCGGTCAAGTTATTTCAGTATGGTTCCGAAGAGGCTGCATGGCTCAAGAAATTTGCGTCGGATGAATACGAATACATCACCAGTGCACATACGGTGCTACAGAAGTAATTCTGTAGCACCTCTTTATTTTTAAACTCCTCGATGCAAAGACACGTAGACATCCTCCAGTGCCTTTACCGCATCTCCTGCAGCGATGTTGTTTTGGTGGTAGAGACCGTCGGTGCAATCGCCTGCGGCCCAGATGCGCGGATGTGAAGTGTGCTGGGTCTTGGGGTCGACATTGATCTGACCGATCGGATTCTTGGTGACAGCGTCGCCGAGCCAAGCGGTATTGGGCAAGAGGCCGATTTCGACAAAGATACCGGCCACAGGCAGAGTCGTTTCGGTGTTCGTCTTCACGTCTTTGTATTTTACACCGCTGACAAACTGTTCGCCTTCGATCGACATGATCTCGGCATTGGTGATAATGTGGAAATTCTCATGGCTTCTTGCCGCCGCGACGGTGATCTCATCTGCGCGGAAGGTCTCGGTGCGGTTGAGGAGCGACACGGTCTTACAGTAGGCGAGGAGCTGGAGCACGGTCTCAAATGCTGCGTTGCCGCCGCCGATCACCGCGACGTCTTGGCCAGCAAAGAGCGGGCCGTCGCAGGAAGCGCAGTAAGTGAGGCCTTTGTTGTCGTGTTCGGCGGCACCGGGCACTTCAAGCTTGCGACGCGAAGATCCGGTCGCGACGAAGAGTGCCTTTGCCTCGTACTTTGCGCCCTTCTGTGTAGTGACCTCGACATGGGTATCATCCACGGTCGTCTGTGTCGCGGTATCGGGCGAAATGATGGTCAGGTATTCGCCGGTGTGGACCTCGGCATGTGCGCGCAGACTCTTGGCGAGATCGGCCCCGGAGATTCGTGGTGTGCCGATCCAGTTCTCGATCCCCTCAGAGACGACGCTCTGTCCGCCCCATTCCGAAGTGATAAAGACGGTTTTTAATTGTTTGCGGGCTGCATAAATAGCGGCGCTGACACCAGCGGGTCCCCCGCCGACAATAATGAGGTCGTAAAGCATCTGAGTATTTTACTACACTTCAATCTAAAAACAGAATCGCCCGACGAGGTCAGGCGACCTGTCGGGCGTAGGATTTATTCCGAACACCACTTTCCGTGGTACTCGAAGGCCTTTTCGAATTCGTCCAGCACGAAGCTGGCCTCTTCGAGCAGCTCTTCGCGCTGATCCACTTCCAGTGGACTCAGAATCGTAGCGCATAGATTCTCGAGATCGCCCTTGAATCCCTTGACGGTCTCGTAGTCCGTTTTCGTCGGATTGGATGTTCCCTTGGCGAGAACAGCATCCAAAGCATCCGATAAAGCCTCAAGTTTTTTGTTACCCGTTGTGTTAGTCATCGCGGAATCCTTCGTGACTTCCAGTTTGGTTGAACCAATGCTATAATAACACCCATCTATACAAATGTCAAGCTATTTCCTGCGGAGGAAAGAGGGAAGACCGCCCCAGGGGTCGTCGCTCTCAGGCTCTTCCGGGGCGCTCGGCGGTGGTGCGGGGATGACGGGGGTATGGGGAGGGATATCCATCTTGATATCGCGGATTGATTTGCCGTCTTTTTCGGGTCGATTCGCACCGGTCGCGGAATCGATGATGATCTTCACATCTTCACCGCGGCCGCGGACGGTCGCGGGCGGGACGTCGGCGTCTTTTTTCGAAGGGTTGGAGGGGATGCGGATAGAGTTGGAAGAAGGAGTGTTCGATCCCGATCCGGTACTAAAAAGAGGAGTGCGCTGTTGAGAGCTGTTTTCTGGGAATCCGGTCGCGATGACCGTGACGCGCACCTGACCCTTTTTGAGGGATTCGTCGGTGACGGCGCCGAAGATAACCTTTGCCTCCGGATCGATCGCCTCGGTAATGACTGCTGCGGCATCCTGCACTTCGAGCATGCCGAGGTCGTCTCCGCCGGCGATCGAGAAGAGTACGCCCTTGGCGCCATGGATCGAGACTTCAAGTAACGGACTATTGATAGCGGCGCGTGCGGCGAGCTCGGCGCGCTTTTCGCCCGCTGCGACTCCGATGCCCATGAGGGCAGAGCCTGCATTTTGCATGATCGTGCGCACGTCGGCGAAATCGACGTTGATGATGCCGGTTGTGGTGATGAGATCAGAGATGCCCTCGACGGCCTGCTTCAGGATGTCATCGCACATGGCGAAGGCGTTTTTGATGCCGGTGTCGCGCGAGACGATCGAGAGCAGTTTGTCGTTGGGGACGATGATGAGTGCGTCGACGGCCTTGCGCAGATTGCTCAAGCCCTCATCGGCCAGTCGGGCGCGCGCCTGCCCCTCGAACGCGAAAGGCTTGGTCACGACGCCGACAGTGAGCGCGCCCAATTCGCGTGCAATCTTGGCGACGACCGGAGCTGCGCCGGTGCCGGTGCCTCCGCCCATGCCGCCCGTGATGAAGACCATGTCAGAGCCCTTGATCGCTTCCTGGATCTCTTCGCGCGTTTCTTCGGCGGCCTGCTTGCCGATCTCGGTGTTCATGCCAGCGCCCAAGCCTCTCGTCAGCGACCTTCCAATATGAATCTTTTTCTTCGCTTTTGATTTGTGGAGGTCTTGAGCGTCGGTGTTGATCGCGATGAAATCAACGCCGTGGACGTTGCTTGCGACCATGTGATTAACGGCATTGTTGCCCGATCCTCCGACGCCGATCACGCGAATTCGCGCAAATGATTCAACGTCAGTTTTTACCTGCTTTGTCATAGTGGGCTCATCATAGCAGATTTTCCCAAAAGAAAACTTGACACGCTCCCGTATCAATTTTCCGTATCTTCTTGCTATGGAAGGAGAGATTTGAACGTTTGTCGGACGGATTCGCCCGCGCTGCGCAGGATCTCCTTTATAGAGCTTGATCGGTCCACGGAGTCCTGTGCGTATGCCCAGCGGCAAAGACCGTACGCTACGGCCCATGTGGCGTCGATGCTCGAAGCGCGTGAAAGCTGGCCTATTGCGCCGATCTGAGAGGGGAGCTTCATGATGGCGCGCGCGACATCGGATGCGTTCATGAATCCGCTGCCGCCGCCGGTGATGACGATTCCCGCCGGAAGGAGACGCTGGCGGCCGATCAATTTGAGATGGGTATCGACGAGTGTGAACATGGTTTTCAGGCGCGCGGCGATGAGCGTGTTCATCTTTTTTTCGGACACATCCGATCCGGACACGCCGCCGCGCTTGAGTTGTTCTGCTTCCGGAAGGGGGACTTGCAGCGAAAGCGCGATCGAATTCGTTACATCAGAAGAGCCGGTCGGGAATATCTTGAGCGATATCGGCGTGTCGGCATCGAAGACGATCACCGACAAGGTCTCGGCACCGATGTTGGCGAGTACTACACCGGCCATCTTTTGCGCTTTGGTGAGCGTGACGAGGCTTGCCGCCAAAGGGGATGCCATCACGTCCTCCACCTCGACTCCGGCAGCCTCGACGGCATTGATGAGATCTTCGTGGTGTTGGGAGAGCATAGTGATCAAAAGGGTGTCGACAGAGAGTTTGGTGCCCTGCAGACCTTCGGCCTTGCCATAAACCTTTGCGCCGTCGAGACGGAATTCGAGCGGGATTGTGTGAATGACCGTGCGATTGTTGAGCTTGCCGGAGGCGCGTTTGACGCTTTCGGTCTTGGCGCGCTCAATATCGCGCTCAGTGACGACACCACCGGACGATGTGAGCGTGATCTCGCCGCTTGAGCGGATCTCATCCATCGAGACGCCGCCGACGGCCACGCGCGCGCTCTTGACGCGGACCTTGGCGGCGCTGGAGGCGCGCTGAAGAGCTTCTCGAATGCTTTTGATCGCTTCGGCTTTATCTATGATGTATCCGTGGCGCAGGCCGCGTGAGCTCGACATGCCGGTACCGAGTATCATCATGGGGATATCGGGGCGCTCGGGTGCTGCGGCGATAACGATTTTGACGTGATAGGTCCCAATGTCGATACCAGTGTATATCTTGCCTTGCATAAAAATGAAGTATAGACGTACTCCCTGCGCGAAGAGCAGGATCTGTACGCTTATATGTATTGTACGCCACCATTTGGGGCATACAAGTCAAAAGATGCGTGGATAGCGGGCGCTATACGCCTCAAATCAATTTAAATCTACTGAGGATGACATCTTCGCGACGCTCCATGTCGGCGCTGTGCTGATAGCCGGCGAGGTGGAAACATCCGTGTACATAGAGGTGAGCGATGCGGGATCGCGGCGAGATCTTCATTTCTCGCGCTTCGCGTTCGGCTTTGCGGATATTTAGGAATATCTCCCCTGTGTGTTTATCAAGGGGGAAAGAAAGGACGTTGGGCGCGTAATCCTTGTGTCGATGCTCAATATTGATTCGGCGCGCGAGCTTGTCACTACACATGACAAGGGAAAGCTCATAGTGGTCGCCAAGGATCGTGCGCCATATCTCTTTGAAAGGAATATTCGGTATAGTGCTCGATACGGTAGTGCGTATATCAAAACCACCAAGATCGGATCTTGGTGGTTTGGCGGTATTTTTGATCCCCCGAGAAGTCATTATTAGCGGGCGATTGGGGTTCCTTCCCCGAGTTTGGTCGATGTATTGGAGGAGGCGTTTTCGGTTGATGTCTGGGAGCGGGGAGTGTATCCGCGGCGAGTCGGGGTCTCGGTGACCTTACCCTCTTTGAGAAGTTGGCGGAATTCATCGCGGCGCTTGATGAGCTTGAGCGCGCGCTTTTTCTTGACGGTATTGGAGGATGCGCGTGCGTAATAGCGTTTATTACGGACTGTCTTGATGATATTGGCGCCCTGGGCGCGCCGGGTGAATCGGCGGATGGTAGAAAGGGCGTTTTCAGTGCCCGTCTTGGTTACTTCTGCATTTATCATGTGATGACAAATATATCATGGGACCCTATAAAAGGCAACATATGTGGGTTGTCATATGTGGGTTGTCCAGATCAGGCGGGAACTCGTGGCCGGGTGATCGAACGGTGGCGCTTCAGGTAGCTGACCAGCTCATCTATTGGCACGGCATTTTGGGAGTTGGTCGCGACTTCGCGCACGTCGTCCGTCAATTTTATGACAAAAAAATAGGGCTGTTCGCTTTGCGCGAACAGCCCTTCTTAAGGTGCTTAGATGATTAGATCAAGATGGCATGTGTCCGCCATTGCCGAGAGAATGATTGTCTTTTTCCGTGGCGGGAACAACCGCCTTGGAAGGAACTTCTTCCTCGATCTGCGTGGTGGTAGGTTTCGATGAACGACGCAGGAAGCTCATCAACTGAGGCATCAATCCATTGACGCCACCGATGCCATTCTCGCCACCGATCGTGACGGCGAGATTCTCCGGCATGAACCGTTGTGTGCCCAATGCCAACGCCTTGATGGCATTGATGAAGGCCGTTTGGTCCTTGCCGACTGCCTTTTGTTGAGCTTCGAGGCCTGCCGCGACAGCAAGTCCCTGTGCTTCGGTCTCAACAGCTTTGGCCTTACCGACTTCAGTAAGTCGGAATGCCTCGCCTTCAGCCGCTTTTTTGACCGCTTGCGCCAAATTGTCAGCGATAGTAATGCCGACCTCAGATTTTGCAAGATCGGCTTGCTGGTCGGCCTTGCCTTTCGCAGCTTCCAGATCGAGACGCTTGTCTTGCGCCTCTTTCTCGGCTGTAAAGGTCGCCTTCTGTTGGTTGGCGATTTCACGTGCGGTGAGCACTATGACCAGTTCACTCGGAAGAACGACATCTTGGATATACACGCCGCGTGTTTCCACCCGGTACTCTTTCAACCGATTGGCGATGTGATCCTGCGCTTGCTGCTGGACCTCTTGCCGCTCCTCAATGAACTTAATTGCAGGCATGCTCTGTAGTTTGTCGCGGAAATGGTTGCCCACCGCCGCCTGCAGGACCTCATTGACGAGGTTGTTCATGGTCCCAACGATCGAGATCACTTTCGGCGCCTCGGTGTCCGGCACATGGATCTGAACTTGCAGATCGATTTTGAACACGAAACCTTCTTTCGACTTCGCGACGATCTGCTTGAGGTCCTTGTCCAGATTATGTGCGGTTGACGTCGCCTCGGCCCAGTTGAGGGTGAGGATAAACGTCGGCACCTTCTCGTGACTATATACGCGAGGATTGATCGCGTATTTGCCGGTACGCAACGGCTCTTGCCAAATGCCGCGGTGTCCGGGCCGGACGAGGGAGCCGAATTTGAAGTCGGCCCCAGACGTGTCTTCGGTCGCAAGACCGACGTACGCCTTAATAACCACAACCTCACCCTGATTCACGACGAGCATAGGAACCATCTCGACAGATACCAGGAACGGATTGAGATTGTAGGCGCCATAGAGCAGTGGATCATGCTGAAGACCGATCCGACCACCCTTGTCGAGGAAGGCCTGGAAGTCTTGGTAGTTGTTGTGAGCATCATTCTTGCTGGCGAGAATCATCTCGACCAGTTCGCTGTCCTTCGTCCCTGTGCCCCTTTTCTCGGCGCCATCAATGTCTTGGAAGTCGCCAAGGCGGTTTGCCATCGCGCCCTTGGGTGAAGGTTCGCCCTCGAGTGTCGTTACGATGCCGATCATGTCGACGATCTTGTCGACGATCTTGTCGTCACGATCTTCTTTCTTTGGTGCGATACGGACAACCTTCATTTGGTCATCCGTGAGACTGAACGACTTATGGGTGAACGTACTTCCTCCTCTCGCTTGTATGAGATGGAGGTATTCGTCTGCCACCGGGACACCATAGACATGATTCAAGGTGACGATGAGGAAGCCGACAGGATGGATCATTGCCACGGTGCCGGGAGGTAATACCGGGCGTTGCACGCCGCGTTGGCCGCCGCTATTCAAGAATGCTCGGATGTCTTGGAAGTTACCGAACTCTTTCATATACAGAGCGGACTTTGCTCCCATGGGGAGCGGAGCGCCGATCTGCGAGATCACGATGCCGATCTGTCCGGCAGGGATCTGCACAAACGGATGACATGTCACCGTATAGAGCGGCCAAAGTTTGAAGCGGATACCAGTCATCAGTAGTTCGGCCTGGTAACCCGCCTCACCATTGAATGCAATCGGGCCATTGCCTTGCTTCCAACTCAGTCGCTTCTGTACCAGACCGACTTCATTCGGCGGAATCTTCCAAAATGACATGCACGCGATAATCGCGACCGCGATCAGCGCACCCAATATCCAGCCTATCCCTGCCATAGAGGCGAAAATAGCGCCGATACCACTGAGAATTCCCATCATGGGAAAGCTCCTTATTATCAAGGTTCATACCGATTTCTTTATCGGTAGACCGCACAAATGTGCGATCAGGAGAACTATAGAGTAATTCTGCTTTATGTCAAATACAAATGATAGGCGAGTATTTTGGGCGATTGAGATCTACACCCCCACGCGTGGCCGCGTGATAGATCGGTGACGTTTGAGATAGCTGACCAGGTCTGCGATCGGAACGGCATTTTGGGAGTTGGTCGCGACTTCGCGCACGATGATCGTCCCTTCGCTCGCCTCTTTGTGGCCAAAGATCAAGATATACGGCGTACCAAGGGCTTGGGCGCGTCCCATCTGCTCGGTTATACGGTCATGCCAGAGGCTATGATGTACATGAATATTCGCCCGTCGGAGATTCTCCAGGATGCCGAGAGAGCGTTGTCGTGCGATGCCGCCCAGATGCGCAAAATAGATAGCCGGTACAGCCTCGATGGGGCGCACGGGTTTTTGTGGAGATGGTTTTGTGCCGCCATTCATCTCATAAGTGATGGAGATCATAGCTGCGTTTCTTGGTGAGCGTGCGAAACGGCTTATCAAAGGATCATACCGCCCGCCGAACGCCACCGGTGCCCGTAAGCCTGTAGCCGCATCAACTTGGGATATTTCAAAGAGCGAGTGCGACCAGCATTCGCGGCTTCCAAGGATCTGTCCGTTCAGTTCATAGGGGAGGCCGGTCGCCTCCAAATATTCGAGGAGTTCCCAAAAGCGAGCGCGCTCTTCTTCGGTGAGATATTCCATCGCTTGTGGAGCACGAGGGACTGCCGGATGTCCACGTTCGATCAATTGTACGAGAGTGCCGAGCGGATCCGTCGCTGCACGCGGTCGGAGCGAAGGAGAGATTGATTCGATATGTTTGCGCAGATACAATCCGACATCGCGGATATATCTGCCGGAGGACTCCGAAGATCCGATGTTGTTAATGAGGATGATGCGGTCCTCGACCCCTGCTTCTTGTGCGATCGCGCTTGCTACTATAATGAGAAGGGCTTCGGCGATCGTGCTCGGAGTACCGAGAATATGGAGCTCGAGCGACACCGATGGCGATGCACTGGTATTGGGCATAATACGCCAAGCGAGCACGGTATCGCGCGACGGCCCCATACGAGAGACAAATTTTTTGGCAGCGCTCGGCAGCGTACGCTCGTCTCGCCGCGTAAAGTTGATCTCATTCTCTATTTTCACGCTCTCCTTTTTGCGCTTTTCTCCAGCATTCAATCCTTTGGCATTTCGCTCTCTTGCGGTCTGTTCTATTTCGTCGAGCGGTACGAAGCCGTAATACTCGGCTACGGCGATCGCTTTCTGCAAAAGAGCGTCGGTAGACTGGCGGGCCCCATCCTTGAGTCTGATCATGTGCAGATAATCGTTACCATTAAGTGGCGGTATTGTTGTTATACCGGGCTTCAGCGGGAAATACACCGATCCCATTGAAGGGATACAGTCTGAAAAGGACGCGTCCGACAATGTCGGATCGAGGCAAAATACCCCACAAACGCGAATCAGCGGAGACTTTTCTGTTGTCGCCGAGTACAAAATACTGATCCTTGCCCAAAACGACATTCATATCAGAAGCTCCGCCGAAGTTTTTGGGGCTGATGTAAGGCTCATTGAGTGTCATGCCGTCAGGATGTGCGTCATTTATGATAGTGACCGTGGGAGCGGGCCCTTTGATCTCTACAGTCTCGCCAGGGAGGCCGATGACACGCTTGATAAGCGCTCGTCCGGTGTCTTGTGGCAGGTCAAGGACGATCACATCGCCGCGTTGTGGCGTCTCGAGCCGGTAGGTGACGCGATCTACAATCAAATAATTCCAGTTATCGAAGTTGGGCTCCATGGAAGAGCCGACAACGATGTATGGAGCGGCGATGAAGAAACGGATGATGAGTGCTACACCGAGCGCGATGACGAGATAGAAGAAAAATGATCGCTCAGTTTTAACAATACCAATAGTTGGTTCCGGTGATGAGACATTTTGATGCATCACGGGATCAGTCATGTACGCACATTCTACTGCGAGTATGCCGTTGACGCAAAGTATCTCGGTGTGTTGCATCAGAGAAAAATATTTTTGCAGACACGCGTAATCAAAACATCTTCGCGGCGCAATTATTTTTTGCCTGCGGAACTCGCCTACTGGCTCAAACAGGTCGGTCACTGCTATGACCGACACGTTAGTGGATGCTTTGTATATAATGCGGCACTACTTTATTCTGGTAAGAGTTGGACTAATTTCGCGTAGCTTTACCACCAGTCCTCGGCTGCAAAATATTTGCGCCGCGAAGATGTTCAACACCCGATTGTTTGTTAGAATGGTGCGATATGACATGGACCATCGTCGGCCTAGGCAATCCGGGAGAAGAATACGACAATACGAGGCACAATGCCGGCCGTATGGCGCTCGAAGTAGCCGCAAAAAAGGCCGGGGGTGATGAGTGGAAGGTGAACCCCGTAAAAGCGAGCGCTCACGGGGCAGGCAAGGGCGCAAAAGCGACCGTCGCGAAGGCCACGATAGGCAAGACAACCGCCGTATTCGTATTGCCGGACACCTTTATGAACAAATCCGGTGCGGCAGTGCTCAAATATGTGAAGAGTGCAAAGGCCGCAGAGCGGATGATCGTGGTATATGACGACCTCGATCTGCCGATCGGCACGATCAAGCTCTCCTTTAATAGAGGATCGGGCGGTCACAAGGGTGTCGAGTCGATCATGCGCGCCCTCAAGACCAAAAAATTCACGCGCGTGCGCATCGGTGTCTCACGCGCCACCGCTTCGGGCAAGATCAAGAAGCCTTCAGGCGAAGACGAGGTGATCGATTTTATCCTCGCGGCATTCAAGCCCGCTGAGATGACCGAGCTCAAAGGTGTTTTCAAGAAAGTGAGTGAAGCGATCGAGACTATCGTCACCGAAGGCCCCGAGCGTGCAATGAATCAGTTTAATTGACGGGTCTATGCGCACTTTGATCACAGGAGTAGCGGGTGCCGGGAAGACCACCATCGTTTCCGAACTTCGTAAGCGGGGATATCGAGCCATTGATCTTGATGACTGCGACGTTTGTATATGGGTCAACAAAGAAACAGGGAAAGAGGCTGTTTACAACGAAGGTGCAGGAGGTGTGTGGATCGAGAGACATCGGTGGCAAGTAGTGGTACCAAAGCTCATTGATCTACTGGATTCGTTCCCGGAGACTGAAGACGTGTTTGTCGGCGGAAAGGTGGCCAGTGTGCAAGTGGATGAAATAAAGAAAATCTTCGATAGGATGTACGTGTTGAAGCCGGCAGACGCTATAATAGATCAGCGACTGAGCAAAAGAACTTCCAATATCGTCAATTTTGCCAAGACCAAGGAAGAGAGGGAAGCTCTGATAAGAGGTCGAAATAAATTTGAACAAACATGTATCGATTGTGGCATGGTTCCGCTCGATAATCAGGGAACGGTCCAGGAGATCCTCGAAGAGATCTTATGCTAGCTATTTCCTAACTCTAAACACAATGACTTATTTGCCGATACAAAGAGTGTTTGTGCTTCCCTTGATCGTCTTTTGTATCGGAGTCGCGGGGCTCGTGGTGGGTCAGCCGCTCCTCTATCTAGCCGCGACGCTCATCGGTATCGGGAAGATCGTCTTGGATTCGTACGAAAAGATCCGTGAAGGACACTATTCGCTCGATTATATCGCCTTCCTCGCGATGGTGGTCGCGGTCGTGTCCGGCAATTATCTGCCCGGCGCGGTCGTGGCGCTTATGTTTACCGGTGGCGAAGCGCTCGAAGACTTTGCCGAGGGTCGTGCGACGGCATCGCTCAAGGCTTTACTCGAAAGGATCCCCAAGGTCGCGCTCGTGCGCGATCAGGCTGGGGCGACACGTGAGGTACCGCTCGCGGAGGTATCTACCGGCAGTACGATTGTGGTGCGCGGGCATGAGCTCGTGCCGCTCGACGGCACGCTCGCATCGGCAGATGCGATCCTCGACACCTCCAATCTCACTGGCGAATCGCTTCCCGAGACGATCACCAGCGGTACGTTCGTCAAAAGCGGCATGATAAACGCGGGTCCGACATTCGACCTCGTGGTCTCGGGTACGTTTGCCACGTCGACCTACGCACGCATCGTGCAATTAGTAGAAGATTCCAAGCGCGAACAAGCACCGATGGTGCGCCTATCCGAGCAGGCCAACTTTCCTTTCACGGCGGTCACGATCGCACTTGCATCGGGGGCATACTTCTTCTCGGGTGAGCTCGGCCGCGCGCTCGCCGTCTTGGTGATCGCCACACCCTGCCCGCTCATCATCGCGGCGCCGATTGCTTTCATCGGCGGGCTCTCGCGCGCCGCGCATCGCAACATCATCATCAAGAAGCCAGCCGCGCTCGAAGCGCTCTCGCACGCGACGACAATCTTTTTCGACAAGACCGGCACGCTCACGCTCGGCACGCCCGAGATCATCTCTATAGATGTACACGAAGCAGGTATGAGCGAAGAGCAGGTGCTCGCGATCGCCGCCTCCATCGAATTCCATTCGATCCATCCGCTCGCGAGCGCGGTCACGGCGGCTCTTCAGAGTAGAGGAGTCGCGCTCTTACAGGCGACCGATGTGTCCGAGACCATCGGCCAAGGCATCAGCGGCACGGTAGACGGCGCGCGATATAGTATCAGCAAGTCGGCGCATTCAGGCGAGCAGGGGGGTATCGTCCTTGCGCTCGCGCGCGAAGGGGACGTGGTCGCCGAGCTTCATTTTGCAGATGTGCTCAAAGACAATGTGAAGCATCTCATCAATACACTCCATGATCGGGGCTTGCGTGTCGCGGTCATTACCGGCGATCGTCAGGCCAATGCCGAAGCGGTCTTCGCGAGGATGTCTCTCGATATCCATGCGGATTGTTCGCCCGAAGAAAAACACCGCCTCGTCACCGAGGCCAAGGCCAAAGGCGAAGTGGTGGTCATGGTGGGCGACGGCCTCAATGACGCGCCGGCGCTCGCCACCGCTCATGTGGGAATGGTCTTCTCGGGTACCGAAAACAGCGCGGCGATCGAAGCGGCCGATGTGGTGATCATGGGCCGTGATGTGGCGCTCGTCGCGGAAGTATTCGCGATCGCGGGGCGTTCGACCACGATTGCCAAACAGAGCGTGTGGACAGGGATCGGGCTCTCGACCGCCGGCATGCTCTTTGCGGCGTTTGGATTCATCGTGCCGGTCATGGGAGCCTTGATCCAAGAGGCGATAGACGTGGCAGTGATCCTCAATTCGCTCCGCACGATCCGCGGCGGCAAAAAATAAAAAAGTATAAAAATCAAAAGCACTTTCATAAAAATGAAAGTGCTTTGGAATGAACAATAGAATGGATTTAGGCAGGTTTAATTCTCAAAAAGAGAACGATAGAACCGGCATAAAGAGCCCTTCCTGTTTTTGATGGTAGGTGAGTATTCCTGTGCTGTCTAGTACATATCTCGACCGACTGTGGATAACCACATATTATCTCTTTAGAGATTGCGATAGGTTGTTGATAACCGATAAGTACTTCAAATATAAAGTGTACTCTGGATAGAGTATCGGCCCAAACGCATCAGTGCGTTTGATCGCCATGTTCCTCTGGAAAAAGGGAGGCTGTGATGAAGATATCTGGTTATGCGAGAGATGTCGCCCCCGTCGTGGCGGTGATTGCCGTTGGTTGGTTGTGGTGGAATACTGTTATACCGCCGGAGACGACCACGCTGATCGAGTCATCGGTCAAGATCCATGCGACCTTCCCGGATATTCCTGTGGCACATCCGACCCCGCGCAAGACCGGCTTGGAAGATGTCGGTGGCAGTATCGGAGCTGGGACCGTCGTCGGCAGCATCTTGTATCGGTTTGTGGACGGCAAACATGCCGTACATGCGGCCATTGTGTCCGTAGCGCATGTTGTCAAAGATGCTCAGAATGTCGACGTGGAGTGGAAGGGAAAGCATATTCCCGGCCGTGTGATCGCCAAAGACGATGAGCTCGATCTGGCGCTCGTGGAGGTGCCGGTGTCGCTGCCCAAGGCAGAGATGTTTTTCGGTCAGGTGAAGGTCGGCATGCCTCAATGGACGGTCGGATATCCGTATGGGACGGGCGTGTCGATCACTTATGGATTTGTGAGCACGATCAATCCGGTGATGGGTCTGCGCCAAGCCTCTGCGTCGATCTGGCCCGGTAATTCTGGTGGCGGAGTCTTTATCATCCACCAAAATCACTTCGTCCTCGTGGGAGTGGCGGATGCCGTCTATGTAGCCCAGCTGTCTCCTCAGCAAATGGCAGTCGTGGATACCGTCGGGTTCTTCGTCACCACGAACAAGGTCAAGAAGTTTCTCCTGGAGAATCACGTGTCTCTCTGAGGCGCTCTGTCGGCCCTCGCGCACCATGCGCGGGGGTCTTTCTATCTATACAAATCACGAGATCGTCACGTGCTGGCTCAAGCATCAAAAAAGCCGCGCAGTGATGCGCGGCTTTTTTCTTTTGACAGGGATTTGGCAAGAGTCAGACTCTTTACAATCTAGACGATCGGCTTGAGTGTCATGCGACGCTCCTTGGGTTCGAAGAACGTGATCGTAAAAGGATACACGTTGCCGAGCTGAAGCTTGGAGCGCAGCTCTTCCTCGGTGCCGAATTCCGATACATGGACCAAGCCCGCGACACCTTCCTCGATGGAGGCCAAAGCGCCGTGTTTGTTGTACTTGATGACCACTGCTTCGACGCGATCGTCTTTCTTGTACTTGGCACCAGCTGCTTTCCACGGATCGTCCATGAGTGCCTTGATCGAGAGGGATACTTTGTCCTCCTTGACCTCGATGACCTTGACCTTGACCGGCTCGCCGACTCGGAAACGAGTCTTGGGATTCTCCACGAGCGCCCAGTCCA
Source organism: Candidatus Kaiserbacteria bacterium (assembly GCA_016214605.1). GTDB lineage: Bacteria > Patescibacteriota > Minisyncoccia > Phycocordibacterales > UBA2100 > UBA10103. The sequence goes on from JACROD010000030.1 coordinate 22,669, forward strand.
TTTCGGAGATATGTACGAGTCCCTCGAGACCTTCTTCGAGCTTCACAAAGACGCCGAATTCGGTGGCACCGGTGACAATCCCGTCGAGTACATCGCCCACATGGTATTTCTCCACGAGACCTGCGCGCTCGGTCGAGCCTGCACCCTTTTCGGAGAAGATGAGTTTTTGCTCCTTGGGGCTCGCGGTGATGATCATCACTTCGACGGGAGTGCCGACCATTTTCTTGAGTTCGGCGAAGACCTTGTCCTTGTCGCCGTCGGAGACGCGCGGATAGTGTGCAGCTGAGAGCTGCGAAGCAGGGAGAAATCCGGCGATACCGTTCCAGTTGATGATAAGGCCGCCCTTGTTGGCGTCGGTGACGGGGAGTGTAAAGACCGTCTTCTTCTGAAGTGCGGTCTCCGCATCGCTCCACATGAGCGCCTGGCGCGCTTCACGCAGCGACAGCTCCATGTAGCCCTCGGCGGTCTCGGTACCGACGACCTTGGCGGCGACGATGTCGCCGATGTTCACATTCTTCAGGGTCTCGCGTGCTGAGAGATACTCGCGCCCGTAGATAATACCGGTCCCAAAGGGATGCAGATCGACGAACACGCGCGCACGGCCGATCGCGATCACTGGTCCTTCGACCATTTCTTCCATACCCGGCTTCTTGGGCGCTAGATTCATAAGCTCCGCCATCGGCCCTGTTGGTTCGTCTTGGGGCACGACGACCTCAGATTCTTCTCGCATATCCGCTTCTAAGACGGCGGAATTCTTCTCTTGTTTTGTCATTGTATATATGACGCTTTGGGTGCTGATCGCCTTGCAACAATGCCTATCGGAGCGACCCGCCTCCGCATAAAGCTTCGGCGAGGGACCTCAGTGTTAGCCCGTGACGTTCAATTAATAATGAACCGAGAAACTGTATCAAAAAATTACCGAAATGCAAGAGACAAATACAAAATAAAAAGGGACTTCATACCTCTTCAGGAAGCGAGTCCCGAAGCTAGTAGAAGTCCCCGATGTATCAAAGGAGAGATTAATCTCTCACCATGACCCGACGCCCTTCGTCGGCGGCGAGGAGATATTCATATCCTTACCCTCCCTATAATAAGCACTTGCCCTAGGTGGGTTGCCGGCGCGCCAGCCGTCAGGTGACGGCGACGAAGCCCAGGCGGCCGCCCGCGGCGCCGATGCCGAGATAATGATTCACAAAGCCGATGGTGGAGCCGACGCTGGAAGCGATACGACACTCATGATGCCAATGCGGCGGGCCGTGACTGTTCATTCTGAACACTCCCTAGTTGTTGGTTGGAACATACCTTGGTCGTCCGGTCCGACTCTCACGTGTGAGGGTCCTTCCAGTCCAAAGCTAGAACATTATGAGCCCCCTATTTTATTTGTCAAGTCCTCGTCTGTATTGTCTTGTTTTGCTTCAAAAATAAGGCTTTTTTCACATATCTGAAGCTTCTGCTATACTAGGGCCCATGATTCTTACATACCACGGTGGTGCATGTGTGAAGGCGAGTGCAGGGGATACTACTATAGTACTCGGCCCCGTCTCCAAGGGGTCCAAATCCTTCAAACCGGCCAATTTTGGGGCAAATATCGCCTTTATCTCACTCAATCATCCCGATATGAACGGTACTGAGGAAGTACGCGGGCGACCCCGTAAAGACGACACCGAAGGTGCCGTCAACGGGGCAGGCAAGGAGCCTTTCATCATCACGGGGCCCGGCGAGTACGAGGTGAGTGATATCTCGGCTGCGGGTTTTTCATCGGGCTCTGTCTATGGCGGTCATGAGCTTATCAATACGATCTACTCGATCCATTTTGATGGCCTCTCGGTACTCTATCTTGGCGCGTGCGGCGATGCACAGCTGCCCAAGGAGGTCTTGGAAATGGATGCACCGGATGTGCTCATTCTTCCCGTGGGCGGCAACGGCGCCTTGAGTCCGGCGGATGCTCAGAAGGTTGCCGTGAAGCTTGAGGCCAAGATCGTAATTCCGATCCTTTATGACGACAAGACGCTCAAAACCTTCCTCAAAGAAGCGAGTAGCGAAGACGTAAAGCCGGTCGACAAACTCACCATCAAGCCGCGCGATCTCGCAGGCAAAGAAAGTGAGACCATCGTTCTCAGTGTATAATGTAAGAATGGTAGTCAGAAAAGCCGTCGAATCTCTCAAGGCTCGTCCGCACGATGAGCGGCATGCCGCCGCGGTATTCTCGGCACTCTTGGTCATGGCAGTGCTCCTGGTAGCGTGGGTGGTCTTTTTTCTCAAGAGTTTCCAAACGGCGCCTCCCGATGATTTTCCCAATGTCGGCACGACCGAAACGCCCGCACAGAACGCATCTGCGGCCGCTGCGGTCAATGCGATCATACATTCGACCGTGACGAGCAACATCGGTGCGCAGTCCCCGGCGGATGTCGAGGCGACCTCTGTCGATACTGCGCCATACATCCCATCCTCCGCACCAACTGCAACCCCCAAAGACGGCAGTGTTGCAGATCAGCTTCAAAAGGCTTTGGATCAATGACGTGAGCCTTGTCAAAAGAGAAAGCTCCGGCAGCGAGTGCCGGAGCTTTTGTTTTTGCGGTCTCAAGTCCCGCGCTTATTCTTGTGCTTGCGCCAGGCGAATCCGATGATCTCCTCCGCCTCCGCCGCGTTGTCGCCGAAATAGCCCTTTTTCATCCGATATCGAGTGAGCCAATAGTGGGTCCACAGAGTAACGACGAAAAAGGCTGAGAGGATCGTAATGTTGGAGAAGTCGCCCCACGTCCATCCGACATACGGCGTGTACGGCGTTGTAAACGCACACAGGGCCAATAACAAAACGGTCGAGATGATCGAAGTCCTTTTCAGAGATCGACACATCTCTCGTTGTGCCGCTTGGATAGAGACGATGGTGTCGCGATCGTTCATTATGATGGGCTCCTCTTTCTGCCAACCTGCAGACACTGTATAATGGTATACCAGTAGTGTCAACTCCTCTCTGCGTCCCAAAAATGCTATAATTCCCGCACTTATGGCACGCAAAGAAATCCCCAAAGCGCCCGCTCCGACCCCCAATCCTCTTGGCGTCATTGCGCGTTCTATCACTACCGAGATGCGCGAGAGCTATCTCGACTACGCGATGACCGTCATCACAGCGCGTGCATTGCCGGATGTACGCGATGGTCTCAAGCCCGTACACCGCCGCATACTCTACGCTATGCTCGAAGCTGGTCTCACTGCCGGCGCCAAGACCCGCAAATCTGCGACCGTGGTCGGCGATGTGCTCGGCAAATACCATCCGCACGGCGATGCATCCGTCTATGATGCAATGGTCAAGATGGCGCAGGATTTCTCCATGCGCTATCCGCTCGTGATCGGCCAAGGCAACTTCGGCTCGATCGACGGCGACGGCGCCGCAGCCTACCGCTACACCGAAGCCAAGATGTCCAAGCTTGCGGGCGAGATGGTCAAAGACCTCGAGAAGAACACCGTCGATTTCCGCCCCAATTATGACAACACCAAGACCGAGCCGACCGTCCTGCCGGCGGCGGCCCCCAATCTCTTGCTCAACGGCACGCTCGGTATCGCGGTCGGTATGGCATCCAACATCCCGCCGCACAATCTGCGCGAAGTGTGCGAGGCTGCTATTCATCTCATCGAAGAGCCCGACGCGACGACCGAAGACCTCCTCAAATTCGTCCAGGGCCCTGATTTCCCGACGGGCTGCATCGCATTCGATCACAAAGACATCGCACACGCCTATGCCACCGGGCGCGGCGGCGTCGTGGTGCGCGGCAATACCGAGATCATCGAAGGCAAGAAAGGCGACTACCAGATCATCATCTCTTCGATCCCGTATCGTGTGGTCAAGGCCGATCTCATCACCAAGATCGCCGACCTGGTGCACGAGAAGAAGCTCGAGGGTATCAAGGATGTCCGCGATGAATCGACCACCGATATCCGCATCGTGATCGACCTCAAGTCGAGCGCCAATGCACAGACCGTGCTCAACTACCTCTACAAGCACACGCAGCTCGAAGACACCTTCCACTACAACGTCGTCGCGCTCGTCGACGGCGTCCCGCAGACACTCTCGCTCAAGGCGATTCTCGAATACTACATCGCGCATCGCCGCGAGGTGGTGACCCGCCGCACGCAATTCGACCTCGACAAGGCGCTTGCCCGCGAGCACATCCTGCTCGGCCTCAAGAAAGCGCTCGATCATATCGATGCGATCATCAAGCTCATCCGCGCATCGCGCACCGTCGAAGACGCCAAGGCGGGACTCATGAAGACATTTAAATTTTCCGACATCCAGGCGCAGGCGATCCTCGACATGCGCCTGCAAAAGCTCGCTGGCCTCGAGCGCAAGAAGATCGAGGACGAACTCAAAGAAGTGCAGGATCTCATCGCTGAGCTCCAGGCTCTCCTCAAGAGTGCGGTCAAAATGATGAGTCTCATCAAGAAAGAGATCCGTGAGATCATCGAGAAGTACGGCGACGACCGCCGCACCAAGATCATGAAACATGGCCCCAAGGAGCTCAAGATGGAAGACCTCGTCGCCGACGAAGAGTCCGTGCTCGTGCTCACCTCTGGCGGCTATATCAAGCGCACCAATCCGCACGAATACCGCCTCCAGAAGCGCGGCGGTGTCGGCGTGGTAGACCTCAATACAAAGGAAGAAGACTTCGTCACGCAGTTCCTCACTGCATCCGCTCATAGCGATATCCTCTTCTTCTCCGATCGCGGTAAGGCCTATCAACTCAAGATGTACGAACTCCCCGAAGGTAAGCGTGCCACCAAGGGCAAGGCCCTGGTCAACTTCCTCTCGCTCGAAGGCGGCGAAAACATCACCTCGATCCTCGCTATGCCAAAATCGCTCAAAGCATCCGACGGCCTGAGTCTCCTCCTGTGTACGCGCGACGGCACGGTCAAGCGCACCAATGCGGAAGCCTTCAAGGAAGTCCGACGCTCGGGGCTTATCGCGATTGGCCTCGACAAGGGCGATGCACTCATCTCGGCACAGTTTGTGCGCGACGGCGACGATGCCATGATCGTCACCTCCAAGGGCCAGTCGATCCGCTTCGCGGTCAAAGATGTCCGCGAGATGGGTCGCCAGGCAGGCGGCGTACGCGGCATGAAGCTTGCCAAGGGCGATATGGTCGTCGGTGCTGGTATCGTCCCCAAGGGCGTCAAAGATGCGCAGGTGCTCGTGCTCTCATCGAGTGGCTATGGCAAGAAGACCAAGATGACCGAATACAAAGTCCAAGGCCGCGGCGGCTCCGGTATCAAGACCATGTCGATCACTCCCAAGACCAAACAACTCGTTGGCGCCACGATCATCACCGACGGCGGCGAGCTCGTCGCCATGTCCCAAAAAGGCCAGGCGATCCGCACCGAGCTCAAAGAGATCCCATCGCTCTCCCGCGCGACCCAAGGTGTCCGCATTATGAAGATGCGCGAAGGCGACAGCGTAGCATCGTTTGTGGTGTTTGAGGGTGGGGAGGAGAAATAACGGACTGCTTAAAGAACATTGAGGCTGGCTAAAGAAATATTTTGCCTCCTAAAGCTTTTTTCCGAGGGTGCAGATAAAAACAAGTTAAGCAATAAGGTATCTGATTTTATATCAAGGGTCGTAGGAAAAAAGATAGGCACAGTTAATTGCTGAGGAAGAAAAAGGGGAGCACATTTTTAATTTGCTCAATGTGTGTTGTAGTGCGAAAAAAGGAAAAAAGACAGACGTTGGCGGGGTTTGACTTTTGCTAAAATATCAGTATCGTGAGCATCGGACAGATAGTCCTACAAAAACCCCTCAAGCCGAACACCGACTTTTTTGAATAATCGATGCTGGTAATGCCTTTAAGATAGCACGTTTCTGTTTTTTCTCCTCTCGTTTCTTCCACTTTGCGATCTCGATATCCCACGCTTCCTGTGGCG
>JACROD010000033.1 GCA_016214605.1 Candidatus Kaiserbacteria bacterium
CGGGGCTGGATGACCGCCGCTCCCTCTTTCGGATTCTCAGTTACCCGAGACACCCTTGGGTTAGGCTCCTACTCCTCGTCAGCGCGAGGTAGACGGGATTGGGTACCCGTTCGATGATGTGCCTGCCCGGCACACAGAAAAGACGGCCTACGAAAGGCCGTCTTGATATCAGTACAGCTAGCGCGATCATATTACGCGCTTGCGTTTCGGAAGATGGGTGGACTTGACCCAGGACCTGATCTTCGCCCCGAGAAACACGAACAGGACGAGGAAGATTAGTGGTATCGCCCACTCATTATCCATGAGAAACAAAGAGGTGCCGATCGTTGCCGCTACGACGCCGAGTGCTAAAGCAAACCCGCCTTGAAAGATCTGCCACTCCCCGACAACGCCCAGCTTCTCGTGTTCCCATGCCGCCCAGGCCAACACGGCTCCGAAAATAGCCATGAGCAGGTATGAGCCCCATATGCCAACTGAGACCAAAACTACGACGAACGCGAGTGGGAACACCCAATGTGGGATCGAGACACGACTCCACCATTCCGGTTTTTGGAAGATGCGATGACGCAGAAGAACCTGCTTCAGACCGGGCGGTAATGCAGCCATCACAAGACGAACGACGTCCGCGCATTTCTGCGCAAACATGTGCAGCTGGTTCCACCATCGGACGATCAAGAATACGGACACCCCGCCGACAACGGCGACTCCGATGAATCTTGCGATGAACATGTAACCTCTCTCTTGTAAGAGATCACCGACTTACTTCATTCATATCGAATGAAGATGCGCCGCGACCAAGGGACATATCCTTTGGCTACAATAATATTAGTACATTTTGACGATTCGGTCAAGTTTCTTTGCGATCGTTGCCGTGATTGCGCAGTGGTCTGAAATGCCAGTGTGAAGCTCCACATCAGACACTTCGTAGGCCGGGGTCGAGAAGATTCCATCGACCATGAGCTGCAGATTGCCGGCACGATGTAAAGAGCCGTCGATGCTTGTTGTATACTTTGCCGGGATATTGTCTTTGTATCGCTCTGCGATCGCGGTAAAGATTTCTCCCCCGCGCGGTGCATTGAAGTCTCCCGCAAGCACGAATTCGCCAGCGGAAGCAAGCAATTTGAACAGATGGCGCATGTCTTCGCGCTGCTCGTCGTTCGGCCGTCCGTGGGGGGTCCAAGTGAAATGAGTCGTCGCGATCCTAAAAATGGATGCGTCTTTTTCGACATCGCACGTGATAAGTTTACTATTGTGCAAGACCCTTTGCGGCGCATCCCGACGCGCCCGCTCCTCGCTGCCGGCGTAATACTCGATCTTTCGAGCGCCTATCGGCAAACGAGAGAGAAGCGCTGACCCCATCATCATCACCGGTTCTGTTTCCAATTCGCTTGCCAGATGCAGGCCCGACGGACCAAACACACATTGCATCCCAAACGTTTTTTCGAAATATGGAATATCGCGCTCAAGCAATTCTTGGATGCACACCACGTCGGGGTCGCGCTCCAAAAGAAACGGGATCACCCGGTCAAGGTGCTTGGATCGTTCGATATTGAGCGAGACCAGCGAGATCGAAAACATGGGAAAACGCTAATGACCTTGATGCTCAAGGGAAGCTTTGATGAATGCCGTGAAAAGCGGGTGCGGATCAAGCGGGCGGGCCTTGAGCTCCGGATGGAATTGGCTTCCGAGCATGAAGGGGTGCACTTCGCGCGGGAGCTCCGCAATCTCCATCAGGTGTTTGTCGGGAGAAGTGCCGGAAAATACGAGGCCGGCCTTTTCGAGGCGCTCAATATAATCCGGATTGACCTCGTAGCGGTGGCGGTGACGCTCGGATATCTCTTTCTTGCCGTACGCTTCATGAGCAATACTGCCTTTTTGGAGCTCGCACGGATAGGCACCGAGGCGCATGGATCCGCCGTAATCTTTCTTGGCTACTTTTTCCGCCTGCTCGGGCAGGATCATGATCACCGGGTCTTTGGTATCGGGATCGATCTCGGTCGTGTGCGCACCGTGTATCCCCGCGACATGACGCGCGTACTCGATCGTCATGAGCTGCATGCCGTAGCACAAGCCGAAATAAGGAATTTTGTGCTCGCGCACGTATCGGATCGCGTTGATCTTGCCCTCGATACCGGACTCGCCAAATCCACCGGGCACGATGACGCCGTCGTAGTCTTTGAGCTCGCTCACCTTCTCCGGATCGGTCTGGTACGACTTGGCATTAAGCCAATGGATCTCCGGCTTTACATCCTGGTCGAATGCGGAATATTTGATCGCCTCGATGACCGACAGATACGCATCAGAGAGTACAAAATCGCCGGTGTCGAAATACTTGCCGACGATACCGATCTTGACGGTTTTCTTGCCGTTGTGGGCATGACCGGCGAACTCTTTCCACTCTTGGAGGTCAGCAGGCTGTTTTTCTTCCAAATTCAACGCTTCTAGGACGAGGCCGGAGAGATTGTCTCTTTCGACATTGAGCGGCACATCGTAAATACTATCGACATCGGGAGCGGAGATGATGTGATCAGGATCAACATTGCACCAGATCGCGAGTTTTTCCTTACGCTTTTGGTCGAGCGGATGGGTCGATCGGGCGACGATAAAATCTGGCTGGACGCCGTAGGAATTGAGCTCGCGTACCGCATGTTGTGTGGGCCGTGTTTTCATCTCACCGATCGTTGACGGCACCGGCAAATACGACACCATCACGAAGATCACGTCGTTGGGGTTTTTGAGGTGAATTAAACGTGCCGCATCAATGTAAAGCGCGTTTTGGAAGTCGCCAATCGTACCGCCGATCTCGACGACCGTCACCTCAGTGCCGCCGATCTTGGCAGCCGCATGAATTCGCTCGACGATCTCATCGCGCACATGCGGGATCGCTTCGACAAATTTGCCGCCATAGCCGAGATTGCGTTCGCGCTCGATCACGGTCTTGTAGACCATGCCGCTCGTCATATAGTCTTCAGGTCCGAGATCGCGATTGAGGAAGCGCTCGTAGTTGCCCATGTCCTGATCGGTCTCGAGGCCGCTATCGAGCACGAAGACTTCGCCATGCTCGGTCGGATTCATGGTGCCCGCGTCGACGTTGAGATAGGGGTCGATCTTCATCAGATTGACCTTGAGCCCGCGCGCGGAGAGGATCTTGCCCAGCGACGCCGTGACGATGCCCTTGCCCACACCGGACATGACACCGCCCACCACGAATATATATTTGTGTCCCGACCCCTCTTTCTTGCGTGCCATATGTTAGGTATTCAAATAACGACTTACGGCCAAATAGCTAGAAAGTGCTCCGAGAGCTATTCCCGACACGAATGTCACGAGGAACAAGAACGGAAACGACCCTGAGTAGTATGAAAATACATTGAAGGTACCGAAGAATCGCTCCGAAGTGGGTCCGATCCAGACAGAAAGCGGATACATCACAATGAGCACAAGCAGCGCCGATACAATCCCATAGAGCACGCCGGTCACCATGAAAGGCCCGCGCACGTACCAAGGATTGGCGCCGACGAGATTCATCACGCCGATCTCTTCGCGAGAAGTGTAGATCGCAAGACGGATCGTATTAAACACGATGAGGATCGAAGCGATACCGAGGATGAGTGCGATCGCGATACCGAGACTGCGCGAGGTCTCTATGATGTTGGTGAGGCGGTCGATCGCAGTCTTGTTTTGAGCAAAATTGACCTTGTCGATCACCGTGCCGGAGCCCGCGCCGCTCGCCTGCTGGGCATCGAGATACTGTGCGATGGATTCGTATTGAGAAGTCTCTTTGGCGCGGATCTCGAGCGAAGCACCGAGCGGATTCTCGCCCAGGCCCTGCAGCGCCTGCATGGTGAGCTGGTCGTTCTTGTGGCGCTCCTGGAACTGTGCGAGCGCGTCTTCGCGGGATACATAGGTGACGGTCGCGACTTCGGGAAGCGCCTGGACCGACTTTTGGAGCTGGTCGACCTGGTCCTGCATAACAGTCGTAGTGAAGTAGACGGTCACGTCGACCTTTTGGGTGAGGTCATTGAGTACGCTCTTAAGCGCAGCACTCGATATCATGAGTGCGACGATCACGAAGAGCGTGATCGTCATGATGAGGATGGCGGAAAGCGAAATAAAGCCATTGCGGATAAACCCGATCAGGCCGTATCGCGCTACTCTTTTTGTGGTGAGCCAGATAGACATAAAGATAAGTTTACAGTAGATAGTTTACAGTGGACAGTTCGAACCCCGTATTTGGGCTTCTGTAAACTGTTATCTGTAAACTGTAGACTTGTTTCATCATAAGACGTACTTTCCTTGCTTGTCATCACGCACGATCTTGCCCTGGTCCATCGTGACGACACGGCGACCAACGGCATCGACGATGCTTTTGTTGTGGGTGGTGAGGAGGACCGTAGTGCCGAGATCATTGATCTTCTTCAAAATCTGGACCACATCGTGGGCATTGATCGGGTCGAGATTGCCGGTCGGCTCGTCGGCGATGAGCACGTCGGGCTGGTTGACGATCGCACGCGCTATAGCGACACGCTGCTGCTCCCCGCCGGAGAGCTCATGTGGAAAGCTCCAGATCTTGTCAGCGAGACCCACGAGATCGAGCACGTGCGGCACATCGGCCTGGATGTCTTCGTCGCTCTTGCCCGCTACCTCAAGCGCAAAGGCAATGTTCTCATAGACATTTTTCGTGGAAAGGAGACGAAAATCCTGAAAGACCGTGCCTATGTTGCGACGCAGCCTGAGGAGATCCTTGCCGGAGAGCTGGGGAATCGCGCGCGAACCAAAATAGACCGTCCCGGCGGTTGGTTCTACTTCTGCAAATAGCATTTTGAGGAGAGTGGTCTTGCCTGCACCCGAATGACCCACAATGGATACGAATTCTCCGGGGTCGATCCCGAGAGTGACGTCTTCGACGGCCGGTAATGAGCCTGTGAAATATACTTTGGTTACTTTGTCGAAATAAATCATAGCTGTTGAACTCACAACGGTTTCTATTATAACGCCTAACAAGGAAAAGTGAAAACTTGTTTTCACTATTTCCGAGTGACGGCGTTATATGGCTACATATAACGCCTAACGAGGAAAAAGCGAAATTTTACTTTCGGGTTTTTCGAGCGACGGCGGTATACGCTTGCTTATACTCTATCATTACTCGTGTCCAAATCTTTTTCTTCATCGATGAATGATTGAATGTCGCCTTCGAGGACGCGGTCCACCCCATACCACAGCCTCTGGCTGGCTACGGGGCAAGCATCGTTTGGTGCGCCCGAATAAACGGTTCAAGGTCACCATTCAGTACCTTTTCCACATCTCGCTCCTCATGTTCGGTGCGGTGGTCTTTGACGAGCTGATACGGATGCAAGACGTACGAGCGGATCTGGCTTCCCCACTCGATCTTGTTGGTCGAGGCGGAGGCGAGGCCGCGCGACTCCTGTCGCGCGGCCTCCTCTCTAGCCTGAAAGAGCTTGCCGCGTAGCATCTCGAGCGCTTTCTCTTTATTCTGCGCTTGGGATCGCTCACTCGTGACATGTACGCGAAAACCACTCGGCTTGTGGACCGCATGCACCGCGGTATCGCGCTTGTTCACATTTTGACCGCCGGGACCACCCGAACGCGTAAAAGAAATATCGAGGTCGGTCTCGGGTATATGCAGGTCTCCCGCGTCCGGGATCTTGGGCAATACTTCGACGAGCGAAAAGCTCGTCTGGCGCTTGCCGGCGCTATTAAAGGGCGACATGCGCACCAGCCGGTGCACGCCCGCCTCGTGCTTGAGCGCACCATAGGCGCCGGAACCCGCGACCTCGAACGAAATGCTGCGGAATCCGCCCATCGAATTCTCATTGGCATCGAGAAGTGCGGTCTTCCATCCGCGCCCTGCGGCATATTTTTGATACATGGAAAAAAGCATACGGGAGAAATCCTCGGCGTCGTCACCCCCCGCACCCGACACGATCGACACGAGCACATCGCTTTTGTCGTATCCGCCGCCGCCTTCAAGCTTGGCTTTGAGGTCCTGATACTCCTTGAGGATCGTCTGGGCCTTGTCCTTATCATTCCAAAAGGTCGGGTCGCCCATGTACCCCTCGATCTCGCGCAAGCGTACATTTATATCGTCTTTTGACTGCATGGATGGAGTATACCATCCCTTGACTTCTGTAGAAAATGGGATATTATTTTACATGGAAGGTGCGTCCTACCTTTATACAAGAATCCACGCATGGAGGTGTGTCGTGGAACAGTTAGCTGAACTTATCCGGACAGAAAACGGGCTCGAACCCGTGTTTCTGTTTCCCCAGTTCTTCGAGGACAATCGGGAAAAGCTTGGTCCAGATCCTGACTATGCAGTCCTGATCCTTACAAGGGTTGTCGGTAGCGATGGTTCTCTGAAAGGGTACATCACCGTCAAGGATTCAACATTTGGGGATGAGGCGGAGCACAAATTTGCCTCAGGCAGGAGAAACTTGAAAAGAGACCAAAGTGGGATGTCCGACAAGTCGGTACATGCCACCGCCGACAATGAACTGACAGAGGAATCAGGCGTCACCGCAGCGGGCGGCCCTGAATCCTTTAAGATCGTCTATGGCAGGGTCTGTCGCAATCCGAGAAACAATCCAGGTTGGCATGCAAAATTCCTATGCGTCGTAGACGTGCTGGAATTCGAGATTAAAAAGATCTACAACCCGGAAATGAACCCTAAGGTCTCTAAACCAAAAGGCAATGAAGGAGAGGTCGGATTCTTTCATCCACCGGGTGAATTTCGCGATCTGTTCGCATGGGAAGATTTCTTCTTCGTGCATCGACAATTCCTTAAGTCCGCTGAGAACATCCTTAAGTCGCTCGACTTATGGCCTTTGTGACCCAATCTTGGCCGCGCCCCTTCACTGGGACGCGGCCAATTCTTTTTTATATTTTGACGCGAAATTCTACTTCTTGAGCCGACTCCCGGATTTGAACCGGGGACCTACGGTTTACGATACCGTTGCTCTACCAGCTGAGCTAAGTCGGCTTAAAAACTCCGCAGGCAAACCTGCGTGAGCCGATGTCCGGATTTGAACCGGAGACCTACTCCTTCGCTTACACCTCCCCTTTTGTAATCACATTATTCGGGAGGACTAGACTGTATCTTTCTCCATCTTTGATGGAGACCCTTGTCAGTCGTTCGAGCGCCTTGCGAGCGCTACGGTCTGAGCCCATGTGAGGCCTTAAACCGTTATTCGGGATTCACTGAATTGTTACCAAAACAGTGGGCAGAGATATTACGATCTACCATGGAGTTGCTCTACCAACTGAGCTACATCGGCTTATTACTTACATCGCCCCGACCTACGCCGAGGCGCTACGGATAATAGCATATTGTGTTGTATTGTTTAAGTCCCCTGCCTTGGTGCCTGCAGGTACAGGCACACCTCCTCAAGAAGCTTTTTTGCCTCGGGAAATGTGAGGATCTCTTTCGCCTCATAATATGATACCCAGCGCGCTTCGACAATCTCACCCTTAAAAGCTTCTTTGGGCGCGACAGGCTTTTTTGTCTCCACAAAGCCGAGGAAATAGGTCACCTCTTTGTCGTAACGGATCCTGTCTTTTTCGAAGGAGTATCTTTCAATAAAGATATGTCCCGTGTCGATTTTGCAGGTAAGAATACCCGCCTCCTCGTACAGTTCGCGGCGCGCTGCGGCTTCTCTCGATTCTCCCGCGTCTATGTGACCTTTGGGAAAAGCCCAGTGCCCGCCTCGACTCGCATCAGGTGAGGCAGGCCCCGCCTCCGCGAGGCCAGAGCCCGCTTCGGCGTGGCGAAGGCCCGCCGCATGATGCACGAGACAAAAGAGTCGCGCACCATCAGATCCCGTATGTACCGGAATGATCCCCACCGAATTATCTTGCCGAACTTCCATAATTAAAGAAACAAAGTGACGATCGCGGCGATGCCGGTGACCGACATGACGACGACCGTGAACCAACCAATGGTGTTTATCATACCGCTATTGACCCGGTGCCCCATGATCTTTACATCACTGCTCAAGTGTACTATGAAAAAGAGGATGACCGGAGCGACGATGCCGTTTGCCACCGCCGAATAGATCAAGGCTTTGATCGGATCGATACCGACAAAATTGAGACCGAGCGCGACGACCATCGACAGTGCGATGGTGATATAGAATCCGAATGCCGAACGAAAATTCCGGTAGAGTCCCTCGTGCCAGTGAAATGTCTCGGCGAGCGCATAACCGTTGGCGCCTGCGAATACGGGGATCGACAAGAATCCGGTCCCGATGATCCCGACCGCAAAGAGCACCGAGGCCCACTCGCCCGCCAGTGGCTTGAGCGCCGCCGCCGCGTCGGCGGCGGTATTGATACCTTGTATGCCATTCTCAAAGAGGGTCGCGGCGCAGACGGCGATAATGAAAAACATCACGATATTGGAAATGATCATGCCTGACCATACATCAATGCGCATATCGCGAACGTCGGCATCGGTAGCCCCTTCGCGTGAGCGCAGCGTGACATGCCCCCCCTTGATCTCTTCTTCGACTTCCTGTGAAGTCTGCCAAAAGAAAAGGTACGGTGAGATCGTCGTACCTAAGACGGCGCAAACGATAAAAATACTGTTCTTTGAAAACTCCATTGTGGGTACGATCGTATGAAAAAGCACCGCTCCCCAATCCAATCCGACGATGAGACCTGTGGCCACGTACGAAAGGAGAATAAGCGCGAGATATTTGAGATACCGCGCATAGAGACGATACGGCGTGAATATCTGCAAGAGCGTGCCAAAAAGCGCGAAGGCAAGAACAACGAGTGCAAAGTTGGCGGCGGGCCAGAGCAACTGCACGCTCGCCGCCATCGCACCCAGATCCGCACCGATGTTAAATATATTGGCCCCGAGCAACAGTGCTACCAACATATACAAAACCGGCTTGGGGTATTCGCGGCGGATATTTTCGGCTAATCCCCTGCCCGAGACCATGCCGATGCGCGCGCACATTTCTTGGATCGCTATCGTGAGCGGGAGCGTATAGAGTGACATCCAGATCAGCTGGAGGCCGTAGAGCGCACCGGTCTGCGAATAGGTGGCGACTCCCGAGGGATCGTCGTCGGCAGCACCGGTCACGAGTCCGGGACCGAGCATCTGCCAGTAGCGCTTGACCAAACGCGGATGTTTGAACGGATTCATAGTACGTGCCCTGTCATTCTAGCACTCCCCCATAAAAGAATGCAGCCACGTCAAACGTGGCTGCGAAAGCAAAGATCAACAGATCACCAATAGGCTCCATACCGACCTTCATGATCCTGATCGGGCTCCGGATCAATAAACTGATCTATGAGGAACGGATCCTCACCCTTGATGAACCAATACACCAAGCCGAATAGGAACCAACCCTGAATGAATGTCATACCTACCTCCCTATGCGACACTCCTATTGCACACTACACACCAAAAATGCTTAAAAAGCAAGAATTATTTCTCCGTGTATCGCGCAAATATCTCCCGCTCCACTGCCGGCGTGATGATGTCCCAATCGTATTTTTCGATCGCGAGCGAGCGCGCATTGGCGACGATCTGCTGTGTGAGCTGCGGATTGCCGATATACTGCTGTACTGCGTGCGCGATCGATCCGGGATCCTGCACTTTGCAAAAGATCCCCGTCGGTTTGTGATCGGGATTTTGTATGGGATCGAAGAGAAAATCCGGTATCCCGCCTACGGGTGTGGCGACGACCGGTATACCCGCCGCGAAAGCCTCGACAAAAGCATTGCCAAATCCTTCGATGATCGACGGTCGCACAAAGATATCAGAGACCTTGAAATACGCAGGTAGATCCGCATGGCCGACATGTCCGGCAAAGATCACGCGTGTCTGCACACCCTCTTTTGACGCGATCTCTTCGAGCTTGTGTCGATCCTGCCCGTCGCCCGCAACGAGGAATTTGACATGTGCGGGCAGATGCGGGAGCGCACGGATCACGTCTTCGACGCCACGCGAGAGCACGAGACGCGATGCCGTGAAAAGAAAGATGTCGTCTGGCCCTTTGTCAAAACGTCTCTTGAGCTCTGCAAGCTTCTCTGCTGCGACTTGTGCGGAGAATTTGGTCGTGTCCACGGCATTGGGGATTACGACGACATTTCCCTCGTATCCTACTTCGCGCGTGAGCTTCTCGATGAATCGCGAAATCGCCTTGATCACGTCGGCCTTGAGATACAGTCGGCGATACAGTGGCCACATCATGCGCAGTATCGGTTGGCGACCCTTCACTTGCTCGAGCGAATTGCCGTCTTGAAGCTCAAGCAAGTACGGCGTACGCGGGTGTGTGTATTTGAACATGAGCGCGCCAAAAGCCGCATAATTGGCCATCATCGCCCAAATCATGTCGTATTTGTTTTTGCGATTCAGCGACGCTGCTTTGAAAAACGAGGTGAACGGAAAAAGAATCTTCGCGAGTTTGCACTGCAGCGGCATACGGCGATCGGATATTTGCGGCGCGTCCGCGGTGAATCCAACCCGATGCACCATGATATTGCCGACCTGCTCCACCGCCGGCAAATTGCGATCAAATCGCAAAGTGATCATATCAAAAGCATACTCGGCTGGATCGATCCGATCCGTGATCTCTTTGATCGCAACCTCCGCGCCCCCGATGTAAGGATGATACGTGAGCGAGAAGATAAGAATCCTTTTCATAAATATAATGGTAGCTGGTAAGTGAACAAAAAGAAAGGCGCCGCGGTGTAAACCCCGCGACGCCTGACCTCAAGATCAAGCGAGCAATTGATCGGCTGAACGAAACATCCGTCGCAGACGAAGCTTCCAGCTGGGACGAATAACGAATGCTTCACGGCACTCAACTAAACGACCCCAGAAAAATTGACTGCGAAGACTCTGCGAAGAATAATTACATTTGCGCACGATCTTCAACTCCTGCGACTCTGCCCATTGACGCAATATCTGATATTCAAGAGACGACTTTCCGATCCTTCCCCTGAGAGAACATTTCATCGACGGGCAACCGTCCGTCTCCGAGAAACTCCATCTCTCGTCACTCCCTTTATAACGAGACAAAAGTCGAAATTCGGCCCTGTTGCCCGAGATAACCACATCAGCAATACCTTGGAGATTACCTTCCTCCAGGAAGCGGATGAGTTTCGAAGCGGCAGAAAAGTCGTACATGGTAACCTCCATGACAAGCCCGATCTTTTTATCGAGCGTTGCGTTGTTAATCGAAAATGACTAATCAGAGATTAGCACGATCTAACAAGATTGTCCAGATCGTTCGCATATATCGTTCGCATATACACGCATCTGATGCTATAGCATAGGATACGTGTATGCTGGTTTATGGATGTGATAAGTCTTGGGCGGTTTTGGGTTTTTGTATTAGGAGCATGGGGTCAAAAAGAAAGGCGCCGCGGTGTAAACACCGCGGCGCCTGCGTGCGACTAAACCTGATCATAAAGATCAACGAGACCGTGGCCACCATCGACACGGATGATCTGTCCGGTAATGTGCTCAGACGATGCGAGCATTACCGCGACTTTTCCGATATCTTCGGATGTTGCAGCACCGAGCGGAAGCTTGCGCTTGACTGTTTCAATTTCCACATCAGTTGCAAACTTGTGCTCGCCCGGCGTGTCAACGAAACCCGGCTCAATCGCGTTGACGCGAATACCGAACGGCGCCCATTCCTTCGCAAGCACCTTGGTCGCCTGATTGAGCGCGGCCTTGGCCGCATCGTACGGCAAGCTGCCTTTTCGCACGAGCGAGCCATAGATACTCGTGATGAAGATGATACAACCATCCGACCCCCGCCGGACCATGCCCGCGGCGACGAGCTTCGCCAAATCCACATGACTGACGAAGTTGTCGTAGTAGACACTCGCATAGTCATCCGAAGTCAACTCAAGTGCCGGTTTGCGAATTGTCGTCGCAGGACCCGTCACGAGAATGCTAACACCTTGCATCCACGTCTCAGCGACGTCAGCAATCCCGCGCCGCTGGTCTTGCTCAAAAATATCACCACTGAATGTGCCGCAAAACTGTTGCGGTTTTATCCAACGATACGCCGATTCCAACACCTCTTGATTGGCATCATTGAGAAGGACATTAACTCCGCTGTGTGCCAGTGTGAGTGCACAACCAAAGCCAATGCCTCCAGACTGTTGTTCGGGTTTCCCGGCACCCGTCACAAGCGCCACTTTTCCTTCAAGGCTCTTCATCTTCGTTTCCTTTCACATTCTATTTCCACTCACAAAATAGCACGATCTGCATCCCTTGTCCATATACACACATCTCATGCTATAGCATCAGATACATGTATGTGTGGATTGTTGAGGCTACGGGGCGGCGGACGGGGCGGCGCGAAATACCCTACCCGCGCGGCAGGTGGAAGTGGGTGCGGACCCAGCCGTCGTTCTCGATCGTATCGGCGATGACGTAGATCACTTCCTTTCCGATTCGCAAATCCGTCTTGAGGAGTGCAATCAAGTCTTCGCAATCGTAAGGGTACACCCACACACTATCTTGTAGTCGCAAGAAACCCCATGAACGCATGGTGGCACTCAAGGCATTGCGCGTGGCTTTTCGTTTCTCTCGGATGTCGAACATCACAATGCGGTATCGTTTGTCCCAACGCCGCTTGCCCGGCATCTCCGTCATCATGCGCTGTTCTTCAAAGGCAAGATATCGGCGGCCTTTGTCCGTGATCCGTATGACATTACCGCCATCTGATTTTTCAAACACCACGAGTCCGTTGCTCGCCAATCGGCCGATCGCAGACATGGTGCGCTCGCGAAAGCGTTTCTTGTTACCAAATGCACCGAGTAATTGCAATGTATTCGGAGCCGCCGCCATCACGAGAAGCATTCCCGACACAGCGACGGCTGACAACACCGCGTGTTGCAAATATCCCTTGCGGCGCGTACTCCGCGCCTGCATTTCCATTTTTCCCATCCCGCCACTATACACGCATCTGATGCTATAGCATAGGATACGTGTATACGGTTTTGGATTTAATGGATGCGAGGTAAGTTTTGGACGGTTTTTTTGTCTTTAGTTTTTTGTTAGGAGAATGGGGTCAAGCGGGTAGCCGAGAGGCCTCACGGCCTCTCGGCCCTCCGTTGTGACCGTACGTGCGGATTTCCCGCATACGGCCTCCCCGCAGCGTAGCCCCTTTGCAGGGAACTCCGATGAAGATCGGAATCACTCCCGTCGCGTATC
>JACROD010000032.1 GCA_016214605.1 Candidatus Kaiserbacteria bacterium
TCTCGCTGTTGCGGGACTTCTCGTCATCATAGCTGTCTACGATCTTCGCCATACGATCATCCCCGACGAATGGGCATATTGGTTCGCAGGTCTCGCTTTCTTGGTGACGCTGGCGGGGATCACCAGCCAAAGGGATGCATTATTGTGCAGTAAGGTCGTCAAATAAAAAACCGCCGGCACACGTCCGGCGGTTTTTACAAGACCCTCTTTTGCATGGCGGTCAGGTCGCGAGTATCCAATGGGTAATAAAGTAGCTCAGTACTCCCAGGACAGGTGTGATGAAAACCTGCGCCCATGTCGGCCGCACTCCGCGCTGCACTAGTATATAGAGCAGAAGATCATTGAGCCCCAAGAAACACACCTCCTTGATCAAGAAGAGTGCGACTTGCACACTCATTCCCATCGTCCCGCCGTCAAAAGCCCAGAATCTTTGCAAGAGAAAATTGGCGATAACAGAAGGTACGAACGCGACCACTGTCCACCACAGATAGAGGTCTTTGCGGTATAAGGTCAACGGCAGATAGATCAGATAGTACAAGGCGACGCTTGCGCTTCCGGCTCCCAAAAACCGCACCAGCTCGAGGTCGAGCAGGCGATTGAGTAGATCGTACATCCGCGTGCTCCCAGGAAATTGTCCGCAGGTACTATAGCATCAGATCCCCATTTTCAATACATGTGAGACAATGGTGCCTATGACGACTCTACTTGCCGCACTGCGCGATGCGCTTGCCGCACTCCGCAAGCAAAAATCCACAGTCCCACCCCCGGCTGTCCCCGCCACACCGGCGAGTGACGCGCTGCACTTTACGGTCGGTGAGCCCAACCCGGCGGATTCGCCGCGCACGATCGAAGTGCGCCGCACGATCAACGATATGTACGGCGATGGCAAATGGGGCGACGCACTCCAGTGTACCGAATACGTGACCTACCGGATCAAACTTCGCGGTATCGATATACAGTGGCCCGTGAGTCACGGTCGCAATGGCGGCAAGTGGGCGGCAATATTCAAAGCCGCCCATCAATACACCGTCCTTTCTGATCCCCAGCCGCATTGTGCAATGTGTTTCACCACGGGCATCAGCTCCGATTCCCAGATCAATGCAATCGGTCATGTCGCGTTTGTCGAAGAGGTGCTCGCCGACGGTTCGGTCAGGATATCCGAGTCCAACTGGCCGCACGATGGCATCTACAACGAGCGCATCATTCCACGGTCTAAATGGCAGGATCAGTACCAAGCGCAGTTCGTCTCTTTCGGATAGGGAAGGGGAATGCCGCCGCGCCGTTAGGCGAATCCAGGGAAGTAATCGGTCTTGATCTTGAATCTCGATACGCCCATGTGGCGCAAGGTCTTCTTAAACGCGTCGACCATCGATCGCGGACCCGAAATATAAAAAGTGCGCTCTTGGTAATCGGGCATCTCACGGGCGATCATCGCCGTGTCGATGAATCCGCGTTGCCCCGTCCATCCCGGCGAGATGTTTGGCTCGGTGAGCGTGTACACCGCGCGGAAGCCGATGCCAGCGGCCTGTGCCGCATCGAAGACATCCTTGTAGGCGATCTCGCCCTCGGTCTTGTTGGAATACAGAAGCACCGCATCACGCTTTTCCTTGCGGTCGACCATGTATTTCACCATGCTGCGAAATGGCGTCACGCCGATGCCGCCAGCGATAAACGCGAGCTTCTTGTCATGTCGTTTTGGCAGTACGAAATCTCCCGCGATATTTCCGACGAGTATCGTCGTGCCCGCTTTGAAGTCCGCGAGGAACGTCTTGTATGAACTGGGTTTGGCATAAAATTTGACGCCGATGCGCACGTCGGGCTCGGTCGGCGAGGAGGCGAGGGTGAAGTGACGCCGATTGCCGCGCGCATCCGAAGAGGGTGCAGTGAGCGTCCATTCGGCGTATTGTCCCGGTTTGAATGCGGGTACCTCGCCCGAAAAGACGAATTCGTACGTATCGGTCGCGATCTTGCGAAGGTCGTTCAACTGAAGAAGCGCCTTAAACTTGGGGCTGATGGCGTACGAGAGCATGTTGCCAGCGAGCAAGGCGAGCTCAGGCGTGAAGTAGAGCGAGCCGATATGCACCCACGGTACGAAGAGAAGTCCCACGAACGATCCATATAGTATGCGCCCCATTCGTTGCGGCGGCGTGGTCAGCGGTTCGGTGATCATGACAAAGGCAAAGAAGAGCAGCGGCGTGTGCGTGAAGATGTTCCAGGTCGAATTGAAGAGCGTGCTGGTGTCCGCGCGCATGTATGCCAAGGTGCCCGCGAGCGCGACCGCCAAAAATGAGAGCACGAGATCGGCGCGGCGGATCTTGCGCACGACGAGGATGCCGCCCAGACCCACGAATGCGGTCATGGGGATATTGCCACCGATCCACCAGGTGGCCGATTGACTGAAGATGATCGCCGCCGCCGCCGCGCCGAAGGCGACCGGATTGAAGATGTGCTTGCCGCGGATGTTGATGATGTACTTGGAGGCGATCGCGAGTATCGCCGAGCCTGCCAAGAGCAGGACATTTGCGTCGGGCATCTTGGGTGCGATGATGAGCGCGAGGATGAGGCCGGTGATGAGGGATGATTCGGCGTTTATCGGCACGCCCCGGAGGCGGGCGAAGATCGCATTGGAAAGCCATGAGATCGCGACTAGAAATCCTGCCGACATGAGTACGTTGATGGGATCATACGGCAGGATATGAAGCGCCGAGAAGACCGCCGCGATCGTGAGGAGTGCACCGAGGTAGTACGCCAAGAGACGAAACATCGTCGTCTTATTCAAAAAATCATCAATGAAGGTAAACATATGATTATTATGCCTTGGCCTGTGCGAGCGCATCTCCGAGCGATCGGATGAAGCCCATGCTTGTATCGGTCGCACCGGAGACGCCGTTGACCTTTGCGCTCTGTGCCTTGATCGCTTCTTGGGTCAAGAGCGGCATCGCCTGCGAATTGATCTCGACCGACGTGCGGCGATCACTCGGATATTGCAAGAATTTTACATCCGTCAATGTGCCTCTTTGTACGATCGCTTTCACCTGTACGAGTCCGTAATACACGTCGACGGTCGAACCGGTGTACGATCCGTCGGTATATTGGCCGCGAGGAGCGGCGGGCGCGGGAGTCGGCGTAGGCACCGGGGTCGGTGCGGGAGTCGGCACAGGAGTCGGGGTAGGAGTCGGCGATGGGGTCGAGGCGACAGGTGTGGGAGCGGGTGCGACCGTGCGTACGGTCCGCGGTCCGTCGTCCTCCCCGTCTTCGTCGTCTTCGCGCCGCCGCACGGCTACCGAAGGTTGCTGCTGCGGCGCGGTCTGCGCCTGTGTATTGATCTGCGCGATATAGTCCGCGTATCGCTGAGTCGTCATCGCATTCGGGTTTGGGGCCGGTGCGGCCGTGTTGGCTGCGACGCTCGCCGTTTGCTGCGTCTTGCCCAAGTCGTTCATCACGAGTGTCACGAGGCTCGCTTCGTCGTTGTGCGCGTGTTCATACACGCCGTAGGTGGCAAACAGTATGATGGCGAAGATCGAAAGGAATGTTTTTGCAGGTGTCATAAGAGGTGGTATCGCATGTAATAATTAACGGGGCTCCTGGGTACATGCAGCGAGGCCGCTCGTCAGGGTCGCGGTGCCGTCGCGATCGATCGCATACGCCTCGAAGCCCTCGAGCGATTCGACAAAGAGGATGCCGTCGATGCCCATCGCGAAGGCGGCCGTCGCGATGCGATCGGCCTCATCCACATCGGGGCCGATGACGGTGAGGCTCGTGATGTCAGACGCAGCTGGCTGCATAGTGTGCGGATCGTAGATATGCTTTCCGCGGATATAGTCGCCCGAGGTGGCGATGCCGCGACCTGCAGGATAGAGCACCTTCACGATCTCGCGCGCATCGAAAGGGTTGCGGATACCCACGCTCCAGGGGGCATCGGCAGCATTGTGTCCGGATGTCTGGATGTCGCCGCCCGCCTCGACCCAAAAGTCGTGATAACCCTGCTCATGGAGCAGCTGCGCCGCGCCGTTGATCGCCCAGCCTTTGACGACACCCGAAGGGTCGATCGTGCCTTGCGGCGTGCGGATATCGAAGTAGCCGTGCGTCGCGTGTTTCGTGTCTTCGGCCAGCTTGAGTACCGCGCGCATGTCGTCGCTATACTCGCTCGGGCTCAATTCGCCGCGATTGATCCGGGATATCTCGCTCGTCTCTTTGTAGGTACTAAACCGTTCGTCGATCGCGGTGAAGTATTCGAATACCTTTTCGAGTATATCGCGATCGCTGCCGACGATCTCGACGACAACGGGCATTCCCATGATGAGGCGCGTATCTTTCATAATAGAGTGTTCAATAAAAAGGGCACATCGTGTGTACCTGTATTTCTAATACGCATGAAAAAAGCGTTTATTTCACCCAATCATTCCTGGGATTTAGCGGCGGGGCGGGAATCTGCTTATGCCGTATGCCGACACCGTATCGTCGGTCGATGTGCCGAGAATATAGATGCGGTCTCCCGGATGCAGGTCGGGCGGCACCCCTTGTGGTACACGCACGATGCGCACGCCGTCGTCGAGATCGCGATCCATGTCGTTGTGTATGAGTGTGATCTCTTTGTCTCGTATGGATTCGATCGTGCCGCGGAAGATGCCGCGCGGACGGTGCGAATCATGGATATGTGTGTATGGATCGCCCAAGATCGGTAATGCTCCATGATTCGCGCGATCAAGCAGTATGCCGTGAAGCGGCGTGAGCGCGACCAAGAGCGCGAGCAATGCGCTCACGATGCCGATACCCGCAAAGAGCGTCAGGAGCGAGAGGCGATAGCCAATCTTGAATCCCTGCAGCAGCCATTCAAGCACCAAGATGCACCCGATATCGAGCGCGAGCGGCACCCAGGGGAAGAGCACCAAGAATGTGCGCACCCCCAAGAACCCGAATCCGAGCAGGATGTCCTCGCCGCTTTCGTGGATGCTAAAAAGTATGAAGCTCAGGACGAAAGCCGATAGGGCGAGGACAAAAGCGGTAAGTAGGGCCGTAAGGACCACGCGCACGGCGAAGTATGCGCGCGAGCGCATATGTACCGCATCATGATTGATGCGCGCGAGCACTTTTTGTTGAATCTCTTGGTGAAGGTCGTTGTTCATATGTTTTGCTGCGATTCATCGAGGCGCTTCTTGAGCGTTTGTCGCGCCCGTGCGAGCCGTATACCCACCGTCCCGATAGGAATATGCAGAATATCAGCGATCTCGTGATACTTGAAATCTTCGTAATAGAACAGGTCGATGATCTCTCGATATGCGGGAGAGAGCGTATCGAGATGCTTCTCTAGTAGTACGCGCATCTCCTCTTTTTCTTTCTCGCTCTCGTCGGGGTCCTCGTACAGAGGATGCGGCAAAATGCGGTCGAAGTCGAGGCCAAACAATGGCCCCTTGGCCTCGGCGCGGACGGCGTTGACGAAGGCATTGTGCGCGATCCGATATATCCAAGGAGAGAAGCGTCGTGAGGCGTCGAAGCTCAGGATATTTTCATAGACGGAGACGAAGACATCCTGTACCACGTCGATGATCGCGTCCTGCGCCGATAGGAAGCGGCGTCCGTAGCGCAAAAGCTTGCCGCTGTAGCGGTCCATGATCTCGGCATAGGCAGCCTCGTCGCCCCCTTGTACGAGTCGTGCGAGCTCTTCGTCGGTCATGGTCCCAAAAGACATGCGGCTTAGTATACCGCCAAAGAACCAAAAGAATATGAGCGCGCTCTCCCGGCTTCGCCTTCGTCATCATCATCGTACTGTGGGCGAGCATCCTCGCCACCGTCGTAGCCTTTTACCGCATCCGCCCCACCGCTGCATACCTACTCATCCCATATCTCGCCTGGGTCTCCTTTGCCACCATACTCAATAGTGCCATTTGGCAGCTGAATTGATCGCGATTATTCAATGATGCTGAGGGGTGTGACGTGGAATGTCCTCCATTTGCTAAGTTCATCGCATCTTCGGTATAATGGCGCACTATGGTGAAACTCTTGTTTCCGAATCATTTCCAAGTGCGCATGTTGGAGCGAGGGATAAGTGTCGACCATGTCAAAAGCGCGATCAAGAATCCCGACTTTACAGAGACAGTATTTCAAGGTAGAATCAAGGCACGTAAGGAAATCGAAGACGGAAGAGTAATAGAGGTTATATACTACAGACAAGGGTTCAAGGGAGCGAATGATTATGTGATCATCACCGCCTATTACACAACCAACGAAGAATAAACTATGGATATCAAATACGACATAATGGCAGACGCTGTATACGTCAATGTAGGCAGCGGCAAAATCGCCAAGACGATCAAGACCGAGGAGCGATTTCTCGTGGATGTCGATGCACAAGGTAACGTCGTCGGTATCGAAATACTCGATGCCTCTTCACAACAGGAACTTGTTGAGAATCTCAAGAAAAATGCCGGACATGGTGCTCCGATCACCATCGAGACCAGTACTCCGATCGCTGCTTAGCACCAATCGCCGCTGCATACCTACTCATCCCATATCTCGCCTGGGTCTCCTTTGCCACCATCCTCAACGCTGCCATCTGGTATCTCAACTAACGCGCGTCGTGAACATCTCCCCAAAATATGGCATGATGAGCTCATGTCCGACTTCAAGAAACTCACCAAAGAGATCATCGCTTTTCGCGACGAGCGGGATTGGAAGCAATTCCACAATCCCAAGGATTTGGCGCTCTCGCTTGCGATAGAGATGGGGGAGGTGCTCGAGCATTTTCAATGGAAAAATACAGAAGCCGTGGCGAGCCACGTGCGCGACCATCGCGAAGACATCGGCTCAGAACTCGCCGACGTACTCACATACCTCATCTACCTGGCAGATGCGACCGGCATCGATCTGATCAAGGCGACGCGGGCCAAGATGGAAAAGAACGCCAAAAGGTACCCCGTCCAAAAAATTAAGGGCAAACATACTAATAAGTATGATAAGAAATGAGTATGGCCCAGATCGATACATTTGAATTTAGTCCAAGTGGGTTTGAGGCGATTCGTGAGTATCAGTATGGGCGCGATTGGCCTGTGGTTTATTTACTTGAGACCAAAGGTGAGGCATATGTAGGCGAGACTACTAATTTATACAACAGGAGTCGGCAGCACTACGAGAACCCCGAAAGGAAACGACTAAAGCGCGCTCACGTTATTACTGATGAGATGTATAACAAATCTGCGACCCTCGATATAGAAGCTTTTCTCATTGAGCACCTAGCAGCGGAGGGCTCACTGAAGTTGCAAAACCGGAACGATGGTCTGCGTAACCACAATTATTTTCAGCGAGCAGAATACCAGGCAAAGTGCGAAATGATATGGAAGGAGCTCATGTCTAAAGGGCTTGCGTCAAAGGAAATATACGAGATAGAAAATACTGATTTATTCAAGTACTCGCCTTACAAGGCACTAACCGAAGAACAGTACTTATTTGTAAGGAAACTGGTCGCAGATATTGAGAGTGATCGGGCGACAACGTATGTCGTCGAGGGTTCACCCGGAACAGGGAAAACCATCCTGGCGACTTATTTGATGAAATATCTGAAAGATCATGACAAAACGAAGCATTTAAAAATTGCACTGATAGCCCCTATGTCGAGCCTTCGCGGTACGATACAGCAGGTGTTTCGCTCCACAGCAGGCCTTAAGGCAAACATGGTCATAGGCCCCAATGACGTGGCGAAAGAATCCTATGATCTCGTTATTGTTGACGAAGCCCATCGTCTTAAAAAGAGAAAGAATCTCGGTGCTGCATTTAAGGCCTTTGACGATGTTAACAAGAAACTCGGTCTTCCGAAGGAATCGACACAGCTCGAGTGGATACTTGCGAGTACAAAACGGCAAGTGCTCTTTTATGACCAAGGACAAAGTGTACTACCGTCCGACATAGACGATGCTGATCTTCGTAAGCGAGGTGCGCAATTTTATAAGCTCACGAAACAAATGCGCATCCAGGCGGGCGAGGAATACATACATTTTATTGATGCCGTTCTCAACCAAAGAAAAGTAGCGAAGCCAGAACTCAAGGACTATGAGCTGCGCATGTTTGATGATGTGGGTGCGATGCACGATGCTATCAAAGCGAAAGATAAGGCGGTCGGACTCTCACGCATGGTGGCTGGATTCGCATGGCCATGGGTCACGAATCCGGCAAACGGGACGCTCAAACAGAATTTTGACATTGATATAAAAGGCTACAGGTTGCGCTGGAATAGTAAGACCAAGGATTGGGTAAACTCGTCAAATGCTGTCAATGAGGTCGGCTGTATTCACACTGTGCAGGGCTATGGTATGAACTATGTTGGTGTGATTATCGGTCCTGAACTGCGATATGACGATGAGCAGGGGAAGATTATTGTGGATCGTGCCAGATACTGCGATAGAAATGGCCATGCTGGCATTGATGACCCGAAGGAGCTTGAGCGATACATAATCAATATCTACAGGACGTTACTTACGCGTGGTATAAAGGGCACCTATATCTATGTTGTTGACGACAAGTTGCGAAAGAAAGTCAAAGAACCCATCGAGGGTGCACCACCTAACACGGAAAGACCGTATCAACATTTGGTTAAGTCGCCTATAACAGTTGAGATGATTCGTGTTCCGATAGTCGGCTCTGCTCCCTGTGGTAATCCACTACTCGGTGAGGAGAATATCGAGGAATACATCTCGGTGCCAAAATCAAAGATACGGCCGGGAGTAAAGTATTTTATCCTCCGTGCCGAAGGTGATTCAATGAATCTTGCCGGTATCCAGGATGGTGATCTTGTGCTGTGCCGTTATGGCCAAAAGGGGGAGACGGGTGATCGTGTCGTCGCGCTCTTGGGCGACGATGTGACCATCAAGGTATACGGGGAGCGAATTGATGGTGTGAGGAAACTTCTCCCCAAAAGCACCAATAAATCCCACCCGCCGATAACCCCCGGCGAGGGGGATAGTGTGCAGGGCGTGGTGCAGGAGGTTTTGGTTGTTGGATAGTCAAGAACGCTGGATTTTTTGGTTAGAGAAGAATAGAATGATCACGCTCGTACTTGCTATTGTCTTGTATATATGAAGCAGATCCTAAACGAAACGCAAAATAAGATTTTTATTTTAGGCGCAGGGGCCTCTGTTGATTATGGATTACCAACATGGAAAGATTTAACTGGTCTTATACAAACATTCTTCCTAGAGCCAGAAAATTTTCAGAACAAATACAAAAAAGAAATTCTTGAATGGATGGATTTGGTTGGTGAAGGAAAGAAATACAAAACAATTGACGAGTGTATTTATAATGAGACATCGTCGGTCAGGTATAAGGAAAATGGGCAAGATATAGAGCTTGAGATTTTTAGAATTTTAAAGAAGATGTTTTCCCGTTTGTATAAAAAAGAAGAAGCATGGATCAAAAATTTGAATGAGAAAATTAGAAAGAAAGAAGGTGTTGATTGGAATGAAATCTCCTTTATCAATTTCAATTACGATAATGTTCTAGCGGATAATATTCTAGACTTCAGTTATCTGTCCAAAACAGATCGTGAAAGAATACATCGCGAGCGGGTGGAAAGCTTACGTCAGGTCAGAAATTACGCTGACTGGATGAAGATCCCCTGTTTATATCCACACGGGTTATTCGAATATACTGATAATTTTTTGTACGAGGTAAGTGACACTATCAATAGTCACAATAATGCAATACTCGAGTCTGTTTCATGCTATCACGGGAAAAAACACGAAGTAGTTTTTCACTCAAAAGTACCGGAAATCAGTCTTTACATCCTAGGTTTGGGTGGTGGTATTGGGCCAAATTTAAAGAATATTCTCCTTTCAGAGAGAGATATCTCCAAGATTAAAAATATACACGTTACCGTAAAGAGAGAGGACACTGTATCCGAAAAGAAGTACGAGGACCAAAAGACGGGGGTAATTGATTTCCTAACGCAGCAGTACTCCCTTCAGAAAAAAGACGTAATCATATACAATAACTGCGTTGAATTGATAGAAAATTTGTAGAGGAATCGTGGTCCGAAAATAAAGGGGACAGGCACCATTTAATCTCAAAAGACCTGGCGTGATGTGAATTCGATCCGCCATGTTCTCTCATAAGCCCGGAGCATGAAGTATGGGGGCTAAGCCCCTCAAAAACGATAAGAGAAACAATCTAAAAGGTGTTAGGATATTCTTAATGGGCTATCGCCGACGTCACTATAGAAGACAATATAGACGACCGCACTATCACTATCGTCGGCGGCAGTATGATTCCGATAGTAATGGGGTGTTGAAGCTCGTGGGTGTGACAGTATTCTCCATACTATTGGGGAATCGGTGTCAGGCACCTCAAAATAGCTAAAGATGTGGTATAGTGTTTGCCTTGTATGGGTCGCGCACCACGCATAGATGTTGGAGATGTTGTGTACCATGTCATCAATCGCGCCAATGGGCGAATGCAAATTTTTCATACCGAAGAGGAATACAAAGATTTTGAATACCTGTTGTCAGAAATAAAAGAAGAATACGGGGTGCGTATCCTCGCGTATACCATCATGCCCAATCATTGGCATCTGTTGTTGTATCCCCGGCAGGATGGAGATCTATCAAAAGCACTCCATTGGCTCGCGACTTCGCACGTGAGGCGCCATCATGTGCGCAAGGCGACGATCGGTGGCGGTCATTTGTATCAGGGACGCTACAAGTCTTTCCTTGTGCAGGATGATGTTCATCTGCTCTCGGTGCTCAAGTATGTTGAACGCAACCCGGTAAGGGCAGGGCTCGCGGAGAGGGCGGAGGGGTGGCGATGGGGGAGTGCGTTTCGTCGCATGAAGGGGACCGTAAAACAAAAGTCACTGCTCGGGGATTCGCCCGTTGATCTACCGCGCAATTACGCGCAGTGGGTCAACACACCGGAGCCGTCTGAAGAATTGAAAACGATACGACATTCGGTCAATCGCGGAATTCCGTATGCGGAAGTTGAATGGGTGAGTACGAAGGCTGAGCAGGAATGACAGGAGAAAAATATTATACAATGAAATGTTGATTATTGAGGTGCCAGGCACCGAATAGCGTTTTCTTGGGAAATTGCAGTCTCCTTTTGGTAAAGGGGACCGGTGCCGGGATCATTTTGATAGCGTGGTGAAGGAGAAAGAAACCCCCGGCGCGAGGATACGCGCCGGGGGTTCTCTACTTCCCTACTTGGACAAGAGGCGGGGTTAGTTGCCTGACGCCTCAAGACTTGAGTTTACGGCATCGCCGGTGCCAGCGGGAGCCTTGCAGGCTACTGCTGCTGTGCGATAGGTCTTCCATGCACTATTGCGTGCCGATTGCCAGGCCTTGCGTGCGCTCTTGACCGATGAATTGAATGCCGACCACGCGGTTTTTACTGCGGACTTCACTTCAGCGGTCGTGGACTTCTGATATGCGGCAGAGAGTGCGCTTGAGCGGGCGCTATAGGCCGAATTGAGCGCCGACGTAAACGTGGTCATGGCGGTGTCGATCGATTGCTCGCGTGCGCCGACCGCAGCGCCGACACATGCGATCTTGGCGGCGCTGTTTGCGCCAGACGAAGTTGTCGTGCTTGTTGTGTTTGCGGCAAAAGCGGGCACAGCCGTAGCAAGGATACTCGCGAGGGCGAGACCAGTAAGAACTGATTTGGGATTCATAGATGATTTGAAGAAATTAGTTTGATAGCGAATCATGAGAGAATCGCTACCGGCGGAGCGCGGATACTTGCATTGATCTGTGTACGAGTGCGTCGCGCGATACTCGCGACGATCATGATGGTGCTTGCGATGAACAAGGTGAGCACCGTGTATGTGTCCGTGAGTATTGCAATATGAGTGATGATCTTGGTGAACGATGGAGTCAGCGAGGAGGTCGAGACGTCGAATGCGGTGCCGTCGCTTGCGTCAGTATCGCTCTGGCTTGAAACATATGCATAGAGGATCGGCGCGCACGCAGAGAGGAGGAGCGTACCGCTTACCAATGATGTAGCCAAAACTTTGAGTAATGTCGAGCGCATAGCAATAGTGTAATCCTGCAATATAAAGAGTAAAGTTGGCGTACGTTGGGGAAAATCGGTACCAAGCAACCAAAGACAGTAAATGGATGGTGGGGTTTTGGATTTTTAGGATTTGTTTTGTGGGGGTGGGGATTAAAAAATGCCCGGCGCGAGGATACGCGCCGGGCTTATGTTTGTTCTGTACATGCGGACTCCGTGTCCGCTTTGTAGATTTTCCTCAACTTGGTCTGGGCTCGAAAGAGTCGCGATTTCACCGTCCCTTCGGGGATGTCGAATTGCGCTGACATTTCGGCGATTGACAGTTCGAGCATATACGCGATCAGGATGTCGCGATAGTCTTGCGGGAGACGCTCAAGCGCATCAGACAGCCGCCCTATCTCGATGATCGCCGGTCCATCATTGATCGCGCACTTATCTTGACCGCTTAACATCAGATCGATGGTGTTTATGTCCGTGACAATTTCTTTCGCGGTTTTACTGCGCATCTTGGTGTAGTGCGTGTTGCGCATGATCGTGTACAACCACGCCTTCATGTTCGTACCGCTCTCAAATGTCGCTCTATGCGCCCATGCTTTCACGAATGTATCTTGCACCAGATCATCTGCCGCAGCGGGATTGCCCGTGAATTTGATTGCGAATTTCTCCAACACTGGTTGCAGAGATATGAGATGGGTTTCAAACGCGCCGTTCGTGAGCGGACGCGCCGGAGTCTTTGTGTCCATAGTGCGTCCCCATAGCTATATGTACTAATTATGATTATAACATTTACCTGTATTTTGACAAGTAATACTTGTATCTGCAGTCGCGACCCGGAGTAGTGGGTACAGTCACGATTAAACCCAAAACCCACAGTCTCATTTTTGGGAAATAGACACAAAAAGATAAGAAAGGTCGGCGCACGCTTGCGTGCGCCGACCTTTTCTTTTTTGTCGGTGAGAAGATAGCCCTCTTTTTTGGCAAAGAGACACAGATGCCAAGGGATCGAATCGTTTGTTGACTTTTTTACCGATAAAGATATCTTTGTGCCAGTCATGGGTCTCGACGTGGTATCGGGCCTATGCGGTGAAGCGAGATATTGTATGCTCGCGACGATCAATAGGAGATACGTATGGAATTTATGATCCCCGTACCCGAGCATGTTCGGGACAAAGATTGGCTCAGCGCGATCAAGAAGGGTTTTCCGGAGGTCGTGTGGAGCGATGATCATCACGGCATAGCCGAGATCAATGTAGGAATCGGAAGTATCGAGCTGGCGGTCGAGGTCAAGGGTTTTGCGGCCCATGTAACCGGAGCAGATAACCCATTTGTCAGCAGTATCAAAAAGGTGTGCGAGACACGGGTCAACATGGCCTTTACTGCACTTGGCATGGCGGGCTGAAGCTGGCGAGATCGTAAACAAAGAGTGATGTGTACGCATCACTCTTTTTTGTTATTGTTTGTTGCAAGAAAATATATGTTGACATCGTTGTCGACTTACAATGGTTGACACATGGATTAGGGAGACGTACTTTTGAGCTAGACGATACACAGTGAGTCAAAAGAGGAGGCTTTTTATGCAGACGAGACACCGACGAAAGCTTTGGCGAGCGATCCACGGCCTGATCCTGTGCCTTGTCATAGGATTTGGCTTGCTCGCGTACCAAATATATCCCCAGTCAAAGGAGAGCTTCTTCGAAGCGGGCCGCATGATCGTACGAGTAATGCGCACCAAGATGCCCAATGCCGGGAATCCGGTCGTGCAGGATCTCTACGTAGGCCTGCCGAGCAAGATCGTCGGCAAGACGTACTTTGGTGCGGTCAAAGGATGTATCGACCCGGAATATGAGGATCTTGTCTTTTCACCGTATAGGAATCAAAACAACCCCGATGCCGACGAGCAATCAAGAGAGATCTCTGCGCTCTTTGTGGATGAAGGTAAGTGCATCAAGGAAACTTTGCTGAGGTATCGATACAAGGTGCTTGCGTTCCAAGAGCACTTCATCGTCCTGGGCGACGAGCATGCTCTCCAGTACGACAAGACGACAATCGGTATCGTGAAGATCTCCATTGACGGTTATGAGTGGTTTGGGATCCCCAAGACCCTCTACATGACCGTCTTTTTTCCCGGCGTCAGGACGTGAAGCCGAAACACATCAGGGCCCTCGCGCACGCATGCGCGAGGGCTTCTCACTATATGTACAAGGGGAATACCGCACTCGGTGCCGAGTTTTAGTATACTGAGTGTCATGTCCTCCAAGTATGCGTACACGATCCACTCCAAGGTTTTCCCATATCCGGGCATGACGGCGTGGCGTTTCGCGCACGTCGACAAGATACAGTCCGCTCAGATACGAGAGAAGTACGGCAAGGGTGCGCGCGGTTTTGGTTCGATCCCGGTATCGGTATTGCTCGGCGCATCGCGCTGGGATACCTCGATCTTTCCCGACAAACAGTCGGGTACGTATCTGCTTCCGCTCAAGTCCAAGATCCGCCAAGCCGAAGGTGTCGACGACGGCGACGCGGTGACCTTCAAGCTGAAGATCAGAATGAGGTAAAGAGAGAGCCCCGCACAAAAGCGAGCCGGGGCTCTTTTTTGTGCGGGGCAGGAAGGCTCTATCCGCCTTCCTTGTAGGAGAGCAACTTCCAGATCAGAAAGGCGGCAATCGCCACCAGGACGGCGGCCACAATGAAGTGTATATGCATAGCGGGATCCTCCTTTCGCCAGCTAATTTTTATTCTACTCTATATTATAAATATGTCAAATCATTCGCGATTTGTGATCAGGCTCTTCTGCGTGTATCTTATCGACAGTGTAAGTCGACTCCGCGACGGAGTCTTTGAACTTTGATAGAGAGGTTACGTCGATGGATGCCATAGTCGGATCAAGCAGCTCCGTCCATAAACCGTGTGCGTTCAATGGTAATGGTGCGTCGCACAAGACCTGCGCCGCGACCTCGAAGGTGGTGCAGAGAAACAAAATATGCCAAGGGATGCGTTGTCAGTCGCCTTGGAAAATGTGCGCCGCATGCGTCGTCCAAAGTGGCGAACCGGATGCGGTCAAAAGCCCAGGCGAGATGTATTGCGAGTTCCATTTGGAAAATGGTCCGCGCACTATACGACCAAAACGCGATTCGGCACGATTCAAAATATCGCTCGCCAAGACGCCTCCGCCTTATCGGGAGCCGGATCCTCTAGAGGATCCGCGCGAAGAGGACGATGAATATCGTAGTCCCGTGCCTGTGCCGGTCGAAGACCGGAAAGAGAGCGAGGTCTTGGATGAGGATGAAAATACTCATCCCGAAGACGATCAGTGTGAAAATTCCGGACTCGTGGTCGCTTCTGCAGAAGCCGGACGCGCGATCCTGGAGAAGGTGCGTATCGCCGTTGCGACGAGCGTGTACAAGATCGTCGAGGTCGAGCGTATACGGCCCATGCCCGGACAGCCGCGCACATACTTCGACCCTGATGCTCTCAAAAGCTTGGCGGAATCGATCAAAGAGACGGGGCAGTTCACTGTCGGATGTTTGCGCAAGGTCGCGCTCGATGAAGATGGCCGTGACTTCGAGCTTATCGACGGCGAGCGTCGTTGGCGAGCCATACAGCTTGCCGGTTTGCCGGCGTTTCGTGCGATGATCATGAATATCGACGACGATGCCGCTCAATATGTGGCGTCGATCATCGCCAACTTCAACCGCAAAGAGCATACGGTACCTGAGATGATCAGGGCGATGTGCTCCATGCATGACAATCTCAAGCTGCACTTTCGCGAAATAGAAAGTGCGACGGGATTGAGTGCGATATATGCCAGCCGCATCTACTCGCTGCGCGCGCTTGATCCCCAGGTGCTCGACATGCTCGATCCCGAGAAGATGCGCAATAAGCGCATGCTCTCGATCTCGGCGGCATTTCTCGTCGCCAAGGTGCCGGAATCCGAGCAGGTCGCGCTCGCGGAGAAATTCGTGAAGCGACAGATCAACTTCCGGGACCTTGAATCCTCGGTCCATAAGATCGCCAAAAAGTACGGCACTCATCTTCAGCAGCGCACTGCGAATCCGGGCAATCAGCGTCATCGCTTCAAGGAAAAAGTGGATTTTTTGATGCGTGAAGCCGATGATCTGGAGAAGCGCTTGCAGGAGATGTCGCTG
The DNA here is from genome assembly GCA_016214605.1 of Candidatus Kaiserbacteria bacterium. Classification (GTDB taxonomy): domain Bacteria; phylum Patescibacteriota; class Minisyncoccia; order Phycocordibacterales; family UBA2100; genus UBA10103. Next base: position 16,134 of record JACROD010000032.1, read on the forward strand.
GCCACGCTGTCCGGTTTCAATACGGGAAGCCGGATGGCACTCCTAAATGGTCTTGAAGAGACCGCCGCGAAGATTAGATTGGTCGCGACGACCTTCGCAAAGCGTGTGCGGCAACTGTAAGCGATGCAATGCTGTGCCGTTGCAAGAAACAAAGACGGGACCCGAGGTCCCGTCTTTTTCATTACGTGCTGGCATCCTGGACGCTTTCGATGCCAACACACCTCGAAGGTTACCAAGACCAGAGTGCCGATCATGGCTCTCGATGGTACAATGATTCCACTATGAGAAGGAAGATCATGCGCCACCTGAAGGATAATGTCGCCCTCACATCCGTCGTTGTGATCGTGATCCTGGGAGTCCTCGGATACAACCTCTTTCTCAAGAATACTGCCGCCAACGAACAGGTGCTCGTCGTTCATCCGGCAGATTTTCTTCAGCAAGTATCGGTTTCGGGCAAGGTCGTCGCTGCTCAAGATGTAGACCTCGGATTTTCGCAGAGTGGGCGTATCACGTACGTGCGCGGCGACGTCGGTGCACATGTCTCGACAGGTCAGCTGCTCGCCGAGATAGAGAATGCCGACATCCGCGCCAGTATCTCACAAAAGCAAGCGGTGCTTGCGTCGCAGGAGGCCAAGCTCCAATCTCTCCAAGAAGGCACTCGTCCTGAAGACATAGCGGTCGCGCAGGCGACCGTCGACGGCGCGGCCTCGGCGCTCGACCAGGCGGATCAAGGCATCATCAACGCTGTCGGCGATGCATATGCAAAGTCCGACGACGCCGTGCACAACAAGCTCGATCAATTCATCAGTAATCCGCGCAGTTCGACGCCGCAGCTTTCCTTTACCACGAGTGCTTCGCAGTTGGCGATCGATATTCCCGCCAAACGTGCATCGGTCGAGCAGGTCTTGGCCGGATGGCAGAGGGTGATTGCCGTCCTGACGCCCCAGAGCGATCTATCTGCGGCGGCGGCACAGACACAGATAGATCTTGCCGCGGTCTCGGCGCTTTTGTCCGACGTGAGCGCGGCGCTCGCGCGCGCGGTCCCTTCGACGTCGGTCAATCAGGCCACGATCAATACCTACACGAGCGATATTGCGACCGCACGCACGACGATCAACACTTCCATCGCTGCGATCAATACTGCGCTCACCGCGCAGAAGGCAGCGGTCTCTGCGCTCGACTCTGCACGCAAGAGTCTTGCGCTCAAAAAGGCCGGATCGACGCCCGCCGATATCGCGGTGCAAGCGGCGCAGGTCCAGGCAGCGCAAGCCGACATCGAAAATGCCCAAGCACAGCTCACGAAGAGCCGTATCACGGCACCGTTTAGCGGTGTCATCACCAAAATGGACGCCAAGGTAGGGCAGATCGTTTCTCCCAATGTCCCAGAGATCTCGATCATCGGCGACAACACACTCCAGATCGAGGCTTACGTGCCGGAGGTCGAAATATCGAGTCTTGCGGTCGGCAATGCCGCGACCACGACTTTCGACGCATACGGTACCGGCATATTATTCGGCGCAAAGGTCGTCGCGATCGACCCTGCCGAGACGGTCATCAATGGCGTTTCGACCTACAAGACCACCATGCAATTCTTGAAGGATGATCCGCGCATCAAGCCTGGCATGACAGCCGAGGTCCTTATCACCGTCAAGGAGGTACCCGATGCTCTCGTGGTACCGCAGGGCGTTATCTTTCTCAAGAATAGTCGACAAGTCGTCCAGGTGCGGCGTCCCGACAATACGCTCGTCGACGTGCCCGTGCAGACCGGTGGTGCATCATCTCTGGGCAATGTAGAGATCGTTGTGGGTCTCGCCGACGGCGATGTAGTGGTACTCAACCCAGACCCGAATCGCTAGCCATGTTTTCCTTGCTCAATATTCGCGTCGGCTGGTTTCTCGCATGGCGGCAGGTGAGGCGCACGAGCCGATGGACGACGAGTTTGATCGTTTTTGTGATGCTCCTTACATTTCTCAATCTCGTCGCAGTGAGCGGTCTCTTGGTCGGGATCGTCGACGGTATCTCAAATCTCTACCGTCAGCAAGAGACCGGCGATGTCATACTGAAGACACCGGTCTCGAAGAACTACATTGAACACAGTAGCGACATACTCGCATTTCTCAAGACGCTCCCGCAGGTGAAAAATATCGCGCCGCGATATGTGTCGTCCGGCATGATCGAGGCCAACTACAAGACCCGCACGGACTACACCGATAAGCCCAACGAGACGGCCGCAGTGATAGTGGGTGTGGACATCGAAGGCGAACAGGCACTTGCCGGTGTCGCATCCTATATCGGGGAGGGTTCGTATTTTGCGCCCGGCGATTACGATCAGATCATCATCGGCTCGCAGCTCGTGGATCGTTATGCGTTTGGTGGCGACATCTTTCCCAATATCAGCGTTTTGCGCAACGTGTATCCGGGTACCAAGGTACGCGTGACGATCAACGGACAGACGCGCGAAATGACCGTCAAAGGGATCATTGTCACGACCGCCAATTCGCCGCTCGCGGCAAAAGTGCTCATCCCGGGATACGAGCTTCGGCAGCTCATGGGCAGGGATGATTTCAATCTGAGCCAGATCGCGATTGATCTGAATCCGGGGACGGATCCCGGCGCGTTCACCTCGCTCTTGAAGAGAAGCGGTGTCGGAGCGGATGCCGATGTGCTCACCTATACGGAAGCGATCCCTAATGGGGTCGACGAAGTGCGCAGAACATTCCAGCAGATCGGCACGGCCATCAGTTCGGTTGGTCTCGTGGTGGCATCAATCACAATCTTCATCGTTATATTCATCAATGCGCTGACGCGCCGCAAGTTTATTGGCATTCTCAAGGCGATCGGCATCTCGGGCGAAGCGATCGAGATCGCCTACATGTTTCAATCATTCTTCTATGCGGCCGTCGGTTCTGCGATCGGGCTCGCCATACTGTATGGTTTTCTGGTGCCGTACATATCCGCGCATCCGATCGTGTTGCCGATCAGTCATGCGATCCTGGTGGCGCCGATAGCCGAGACCATTCCGCGCGTCATACTGCTCGTGGTCGCGACCGTCATCGCCGGATACCTGCCGGCGCGCATGATCGTGCGCAAAAACACGCTCGACTCCATTTTGGGAAGGGAATAATACTATGAAAGACAACAACATCATCATCGAAGTGAAGGATCTCGTAAAGACCTATAAAACAGGGGAGGTCGAGACGCGCGTGCTCAAAGGTGTGGACCTCGCGGTCAAGCGCGGCGAGTGGATCGCGATCATCGGGCGTTCCGGAGCGGGCAAATCCACCCTCATGTATCAGATGAGTCTACTCGACGAGCCGACCTCGGGCGATGTCATCATCGACGGACGGCATGCCAACAAATTCTCGGAAAAAGAAAAAATACGCATACGGCTCTACAAATTCGGCTATGTCTTTCAAGACTACGCACTCATGCCCGAGCTCACCGCGATCGAAAACATCGTCTTACCGCTTTTGATGGAGAGGATCATGCACGCGCATGCGCAAGAACGTGCCATTGCTGCTCTAAAGAAGGTCGGACTCGAACATCGTATACACAACCTCCCGAGCCAGCTCTCCGGTGGTGAACAGCAGCGTGTATCGATCGCGCGCGCGATCGCCGAATCGCCCGAGATACTCTTTGCCGACGAGCCGACTGCCAACCTCGATCGTGAATCCTCGAAGCAGGTGATGAATATATTTGCGGACCTGCACCGAGAAGGGCAGACGATCATTATGGTGACGCACGAAGAAGAGTACACCAAGCTCGCACAGCGCGTGATCCGCATCGACGATGGCCAGATCGTGGATGAGGAAAAGCACCCCCGTGTACGTACTTGACAAAACATACAAAAAGTGTACACTGTTAGCTAGTGTCTTTTCTCCAGTCTCCTTGGCGCTCCTCATGAGTGCCCGGGATCTCTGGAGAAAAGGGTAGTGCTCCTTGAGATTCATTCACACTTCTGCCCATAAAAAGGTCATACGGATGAACAACGAAAATCCCTGGTTCTCAGGCAAGATCGCTGCCCTTTGCAAGGGCGGTTCATACGGCAAAATCTCGTCGAAGTCGATCAGGCGAGAACCAGGCGCCATTCGTCGGCATGGATATGATATTCCCCTTGAGGGACTCCATATTCACGTCGACAATGTCTCGGACTCGAAGCTCCTTGTGGACCCAGTCCCGGGCGCAAAAAAGCGCCTCAAGTCCGGTCCAGTCGCCTTCTTTCAGATCGACGACCACCCGAAGGGCTTGCAGGCGGTCAACGTGCGCGGCGAGTTGCCGGACGAGGTGGTTCAGAAGGCCGCCTCGGCGTCTGTCGTCGAGACTCCGGCTCAGCCGACCAAAGGGCCGCCGGCGATCATCCGGGACCCGGACTTCGTCGAGGAGTCGCCGAGGATGGAAACAACTTTCGCTTCGGCGAAAGCTCCTCCTATGGACGAGGCGGCGAAGCCGAACGAGCCCGAGGAGGTGCTCTCTGTCCGGTCCGATAAGGACCAGGGCGCGAGCGATCCGGCCTCTTCGCCGGAAACGATGCGGGAGGCTCTGAAGCCTGTGGCTGACGGCTTCGTCGGCCTCGCGAAAGATTTTCCGCTGTTTCTCGTCAGTCTCGTCATCGACATCAGTCGTTTGGCGGGGAAGACGGGAATCAAACTTCTCCGCCAGTGGCAGGAGACTCGCAAGAGCGCCTGACATTGGCGATGTGCCCCGGTGTTATGCACCGGGGCGCTTTCTTTTTTGCCATGTTGGCGCGCAGGTTATACAATGATGCGCATGTTCAAACTCATTTTAAATGTTCTCGCCATGATCGTCGGCGTGGTCTTGCTCGGGACCGCATTCTTTTATTGGAATGTGCCCGCGGGATCCTTGTTGCCGATCCTGCCGGGGTACACGGAAGGGTCTTCCGATATATTGCGCGAGTACAGTATCATATCGGCGATACTCGGCAGCTTGGTTTTTATGATCTCATGGATCATCAGCGGCACCGGCAAGAAGAAATTCACTCTTGCACCTGAAGGATTGACCAGGCAGGAAGACCTCAAGCTTTAAAAGATCGTTATAATTTTTGCTATGCACATTATCTATTTCATACTCGCGGTCCTTGAAGGTTTTACCGAATACTTGCCGATCTCTTCGACCGCACACTTGATCCTCGCGGGTAAGATCCTCGCGATCGACCTCGTCGATCCGTACGTGAAGTTTTATCTGCTTTTCATTCAGCTCGGGGCACTGCTCGCGGGCGCGATTCTCTTCACCAAGCGCATCCTCACGGATCGGAGCTTGCTGATCAATCTGATCGTGAGTTTCATACCGACTGCGATCATTGGTTTCGCGCTTTACAAAGTATTCAAACAATTACTCGAAGGTAATCTGCCATTGATAGCCGCGATGCTCGCGATCGGCGGATTTGTCTTTATCTATCTCGAAAAGGTCTTCATACCCAAGATGATGGCGATGGGGCAGGGCGAGCGCACGGTACTCACTATAAAAGATGCGGCGATCGTCGGTATCGCGCAAGCGATCGCGATCGTGCCGGGTGTATCACGATCGGGCGTCACGATCGTGGCGGGAGTGCTCCTAGGTCTGAAAAAAACGGCGATCTTCGAGTACACTTTTTTCCTCGCATTACCGACCCTTGGTGCGGCGGTCGCATACGATGCCTTCAAATCACGCGATACGCTTGCCGCGATATCGTCGTATTCCGATCTCGTCCTTGGGTTTGCGGTCGCGGCGGTCGTCGGATTCTTTACGCTCCTTGTCGTGAGGAAGTATCTGGCGCGCCTCTCGCTCACGGGATTCGGCTGGTATCGCATTGTGCTTGCGGCGATCATCATTGCCATCATATTTACCTAAAGCGCGCGCCGCGCGAGGATCGCTTTTATAGTCCTGCCAATTTGATCACGGCGTAGAGTACGATCATGCCCGCGACCGTAGTAATCGTGGTCCATCGCTTTGGATGCACATGGTAACTCTCAGGTATGAGATCGCTCGCTCCGATGTAGAGAAAGAATCCCGCAAAAAGTGCGAGAAGAAGTCCGAGTTCTCTGGCCGGGACCGCGAAGAGAAACGTCGAGAGAAGTCCGAGTGTCGGTGCGATCGAGTCGATGAGGAGCCAACGAAACGCCTCGTTTTTCTTGCCTCCGTTCTTGAGGACCATGTTGACCGTATTGATCCCGTCAGAGAAGTCATGGGCAAGCACTGCCGCTGCGACTACAGCGCCGACCCCGACCGATACTTGGAAGGCGAGGCCAATACCCATGCCGTCGAGGAAACTATGGAACGAAAGGCTCCCAGCGCCTGCGACGCCGCGGTGTGAATGGCCTTCGTGATGAGCGCCGTGGCCATGGAGCAGCACCATGCGGTCGAGTACGAGATAGGTCGCAAAACCAATGACCGTGATCGCGAGGATCGTGCCAGCAGTGTAGGTATCACCGGCGAGCTCAAGCGCTTCAGGGAGTAGGTCGAAAAAGGCGACGCCGATGACCGCCCCTGCACTGAATCCGAGGATCATATGCAGCTGGTCGCGTAGGCGCAAGGCAAAAAGCCCGCCGATCAAAGTGGAAAAAAAGGTGGCAACAGTAATAAGGATGACCATAATGTTATGCGGCCGGACATTTCTTGCAGTGTCCGAAAAATTCCAAATTGTGCGAATAAATGTTTGTAAACTGCTTTGAGTTTCGCGCGACGTTCTTTTCCAGCTTTTCGATCGCGCAGTCCTCGATATCTTCGATCACGCCGCAGTCGGTGCAGACGAGATGATGGTGATGTGGGCGATCGGGTGTGTATTCAAAATGCGCCGTACCGGTGTTGAGATCCATGCGGTGCACGATGCCAGCATTGGCGAGGTCGGATAGGGTGCGATAGATTGTTGCTTGATCCATGGTCTTGCCGCGGCTGGTCCGCACAATGTCTTGGATCGAGAGCGGCTTGCGTGCCTTTTTGAGGAGATGGAGCAAGGCGACGCGTCCGCGCGTGACACGGAAGCCGGAACCTCGAAGCGATTCCACGATAGCGTCTTCTTTGGTATGGGATGTTTCCATTCGCCGAGTATATACTAATGCAAATTATTTGCAATAACTAGAAAGGATATCAATGATGATGTCTGTGTCCTTCGTGCGCGTGCCCGGCGTGTGGTTGCCCGGCCAACATGTACGTTGCGATGAGGGTCGTGATCGGCACGCCGAGGATGAGGCCGATCGAGCCGATCAAGATGCGGACTATTTCGGTGGCGAATATCTCGCTGTTGAGCATGAAGAGGATACCGGTGTCGGAACTCTGTATCAGGAGCAGGAGTGGGAGCGATGCGCCGACGTAGGCGATCGCGAGTGTGTTGACCAAGGCACCGATGTGTTCGCGGCCGATACGGATCGCGCGCCGATAGACCTCTGGGTGTCCGAGATGTGCGCCAGCGCTGAATAATTCTTCGACGGCGATCGCTTGTCCGATCGCGATATCGTAGAGGACGCCGAGGAGTCCGATCATGATCCCACCGAAGAGGAGTCCGACCATGTCGATACCGCCATGTGTATCAAAATTGAGATAGACCTGCTCGTCGCCCGTGTATCCGCTCAAGTGGGCTGCGTGTACGACCCAGTACGCGGCCGCTCCCGTCACGAGGACCGTGCTGATCATGCCGAGGATTGCGGCACTCGTCGCGCGGTTGAACCCGTGTGTGATGTACGAACCGACGATGACGATGAGCGAAGCGACGCCGATTGAGACGAGTATGGGGGAGTAGCCGCTATAGATGCCGGGAATGAGTACGTAGAAGATGAGCAAGATGCTTCCGCCGAGGCTCGTGAATCCGCGCACTCCCTGTATGCCACCGAAGAGAAAAAGGAGCGCGACGAATGCGACTGCGAGGATCGCGAGTACCGGGAGCCGATACGGATCGGCGACTGACCACATATCGGTCCCGTCGAGCGTACTCGTGATGTGACGCGCATAAAAGGTGCCGCCTTTTTCTAATTGGACAGGATAATCATTTTCAAAAGTCACAGTGGTCCCGGTGTTCGGTCCGTCGAGAATCTCCGCTTGGAGGGTCTGTGTCTGTGCGGGGGTGCCGGTACCGGGGATGATCGCGGTCTTTTGGTCGAGTACGTTGATGACCCGGGCCTTTTGGTAGGTCTGCGTATCCCCTACAGCATTGACCTCTGCATGGGAGAAGGCGGGGAACAGTACAAGGATCAGTATCGCTCCGGCAAAAACTCGCTTCATAGTGACCATTGTTCCAGTATAGCCGCACTGGCGCATAGGCGCGAATAATGTCGATCTTCATCACTTGTTCATCCGGGGTATGGGAAAATAAATCGTTATCCTGATAATGATATTCTATGCTGTACACTATCGCCGCGCTCCTTATCATATTATGGCTCTTGGGGTTAGTGTCAGCGTATACGCTTGGCGGATTTATACACCTCTTGCTCATCGTTGCTCTTATTATGATATTGATCCGCGTGATCCGCGGTGAAGATCCTTTTAAATAAGTAGACGTATGGCAAAAAAGAAAACAGCGAAAAAGAAATATTCCAAAGGAGCGGCCAGGAAGGTTGCGGTCGTCATGCGCGAATTCAAGAAAGGCGAGCTCAAAAGCGGTCGCTCGGATGCGAAGGTGACGAGCAGAAAACAAGCGATAGCGATCGGGCTATCAGAGGCGCGCAAAGCGGGAGCCAAAGTGCCTCCGGCGCCTCGCCGCAAAAGGAAGACCAAGGCATAGGAGAGGTACTTTACAAAAAATCGGTAAAGATGTAGAGTGTTCGCCTTATGTATAAGGTTTTGGCAAGGGTCCGTTATGCCGATATCTTGAGGATGATCGGGGTTTTTGTCGTGGTGCTCGCCTCGCAAAAGGCCGGACAATATGTATTTTTCACCATGCATACCTCTCCGGCGCTCATTTGGCCGGCTACCGGCATCTCATTGGCCGCGATGCTTCTCTGGGGGTATCGCATGTGGATCCCGATAGCCGCCGCAGCCCTGATCGCCGTGCTCACGAGCCCGATCGGTCAGCCGATACCGGTGATCGTGGTAGCGACATTTGCCCAGGCTATACATCCTGTCGTCGGTGTGTATCTACTGAGGCGATCCGGCTTTGAGAATACTTTTGGGAGGGTGCGCGACATCATCTCCTTCATCTTGGTAGCATTCATCACATCAATGATCACGCCATCGCTCGTGGTCCTTGCGCATCTCGCGACGCATTCACTCATGAGCACGGTCCTACTCACGTGGACGAGGTCTTGGGCAGGGCGCGTGTTGAGCGTCTTGGTACTCACGCCACTCATCCTTTCTCTTACCACGCGTCCGCGATTCAAACTCTCGCGCAATGAGGCGATAGAAGAAACGATCGTGCTCGTGCTCTTGTCGGCGCTCCTTTTCGTGATGTTTTGGACGTCGCTTTCTGCAGATTATGCGACGTTGTTCTCATACTCTGTGTTGGCACTGCTCGCATGGATCGCGCTGCGTTTCAATCTGCGCATCATGACGCGCGCGCTCTTTATACTGGCGGCAGTATCCATGTCAGGCGTCATTATCTATCACGGCGGTCCTCGGCCCATCAACGAGCAGTTGTACGGCATCGAACTCGGTCTCCTGTTGTTCATGCCGATCTTCTACCTCTTTGCGGTGCTTTCTGATGAACGGTGGGTCGCCGCACGGTCTCTCGAAGTAGCAGTGAGTAAACTCGACGCCGAAAATAATTACAAAAACGAGTTTATTCCAAAAGTAATACCGCGGCAGCTTGCTGCGCGGTCAACGAACTCCCGTATAATCAGTGAATGTCCAAGCACATCACCAAAGAACACAACAAGAGCCTGATGCTGTACCATATCGTTTGTCCCGCGAAGTATCGAA
>JACROD010000001.1 GCA_016214605.1 Candidatus Kaiserbacteria bacterium
CGAAATCCTACAGATATTGAGCGTGTCGCTATTCGACAAAAACGGCTTGGTTGAGCTATTTTCCGAGCGCAAGCTACAAAACAACGTCAAGGGTTTTGAAAATATGGCTTCGTTGTTTGATTTTTAACGGGACACGAGTGTGCTAAACCCTTTCCTGTTGCTTTGAGGGGTCAAAGAACCCGGTCGCACGTTACAGAAAGAAAAGAGTTTGGTCAATGGGCCGGGCGGCAAGGCAGAGCCTTGCCGCCCGACTGAGTATGTATCCCCAGCTCATCACCCGCCCAAGACATCGATGTCTTTTTGGAACTTGTCGGCCAAGGACATGACATCATCGCCGTAGAAGGAATAGGCCGGTTTGCTGGCGTTGCCCCACCCGGCGAGGTAGCGCAAGGCGGCGAGGCGTTCGGCGGCGGGGGTCTGCTGGTCGGCACCGTTGTCGGCCATAAGCAGCGCCGTGGCGAAGGCGGCGGTACGTGGATCCCACGGGTTTGCCGGATTTTGGCCCGCCGCTGCCGCGATGCGGTCTTGGTAGAGGACCCATGTCGAGGGGATGAACTGCGCCGGTCCCATGGCGCCACCCCAGCCATACCAGGGCTTCTTGGATACGGGCATCGCATCGGGGTCGAGGCCGAGCTTGGCGGTGATCTGTTTGAAGGGTTCGGTATCGCGCGGCGACTTCATGTCGACTTTCCAGTTGCCAGTGCCGACATTCTGTCCGAGGTTGCTTTCTTCGGCGAGGATCCCCAGTATGAGTGCGGGTCGTACACCTGTTCGAGCGCCGGCCTCTTTGGCAAATGAATAGATGTTGCCGAATGAAACGGCTTTCGTATCGCGTAGGGAGAAGAGCGCTGCTTCGATCTGGGCCGCGCTTTGTTTTTTGGCGGTGATCATCTTTTCGTATACAGCTTCTTGTCCTTTGACGGTTGCGACGAGGTCTTTCTTCTCTTTTTGAGTCGACTTGAGCGATTGTTGCTGCAAGACTTGGATCTGGCGAAGCTCCTCGGTCTCTTGTTGCTGTTGCTCGAGTGCTTGTTTGCGGGCGGAGAGGTCGGAGCGTTTGGTCGCCATCTGTATGAAGGATTGATTCATCGCCGACTGAATCTGCTCGAAAGCGTCGATGTCTTTGAAGATGTCGGTGAGTGAGCCGCTCAGAGTTAATTCGATAAAAGAAGTGTCGTCCATTTGCTGAGTGTCGCGCAGGATCTGTGACAGCGCTTCTTGATCGCTCGCGACACGTGTGTCGAGATCGCTGATACCAACGACCTTCTGATCAATGCCGGCTTTGAGCGCTTGGATCGTCAGGTCGCGCTGTTTGATCTGCAGCTGTGCGGACTGGACCTTGTAGTCGAGAATGGCGACATCCCGCTCGTATGAAGTGCGCTGTGTCTGCGTATCGGCGAGCTTGGATTGCGTCTGTTGGATCTCCGCCTGCACCTGTGCGAGCTGTGCTTGCAGAGCGGCGCGCTGATTGGCGGTCGCTTGCGATGGTGGGGTCGGCGCTGTGTCGGCAGAAGTGAAGAGAGGTGTCGATATGAAAATAGACAGCACGGCAATAGAAAAGAAAACGCGAGCACGCATGCGTTTCATTATACCGTATTTTATTTTGCGCGCGCACCCAGACTACGCGCTTGCGCGACCCAGGCGTCTTCTCGGGCGTGGTGCGGACCGTCGGTCGGCCCGAATACGGTCTCTTCGACCCTCAAACCTGCGAACCACAAGATCCCGACAGAGACTTGTTGCAAAAAATTACCGTACAGCATCCGCAGAAACATCGGGCGCATCCCGGTGGTCACGATGAGCCGCGCGGTCTTGCCTTTGAGCAAGCGGTGCCAAAAGGGTGTGTTGTGTCCGCTGCGCAGTTTGATGTATTGATATGCAAATCCAGGCAGCCACACGCGGTCGAAGAACCCTTTGAGTATGGCTGGCGGACCCGACCACCAGTTGGGGTATAGGATCACAAAATGATCGGCACCTTTGAGGGCTTCTTGGAAGCGGATCAGATCCGGCTCGAGATCTTGGATCGTGCGATATCCGTCGTGGAGGACCGGATCAAAATACAAGTCGCCGATGTCGAAGCGTTCGACGGTGTGTCCGGCACCTCGTGCTCCCCCTTCGTACGCATCGGCGAGTCTGCGACAGTGAGAATCTTTGGCGCTGTGCCCCAATAAGATGACGATCTTTTTTGCAGTGTTTGTCATACCGCGTTGTTAGGGTTTGGCGGCGCGGGCTTGTGCGAGTGCGATGATCGCATCGACGCTGTCTGACTTATGCATTTTAACCCGGTGTTTCTGGCTACAAAGCGTACACGAATAGAGAATGGTGTATACAGGACCCGTGCCTTCTGTCGCGATCGGCTGCATGAGTCCGAGACAGTTGGATGCGCGATCGCCGGGGTTGATATCGACATGCTTGCTCCAGAGGCACGCTGGGCAATGATCGGTGTAGCCGTCGCCGACGACCGTGGTGCCGCATTTGGTGCAAACAAAATCTTCTTTTCGTCGTTGGAATTTTTTGGCGGACATCTGCTTAGAGTAACACAACGACGCGGTTGTTGGAGCACTCGAGGACGCCGTTTTCGATCGAAAAGGTGCGCGTCTCACCGCCCATAATGCGCACGGTAATGGTGCCCGGCTTGAGTGTCGTTACGAATGCTTCGTGATGCGGCATGATCGTCATCTCGCCTTCACTGCCCGGCAATGTCGCGGCGAGTACAGGACCGTCATACTGAGTCTCCTGTACCGACGCGATCACGAGATCAAATGTGTTGGGATACTCGGCCATGGGTTTATTTCTTTGCGGCAGTGACGTCGTCGATACCGCCCTTCATGTAGAACGAGTGTTCGTCGTGTGCATCGTGCTTGCCGTCGAGGATTTCTGCGAATGAGCGGACCGTATCGGCGAGTGTGGTGTATTTGCCCTTGGCACCGGTAAATGCCTCGGCGACGGCAAATGGCTGTGAGAGGAAGCGTTGGATCTTGCGTGCGCGGTAGACGAGCTTTTTGTCGTCGTCGGAGAGTTCTTCGATGCCGAGGATCGCGATGATGTCTTGGAGGTCTTTGTAGCGCTGGAGCACGCGGCGGGTCTCGTTGGCGACGCGGTAGTGCTCTTCGCCGACGATCTCCGGGGTGAGCGCCGTCGAGCCGGATTCGAGCGGGTCGATCGCCGGATAGATACCGAGCGAAGCGAGCTGACGCGAGAGCACGATCGTGGAGTCGAGGTGTGCAAATGTGGTGGCCGGTGCGGGGTCGGTGAGGTCGTCTGCCGGTACGTAGATGGCCTGTACGGAGGTGATGGAGCCTTCGGTGGTCGAGGTGATGCGCTCTTGGAGGTTGCCCATTTCTTCGGCCAAGGTCGGCTGGTAGCCCACTGCTGATGGTACGCGGCCGAGGAGTGAGGAGACTTCGGAACCTGCCTGGACGAAACGGAAGACGTTGTCCATGAAGAAGAGGACGTCTTTGCCGCCTTCGTCGCGGAATGCTTCGGCCATGGTGAGGCCCGAGAGTGCGACGCGCGCACGAGCACCCGGGACTTCGTTCATCTGGCCGAATACGAGCGCGGTCTTGTCGAGGACGCCGGAGTCTTTCATTTCATGATAGAGGTCGTTGCCTTCGCGGACGCGCTCGCCCACACCGGCGAATACCGAGTAGCCGCCGTGCTCGCTCGCGACGTTGTGGATGAGCTCCTGGATAAGGACGGTCTTGCCCACACCAGCACCGCCAAAGAGGCCGACCTTGCCGCCCTTGATGAAGGGCGCGAGCAGGTCGATCGCCTTGATGCCGGTCTCAAAGACTTCTGCTTTGGTCGACTGATGAGCAAACGGGGGTGCCTCGCGGTGGATTGGGAGGCGCTTGGTCCCCTTTTCGGTCGGCTTCAGGCCGTCGATCGGATCACCGATCACATTGAACATGCGGCCGAGTGATGCTTCGCCGACCGGGACCGAGATCGGTGCGCCGGTGTCGGTCACTTCGGCTCCGCGCGCGAGGCCTGCAGTGTCTTGCATGGCGATCGTGCGGACGCGATTGAGCCCGAGGTGCTGAGCGACCTCAAGGACGAGGCGTCCATCCTTATGGCTTACCTCGAGTGCGTTTCTGATCTCAGGTAGATGGCTGTCGAAACGAACGTCGACGACTGGTCCGATAATTTGAGTGATGGTGCCTTTCATAATGTGAAGAGATAATAGACTACTTTTAATAAAATGACCACTTATCGCATTGCCTCCATGCCGCCGACAATCTCGGAGACTTCGCGGGTGATGGATGCTTGGCGGGCTTTGTTGAAACGCCTCGTGTACGACTTGACCATATCTTTGGCCTTGTCGGTCGCGCTCTTCATCGCGACGCGGCGGGCGCTGTGTTCGGATGCCTTGGACTCGATGAACGCGTGGAAGATCATGATATTGATGAGGCGTGGGAGGAGTTCTGAGAGAACCGCATCGACGGATGGTTCGACCAAATATGTTGCCGGGTGAATAGGTGCTTCGTCGCTCGGTGCATAGCGGCCGCGCGCCGGGCGGATGCCAGCAACCGTCTCACGGACGGCTAGGGGTGTGATCGGTATGATCTGACGCGCAAGCGCTTCCTGTTCGAAGGTCGAGATGAAATTGGTGTACACAACGACACAAGAGCCGATTTCCTTCGCTGCGTACCAGGAGAGCAGTTCATCCGTGATGGCGCGCAAGTCGGATTCGGAGAGATCGTCGCTGACGTTTTCCTTGCGGATACGGACATCATGTCCGCGATTGGCAAAATGCTCCGCTCCGCGGCGTCCGATCGCGATCACGATGACCTGGTCGGGTGCAAGATCGCGTGCGCTGATCTCGTGTTCGGCGCGGCGGATGACCGAGCTGTTGAGCGAGCCGGCGAGGCCCTTATCGCTCGTGACGACGACGAAACAGGTCTTTCCGCCTTGCTCAGTCATGAGCGGATGATGCGAGGTGTCGATCGTGCCCGAGACGCGCTCAAGGACTGAGAGGGCGGCCGCGGCATAGGCGCGGCCGCCGAGTGCGCGCTCCTGCGCCTTGCGCATCTTGACCGCCGAGACCGCCTCCATCGCATGCGTCACCGTCCCCGTCTTCTTGTACGAGAGGATCTTGAGTTTTATGTTTTTGAGGGAGGCCATATGTTATTCACAGTTTTGCTTGACAACTATACCTTATTTGCTAAGATTTGTGTACAAATGCCTTCGGGCCGACCCTGTCGCAAGACAGGGGTATAAAAGCAAAAACTCAAGGAATTAAATCCTTGAGTTTTTGCGTTAAGGACTTGTAATCGACCTGTGATATTTCTCCGATACGGTATGAGAGTCTGCGTGCATCAATGAGTCGGATTTGTGACAAGATAGCGATGCTTTTTTGAGTAGAGGTGCTCTCACCTTCCATCATAAAAAATGAAAAATAAAAAGGCAGATTCGGTTTATCCGTTCTGGTGAGTGGAATACCCCACAGAATGTTATTGTTGAACTTTTTGAGCACCACAATCGGTCGTAGAAAATCGTTTCCTACACCATCTTGTTCATCCCCCACATTTCCCCCAAGTTTGCATGCCCAGATTTCGCGCACTTTAAAACCGGGCCGTGCACTTTCGTGTGTCTCCTTCTTTTTCTTGTTCCATGGGCCGAATTCTTTTTGCATGCGTCTAAATCTTGAGCTCTATGTTTTTTAAGCTTGCCATAGTTCTTTTTTGTATTTTTCGAAATAGAATGGGAGTTGGGAATGAAGCGGGGATGGTAACGAATCCTTGGCAAACCATCCTATCGCATCGAATTTGTGCGGTTCGCCGTTTTGGGCCTTGTCACGATCGACCAATACTTTGAAATCAAGTGCAAGCCAGTGCGTTTTTACACCATTATTCTCACAATGTACGTCACGATACCCTAGGAAGTCAAAACCAAGGACATCAGTTTTATATTCTTCAGCTATCTCTTTGCGGAGTGTTTCTTCCACCGTGTCATGCAATTCAAGTCCACCTCCGCCGGTGTCCCATGTCCCATTCTCATCCCGACAATTAATACCGCGTTTTTGCATAAGGATATTGCCAACACCGTCATGACAGACGTACGTTACAGTGATACCAGGATAATCAACACCCTTCTGCATATTTATTTCATTGCGAACAACTCCGTATGCGCGAGCTTAAATTCTTCCATTGCTCTATTGAGCTCTTTTTTGAGGTCTTCGGAGACGAGACCAGTCTTTTTGATCTCGGCCAAGGTCTTGGAGTGTTGGCCGTCGAGGTATTCGGTGAACTGCTTCTCAACCTCGATCACTTTGGTGATCGCAACGTCGGCAAAGAATGCGTGCGTGGCGGCGTAGAGGATCGCGACCTGCTTTTCGAATGGGAGTGGTGCACCATTTTTCTGCTTCAATACTTCGACCATACGCTGACCGGATGCAATGCGGTCGGCGGTGGCTTTGTCGAGGTCTTGGGCGAACTGCATGAAGGCTTCGAGCTCGCGGAATTGTGCCAGCTCCAGCTTGAGCGTACCGGCGACGGATTTCATCGCCTTGGTCTGCGCGTCGCCACCGACGCGTGAGACCGAGAGACCGACATCAATCGCGGGACGGACGCCTTTATTGAAAAGGTCTGCCATGAGAAAGATCTGCCCGTCGGTGATCGAGATGACATTGGTCGGGATGTAAGCAGAGATGTCGCCTTCGAGTGTCTCGATGATCGGAAGCGCGGTGAGCGATCCTCCGCCCTTCTCTTCGGAGAGGCGGCAGGCGCGCTCAAGAAGGCGCGAGTGGAGATAAAAGATGTCGCCCGGATATGCTTCGCGGCCCGGCGGGCGACGCAGGAGAAGAGAGAGTTGGCGGTAGGCCACTGCTTGCTTGGAGAGGTCGTCGTAGATCACGAGCACATCCTTGCCCTGATCCATGAAGTATTCGCCGATCGCGGCACCAGTGAAGGGCGCGAGATACTGAAGTGTGGCCGGGGCCGACGCGGAGGCGTCGACGATGATGGTGTATTCGAGTGCACCCGCGTCGCGTAGTTGTTGCATGATGCGCGCGGTCTTGGACTCTTTTTGGCCGACAGCGACATAGATACAGATCGGGCGTTTGTCGGCAGGATCGTTCTTTTGGTTGATGATGGTGTCGATCGCGATGGTGGTCTTGCCGGTAGAGCGGTCACCGATGATAAGCTCACGCTGACCGCGTCCGATCGGGATCATGGCGTCGATCGCCTTGATGCCGGTCTGAAGCGGGACGGAGACGTGTTTGCGATCGATCACACCGGAGGCTTGGCGCTCGACAGGCATCATGACAGGTTTCTTGAACGGTCCTTTGCCGTCTACGGGCTCGCCGAGCGCATTGACCACGCGACCGAGGAGCTCTTCGCCCGAGGGTACCATGAGAATCTTGCCGGTCGATTTGACCGTCATACCCTCGGCCACACGCGAAGTGTCGCCAAGGATCGAGGCACGGACGCCGTCCTCTTCGAGGTTGAGGATGAGGCCGAGCAGGGCAGATGTCTGATGCATCGAATCCTCGAGCTTCTTGCTTTTTCCCTCTTCGAACACGATGACTTCACTCATCACCGCTTTGGAAAGTCCGTCGATTGCGACGACACCGTCGCCTACCGCGGTGACGCGGCCGACATGCTCGTGATCGTGTTTGGGCGTGTAGCCTTCGATCTCTTTGACGATTTTTTCTACGATTGACGAATCCATACAGGTAATGATGAGTGAATAAAGATTGGTAAAAAATAAAAATGATGCCTACAAAGTCGCTGCGGTATAAATGGCGAGCAGGTGTTTCTTGTAGCTTTCGTCGACGAGGTGTTCGCGACCTTCAAGGCGCCAGCCGCCGATGAGCGAATCATCGACATACGTCTCGAGAGTGTGAGCGTCGGCACCGAGCTCCTTGAGTGCTTCGGCGGCCTCTTGGCGAGACTGCGCCTCATCACGTTTGTGTGCGACGGTGAGTGTCACGGTATTGCGAGAGTGTTCGCGTGCGGCGAGGCGTTCAAACGCTCGAGCGATGCGCGGCATGAGCTCTGTGCGACCTTCTGTCTCGAGTATTTTGTGTACTGCATGCACGGACTTTTTGGGGTCCATTCCTCCTGCTATCGTGTTCCACAAGGCTTGTGCGTATGCTTTTTCCATAGGTTAGGCTTTCTTTTCGCGCCCACCGTCGCCAAGGCTATGGCGGGCAAGAAGAATTTTCTCCGCGGCGAGCATTGCGGTACGCGCAATCTCACGCTGGCTTTCCTGAAGTGCAATGCGCTTCGATTCTTCGGCGCGAGCGGCGGCGTCGCGCATGGTTGCCTCGGCTTTTGCTTCAGCGGTCTTGATAATCTCGCTTCCCTTTTCGTCGGCACGCGCCCGTGCGGCAGCGGCCAAGGCTTCTGCTTCGCGTGCGGCAGCACCTACGAGCGCCTCCCCTTCTTCCTTGGCGGCCATTAGGCTGCGATCAGCTTCTTCGGCCTTACGCACTCCTTCGGCGATCTGAGCGCGGCGCTCGTCGATCATTTTCATCATCGGTTTGTAGAGGAAATAAGTGAGGGCTCCGAGGAGCACTGCAAAATTGATCCCCTGGATGATGAGGAGTTGCCAATTGACACCGAATACCGAGAATAATTCGCCCATGTGATCGCAATAATTAGACGAACTTGATGATGAAAGATACGACGAGTGCCAAGATGCCCAAGGCTTCTGCGAACGCGATCGAGAGGATCATGTTGGAAACGATCTTGCCCGAAGCATCAGGATTGCGTCCGAGCGCTTCCATGGCGCGGCCGCCGATGAGGCCGATGCCGATACCGGGTCCGAGCACGCCGAAACCCGCTGCGATGGCCATACCGATAAGTTTTGCTGATTCAACTTCCATAATGTGAATTAAAAGACTACTTATAAATAATAAAAGAATGCCGGCATTGTAGCATGGTTTTGTGGGTCTTAGGGTATTGACGGTATTAATTTAATGTTATAGATTATCTTTGGTACATGCACAAGGTGAGGGATATATCATGGCTTCAATGAAGTTGGTCATTTCGGCCCAGGATTCACAAAACGGCCCCCGGTTATTCCTAATCGAATCCAGTCGGGGTGCATCTGTACACTCAAAACTTGAGTATTTGGTCGCAGACCTCGTTGACGATCTCAAAAAGTCGAGACGGGCACGGCAAGAAGTCACGTTCCGATCACAAACCGTCATATTCCATAACAGAGAAGACGGCTTGGATCGACGTATGCCTCTTTCGTCTGGTGAAGAAAGTTTTGTTTGGGAGGAGTTACGAAAGCGCCTTCGATAAATCAGGTCTTCCCAATAATCGCCACCCCGGCTACCTGGGGTGGCGATTTATTCCAAAAGTAATACCGCGGCAGCTTGCTGCGCGGTCAACGAACTCCCGTATAATCAGTGAATGTCCAAGCACATCACCAAAGAACACAACAAGAGCCTGATGCTGTACCATATCGTTTGTCCCGCGAAGTATCGA